>JBBRPQ010000045.1:0-38487 GCA_038227825.1 Chthoniobacterales bacterium
AATCCGCTTCGAGAAACCGCCCCACACGTCGTCATTGATGCCCGAGCGCGAACACTTCTCCGTGGAGTCGCGCAACTCCGTGCGCCACGACTCGTCGGTCTTTTCGCGTCGCGCAAAGCCGACGATATTGGTCGCCGCCGGCAGGTCGCCATCCGCGGCGAGATTGTAAAGCGCCGGGATCAGCTTGCGGAAAGTGAGATCCCCGGACGCTCCGAAGATCACCACGTTGCACGGCTGCGGCATGGACCGCGATGAAAGCCCCTCACGGAGCGGATTGGTTTGGTTCGTTTCGTTGCTCACGTGAAAAAAGTGCCTTCGCCCGACCATGTGGGCGCGTGCGGGGCGGTTCAATCGGAAACATATTTCTGTTTGCCCATCGCGCGGACTATCGGCAGAAAGAGTGCAGGGAAATTTATGCAGGGAAACACCAAGCCGGACTATCTGGCCATTGGCTTCGAGCAGATTGACCGCGATCTCGGCCTCCTCATCGAGGCTTTCGCGGACGTGCTGCGCGGGCTGGGGCACACTGAACTTGCGGACCATCTGCCGTGGACCGGCAGGCCACTGCCACCATGGGATCCGGAGCGGCTGCCTGAGCGACTCGGGCTCGCGTACTCTGTCGCATTTCAGCTCCTGAACATGGTCGAGGAAAATGCCGCGGGCACCGTGCGCGAACTGCGCGAGGAGCACGAGGGCCTTGATGCGGAGCACGGTCTATGGGGGCGCGAGATCGCTCAGATGAAATCGCTGGGCCACTCAGCCGAGGCGATCGCGGCGTGCCTGCCGCGCGTGCGAGTGGAGCCGGTTCTCACCGCCCATCCCACGGAGGCGAAACGCCTCTCGGTGCTCGATCATCACCGGATGCTTTTTGCGCTGCTGCAACGATCCGGGCGCGAACCGCACACGGTGACTGGCGTGCGTCGCATTGCAGACGAATTGCGCTCTGCACTCGAGCGTCTGTGGCGCACGGGCGAGATTCTTTTGGAAAAGCCGACGCTCACCGACGAGCGCCGCAACGTGATGCACTATCTGCGCGAAGTTTTCCCCTCCGTGCTGCCGGTGCTCGACGAGCGCCTGCGCATCGCGTGGGAAGGCGCGGGCTTCGATGTCGCGCCGCTGCGCAAGCCGGGCGCGATGCCGCGGCTGTGCTTCGGCACGTGGGTCGGCGGCGATCGCGACGGGCATCCCGGCGTGACCGCTGAGGTGACGCGCGAAAATCTGGAGCGCCTGCGCACGAACGCGCTGGTCGTGCATTACCGCAGCCTCACGGCGCTCGCGGAAAAGCTCACGCTCACGACGTGGATGCAGCCGCCGCCTGAGGCGTTGCGCGAGGGCATCGACCGGCTGGCGGAACTGCTCGGAAAATCTGCGAAGCCGCTGCTCGCCGGCCATGCTGACGAACCGTGGCGGCAGTTTGTCGAACTGATGATTGCGCGTCTGCCGGTGGAACTTTCGCAAGGACAGACGGCGCAGCTTCGGCAGGGCGCCGCATGTTATCGCGAAGGGAGTGAATTCGCAGCGGACCTCGCGACCTTGCATGATGCGCTCGTGAACGCGGGTGCGCGGCGTCTTGCGGAATCTGACATTGAGCCGATTCAGCGTGCGCTGGAGGTTTTTGGATTTCACCTCGCGCATCTCGATGTCCGGCAAAACTCCGCGTTTCACGCAAAGGCGCTCTCGCAGCTCATGGGCGCGGCTGGGCTCGACGGCAGTGACTGGGAGGAATGGAACGAAAATGATCGGCTGCGTTTCCTCGAACGGGAACTGAAATCACCCCGGCCATTTTTGCATCCCGCCGCCAGTGCCGGTCCGGAGGCGGATGCGGTGCTCGGCTGCTACCGCGTGCTCGCGCTGCATCTCACGAGTTTCGGTGCGGAGGGAATCGGCGCGCTCATCGTGAGCATGACGCGTCGCCTTTCGGATTTGCTCGTCGTGTATGTGCTCGCTCGCGAGGCGGGACTGCTGCGGAGTTTTCCCGAGGGAATCGTGTGCCTGTTGCCGGTCGTGCCGCTCTTTGAGACCGCAGATGATCTCGAAGCTGGGCCGGACATGTTGCGCGCATTCATCGCGGAGCCGGTCACGCGGCGCAGTCTTGAGTTTCATGCCAAACGCGACGGGCGCCCGGGCGAACTCGTGCAGCAGGTGATGGTCGGCTACAGCGACAGCAACAAGGATGCAGGCATCATCGCGAGCCAGTGGGCGCTGCACTGTTCGCAGGCGCGGCTCGCGGCGGTCGGTGCGCAGACGGGCGTCGGCATTCGTTTTTTCCACGGACGCGGCGGAACGGTCAGCCGTGGCGCGGGACCGACACATCGTTTCCTCGCCGCGCTGCCGCAGGGCTCGCTCGGCGGCGACATCCGGCTCACGGAACAGGGCGAGACCATCGCGCAGAAATTCGCGAACCTCTCGACCGCTGCCTACAACCTCGAACTGCTTCTCGCGGGCGTGACCTCCACGACGTGTAGTGCATCGCGCCCGACGGAGTCGGCGCATCCGCTCGCGCCGATCGTCGCGAAACTTTCGGAGACAAGCCGCGCCAAATATCGCGCGCTCGTCGAGCACGAGGGATTCCTGCCATTTTACCGCGAGGCCACGCCGATTGATGCGCTGGAACACAGTCGCATCGGCTCGCGCCCATCGCGCCGCACGGGGCAGGCGAGTCTCGCGGATTTGCGCGCGATTCCGTGGGTCTTCTCGTGGAACCAGTCGCGCTTTTACCTGCCTGGCTGGTACGGCGCGGGCACGGCGCTCGCGTCGCTGAATGATGATGAATTTGCGCGCCTCGCTGCCGATGTGCGCGGGTGGCCGTTCCTGCATTACCTGCTCACGAATGTGGAATCCTCGCTGGCCAGTAGCGACCGCGAACTGATGACCGCGTATGCCTCCCTCGTGGAGGATGCGGCGCTGCGCGAAAAAGTGTCCGGCATCATCCTTGCCGAATGGGACCTCACGCGAGCGATGATCGAGCGGCTCCGCGGTGGCGCGATGACGGCACGGCGTCCGCGCATGTCGAAGACGCTGAATCTCCGCGCCGAGGCGCTGCGCATCCTGCACGTGCAGCAGATCGCACTTTTGAAACGCTGGCGTGGGCTGCGCAAGGCGGGCGATGAAAATGGAGCGACGGCAATGCTGCCGGATCTGCTGCTGAGCATCAACGCGATCGCAAGCGGCCTGCGCACGACGGGCTAGCAAGGAGCCGGGGCGCCCTCGCCTCGCGTTGAAACTCGGGGCGGGGGCGCCCCGGCTCCATGGAACGCGCTCACACGCGGAGGTAGATTTTGCGCCGGTGCAGCCACCAGGCGAGGAGGATGCCGAGGCCGGTCGCAAAAATGGCGTGGAGCAGTCCCGGCGTGTGGCCGATGAAGCGATCCGCGAGCAGATTGAAATTCGCGATGTTTGCCGCGAGGTAGATCGTGATCGGGTTCAGGCCGATCCAGATGAACGGCGCGGCCCACGTGCGCACATTTCGCACTTCGATGATCTGATGAAATGCGCCGAGCAAAACGGCGCTGCAGCCGCAGGCGAAGAGCACGAACGACGGCGTCCACAGCTTCTTGATCATCGGGAGCTGCACCGACCACAGCAGACCCAGCGCAAGCAGCACCGTGCCGGCGGCCACGAGGGTGATGGATTTTCGCGAACCCTCCGAGCGCGAGGTGCGCAGGAAGATTCCGGCGAGCACGCCGAGGATGCAGTTGGCGATTGCCGGAATCGTGCTGAGGATGCCTTCCGGATCGTGGTCGCGATCATATTTTCGGCCCGGCAGATACTGCGAGTCGAACCAGTTCACGATGTTGTGCCCTTCGCGAAAGTCGGCGGGAGTCCCGCCGGGAAACGGCATCCACATGAGCATCGCCCAGTAGCCGAGCAGCAGCGCGCCGCAGGCGACCGCAAGTGAGCGCGCACCGAGCCACAGCGAGAGCAGTCCCGCGCCGAGCGAGGCAAGTGCGATGCGTTGCAAGACGCCAAGCCAGCGGACCTCTTCAAGCCCCTTGCTGATGCCGCCGGAGTAGAGCACCCCGATGAGAAAAAGGATCGCCGCACGCACGATGAGACTCCGTGCCGTCGCGGCGCGTCCGTGCTGCGCAGCCTTTCGCGGAAGCGCGAGCGCGAGCGACACTCCGGCGATGAAGATGAACATCGGGAACACCAGGTCGAGGAAATGGAAGCCGTCCCATTTGGCGTGATCGAGCTGGGTGTCGATCAGCTTCGCGCAAGGCGAATCGGCCATCGTTTTTACGGCGCTGTGCAATGAGCCGCCGCCCAGAATCCAGAACATGTCGAAGCCCCGCAGCGCATCGAGACTCGCGAGTCGCGGGGCGGGGGATTGGGATTCAGCCATTGGGTGAGTTTTGCCGGGAGCTGCGCGGATGGCAAATGTGGAGGCTGTCGAGGGACGCTACTTTTTCTCCGCCTTGCGCAATTCAGCGGCCAGTCGCGGATCGGTTCCAGGCAGGTGCTTCATCACGAGATCGGCCATCGCGCGTGCGCCCTTTTCATTGAAGTGTGTGAAGTCGGTCGGCGAATTCGCTAGCTCTGGGCAGTGCTCTTTTCCGAGCGCCAGAAACAGCGCGCCGCTCGACGCGTGGAGATCGATGAGAGGCACTTTCATTTCCGAGGCGACCGCTTTCATCGCATCGGCATACGGTTGCAGGATGTCCTTGAGCTTGCCGTCTGCGTCGAAGGTGCGGCGATACATCGGCGTGATGAAAATCGGCGTCGCCTTTGCTGCGCGCGAGTCGTCCACGTAGCGGCGTAGGAAATCGCGGTAGTCGGTCGTTGCGTCGGTGGCCTCGGGCCTTTCCTTCGGGTGCGAGTCGTTGTGTCCAAATTGAATGACGACGAAGTCCGGCTTCTCATCGAGTGCGCGCTTCCATCGGCCCTCGGCGATGAAGGTCTTCGTGCTGCGCCCGCTCGCCGCGTGATTCGCGATGCGCACGGTGTCCTCAAAGTGCTCCGCGATGAACTGCCCCCAGCCACGGCACGCGTGTTCCGTCGGGTAATTGCAGACCGTCGAGTCGCCGATAATCACGATGGCAAGCTTCGCAGGCTCGACGGATTTTGCGCTGGTGAGCATCGCGACGAGCGAAAGGAAAATGGTGAGCGCGGTTTGTTTCATAATGCGGGGAGCGGGACGGAGTCGGGTGCGAGTGCGGCGAGATTTCCGCCGATCGCGAAGATGACACGGACATGCGCGCCCTGCGGTGCCCATGTCGCGGGATCGGTCGGGCCGAAAAGCAGCGTGCTCGGAATGCCTGTCGCGGCGGCGATGTGCGAGATGCCCGTGTCGTGGCCAAAGTATGCGGTGCAGCGTGCGAGCAGCGCGGCGAGCGAGGGCAGGGGGAGATTGCGCGCGACGAGGGGCTGGTAAATTGCGAGCGCCTTGGCGAGTGGGTCCAGCACCGCAGTATCCGCTTCGCCGCCGATGAGCAGGAGCCGCGAGCCTCCTTCCGCCACGCGTTCCGCGAAGCGCTGCCAGTTCCCCACGGGCCAGTTTTTCCTCGGGCTGCCGGAGCCGGGATGGATGGCGACGAGCGGGCGTTCATCATTTCCGCTGCCGTGTTCCGCGAGCCACGCGTGCGCCGCGTCCTTGCTTGCGGCGTTTGGAAAAAGTCGCGCGGTGTGGTCTTCGAGGAAGATCGCCATGCGTTCGAGTCCGCGTGCGAGTTGGAGGCTGGCGTGCGGTTGGTCGGAGATCTTTTCGTACACGCCGAGGAAGTTTCGCACGCCTGCGCGTTCGAGATTCGTGGCGAAGATTCCATCCGGATCGAAGAGCCAGCTCACGACCTGCTGGAAGCCCGCGAAATATTCGCAGAGATCCGGCGCGAGCTGTCCTCCGCGCGCGAAGAACGCGGCGAGCGGGCCATACTCGATGCTGCGCACGGCGTCGGCGTAGGTGGTGCCTTCCTCGGGGCCGCCGTGCAGTGCGAGTTCGGTGATGTGCCGGTATCCGAGGATTTCCAGATGGCAATGCGGCAGCGTCTGCCGGAGCATCCGGATCGCGGGAAGCGTGAGGACAAAATCGCCGATCGCGCCACCGCGGATGACGAGGATGCGGGGTTTGCTCATGGCCGGATTTGCCGCGGAGATTTTTTGATCAGCCCGCCTTCTTCCGCCGGCGGCTACATGAGGTTCGCTGCGACCTCGGCCATCTCGCTGCGTTCGCCTTTGAAGAGATTGATGTGCGCCATCCACGGCTGGCCTTGCAGGCGGTTGCGCGCATAGACGAGGCCGTTCGTGTGGGCGTCCACGTAGGGATTATCGATCTGCCCGAGGTCGCCGATGAGGATCATCTTGCTGCCTTTGCCCATGCGCGTGATGAGCGTCTTGGCCTCGTGCGGCGTGAGCTGCTGCGCTTCGTCCACGATGAAGACGGCGTTCGGGATGCTGCGTCCGCGGATGTGCGTGATGGCCTCGATTTCCAGACGGCCGCTCGCGGTCAGGTGTTCCCACGGGCGCATCGTTTTGGCCGGGCCGTTTGATTGCGGGGTATTGTGCTGCGCGGGTTGGTGCTGGTCGTCGGACTTGCGCTGGCTCTGGCGCTTGTTCTCGAATTGCTCGGGACGGCGCGGACGCGTGAGCAGAAGTTCCAGCGCGTCGAATGCAGGCTGCACCCACGGCTGCATTTTTTCCTCCAGCTTGCCGGGGAGGAATCCGATGTCGCGTCCGGTCGGCATGATCACGCGCGTGATCAGCATTTTTTCAAAGACTCCCGTCTGCACCTGCTCCAGCGTGGCGCCGACGCTGAGGAGCGTTTTGCCGGTGCCCGCTTTTCCATAGACGGTCACGAGCGTGATGGCCGGATCGTAGAGCGCATCGAGGAGGAATCGCTGGCCGAGGTTCAGCGCGGAGAGTGTGCGGCCATTGCGGATCACGATGCGGTCGCGGCGCAGTTTGTACATTTCGCCGCCGCCGACGTGGCGCGCGGGGATCGCGTGTGTGGGCTCCTCCTCGTTGCGCAGGAGGACGTAGTGGTTCGGATGAAAATCCTTCGCCTCGGGGATGATGATCGATTCCTGGCTCGCGTATGCCTGCAGAGTGTAAGGCGCGACATCGAGCGTCTCGTATTCCTCCTCGCTGCGGCGCATCGTGAGCCGGATGTCCACATCCTCCACGCGATCGGTGCGGTAGTCCTGCGCTTCCATCCCGAGTGCGCGGGCCTTCAGCATCATGTTGAGATCTTTCGTGACGAGGATGACCTGGCCCTTTTCCGCGTCCGCGACTCCGCAAGCGGCGGCAAGGATGCGGTTGTCCGGCAGCGTGAGATCGGCAAAAAGATCGCGCAGCGCGTTGAAACGCGGCGAGTCGCTCACGAGATGCCAGCCTTCGCCACTGAAGCGCGCGGTGGGATTGATGCACACGCGCAGGGTACCGCCATTTTCCAGCTTCACGCCCGCCTGCATGTCGCTCGGGTTCATGAAGCGCTCGCTCAGCCGCCGATGCACTTCGCGTGCGTTTGCCCCGCGCGTGGAGCTTTCGCTTTTGAAGCGGTCCAGCTCCTCGAAGACCTCGACCGGAATCCAGACGAAGTTTTCCTTGAACTGGAAGGGCGACCCCGGGTCGTGGATCAGGACATTCGTGTCGAGGATGTAGTGCTTTTGGGCGGGACGTGGCGCGGCGGCTTGCTTCGGTGGCATGTAAAATTGGTGCCTGCATCCGCAGGCAGGTCTGACGGTGGACAGGGAATGTTTTGCGCGCAAGGAGGGAAACGAAACAATTGCGGGACTCGTTCCTGTGCCTCCTTTCCTTGCCCATGCTGCTCTCCCATCCATGTCGCGAATGGACAAAGAGAAAAGGGGAGATGGGTTTTCAGCATGAGGCTAAGAATCCATGCACTGCGCGGCTTTGACTTCCCGAACTGAAATCCCTACAGCCCCACCGCCATGATTCTCCGCACCATCATTTCCCTCAGCGCCATCACTCTTACCGCCACCGCCGCAGACTGGCCGCAATATCGCGGGCTGAACGGCGACGGCTCCACGACCGAAGCGCTGCCCGCGACGTGGCCCGCCGCGCCGAAGGTACTGTGGAAAGTCCCCGCAGGAACCGGCTTCGGATCCTTCACCGTGAGTGGCGCGTGGTGCTTTGCCATCGAGGGGAAAGGTGCGGATGAAGTGCTCGTCGCGCGCGACACGGCGACGGGGAAGGAAAAGTGGACTGCAAATCTCGGCGCGGCAAAATACCAGGGCGGCGGCGACAGCGGCACGTCTGATAACAAGGGCGGTGACGGTCCACGCAGCACGCCCACGCTCGCGGGCAAGGTCATCGTCGCCATGCACAGCGATCTCGTGCTGCACGCATTCGACGCCGTGACGGGCAAGCCGATGTGGAAGCTCGACCTGATCAAGCAGCACTCCGGAAAAAATATTTCGTGGTCGAACGCCGCGAGCCCGCTTTTCGAGGGCGGCCTCATCTATGTCGCGGGTGGCGGCGCGGGGCAGACGTATCTCGCGATTGATCCGATGAAAGGCACCGTGGTCGCGAAGAGCGGCGACGACACGATCACGCACGCCACGCCGACGGCCGCGACGATTCTCGGCCAGCGGCAGATCATCTTTTTCATGAAGAGCGGCCTCACCTCACTCGACCCGAAGACGATGAAGCAGATCTGGCATGCGGATTTCCCGTTCAATGTCAGCACCGCTGCGAGCCCCGTCGTCGCGGGTGATTACGTCTATTGCAGCGCCGGGTACGGCACGGGTGCGGGAGGCTTCAAAATCAGCAAGGCCGGCAACGACTGGAAGGCCGAGCAGGTCATGCGCGTCCCGGCAAAGCCGCTGCAAAACCACTGGAGCACTCCTGTCCTTTTCAACGGACACCTCTACGGCATGTTCCAGTTTAAAGAATACGGCAAAGGCCCAGTGAAGTGCGTGAAGCTCCCCGATGGCGATATCAAGTGGGAGCAGTCCGGCTTCGGCCCCGGCAATGTAATCCTCACCGCGGGCGGCACGGTCCTCGGCCTCAGCGACGCGGGCGAACTCGTTGCCTTCAAGGCCGCGCCCGACGCCTACAAGGAACTCGGCCGCTTCAAGGCCATCGACGGCAAATGCTGGACGACTCCGGTGCTGAGCAATGGCCGAGTCTTCGTCCGCTCGACGAAGGAAGCCGCGTGCATCCAGCTCGGCTCGCCGACGACTGCGGCGAAGTAGCCGCCGGCGTGGGGAGCCGGGCGCGGCCCGCGCGTTTTGGGCTTTCAGAACTTGGTGAAATTTCGTGCGTCAGATTTCCGGAGCCGGTGCTGATAGTGGGGACATGCACGAAGATACGGAATCGCTGAAGCTGTTCGTCGAGCGCCTCACCGAGGCGCAGAGCGCGCTGTATGGGTGCATCCATGCGATGATGGCGGGCGCTCCGGCGGTGGCGGATGTGTTGCAGGAGACGAATCGCGTGCTGTGGAAGAAGGCTGCGGAATACGACCCGGCGCGACCTTTTCTCCCGTGGGCTTATCGGGTGGCGCATTTCGAAGTGCTCGCGCATCGGAAGCGGCAGTCGCGCGACCGGCTGGTTTTCGATGAGGAATTGATGGGCTTGCTCGCGGATGAATATGCGCAGCAGTCGTCGTCGTCGGGCGCTCTGCATGCGCTGGAGCTTTGCCTGCAAAAGCTGCCCGTGGGTCAGCGCGAGTTGGTCGAGAGCCGCTATGCGCGCGGCGAGGCGGTGGCGGATATCGCGGCGCGCGATGGCAAGGCGGCCAATGCCGTTTCCGCGCTGCTCTATCGTATTCGGAGTCTGCTCGCGGAGTGCATTGAAAAGACTGTCGCGAAGGAGGGCATGGCATGAGCGTTCCGGATTCCGAATTTCAGGCGCTGGTCATCGCCGTGCAGGACAAGATGGCGACGGCGGTGCAAGAGCAGCGTCTCGCGGACTTGCTGCGCGCCAACCCACTGCTGCGCACGGAATATGTCCGACAGATGCGGCTCGATGCGCTGCTGCGTTTCACCGCGGGCGCGGCCGTGAAGACGAATGCGCCGCGCGTGCCCGAGAGGAAGATCATTCCATTCCCACTCGTCCGCATCGCAGCGATAGCAGCGTTCCTGATGCTCGCGGCGATGCTCACCGCCCTCTGGTGGCCGCAGCGAGGCATCGAGGTGGAAGTGCTCGCTGCGAGCGGCGGCGCTGAGGCGAAATTTTCTCCGGGAAGCCGGGTGCGACGCGAGAACGTGAAGCTCAGTCGCGGGGAATTGCAGGTGCGGCTGGCCTCCGGCGTCGTGCTCGATCTCACCGGGCCGGTGGAAGTGGGGCTCGTTGATTCCATGCATGTGCGCGTGCTTTCGGGGCGCGTGACGGCGGATGTGGGAGAGCGCGGGAAAGGATTTGTGATCGATACTCCGCAGGCGCGCGTGGTGGATCTCGGCACCCGCTTTGGCGTGGATGCCTCGGATGCCACGCACACGGATGTCGTCGTCTTTCAAGGCAAGGTGGATGTGTTCCAGCCGCAGCACGGTGGGCGGCCATCGCCGCAGATCGCGAGTCTCGTTGAAGGAGAGGCCGTGCAGGTTTCCAATCGGGGCGCGAAGCAGCGGGTGACTTCTGTGTTCACTGTTGGCGACTCCGGCGATTGGTCGCGGAAACCGCCGCTGGGGGCTTTGATCACCGATGTTCACGACTCCACTGAAGAGGCGGGTTCGAACCACTTTTATCGAGTAGGAGTTGGCTTACTGACGGCGGGGACGTCGCTGCGCCAGACGAATCCGCTTTCGTGGCGCACGCTCGATGGTTCGCCATTTCCGGAGTGGTTGAAAGGCGGAGATTGGGTTGAGACGGGTGGCGATGATGCTGCCGACGTTGACCTTCAGGTGACGCTCGCCCGTCCTGCCATGCTCTATGTGCTTCAAGACGCGCGTCGGCCGTTACCTGTTTGGCTGCGTGAAAAGTTCACCGACACCGGCACGCGTTTGTTGATGGATCGGTCCTCACTGCGGGCTTCAGGCGAAGCGAAGTCGCCGCAGCCGTTTACGGTGTGGAGCATGAAAGTCTCCCAGCCTGGCACCGTGACGCTCGGCCCGTCTTTCGATCCCGGTCAGGCGACCAAGGGACGCCGGTACCGCGTCGCCGCCAAAGCACTCCCTTAGCAATCCATCTCACTTATGAAACTCCACCTCATCCTCAGTGCCCTACTTCTCACTGGACTCCAAACTCACGCGGCCAACACAAAACCCAACATAGTCGTCATCGTCGCGGATGATCTCGGTTACGCGGATGTGTTGTTCAATCCGCAGCACCCGAAGGAAGTCACCACGCCGAATCTCGATGCGCTGGCGAAGCAGAGCGTCATCTGCCGGCAGGGTTATGTGACTGGAAATGTCTGCTCACCCACGCGCACAGGATTGATGACGGGGCGCTATCAGCAGCGCCTTGGGCTTTATACCGCGGGTCAGGCGGGATCTGGCGTTCCGATGGTGGAGAAACTCTTCCCGCAATTCCTGAAGCCAGCGGGTTATGCCGCGGCGCAGTTTGGGAAGTGGCATCTCGGTCCCGATTTGGCGTGGAGCCCGGCACTGCGCGGGTTCGATGAGGTCTATGGGTTCCTCGGTCGTGGCGCACATGACTACTTCAAGCTCAATGACCCGAATGATCCAATCTACCGCGGCACCACGGTAGTGCATGACAAAGGCTATCTTACCGATCGTCTGGGCGAGGAGACGGTATCGTTTATATCAAGACACAAAGCGCAGCCGTTCTTAGTCTATCTCGCGTTCAATGCCGTCCACGCGCCGCTGGAAGCTCCGGGTGATGAGGTTGCGAAGTTCAACACCGGCAACAAGGATCGCGATACATTGCTCGCGATGGGCAAGCGATTGGACGATGCCATCGGCAAGGTCGTCGCGACGCTGAAGAGCGAAGGCGTGTGGGAGAACACGCTCATTTTCTTCATCAGCGACAATGGCGGTCCGCTCGCCCAGTCCGCCGACAACACCCCGTTGCACGGCGGCAAGCATCAGGACTTCGAAGGCGGCATCCGCGTGCCCTTCCTCGTCTGTTGGCCCGCGAAGCTCAAGGCTGGCGAAAGTCAGGCCGTGGTCAGCGCGCTCGATATCCTGCCCACCGCGCTCGCCGCGGCAGGCGTCGCGACACCCACGGAGAAGCCGCTCGACGGCATGAACATCGTGCCGATTCTCAGCGGCGAAACGCCGGCGCCCACGCGCAACCTATTCTGGGCATCCGGCAGCGAAGCAGGCTGGTGGGCCGTGCGCTCGGGCGATTGGAAGCTCGTGGGCCAGAAGGATAAGATCAACCTGTTCGACCTCAGCAAGGACATGTCCGAGAGCACCGACCTCGCCAAACAAATGCCCGAGAAACTCGCCGAACTAACCAAGCTGCACGATGCCTGGCTCGCCGAGATGGCGCCGCCCATCAGCGGCGAAGGGAAACGCTATGGCATGGAGCGCACGACGGCGGTGAAGCCGAAGAAATCCAAGGACGAAAAAAGCAAAAAGCCAAAGCCCGGCAAAGCGCCACCATCCACCGAGCCGTCGGCGAATTGATTTCAACAGACCCACCGCAATCCACCCCCTGCTCACCCTCACCTCAATTCACTCAATGAAACCCCTACTCTCAATCCTGGCATCACTCGCATACCTCTGCGGTAACACCTTCGCAGCCAACACAGCCAAGCCCAACATCATCTTTCTACTCGCCGACGATCTCGGGCGCGGTGACTTGCACTGCTACGGGCACCCTTATGCGCGCACGCCGAACATTGATAGCCTCGCTAAGGACGGCACGCGCTTCATGCAATACCACGCCACCGGCTGCACTTGCTGCCCGGCACGCACGGGGCTGATGACCTCGAAGTTTCCGGCGACTTATCCGACTTATCCCGCGAACGGCGGCTTCGCGAACCATGTCACCCTCACCGAGTTGCTGAAGAAGCAGGGCTACGCCACGGGGCACTTCGGCAAATGGCACATCGGGCCGGATCAGAAACCTGGCACTTACGGCATTGATTCCATCGGCTCGTCCGAGGAGGAAGGCGGCAAGAAAAAGAAGCAGGCCGATGATCGCGGGCGTGATGCGCACATCTACGACGACGCCATCAAGTTCATCGAGCAGCACAAGGGCGGGCCGTTTTATATGAACGTGTGGGGACACATCCCGCACAACCCCGTGAATCCCACCGACGCGCTGGTGAAACGCTGGACGGGGTTGAAAGTGAAGGACAGCGATTTTCCCACGCAGATGCTCGGCAAGTTCGGCGACGTGCGCAAAGCGGGCGGCGACGTGGACGACGGGATGCGCCGCTATCTCGCCGACATCGAATCGCTCGATGACTCCGTGGGCCGGCTGCTGAAGCGGCTCGATGAACTCGGCCTGCGCGAGAACACCATCGTCGTCTTCAACAGCGACCAGGGCGCGGACATGATCAAGGCCGGCGGCGGCGGATTGCGCTTCAATCAAATGGGCAGCAATGGCCCGCAGCGCGGTGGCAAGCACACACACTGGCAGGGCGGCATGGACGTGCCGTGGATCGTGCGCTGGCCCGGCCGCGTGCCCGCGGGCCGCACCGACGAGCAATCCGTCATCAGCGGTGTGGACTGGCTGCCGACGCTGTGCGCCATCACCGGCGTGAAAATCAACGCCGCCGAATTCGACGGCGAGGACGCCTCCGCCGCATGGCTCGGCAAAAGCACGCATGTTCGCGCGAAGCCGCTGCTCTGGAAAACCAGTTCGCCCGGCAGCGAGTCCTTCATCCGCGAAGGCCAGTGGAAACTGCGTCACCCCACGCGCAAGAAAGATGGCGAACTCGAACTCTACGACATCGTCGCCGATCCCGCCGAGTCGAAGAACCTCGCCACGCAGCATCCCGACATCGTGAAGAAGCTCTCCACGAAAGTCGAAGCCTGGGTCTCCGCGCTGCCGAAGGAATATCTCAAGACCGGGGACAAGCTGGACTGAGACAGCAGACCGCATCCGCCTCATTTTTGACCGCATTTTCTGAATCCCATGAAACCTATCATCACATGCCTTGCATCACTCGCTCTCCTCTGCGGCCACTCATTTGCCGCTGACACCTCGAAGCCCAATTTCGTCTTCATCCTCATTGATGACATGCCGTGGTTCGGCACGGCGGTGCGGATGGACGCGGCGCTGCCTGAATCGGCGATGGCTTTTCGCAAGATGCCGAATGTCGAAAAGCTGGCGGCTCAAGGCATGACGTTCCGCAATGCGCGCTCTGCTGCCGGGATGTGTGCTCCATCGCGGTGCTCCATCATGACGGGCATGATGACGGCGCATCATCTTTACAGCGGCAACGGCGGCTTTGGGCCGAAGACGGATGGCAATGTCAAATACTTGGGGCGCGGCAAAGACGCCGATCTGCCGTTGATCCAGCCGGAGCCGCAGGGGAATATCCGCTTTCCGTCCATCGGCGATGTGCTGCGGCCAGCGGGTTATGCGACCGCGCACTTTGGCAAATGGCATCTCTACGGCGGCGGGCCGGAGAAGCATGGTTTCGATGAGAGCGATGGCGAGACAACTAACAGCAAGTTTGGACCGAATGACGGCGTGGTGGACAAGAAGGCCGAGACGACCGACGACCCCAAGCTGATGTTCAGCATCACAAAGCGGAGCGTTGATTTCATGGAGCGCCAGGCGAAGGCGGGGAAGCCGTTCTATCTCCAGCTCTCGCACTACGCCACTCACGCGAAGTATCAGGCCCGCGCGGCGACGTTGGCGAAGTATGAGAAGAATCCCGTGTTCGAGAAGATCGCAGACAAACGCGAGAAGAAGAACGCGCAACTCGGTGCTGCGATGGCGGAGGACCTCGACACAACCGTCGGCATGGTGCTCGCCAAGCTCGATGAACTCGGCATTGCCAAGAACACCTATGTCATCTTGACAGCCGACAATGGCTACCACAGTTGGAACGAGGCATATGATCCACTGCGCGGCGCGAAGTGGTGGCTCTGGGAAAATGGCGTGCGCGTGCCGCTCATCGTTCGCGGTCCCGGCATCGCAGGCGGAACTCGAAGCGCGGTGAACATCGTGGGCTACGACTTCTTGCCGGCTTTTGCGGACCTCGCTGGCGCGAGCGATCGTCTCGCGAAGGAAGTGGACGGCACGAGCTTCAGGCCCGTGCTCCGCTATCGTCATCGGCGATACGAAGCTGATGCACTTCTACGAATGGCCGAGCGACCACTTCAGCCACAACCTGAAGACCGATCTCGGCGAAAAGAAGAACATCGCCAAGGCGAATCTCGCACAGGCCGGCAAGATGTATGACCAGATGATGGCGCGCCTGAAGGCAGTCGGCGGTTACTTCTCAAAGCCCAATCCCAAAGCTGATCCAAAAGCGAAGAGATACGATCCCAGCAACCCCGCCGATAAGGGAGAAGGCGGCGACCCGGAAGCCGGTGACGATGGCGAGAAGGCAAAGAAGGGCGGCAACGCAAAGGCAAGGAGTGACCCCGACGCCACATCTCATGATGAAACTCTCTTTACTCGCACTTGTCGTTGCCTCGCTGCCCACTTTGCACGCTGCTAGTGCACGGAAGCGCCCCCGTCAACCTGCTCTTCATCATCACGGCCCAGCAGCGGTGGGATGCGCTCGGGTGCATGGTTGACACGATGCTGAAGACGCCGAAGTCCGACCGGCACGAACGCAACAAGTCGAAAAAACTCGACGCTGAAAGGATGAGCCCCGTGATTGCCGACTAAGACCGCGCTTTTAGCATGACACTCTTCCACATCTTCCCCGCAGTTCTCCCCATGAAATTCCTCTCTCCCTTCTTTCTCCCGCTCCTTGGCACCGCTGCCATCTGCCATGCGGACGTCTCTGTTTCACCCGCCGACTCGGCTCCGCTGCGGTTTGCATCTGCGGAAATCGAACGCGCGGCGAAGGACGCGAAGCAATCCGCACCCGACGTGACGATCAGCGTGCAGGCAGGCGCGGCGCAGA
The DNA here is from genome assembly GCA_038227825.1 of Chthoniobacterales bacterium. Lineage (GTDB taxonomy): Bacteria > Verrucomicrobiota > Verrucomicrobiia > Chthoniobacterales > Chthoniobacteraceae > SXWH01. Next base: position 15,899 of record JBBRPQ010000045.1, read on the forward strand.
GTTTTCGTATCGAGCGTGATGGTGCGAAGGTGCGCGTCATCGGCGGCGATGCCACGGGCGCGATGTATGGCGGGCTGGATATTGCGGAGGCAGTGCGCCTCGGCACGCTCGCGGAACTCAAGGTCGGCGATCACAGGCCGCACATCGCGCAACGGGGCATTAAGTTCAACATCCCGCTCGATCTGCGCACGCCGAGCTACTCGGACCCTGCAGATGCGGCGCAGGCGAACATCCCGGAGATGTGGGAACGCGCGTTTTGGACTGAGTTCCTCGATTCGATGGCGCGGCATCGTTACAACGTGCTTTCGCTTTGGAGCCTGCATCCGTTTCCCTCGATGGTGAAGGTGCCGGAATTCCCGGAGGTGGCGCTGGACGATGTCTGGCGCACGAAGGCGAAGCTTGAGGACACGTTTAGCTTTTCGGGCGAGGGCTTTGTGCGCCCTGAAATGCTCGCTGATCATGAGGTGGTGAAGAAGATGACCATGGACGAGAAGATCGAGTTCTGGCGCTGGGTCATGCAGCAGGCGGCGGATCGTGGCATCCGCGTTTGGGTCTTCACCTGGAATGTCTTCACCTTTGGCGCGGAGGGAAAACAAGGCATCACGAGCGATCTGGGGAACGACATCACCAAGAAGTATTTTCGCGCCAGTGTGCGGGAGATGGTGAAGACCTACCCGCTGCTGGCTGGCATGGGCATCACGGCGGGTGAGGCCATGCCGCAGAAGATGGATTCCAAGGCGAAGGAAGCGTGGCTCTGGGATACTTACGGCGAGGGCGTGCGCGATGCATTGAAGCTCGATCCGAAGCGCGAGTTCCCGATGATCCATCGCTTCCACTGGACGGCGCAGAGCGACATCCTGGACGCCTTCAAAGACTATCCCGGCACCTTCGAGTTCAGCTTCAAATACTCGGTGGCGCACATGTATTCGATCACGAAGCCGCCCTTCATCCAGCCGCTGCTGGAGAACCTCGCGCCCGGCAGGAAGACCTGGCTCACGGTGCGCAATGACGACATCTACACCTTCCGCTTCGGCGATCCTGGCTACGTCCGTGAATACATCTCGAACATTCCTCCGGCGGATAAAATCGCCGGCTTCTACATGGGGCCGGACGGCTATACTTGGGGCCGCGATTTCCTGGAGCGCCATCCCGCCCCCGGCCCGCGCCCGCTGGTGATGGAGAAGCAATGGTATTCCTTCATGCTATGGGGCCGCCTGGCGTACGATCCCTCGCTGCCGGATTCGCACTTCGAGCGTGCCCTCGCCGCGCGCCATCCGAAGGCCTCGTCGTCGCACCTCTTCCGCGCTCTGCAAGGTGCGTCGCAGGTCATGCCGCTGACCACGCGCTTCTTTTGGGGCGACATTGATTTGAAGTGGTTTCCCGAAGCCTGCTGGAGCCACCGCAGAAGCAAGGGCAACGGCTTCTACACCGTGCGCCATTTCATGGAAGGCAGCGCCATGCCTGGTGCGAACGTGCTCTGCATCCGCGACTGGCGAAACAAACTCGCCGCTCGTCAACCCATGGAGCAAACCACGCCGCTCGAAATTGCGGCTGCGCTCGACGGCCCTGCAGCGGAAGTTTTTTCGGCACTCGACGCGCTCCGCGTGGCTGGGAAAGAGGACTCCGAACTTCAAAAAACCGTGAACGACTGCGAGGCACTCGCGTGGCTGGGCCGCTACTACGCGGCCAAGATTCGCGGAGCCTGTGCGCTGTCTCTGTTTGATGCAAGCGGCGACAAGTTCGAGCACGCCGCCGCTCAGCGTCATCTCAGCGAAGCTCTCGCTCACTGGAAAAAATACGCCACCATCCGTGACGCCCAATACCTCCCCGCGCTCTACAATCGCCTCGGCTTTGTGGACATCACCGCACTCACCGACAAAGCCGCCGCCGACATCGAAATCGCCCGCGACTGGAAACCCGGCACCCTCAAAGACGACGGCAAACGCTCCGGCAGCGAAAAGGGATTCCGAAAATGAAGTTGAAAATGAGAAATATGATCACCTGCGTCGCGTTCGTTTGGGCCATTGCCCAAGGGGCGAACGGTCAGTCTGAAATCGCCACGCGCCAGCCGAACGGCAAAGGCGAGCTCGCCATCACTGGCGAACTCAAGCAGTGGCACAAGATCACGCTCACGCTCGACGGGCCGCTCGCACACGAGCGCGACACGCAGCCGAATCCGTTCACCGACCTCGCGTTCAACGTCATGTTCACGCACTAGAGCGGGTCGCCGAAATACACCGTGCCCGGTTACTTTGCGACGGATGGCGAGGCGGCGAATTCTTCAGCCGAGTCCGGCACGAAATGGCGCGCTCATCTTTCGCCCGACAAGGCGGGGACATGGAATTAGGCCGTCTCCTTCAAGCGTGGACCGCTCGCGGCGCTCGACGGTGGCGGCACGGCGCTCGCCCCGTTTGAGGGCAAGACCGGCAGATTCACCATCGTCCCGACGGACAAGACCTGCCGCGACTTCCGCGCCAGGGGCCGACTGCAATATGTGGGCAAACATCATCTCCAATTTGCCGGCACGAAGGAGTATTTCCTCAAGGCCGGTGCCGATGCGCCGGAGACGTTGCTCGGCTATGCGGATTTCGACAACACCATCGCGGGCAAGCCGGACAAAGTGCCGCTCAAAACGTGGGCACCGCATATTGGCGACTGGAAGACCGGCGACCCGACGTGGCGCGATGGCAAGGGCAAGGGCCTCATCGGTGCGCTGAACTATCTCTCGGCAAAAGGCGCGAACTCGTTCTCCTTTCTCACCTACAACGCCGCCGGTGATGGCGACAACGTGTGGCCGTTCGTCGAGCGCAACGACAAGCTTGATTACGATTGCTCGAAGCTCGACCAGCGGGGCGACCGACCTCGACCTCTCCGGTGCCAATGGCAGCTTCAGCGTGAAGTGGTTCAATCCGCGCACAGGCGGCAAACTCGTGGACAGCGTGGTGCGTGCGGTGCCCGGTGGCGCGAAGGTTTCCCTCGGCACGCCACCCGCCGAGGCCGGTGAGGACTGGCTTGCCGTCATTCGCAGACCGTGAATCGCCGCCAAGGTCTGGAAGACTGTCGAAAAAACCAATGACCCAATACCAACCTCGCCGAACTCGACAAACTCGGGCTGCGCGAGAACACCATCGTCGTTTTCAACAGCGACCAGGGCGCGGACATGACTAAGGCTGGCAATGGCGGATTGCGCTTCAATCAGATGGGCAGCAATGGCCCGCAGCGCGGCGGCAAGCACACGAACTTCGAGGGCGGCGTGGACGTGCCGTGGATGTTGCGCTGGCCCGGCCACGTGCCCGCGGGCCGCACTGACGAGCAATCCGTCATCAGCGGCGTGGACTGGCTGCCGACGCTCTGCGCCATCGCCCGATTGAAAATCAACGCCAGCGACTTCGATGGCGAAGATGCCTCGGCAGCATGGCTCGGGAAAAGCGCGCACGTTCGCGCGAAGCCGCTCTTTTGGAAAACCAGCGGTATGTGCCGGGCGGTTCGGTGCAGGACATCGCGGGGGAGGGGGGAAGTCGGGGTGATTTCGCATGGGCTCTTCCGGATCCGTTTACGCCGCGCCGGGGGCGCAGTTGCGCCGCGAGCTTGGCGGTGCGCCGGCGCGCGCATATCCGATGAAAGCTCAATCCATCTCAGAGCAATGACGTCGATGAATTCCCCCCAGATAACCAATGCGCTGAGATGCGCAGCCTTGCGCCGAGGGACATCACGTCGCTGAAGTTGCTGACTGCTTTTCCCGTTGGATGACCCAATTGTGTCCTGACATGAGATCCATCCTTTCGCTTCTATCAATTCTCGTCGTGCTCCTCGAACCCGCACGAGCGATCGGAGCGCCGCGCCCCAAACTTCAGATCATCAATGGCAGCGCGGAGCCCGTGGATATTTTTTGGCTCAAGTCCGAAACGGAGCGTGTGCCGAATGGCAGCGTCGAGCCGGGCAAGGAGACGATCATCACCACGACGCTTGGTCATCGCTTTGTCGTGATTGGACGTGGTGACAAGTCCGAAGCTGCGGTCACGTGCGAGGTGCGCGTGCAAGCGTTTCGGTTCGGCGGCGTGCCTGCATTCTACACGCAGCAGGTGAGCGCGAATGGGTTCCCCATCGTCGCGTCTGCGAAAGTAGATCCGCACGCCCTGCCGGAAGCTGCCTACCTCATCAATCTGATGCTTGCGAATCGTCCCGAGGTGCGTGCGGCGATGATCAAAAGTGGCGCGCGCATGTGCATCATGGCGCACAACGAATACACGACGGATCTGCCCGAGTTTGCCCGCTTGGGTGACGGGAGGAACCCCGACTTTCCGGAAATCTCGGGAAAGAATTATTGGGATGCCCGCGCCCGTGGCACCGGAGGCAGTGAAACGGATCCCTACTGCTCCAGCGCGGAGGAGAATCTGCTGTGCTATCCGGGCGATCCGTATTCGGCGGAGTGCATTCCCATCCACGAGTTCGCGCACAGCATTCATCTGCGGGGCATGTCGAATGTGGACCCGACCTTCGATGCACGACTCAAGGCGGCTTACGATGCCTCGATGAAAGCCGGTTTGTGGAAGGGCAAGTATGCGGCTGTAAACCATCACGAATACTTCGCCGAGGGCGTGCAGTCGTGGTTCGACAACAACCGAGTGAACGACCACGACCACAATCACGTCCACCTGCGCTCGCAGCTCATCGAATATGATCCCGGCCTCGCCGCGATGTGCCGTGAGGTCTTCGGCGACACAGTGCTGAAATACGCCAAGCCACAGACTCGCCTCACCGGACATCTCGGTGGCTACGACCCGGCAAAGGCACCGAAGTTTGAGTGGCCGGAACGGCTGGTGGCGGCGCGCGACGAAATCCGTCGTCGGGCCATGGCTCGCGATGTCGCTGCAAATGGAAAGCCTGAGCGCGATCCGCGCCCGGAAGCCGGTCGGACGGACGCTGCGGGCAGCAAACCCAACATCGTCTTCATCCTCGCCGATGACCTCGGTTATGGCGACCTCGGCTGCTACAACAAGGACTCGAAGATCCCCACGCCAAATCTCGACCGGCTCGCGCACGAAGGCATGAGGTTCACCGATGCGCACGCGCCGACTTCCGTCTGCTCGCCGACACGCTATGCGATTCTCACAGGCCGCTACTCGTGGCGCACGCGCTTGCAACGCGGCGTGCTCGGCCCGTGGGATGCGCCGCTCATCGAGCCCGACAGGCTCACGGTCGCGTCGTTCCTCCAGCAGCATGGCTACTCCACTGCGTGCATCGGCAAGTGGCATCTCGGCATGACGTGGCCGACCACGGACGGCCTGCCGCCGTCGAGCCGCACTGACCCGATGAGCAACGTGGACTTCACCAAAGCCATTGCCGACGGGCCGACGACACGCGGTTTCGATCACTACTTCGGCACCGCCGTACCAAACTATCCGCCGTATTGTTTCATCAATGACGACCGCACCGCCGGCATCCCATCGGTGCGCGACTCGGGCCGCGCGGATTTGTTCAACATCCCCGGCCCGATGGTGCCGGGCTGGAAGCTCGTGAACATTTTGCCTGAACTCACGCGTCACGCCGTGAAGTGGGTCGAGAACACAGCGAAATCCGGCAAGCCATTCTTCCTCTACCTTCCGCTCACGTCGCCGCATTACCCGGTCGTGCCCGCGCCGGAATTCAAGGGCAAGTCGAAGGCCGGTGAATACGGCGACTTCGTTTTTCAAACCGACTGGACCGTGGGCCAGGTGCTCGACGCGTTGCAGCGCGCAGGCGTCGCGGACAACACGCTCGTCATCTTTACCAGCGACAACGGGCCAGAGGTCGTGGAAATCAAGCCTGGCGCGTATGACCGCATCACCGAGTCTCACCACTATAGCATGGGTGAGCTGCGCGGTGCGAAACGCGATGCATGGGAGGGCGGGCATCGCGTGCCATTCATCGCGCGCTGGCCGGGAAAAATCAAAGCCGGCGCCGTGAGCGATGAGACGATGTGCCATGTGGATTTCATGGCCACGGTCGCTGCACTGCTTGGCGCAAAGCTGCCCGACAGCGCCGCGCCGGACAGCGTCAATGTGCTGCCCGTGTTGCTCGGCGAGTCGCACTCGACCCCCGCGCGCGAGGCGACCGTGCATCACAGCGCCAGCGGGAAATTTGCAATCCGCAAAGGCGAGTGGGTGCTCATCGATGCCCCGAGCGGTGATGACAACGGCGCACGTGGCGAGCCGGAATTTATGAAGAGTGAGCGCGGCTACACAAAGCACGATCAGCCGGGTGAGTTGTTCAATCTCCGCGAAGACCTTTCCGAGCGTCGCAATCACTACGCCGAGAATCCCGACATCGTGCGCGACCTCAAGGCGCTGCTCGAAAAATACAAAGCCGATGGCCGAAGCACTCCAGGTGCGAAGCAACAGAACGATGTTCCAATCGGTAGCAAGCAGAGCCAGAAACCTATGGTAAAGTGATCATGAAGCGCACACTTGTATCTCTCATCATTCTTCGATTGGCGGCGGTCAGTCTCGTCGGCTCGGCCGAGCCGACGAAGGCCGCCGATCCCAATACGCCTCCGACCGGGATGAAGGGCGTCCCCACTTTTTCAAACGTGACCCATGGCAAGCACGAGCGCCGCCAAACCACCGTCAGCATCGTCGGCGCGGATTTCCACATCAACGGCAAGCCCACGTATGAGGGCCGCGAATGGAAGGGGCATCGCATCGAAGGCCTGCTGCTCAATTCACGCATGGTGCAGGCCACCTATGACGACCTGAATCCCGAATCGGCGAAGCGCTGGGTGTATGCCGATACAGGCAAGTGGGATGCGGAGCGAAACGTGCGCGAATTCATCGCCGCGATGCCGGAGTGGAAGGCGCATGGCCTGCTGGCTATCACCGTGAACTTCCAGGGAGGCTCGCCCGAAGGCTACTCCAAGACCCAGCCATGGATCTCGGGTGCCTTTGAGTCGGATGGCTCGTTGCGCACCGATTTTGCGGACCGGATGAAGCGCGTTCTCGATGCCGCCGATGCGAACGGAATGGCTGTGATACTCGGCTACTTCTACTTCGGCCAGGACCAGCGTCTGCGCGACGAATCGGCCGTCATCCGCGCCACCGATCAGGCAACGCAATGGCTCCTCAAAGGTGGCTGGCGCAATGTGATCGTCGAGGTGAACAACGAGACGAACATGAAGGCCTACGACCACGCGATTCTGCGGCCGGATCGCATTCATGAGCTGATCGAGCGTGTGCGGCGGACCCATCAAGATGAGCGGCGTATCCTCGTTGGCACTAGCTACGGCGGCGGAGCCATCCCGACGGAGAACGTCGTGCGCAGCTCCGACTTCCTGCTGCTGCATGGTAACGGCGTCAAAGATCCCGTTCGCATCACCGAGATGGTGAATCAAACGCGTGCGGTGCCGGGTTTCAAACCCATGCCCATTCTTTTCAATGAAGATGATCACGAAAATTTCGATCAACCTGCGAACAACTTCGCCGCCGCCATCTCCGAGCATGTCTCCTGGGGTTGGTTTGACTATCGCCGCAAAGGCGAAGCACTCGGAGAAGGCTATCAATCGCCGCCCGTGAACTGGGGCCTGTCGTCTGCTCGGAAGCGTGCCTTTTTCCACTGCCTCTCTGAAATCACCGGCTCCAAGGCACCATGAAGTCCATCTCCGCCTTGCTTTCGCTGCTCTTCGTTCTGCATTCGTCATTCGCTGCCGAGCAGCGTACCAATATTGTCTATATCCTCTGCGATGATCTCGGCTACGGCGATGTGCAGTGCCTGAATCCGCAGCGCGGGAAGATCAAGACGCCGAATCTCGACCGGCTCGCTGCGCAAGGGATGACGTTCACCGATGCGCACAGCGGCTCGTCCGTCTGCACACCGACGCGTTACGGCTTGCTCACGGGCCGCTATGCGTGGCGCTCGCGTTTGCAGGGCGGCGTGCTGGATGGGTATGTGGAGCCGCTCATCGCGGCGGATCGGTTCACAGTGCCGGGCCTCCTCAAGCAGCACGGCTATCACACCGCCATCATCGGCAAGTGGCATCTCGGTTTCACCATCGAAGGCGCGGACAAGAAGGGCGGAGGCAAAGGCAAGGGTGAAGGCGCACCGCTCGGTGCCATTACTCACGATGGACCGGTGACGCGCGGCTTTGATGAGTTCTTCGGCTTTCATCATGCACGGATGATCAAGTCGGTCTTTGAGAATGATCATGTCGCGGAAATCCTGGAGCCGGTGGACATGCTGCCGAGCCTCGCGCAACGTGCGACGCAACACATTGCCGAGCGCGCCAAAAGCGGGCAGCCGTTCTTTCTTTATCTTCCGCTGAACTCACCGCACACGCCCATCGTGCCGTCAAAGGAGTGGCATGGCAAAAGCGGGCTCGGCAGTTACGGCGACTATGTGATGGAGACAGACTGGGCCATCGGCGAAGTGCTCGCGGCGCTGGACAAGGCAGGCATCGCGAACAACACACTGGTCATCGCCACCAGTGACAACGGCTGCTCACCAGCGGCAGGCACGACCAAGCTCGAAGCGCAGGGCCACTTCGCGAGCGCACAGTTTCGCGGCTACAAGGCGGACATCTGGGACGGCGGACATCGCGTGGCGTTCTTCGCACGCTGGCCGGATCGCGTGAAGGCAGGCTCGCAGTGCGCGACGTTGATTTGCCACACCGATCTCATGGCGACCTGCGCGGACATCCTCGGCGCGAAGCTTCCCGACAATGCAGGTGAAGACAGAGTGAGCATCCTGCCAGCGCTGATGGGCAATGTGTTCGCGCCGTTGCGCGAAGCGGTCGTGCATCACAGCATCAACGGCAAGTTCGCCGTGCGGCAGGGCAACTGGAAGTTGGAACTGTGTCCCGGCAGCGGTGGTTGGGGAAAGCCCGGCGATGCCGACGCGAAGAAGCAAGGCCTGCCGGATGTGCAACTCTACGATCTGAGCACTGACATCGGCGAAATGAAGAACGTGCAAAGCGAACATCCCGATGTCGTCGCGCGGCTGACGAAGATTCTCGAACAACAAATCGCCGATGGCCGCAGCACTCCAGGCCCGGCTCAAAAGAACGATGCAGAGATCACTGTGATGAAGCCAAATGCAAAAACCCCAAAAGAATAGGATGAAACACATCCTCGCACTCCTCACCGCCCTTCTCCTGTTGCCGTTGGGTGCTACCCACTCAGCAGAAAGCAAATCAGCCAAGCCCAACATCCTCTTCATCTTCGCGGACGACCAGCGTGCGGACACGATTGCGGCGCTGGGCAATCCAATCATCAAGACACCGAACCTCGACAAGCTCGTGCATCGCGGGCTGTCGTTCCATCGCGCCTACATGCAGGGTGGGATGCAGGGCGCGACGTGCGTGCCGTCGCGCGCGATGCTGCTCTCGGGGCGGAACCTTTTCCACATTGATGAGAAGCTGATGCGCGACGCGACGTGGCCTGAGGCCTTCGGCAAGTCGGGCTACACGACGTTCGTAAGCGGCAAGTGGCACAACGGCGACGCGTCGCTCGTGCGCAGTTTCCAGACCGCGCGCTCGATGTTCACCGGCGGCATGACGAACCCGTTGCAGGCGAAGTTGCGCGACGTGACCGATGGGAGAGTCGGCGAGGCGAAGCTGTCGTCGAAGCACGCGTGCGAGGCCTTTGCGGATGAGGCGATCCGCTTTCTCCACGAGCAGGCGGAGAAGAATGGCGGGCCGTTCTTCGCATATGTGCCGTTCGATGCGCCGCATGATCCGCACGTCGTGCCGGAGGACTATCCGGTGAAGTATGATCCGGCGAAGATCCCGCTGCCGCCGAGCTTTCTGCCGGTGCATCCTTGGGACAATGGGGAGATGACGATTCGCGACGAGAAGCTGCTGCCGTGGCCACGCACGCCCGCCGCCGTGCGCGCAATGATCGCCGAATACTGGCGCTACATCTCCTATCTCGACTCACAGATTGGCCGCGTGCTCGATGCGCTCGACGCGTCGCCGTTTGCGAAAAACACGATCGTCGTCTTCGCCGCCGACAGCGGAGTCGCGCGCGGCAGCCACGGGCTGATCGGCAAGCAGAACGTCTATGAATACGACTCCGTGCGCGTGCCGCTCATCATCGCCGGCCCAGGCATCCCTGCGGCCAGCCACACCGGGGCGATGTGCTACCTCTTCGACGTGCTGCCAACGCTCGGCAAGCTCTGCGGCATCGCCTCGCCGAATGAGAGCGACGGCTTCGACTTCGGCGCCACGCTGGGCGATCCCGCGAAGCCCGCGCGCGATCACCTGATGTTTGCCTATCGAAACGTGCAGCGCGGCTTTACCGACGGTCGCTGGAAGCTCATCCGCTATTCACAGGTGGATCGCACGCAGCTCTTCGATCTCGATGCCGATCCCCACGAGACTGCAAATCTCGCCGGCAAGCCGGAATACGCGGCGAAGATCGCCGGCCTGACCGCCCAGCTTGAGAAGGACATGAGGCAGAGCGGCGACCAGGCGGAGTTGAAAATCGCCAACCCAAAACCTGCAGGGTGGAATCCACCAACGGGAACAAAAATCGCCGAGCCAGCTCCGGCCACGTCACCCGCCCCAGCGAAACGCAATCAACCCGCCAAGCCATCTTCACCATGAAAGCGCAAATGAGAACCCTGCTCATACTGATCGCAGGCCTCGCGACCACGCTGACTGCACTTCCTGCCGCGGCCAAGGACATCATCGGAGACCCGATGCCCGTCGCCAACCAGAACGGCAAGCTCGACGCCGCCGAGTATCGCAAGATTTCTCGCATGGGCGGCCACGCCGAGCAGCACTTCAACGGCGTGGACAAAGACAAGGACGGGTTCTTGGCTATTGCGGAGTTCACCACACACGCCGAGAGCAAGCTTGCCACCGTAGAGCAGCCAAAAGCTGTTGAGAAACTGCAGAAGTCGAAGCGCTGACTGCTTCTGCCTGAGTGCCGCCAAGCAAGAAATGTTCAACGAGCTCTGGAGCTGGTGAATCATGCCCTCGTCATCGGACAAGCACGATGCCCACGACTAAGCCGAGTAGATCCGAGCGCATCCGCGAGCGGCTGCCGCGTCGGTTGCAGGTGCTGCAGGAGCGGGCTGGGCTGAGTAAATACGGGCTCGCTCATTAGAACGGGCTGAGCCGCAAGTGCATCGGCAAGCTGGAGCGTGGCAAAGCCAATCTCACACTGCCAGTGACGGGCAGCTCAGTCACGGCATTGGCATGACGCTGACGGAGTTTGTGGAGCAGTTGGACGATGAGAAAAAGCAGTGTTGGGCTTTAGCCCGCAAAGGCATCGCAACAACAATTCAGTGAGCCTGTCTCTGTTTTACGGGCAGGATCGGGTATCCAAGTCGGAGCAAGCTTAGAGATCAGTGCCGAAGGTGCTGCCTTCCTGATCAAACACCTGAAGCCGTGATGAAGAGGCTGCATCGGCTGGTGCTGATGATGGTTGCCGCGAGCGGGGTTACTTTCCGGCGGGCTTGGCTGGCGCGGCTTTTTTGCCGAGCTTTTCTAGCTGCTTCTCCAGGTCTTCGGTCTTTTTCTGGAGTTCCTGCATCTTGGTCCACACGTCCTTGAATTCCTGCGGCTTGGCCTGTTCGGATTCGAGGGCTTGGATGGCCTTTTCGGCGGCGGCGCGAATGGGGTCGTTATAGTTATAAGGTTTGCTGACGGTGACGAGAGGTTGCAGCAGGGCGAGGGCCTTGGGGTTGCGCAGGGTGCCGAGGGATTTGGCGGCGGCGGCGCGGAGGATGTCGTCGAGGCTGTTCAGGTGTTGCGCGAGGAGGGTGAGGACGGCGTCGCGATCGGGATGGCGGGCGTCGCGGGCGAGGAAGGCGAGCGCGTCGAAGGCCTGCGCTTTTTCCCGTGCATCGAGTTCGGGGAGGATGCCGGGGAACTGCTGGAGGATGGCGGGGACGGCGGCGCCATCGTCTTGCGCGCGGAGGGCGGTGATGGCTGCGGCTGCGATGGAGTTATGATAGCTCCTGGTGGCGAGGAATTTTCGCAGCGCGGCGGAGACTTGCGGCTCGCCGGCGCGTGAGCCCCAAGTCTGGATGATGGCGGTGAGGACGCCGGGGTTTTTTTCCGACTGCGACTGCTGCCAGAGCGCCTGCCACGCCTCGGGGTGGGGGAAGGCGGCGAGGGATTCCACGACATCGCGGCGCACGCGGGCGTCGGGCTGGGTGAGGCTCTGCGTGAGTGCGGTGCGCGCGGCGGGGGTGTTCATTTTCTTGAGTGCCTTGGCGGCTTCGCTGCGGACGCCGTGGAATTTGTCGTTGTTCAGCGCGGTCTTCAGCAGGTCGGTGCTGGCGGCATCCTTTTTGTTGCCGAGCAATTGCGCGGCGAGCATGCGGCCGATGACGTCGGCGCTGAGCTGGCGCTTGAGCATTTCGGGCGGGGGCTGGAATTCGACTTTTGCGAGAAGGGTGTAGTCGGGATCGATGCGAACGAGCTCCGGCGCGGCGGGGAGGGGGAAGAAGAAATCCTCCTCGGCCTTGCTGGCGGTGACTTTGAAGTCGAGGGGTTTGTCCTGGCCCTTGATGTGGAAGCGGACGGGGAGATCGAAACGGAAGAGCAGCACCTCGGGGGAGAGCTTTTGCGTCTGTTTGATGTTGAGCTTGGCCTGCTTGGATGCGGCGTCCCACGCGTATTCGACTTTCAGCTCGGGCTGGCCGCCGTGGTGGAGCCATTGGTCGAAGAATTGATCGAAGGAGAGCCCGGATTGCTCTTCGAGGACGGCCTGCAAGTCGTCGGTGGTGGCGATGCCGTTGCGGTGGCGGTCGAGGTAGGCGTGGATGCTTTTGCGATAAAGCTCCGGGCCGAGCCGGCTGCGGATCATGTGGAGGACCCACGCGCCTTTCGGATAAGCGCGGTAGCCGAATTGCTCCATTGGGTCGCGGTAGTCGCGCCAGACGATGGGCTTTGTGTCCGTGGCTCCGAAGACAGCCTGCGCGTTGTTCCAAAGCGTGAGGAGCATGGAATCGCGCCCGTTTTTCTCCTCCTCGTAGAGCGCGGTGTAGTAGGTCGCGAAGCCTTCGTTCAGCCACAGGTGCGACCAGTCGCGGCAGGTGACGAGATCGCCGAACCACTGATGCGCTGTCTCGTGCGCGTCGAGCCAGTGCAGCGTGCGGAGCTGCTCGGTGTCATTTTGAAAAAGCAGCCGCGCGGCCTGGAAGGTGCAGCTCGTATTCTCCATGCCGCCCGCGGTGAAATCGAGGCAATAGACTTGGTAGTATTTGTCCCACGCGAAGGGCACGCCGGTCTCGCGCTGGTAGAACTCTATGATCTTTTTCGTGTCGCGAAAGGCGTTGGCGGCCTGTTCCTTTTCCGACGGCGGCACGAGCACCGCGAGCGGCAGCGTGCCGACCTTGTCCTCGATTTTGTGAAAGTATCCCGCGGCCATCGCCACGAGGTAGTTCACGTGCGGCTTGTCCTGTTTCCAATGCCACGCCGTGAGGCCGTCCGCGTCCTTCTCCGTGCCGAGGAGCGATCCATTCGAGACGACCTCCATGCCTTCCGGCGCGTGGCAGATGACTTCGCTGGTGAAGCGTTCATTCGGATAATCGTAACTCGGAAACCAGAAGTGATGCTGCTCCGCTTCGCCCTGGCTCCACATCTGCGTGTCGCCCGGCTTGTAGCCCATCTCGGGCGTGCGGAAGTGCAGCCCGATGGTCGGCTCCGCGTGATAGGTGATGCTCACGCTCGCCTCCGCATCCGCGGCGATGGGTTCCTTGAAAATGAGGATCAGCTTTTCATCCGTGAGCTCGTGCTCCGCGACGGTCGCTCCTTTCGCCGTGATGCTCTCGATGGTCAGGCCGATGGCGTCGAGCTCCAGCTTCGCGAGCGGTTTTGCGATCGGCTTGAAGCTCAGCGTGGCGGTGCCCCGCACGGTGCGCTTCGCGAAGTCGGGGGTCACATCGAGTTTCAGATGCAGGATGTCCACGAACCGGTCGCGCGCATACTTGCGCCCCGGCTTGTCGGTGAGCGGCGTCGGCAGCAGATGGCTGTGGTAGCGGCACACCGCGTCCGCTTCCGCCGCGCCCCCCGCAGCCCCCATGCAAAGGGCGAACGCGAACACGCTGCACAGGAAATTTCGGATGCTCATCACGCATCTAATTTCCACGCCGCGCGGGTGTCCATCGCTACTTTCGAGCGGCGGCTGTGCTCGATATTCTTTTGGAAAAAATGTCCGAATCCGGCGAGGGAGCGGGGTTGTAACGGGGTGAAGATTTCAATCCCCAAATTCCTCTCCGCGTTACTTTCCCTCCTCGCGATCCTGTCGTCCTCTGCGGATGCGGCGGATCGGAAGCCAAACATCGTCTTCATCATGGCCGATGACCTCGGGTGGACGGACACGGCGACCTATGGCAGCAAATACTACGAGACGCCGAACATTGATCGGCTCGCGACGCAGGGGATGAAACTGATGAGCCATCATCATTGCCAAAACTGCACGCCGACGCGCGCGGCAATCCTGAGCGGGCAATACGGAGCGCGCACGGGCGTCTATACGGTCGGAGGGATCGGGCGCTTCGACTGGAGCTCGCGACCGCTGCGGCCGGTGGAAAATGTGACGGACCTGCCGCTCGACCGCGATATCATCGCGAAGCAGCTCAAGGCCGGCGGCTATGCCACGGGAATGTTTGGCAAATGGCACATCGGGCAAACGGGCGAATACCAGCCGGGGAAACGCGGCTTCGATGAGGCCATCGTGAGCATGGGGCTGCATTTTGATTTCAATACGAATCCGAAGACGGAATACCCGAAGGGCACCTATCTCGCGGACTTCCTCACGGACAAGGCCGTGGACTTCATCACGCGCCACAAGGATGAGCCGTTCTTCCTCTATCTCCCGCACTTCGGCGTGCACGCGCCGCATGATGCGAAGGCGGACCTCATCGCAAAATTCAAACCCAAACCCGGCGTCGGCGGTCACAACAATCCGACCTACGCGGCGATGATCGCCAGCGTGGATGAAAGCGTGGGACGAGTGATGAAGACGCTCGATGAATTGAAGCTCGCGGACAATACGGTGCTCATTTTCACCAGCGACAATGGCGGCGTGGGTGGCTACGACCGGCCCGGCGGTCTCATCCGCGATCCGGGCATGGAGGGCAAAAAGAAGAAGGCAAAAGCCAACGACGAGGACGGTGGAGGCATCACCGACAACGCGCCGCTGCGCAGCGGCAAGGGCAGCCTCTACGAAGGCGGCACGCGCGAGCCTTTCATCGTGCGCTGGCCCGGCGTGACGAAGGCCGGATCGGCCAGCAATGTGCCGACGGCGCATGTGGATATTTTCCCCACGTTCCTGGAAATCGGCTCCGCGCCGAAGCCCCGGCAGGTGCTCGATGGCGAGAGCATCGTGAAGCTTTTTCGAGACCCCGCGGCAAAGCTGAAACGCGACGCCATCTTCCAGCATTTCCCCGGCTACCTCGGTTCCGGCCCCGGACTCTGGCGCACGACACCCGTGAGCTTGATCCACAGCGGCGATTGGAAGCTCATGGAATATCTGGAGGACGGAAAACTAGAACTCTACAACCTGCACGACGACATCGGCGAAACGAAAAACCTCGCCGCGACGATGCCCGACAAGGCGAAGGAACTCCACGCCCGCCTCGTCGCCTGGCGTACGGAAGTGAATGCGCCGATGCCTGCGAAGAACGATCCCACAGCGGCAACCGATGCGGCAAAGAAGGGCAAGGGGAAGAAGAAGAACGCCGAATAGCTCGGAGGCATTGCTGAACTTTCTCCGGTCCCCTTGAATTGGGGGCTTCCCATGAAAACGCCCGCCGTCCTCGTCCTCGCCTGCCTCGCCTTTCCCGCGTGCACATTCAGCGCCGCGCCGTCACGCCCAAATATCCTCATCATCCTCGCGGACGATCTTGGCTGGTCGGATCTCGGCTGCTACGGCGGTGAGATCCACACTCCGAATCTCGATTCGCTCGCGGCGGGAGGGTTGCGATTTACACAGTTCTACAACAGTACGCGGTGCTGTCCTTCGCGCGCTTCGCTGCTCACCGGGCTTTATCCGCATCAGGCCGGCATCGGGCTGATGACTTCGGATCAGGCTGCCAGGTTTCCCGGCGCGGGGGACAAAGGTGCGGCGTTCCCCGGCTACCGAGGCGCACTCAATGCGAGCTGCGTGACGATCGCGCAGGTGCTGCAGCCCGCAGGCTATCGCACCGCTGCAGTTGGCAAATGGCATGTGGGAGATCGCGAACTGCCGACGAAGCGCGGCTTTGAGGACTTCTACGGATTCGTGGGTGGCTACGCGGTGGACTCGTGGGAGCCGCGCATGATGACGCGCCTGCCTGAGGGCAAGCCGCAGCGCCACTACCAGCCGGGCAAATTTTTTGCCACCGATGCTCTCACGGATCATGCGCTGGATTTCCTCGCCGACATGCGAAAGGACGGTGCGCCTTGGCTGCTCTATGTCGCGTATCAGGCCGCGCATTTCCCCGTGCAGTCGAAGCGCGAGGACATGGCCGGCTACCCGGAGATCTACGCGCAGGGCTGGGACAGGATCCGCGAGCAGCGCCTCGCCCGGCAAAAGAACACCGGCCTGCTTTCCGGGAACACCACGCTGCCGCCACGCAGCAAGATACCGCACACGGTCGCCTCCACGCGCGAAGGCTCGATGACTGAAGATGGAAAAAATCCCGCATGGGATTCGCTGCCCGTCGAGCGTCGCGCCGATCTCGCGCAGCGCATGTCGGTGTACGCCGGGATGGTCACGGGCATGGATCGCAATGTCGGGCGCATTCTCTCCGACCTTCGCGCGAGCGCTCAGCTCGACAATACGATCATCCTTTTTCTGAGCGACAACGGCGCGTGCGCCGAGTGGGAGCCGTTCGGATTTGAGATGTTGCAGACGCCAAATCCATTGCCCGGCACCGGGCTCAATCAAGGCACGCAGGCGCTGCCGAACAAACTCTACCGCGGCGACGAGCTTGCGAAGATGGGACAGGCGGGATCGTTCCCGAGCTACGGCTCCGGCTGGGCGAATGCCTGCAATACGCCGTGGCGCCTTTACAAGCACTACGCACACGAGGGAGGCATCGGCACGCCCCTCATCGCGCACTGGCCGGCGGCGCTTGGCAAGGACGGGGAGAAGAAGGGACGTTTCATCCGTGAACCGGCCCACCTCATCGACCTCATGGCGACCTGCGTGGATGTCGCCGGGGCCACGTATCCCGCTGAACTCGGCGGAAACAAAATCCTCCCGATGGAAGGAGTCAGTCTTCGTCCGCTACTCGCCCCTTCCCGCAGTCTCCCCGCCTCCCTTTCTCCTCGTCTGCTTGCCTGGGAGCACGAAGGCAACCGTGCCATCCGTGATGGAAAGTGGAAGCTGGTTTCCGTCGGGGACGCTGCGTGGGAACTTTACGACATGGACGCTGACCGAGTGGAGATGAACAATCTCGCCGCCTCACAGCCCGAGCGCGTGAATGTGATGGCTGCGAAGTGGGAGACGTGGGCAAAGCGGACCAGCGTGATCCCGAGGCCGTAGCTCCAGTCTCCCAAACCACTCACCGCATTTTTAATGAAACTCCGACTCCTTGTCCTCCGCGGCCATTGGACCGAAGTCGCGCAGCCTTATATCGCAAGCGTGCGTACCAAGGTCGATGGGCTGGGTGCGGAACCGAGGCGGTGAGTTCAGCTCACTGTTCGGCCGCGTTGCGCATCGAAGTGCCCGGCGAGCAGAACGAAATCAGTTCTGAAGGCCGCGAGGGGTGCCCAGGACTTCCATGGCTACGAATGTCGCCCGGAGGTCCCTTGGATTGTGCAGGAGCTTGCGGAGTGTGGCCGCGATGGGGCTGCCATCGCGTTCGAGCACACTCGTGGTTCCGGCGTTGCCTATGCCGAGGTGTGCGGGGCGGTCCGGCCCCTCCACGGCGTCCATTTTTACGCGGACGTTGATCGCGCTGAATTCGCCTGAGATATTCTCGATGGATGTCGCGGCCTCCTCAAGCCGTCCAGCGGTGAGAAATTCTTCCCGTTCCTTCGCGACAGGACGTTTCGGAGGGCGGGCGACTCTGGCAGGCTTCTGGACTCCAGCAGGAGGCGAGGGCATCCGGCCTTTGATGTCCTGCGTGATGCGCCGAGGCATCGGCTGCGACCCCGGCTGCGTCGCCTGCTGTGGTATTGATCTCGCAGGTTGCTGTTGCGTGGGTCTTGGCGGCTGCGGTTGCTGAGGGACGCCGAGCGCTTCGAGGAATCGGCGGAGCCGTTCCTGCTCGGATTCACCGCCCGCGTTCGCCGGAGGCTGCTGAGGTCGCGAGGAAGGTGGGGCCTGAGAGTCGCCGGATGTCTTTTTGCTCTTCTCGACGAACCAATTGATCACGCCGACGACTGCGGCGACGATCACGAAGATGATATTGCCTTCGATGGCGGCGAGCGGGATCATTTTGCGCCTTCGGGACCGCGCGGGGTGCCGGCGATGGTCTCGCGCATCGAGGTGTCGGCCTGCACGTTTTTCATCTTCATGTAGTCCATGATGCCCATGTTCCCGCTGCGGAATGCGTCCGCCATCGCGAGCGGAATCTGCGCCTCGGCCTCGACGACCTTCGCGCGCATTTCCTGCGTGCGCGCGTGCATCTCCTGCTCGGTGGCGACGGCCTGCGCACGCTGCGCTTCGGCGCGGGCCTGCGCGGTGCGCTTGTCGGCCTCGGCTTGTTCGGCCTGGAGTTTTGCGCCCACGTTTTCGCCCACGTCCACGTCGGCGATGTCGATGGAGAGGATTTCAAACTGCGTGCCGCTGTCGAGACCCTTGGCGAGCACGGTCTTGGAGATGCGGTCGGGGTTTTCGAGCACATCCTTGTAGGTCGAGGACGAGCCGATGCTGGTCACGATGCCTTCGCCGACGCGCGCGATGATCGTCTCCTCGGTCGCGCCGCCCACGAAGCGGTCGAGATTCGTCCGCACGGTCACGCGCGCTTTCACTTTCACCCCGATGCCGTCCTTTGCCACGGCGTCGATGGTCGTGCGGCCCGCGGCGGGATTCGGGCAGTCGATGACCTTGGGATTGATGCTCGTGCGCACCGCTTCGAGCACCGTCTTGCCGGTGCCCTTCGTCGCGAGGTCGATGGCGCACGCGCGGTTCCAGTCGAGCGTGATGCCCGCCTTGTGCGCGGCGATGAGCGAGAGGATGCAGTTGTTCACGTCACCGCCCGAGAGGTAGTGCGCCTCGATGGGATCGGTGTCGAGAATGAGCCCGGCCTTGGTTGCGGTGATGCGCGCATCCACGATTTGTGCCACCGGCACGCCGCGAAGGCGCATGGCGATCATGGTCACCATGCTCACGGGTGCGTCCGCGACTTTTGCGCGGATCCAGATGCCGAGGAAATTAAACAGAATCAGCGCGACACCGAGGATGATGACGATGATGACGCCGATCGTGATAGGGTTTGTGATGATGCTGCCGGCACCGGCTGCAAGGATAAGCGGGATATTCATAATTCGATGGATGTTCTAGTTCGTAGCGCCGGGAACGGAAGTCGAATCGGCTGGTGTGTGGCGGTGCACGATCAATGCCGATCCCTCGGCGCGGATGATTCGGATGCAGCTTCCCGGCTCGATGAATTCTCCGCCGGTGATCGCATCGAGGCGCTTGCCTCCGACGAGGATCGTCCCGCTCGGGCGCAGGGGAGTGAGTGCGGTGCCCGTCTGCCCCGCGAGGTGCGCGAGACCATCGGCCTGCGACGTTCCGGTGTCCGTCGCGGTGAGCGTCATGCTGCGACCGAAGCGCGTGTGTTGAAACTTCGTGGCCCACCACCACCAGAGCGTGCCGGTGACCACAGTGGCGGCGGCAAAGGTCACATTGCCTGCCACAGTGCCGATGTCGGCGTAGGCCGTAAACACGGCCGAGATGAGCAGGATTGCGCCGATGATGCCCGCGATCATGCCGGGCAGAAACATTTCCAGAAAGAGCAGTGCCACGCCAGCGGTGGCCAGGGCGATCACAGTGCTAACCATAATTTAGACGTTGGCAAATCAGTCTCTCACGCGGCTCGGGCGGACGTAGTCCTCCTCGCCACGCCGTGTCGGAGCGGGTGCCGGTGAAGGTGAGTAGTCCGAAGCCGGGCGTGAGCCGTGAGGACCGGCGGTGTCTCGGCGATCCCCCGTGAAGAGATTGTGGAAAAAATCACCGATCTGGTGCCCCCGGCGGTTCATGTGATTTCCGACGCGATCGAAGACTTGTTCCGCTTGATCGCCGATCCGCTGAGAGCCGGAGCCGGAGCCGTATTCCCTCGAAGGCGTCCGCTCCTCTCGATACCGCGGCTCGGAATCATAGCGCGGGACAGGTGCGGGCTGGTAGCGGGGCTCCGGTGCGGGCTGGTAGCGGGGTGCCGGTGCAGGCTCGTACCTCGGGACTTGTGCCACGTAGGGCTCGGGCGCGGGCGCGGGTGCGCGCGGCGGCGCGGGTGCAGGCGCTGGCCTTGCCGCTGCGACTGGCTTTGCGCGGTTGGTCAGTCCTTCGGTGGAAAGTATGTTGCCAGTGGTCGCAGAAATACTCACGCGTCCGGCGCTGGCGCTCTTTTCATCCGAGAGCCGCACTTCCCAGACTGGCGAACCGGACTTCGTCCCCGCGTGCAGGGTGTAGCTCGCGTGGTCGTAGGCAAAGCCCGCCTTTTTTGCCTGGCGTTCCGCGACGGTGTGCGCGCCATCGCTATCGAGGCTGAGCTGATTCATGTTCATCGCCGCTCCGGAGGGGCTTGCTGCGCGTTCCGATGTGATCTGCTTGCCCTGCACGGAATACTCTTTGCCCCCGGCGCGGCCTCCCGCGTTCTTCGAGGTGATCTTCCAAGTGCGCGGCTCCGGCGCTCCCTTTTCGCCGCGGACTTCGGTGACGTTATCCAGCACAGCCTCGCCCTTTTGTTTTCCGAGCGTCTGCAGGGCTTCGTAGGCAGTGGCGCCGCGGGCGGATTGGGTTGCTGCCAGGATGGCAAATGCGAGGAGGGCTTTTCTCATGAGATGGGATGATGCCGCTGAACTGCGGAATTTCCAGCACTAACGCTCACCCGGCGCATGTCGCGCAAGCTTACTCGGGCTCCACTGCCGGCGTTTCAGCAGGTGCTGCCTTCTCCTCGGGAATCAATACCGCGAGCCGCTCCTTCAGCTTCTCAAGGCCCTCGGACTTCTCGGCCGAGACGGGAAAAACCTCCAGCTTCCTGTATCGCGTCTTAAAGTGCTTGAGCTTCGTTTTCGCGCCATCGAGGTCCATTTTGTTTGCCACCACGATCCATGGTCGCTCGCTCAGCGTCGGGTCGTAAAGGTCGAGTTCCTTGCGCAATTTCTGCAGATCATCCAGCGGCTCGCGCCCTTCGCTCCCCGCCATGTCGAGCACGAAAATGAGCAGCTTGCACCGCACGATGTGCCGCAGGAAATCGTGTCCGAGGCCTACATTGTCGCTCGCGCCCTCGATGAGTCCCGGGATGTCCGCCACCGTCACGCGACGGTAGTTCACGACATCCACCACGCCGATGTGCGGTGTCAGCGTGGTGAATGGATACGGCGCAATTTTCGGGTGAGCGTTTGAAATGTGAGACAGCAGCGTGCTCTTTCCCGCATTCGGATAGCCCACCAGGCCAGCGTCCGCGATCTTCCGCAGCTCCATGTAAAACACGCCCTCCTCGCCCTCGGTGCCATCCGTGAATTGCCGCGGCACGCGGTTGCGGCTGCTCTTGAAATGCACATTGCCCTTGCCCCCGTCCCCGCCCTTGCCGAGCACGAAATCCACCCCCGGCCGGTCGAGATCCATGACCAGTTCCAGTTCATCCGGGTCCACCTTCCTCCGCGGAGCATGCTTGTGGTCGAGCTTCGCAGCCTCCTCGTCAGTCAGTGTTTCCAGATCCAGAAATGAAGTCGTATCGCGTGGTGCCGGGCCGGCTTCCTCCGGCGTGAAAGGCATCCGGTAAATCAGCGTCCCCACCGGCACCTTGTAGATCACATCCTGCGCCGCGCGCCCCGTGCAATTCTTCGAGCCCCCATTCTCGCCAGCCTTCGCCTTCAGATTCGACTGGTAGTGGAACTCCACCAGATTGTCCACGTTCGGGTCCGGCCGCAGGATGATGTTCCCGCCCCGCCCGCCATCCCCGCCATCCGGCCCGCCGCGAGGCACGAATTTTTCCCGGCGAAATGAAACGGCACCGCGCCCGCCCTTGCCGGCCTTCGCGTGAATCTGGATGTGGTCAACGAACATCCCCGCACCCTTGGGCAAATGCCGCCCCGTGTCGAGGGTTCGTGGCGCGGAGAGGAGGGCCGTCGCATTGAGATTGTGCGATTTCATGTGGCGGAAAACGTGGGAGGGAAGCCCCTGCCGCGGGCTCGACGCCGAACATCGAACGCCCAACGCCCAACTTCCAATTTCAAGCAACGTTTCGCCTTCTTCTGGCGGCCGCGGCCAGCCACGGCGGTTCCAGAAAAGACGTGGCCCTTGCGCCAAGGAGCCGGGGCGCCCCCGCCCCGTGGCTCATCGGAAACGCGGGGCGGGGGCGCCCCTGCTCCTTGCGGGGGCTCCCGGCATTCTGCCTCACGTCTCCGTCGCGCGGATGATTCGCTTTCCCTCGCGAGTCCAGCGCTGGACGGGGGCGGCGCGGCCTTTGCGCAGTTGCTTGGATAGTGCAGGCACGTCCCGCTTTTG
>JBBRPQ010000046.1:0-38324 GCA_038227825.1 Chthoniobacterales bacterium
GACGCGCGCGCGGGAGACGCGCGCGCGGGAGACGCGCGCGCGGGAGACGCGCGCGCGTTGCGCCTGCTCATCGTCGAGGATCACGAGGCGACGCGCACCGTACTCACGCGCCTGCTCACGCGCAGCGGCCACCACGTCACCGCTGTCTCCACGATGGCCGAGGCGCTCACCGCCTTCGCCGCAGAGCATTTCGACGCGGTCATCAGCGACCTCGGCCTGCCCGATGGCAGCGGGCTCGACATGATGCGCGAAATCCAGCGTCAGCGCCCCGTTCCCGCGATCGCCTTGAGCGGCTATGGCATGGAGGACGATCTGCGCCAGACGAAGGAGGCCGGCTTCTTCGCCCATCTGGTGAAACCGGTGAATGTGGATCAGCTCCGCCAACTGCTCGACCGGATCACCGTGCCGATGGAGTAAGACAGCCTTTCCATGGGGAAACGGCACATGCGACCACAGCCCGGCAGGCGAGTCGGGAGGGGGGAACTGAAACAGGCGACGATGCGCACATCCGGCCTTCGCATTTGACGGATCGGGGGTATGTGGAATTTCCCGCGCATTGGCTGGAGGGAAACGAATCCCAGGCGGTGAAGACATTGTTCCAGGAAACCTTTGCCTCGTAGAATGCACACAAGGGCTCACAGATGGGTGCCGCGCTCGCGTATTGCACGGCCTTCTCGCTTGCGCCGCTGGTGGTTCTCGTTGTGGGTATCGTCAGTCTGGTCGTCGATCAAGACGCGGCGAGGGCGGCATTTGTGGCGCAAATTTCCGCCCTCGTGGGCAAGGATGGCAGGACTCCAACCGTTCCTCGTGCGCAGCGCTGTGAAAACGAAGTTTCTTCAGACCCACATTCCATCCGGAAGCACGGCACCTTTCGGAATCACCACGATGCCGTCCCGGACGTACCACAGCGGTTTGTGCGTGCCATCGCTCCAGCGCACGGGCGGTCCATCGCAGTGGTCTCCTTTGCCGTCTGGGGTGATCACCACGCCGTTGCCCACACGGGTATTTTTATCGACGATGGCCTGATCCACGACGCAATTCGATCCGATGCCGAGCGGCGGTTCGCCCGGTCTCGCGGGCCTCAGTTCCTCGTAGTAATCGGCGCCCATCACGATGCTGTTTTTGATGGTGGAGCCGCTCTTGATGATACTGCGAAGGCCGATGACGGCCCGCTCGATGTTTGCATCGCTGATGATGCAGCCGTCGCTCATGATGGCATGGCGCACAGTGGCGCCATTCACCTTGCTGCCTGGCAGGAATCGCATGTGCGTGTAGATCGGCGAAGCAGCATCAAAGAAGCTGAATGGGGGCAGCGGATTCGTAAGCGCGAGATTCGCCTCGAAAAACGCGCGAATGGTGCCGATGTCCTCCCAGTATCCTTGGAAGATGTGCGCCTGCACGCGGAACTTGCCGAGCGCTTCGGGGATGACGTGTTTGCCGAAATCCATGTGCTGGTTGGCGAGCGCCTCGCGCAGTGTCTCGCGATTGAAAACGTAGATGCCCATCGAGGCCTGGTAGAGTTCATCGCTCTCGCTGCGCCCGAGTTCCTTCAGCAATGCCGGCGGGATGCGCAGGCCGTCGAGCACGGCGGGATCTTTCGGCTTTTCGACAAAGCGCGTAATGCTGCGCGCGGCATCCGTATGCATGATTCCAAATTCCGTCGCGTCCTGCCGTGCCACGGGGATTGTCGCGATCGTGAGCTCCGCATTTTTTTCAATGTGCTGCTCCAGCATCCGGCGGTAATCCATCCGGTAGAGCTGATCACCGCTGAGAATCACGAAGTAATCGAATGGGCCGTTCAGGAAATCCGTGAGGTTTTGCCGGACTGCATCGGCGGTGCCCTGATACCAAGTCGAATCACCGGGTGTCTGCTGCGCCGCGAGGATCTCCACATAGCTGCGTGAGAACTGGTCAAACTTGTAGGTCGCGTGGATGTGCCGGTGCAGCGAGACGCTGTTGAACTGTGTGAGCACGTAGATCCGACGCAGGCCTGAGTTCAGGCAGTTGGAGATCGGGATGTCCACGAGCCGATATTTTCCCGCGAGCGGGACGGCTGGTTTTGAGCGTTCCTTCGTGAGTGGAAACAGTCGCGAACCCGCACCACCACCCATGATGATTGCGAGGGTTTTCTCTGTAACCACAGGCCAGTTGAAATTGGATTCGATACCCATTTGGAAATGCTAGTCAGAACCGATGTGCAATGGGAACGGCGAAAATTGTCGGACGGCACACCGATGTTGCCACCGCGAGGCATGCACGCTTTAACCATCCACTCATGGCCGACCTGAAACACCTGCTCGCGAACAACCGCGCATGGGCTGACGAAATCAAAAGCAGACAGCCGGACTTCTTCAGCAATATCTCGGGAGTCCAAAGCCCCGAGTACCTGTGGATCGGCTGCTCGGACTCGCGCGTGCCTGCCAACCAGATCACCGGCCTGATGCCTGGCGAAGTATTCGTGCATCGCAACGTCGCGAACGTTGTTGTTCACACAGACCTGAATTGCCTCTCCGTGATGCAATTTGCCGCTGACGTGATCAAGGTAAAGCACATCATGGTCGTCGGCCACTACGGATGTGGCGGCGTCCTCGCTGCGCTCACAAACCGCCGCCTCGGTCTCATCGACAACTGGCTGCGCCACATCCAGGACGTGAGGCAAAAGCATGCGACGCTCATCGAGTGCTTTCCGGAAGAGAAGCGGCACGATGCCCTTTGCGAACTGAACGTCATCGAACAGGTGCTCAATGTCGGGCAGACCACCGTCGTGCGCGACGCGTGGGAGCGCGGGCAGCAAATCTCGATTCACGGGTGGATCTACGGCCTTCAAGACGGCCTGCTGCGCGACTTGAAAATGACCGCGTCCAGTGCTGATGAACTGGACAAAACTTATCGGGAAGCCATCTCAGCGATTGCTTAAAAGCTCTCGCCCGCTGCGCGGCAAAGTTTCTCAGTGTGTGATCCGCACACGCACAAAAAAGTGCGTGCCCTGTGATGGCATGCGCACTGTGACGTGATCCGTTTCAAAATCCGTCGTCACGATACTGACCGGTTCGGCTGCCACGGGACTCCATGTCTCCAGCGTCGTGGAGCTTTCGTATGTCACCGATGCATCGGTCGCGAAACGATTGTGAGGGAAGGAAAGATACACGTAGCTCGTGCCCTGAATGATTTGCCGTGTTCCAGCGACTGGCGAGCTTCCCACCGCCACCTTGGGATCGGCATGCATCGCGTATTTTACAAGATTCGGCACGCCATCGCCGCTGCCCGAAGCCATGTCACCACTCACTGCGGGATTCGACAGTTCCGCAGGCGTGAAGTGCACGCTCTTCCATGCAGCGAATTGTGTCGCTCCGGCAAAGGTCAAATCTGCGAATTCCGGATGATCGATGAATGGATTTCGATTGTGCTGAAAATCGGCGTAGATGCGCTGGTTGCGGACACGTTCTGAATTCGCCACCGGTGAGTTCCGCGCCCAGTTCAGGATCGTGCTGAGTTTTCCAAAATGATATGTCGCCGGGTCCGGTGTGTCGGAGAGTTCGAGGTCCGGCACATCGGGGTCGGTCCCGTCATATCGCACCGCCATGTAGAAAAGGGAACGTGCGATCTGACCCTTGTCCGCATCGCGAGGCTCCCAGGAATCAATGTCATAGGTGCTGCCTGGCGCACCGGCTGAAGGAGTGATTGGCGCCACGGAAAAATCGTAGAATTTGTTGCCGCGTGAGCTGTTCACCGAGGAGTTTACAGCGCGCAGGCTGAATACATCCGTCTTTGCCCGGCTGTTCGCATCGAGCGCGATCAATCCGAACGACTGAGGCCACAGGTGCTCTCGATTCCAAGTTCCCGATGTCCCAGTTGACTGGTCCGATTTCAGTGCTGAGAGGCCCGAATAGATCAGAGTCACGTTTGCGGGGTTCAGCGGGTCTTCATCAAGCACCTTGAGGGCATCCCAGATGTCCGTCGTGGTGGACGTGTACGGCAGGACCGTGTGGTTCTTGATAATGTTATGAAGCGCCGACTTCAGCTCAGTCCCCGTTTTGCCGATCGCCGCGTCATAGTATCCCAAAGGCGGCGCCGTCTGCGCGAGCGTTGCCACACTTGTCGCCAAAAGGACGAGCAAGCGTAAGGTGTAGATGATCGCGCGAGTACACGCGGAGGCGGACTTTGGGGGCATCTTCAAAATGGGGCGCGGTACACTCAGGGCTTTGAGTTTGAATGCAAGTGCAACTCATTCTGCGAGTGTGACAAAACAATAACCATCCACTCGGACTGGTAGGTTTTTCGATTCAACAACTGCGATGGCAAATCGGGTGACAACGACCAAAAATCGGAACGTTGAATGCCGAAAGTCATCGGCGTACGAGCACTCATCTTGATCCTGTTTTTGAAAAATCCGCAGCCCGATGTGCGCATTGGTGTCGCTGGGCTGGCGCGCATAAGGCTTCGGTGTTGCGCGCCATGCAGCGACGCCACTAAGGTCGCGGGTTCATGCCGACGCGATTTTTCAACACCTACTCCCGCGAACTGGAAGAATTCCGCCCGCTCGATCCTGCGGGCAAACGGGTGAAGCTCTACACGTGCGGACCGACGGTCTATAACTTTGCGCACATCGGAAATTTCCGCGCGTATGTGTTTGAGGATCTGCTGCAGCGGCACTTGGAGGCCCGCGGTTTCGAGGTCGAGCGCGTGATGAATCTCACCGACGTGGACGACAAAACCATCCGCGGCTGCCTGCAACTCGGCGTGCGGCTCGCGGACTTCACGAAAAAGTTTAAGGACGCGTTCTTCGATGACCTCGGCACGTTGCGGGTGAAACGCGCGCAGCATTTCCCCGCGGCGACCGACTACGTGGCGCAGATGATCGAGATGATTCAGGTGTTGGAGAAGAAGGGCATCGCGTATCAGGCGGAGGACAAGTCGCTGTATTTTCGCCTCAGCAAGTTCCCCGAATACGGCAAGCTGGCGCACCTGAATCTCGACGAACTGCGCCCCAGCGGCCGCGTGACGAGCGATGAATACGAAAAGGAAAACATCGGCGACTTTGCGCTGTGGAAGGCGTGGGACAAAAACGACGGTGAGGTGAAATGGGATTCGCCGTGGGGACCGGGACGCCCCGGCTGGCACATCGAGTGCAGCGCGATGGCGACCGCGCTGCTCGGGCCGGAAATCGACATCCACTGCGGCGGCGTGGACAATATTTTCCCGCATCATGAGGCGGAGATCGCGCAGAGCGAAAGTGTGACCGGCAAGAAGTTCGTGAACTACTGGATGCATTGCGCGCACCTCATGGTCGAGGGGCAGAAAATGTCGAAGAGCGCGGGGAACTTTTACACGCTGCGCGATCTGCTGGAGAAGGGGTGGACCGGACGCGAGATCCGCTACGCGCTCATCACCGTGAACTACCGGCTGCCGCTGAATTTTACCTTCGATGGACTCGCTGGTGCGCGCAGCGCGCTGGGGCGCATCGATGAATGGGTCGCGAGGCTCACGGACCGCGCGGGCGTTGCGATTTTGGCCGATGAATTGCCCGCGCAGTTTACCGCCGGCATCGAGGCGTTTTTCACGGACCTCGACGAGGATTTGAATATCAGTGGCGCGATGGGCCGGGTATTCGATCTCATACGCGAGTCGAACCGTGCGCTCGACGCAGGCGAGATCAGCCCCGGAGTCGCCGCGGCGATTCTCGAAGGCTGGAAGCGGATCAATTCCGTGCTCGTCCTTGAACGTGAAGCGCACGCGCCTTCACCGGAAGTGCTCGCACTCGTCGAGGAACGGCAGGTCGCTCGCGCGAACAAGCAGTGGAGCGAAAGCGACCGTCTGCGCGACGCCATTGCCACGCACGGCTGGGTCGTGAAGGACACGAAGGAAGGCCCGAAGCTCACGCCGAAGGCATAATGTGGCGCCGACGACTCGTCGGCACAGGGCGTGAAGATGCAAATCGGGCGGGCGAATTGAAGGGCGAATTCCCCTTTGGAAATACGTCAGCTCTTCCGAAATCGAATCACTCTCGTGCTTTGGGCGCCGGATGCCGACCAGTCGTCGGCGCTACAATTTTTACCGCGCCAGCTTCACCGTCGCGAGGACGATCTCCGCGAAGCCGCGCGGGTCGAGGCTTGCGCCGCCGACGAGTGCGCCGTCGATGTCGGGCTGTGACATAAGTTCAGGAGTATTCGCGGATTTCACGCTGCCGCCATATTGGATGCGCACCTTGTCCGCAGTCGCGGCGTCCCACAGTTCCGTGAGCTTGCGGCGGATGAATGCGTGCGCGTCCTGCGCCTGCTGGGGCGTCGCGGTGCGACCTGTGCCGATGGCCCATACGGGCTCGTAAGCGAGCACGGTCTCTTCAAGTTGATCGGCGGTGAGTCCGGCGAGGCTGCCGCGGATTTGCTTCTCCAGCACGGCCTCGACCTGATCCCCGTCGCGCTCCGCAAGCGTCTCGCCGATGCACACGATCGGGCGCAGCGTCGCGGCGTGCGCGGCGTGCGTCTTCTTGTTCACCATTTCATCCGTCTCTCCGAAAATCGTCCGGCGCTCGCTGTGGCCGAGAACGACATAGCGGACGAAAAGTTCGCGCAGCATCCCGGCGCTGATTTCGCCGGTGAAAGCACCGGACTTTTCCGCACTCATATTCTGAGCGCCCAGCTTCACGTTTTGCACATTGCGCAGGACTTCGCCCGCTTTTGCGAGCGACGTGAACGGGGGAATGATGACGACCTCGACCGACTTCTCGGACCCGATTTCGAGGAGAAACGGTTTAAAGAACCCTTCCGTCTCGCCGACGGTCATGTTCATCTTCCAGTTGGCTGCGATGATTTTTTTGCGCATGGGATTTTGAAAAATGGGCTGCCTATTTGTCGTTGAGTGCGGCGACGCCGGGGAGCGTCTTGCCTTCGAGAAGTTCGAGGCTCGCACCGCCGCCGGTGCTGATGAAAGTGACCTTGTCCGCGACGCCGGCCTTCTTCACGGCCTTCACGCTGTCGCCGCCGCCGATGATCGTCTTCGCTCCCTGATTCGCCGCGATCGCTTCCGCGATGTCGAACGTTCCCTTGGCGGTCGCCTTGATTTCAAAGACGCCCATCGGGCCGTTCCAGATGACCGTCTTCGCCTTCGCGATTTCATCGGCAAAAAGCTTCACGCTCTCCGGCCCGATATCGAGACCTTCCCAGCCGTCCGGGATGTCCTGGCCGGGCGGCACGACTTTCGTTTCGCCGATCGTCTTCGTGTCAAAATCGAACTTGTCCGAAATCAGCGCGTCCACGGGGATGAGCAGTTTCACTCCGCGCGCCTTCGCCTTTTCAATCGCCGCCAGCGCGATGGGCTCCCACTCGGGCTTGTAGAGGCTTTTGCCGATCGCGATGCCCTGCACGAGCTTGCGGAAAGTGTAGGCCATGCCGCCGCCGATGATGATCGTGTCGGCTTTTTCCAGCAGTCGATTGATGACCGCGATCTTGTCGTTCACCTTCGCGCCGCCGAGGATCACCACGAATGGACGCTCGGGATTTTCGAGTTCGTCGTGCAAATAGGTCAGTTCCTTTTCCATCAGCAGTCCGCTCACCGCCGGCAGGAACGCCGCGACGCCCGCCGTCGAGCTATGCGCGCGGTGCGCCGAGCCGAATGCGTCATTTACAAAGATCTCGGCGAGGTCAGCGAATGCCTTCGATAGCGCCTCGTCGTTCTTCTCCTCGCCAGCGTGGAAGCGCACGTTCTCCAGCAGCAGCACCTCGCCATTCTTCAGCGCGAGCGCCTTTGCCTTTGCCGCCGCGCCCGTGCTTTCGTCGGAAAATTCCACCTTCGTCCCGAGCATCTCCGCGAGGCGCGTCGCGACGGGGAGGAGCGACTGCTTCGGATCCGGCTTGCCCTTCGGACGGCCGAGGTGGCTGCACAAAATGATGCGTGCCCCGCGTGCGATGAGTTCCTTGAGTGTGGGCAGTGTCTCCTTGATACGCGTGTCATCGGTGATGACCATCGCGCCGTCCTTTTCGTCGAGAGGTACGTTAAAATCCACGCGCACGAGGCAGCGTTTCCCGGTTACATCAATGTCGCGAATGCTTTTCTTGGCCATAAATTTGAGCGCGCGATGAATCGCCAGCGGACGCAGAAAGACAAGCTCTTTGCGGTGAAATTGCTGATCGGCATGGGGGGATGAAACGCGAGACAATGAGGACTGCAGCCGGAGAAGGCGCATCGCATGCATTTCCATTTGCCGGCTTTCTTCGCCGCTTCACTCCAGACTTGGCCGCGGCACCCATGTCCGCTTTCCTCACCACCATGCGCCTCCTTTTCTCCCTGCTCCTCCTCGCCACGTCACTCCACGCTGCGGAAATCCGCACTGTCGCCGGCACCGGCGTGAAAGGCTCCTCTGGCGACGGCGGACCTGCGACTGCTGCGCAGATTGACAACCCTTTCGGCGTCACGCGCGGGCCGGATGGGAACCTCTGGTTCTGCGAATACACCGGGCAGCGCGTGTGCAAAATCACAGCAGACGGCAAACTGCACGTCGTCGCCGGCAGCGGGCAGAAAGGCTACAGCGGCGACGGCGGCCCTGCGAGGCAGGCGACGTTCAACCTTCCGCACGAGATCCGCTTCGACAAACACGGCGACCTTTTCATCGTGGACATGACGAACCACGCGGTGCGCAAGGTCGATATGAAGAGCGGAGTCATCACCACCTTCGCGGGCAACGGCAAGCCCGGCTACGCGGGCGACGGCGGCCCGGCGAAGGATGCGCAATTCAAGCAGCCGCACAGCATCCAGTTCGACCCCGCGGGCGATCTTTTCATCTGCGACATCGGAAACAACGTCATCCGCAGAGTGGACGCGAAGACCGGCACCATCAGCACTTTCGCAGGCATCGGAAAAGCCGGCCCCACGCCCGATGGCTCGCCCATCGTCGGCACGCCGCTGAACGGCCCACGCTCGATTGATTTCGACGCCGATGGCAACCTGTGGCTCGCCACGCGCGCGGGTAATCAAGTCTTCAAATTCGATCTCAAGGCCGAGAAGATTCACCTCATCGCAGGCACCGGAAAAAATGGCTTCACTGGCAACGGTGGCCCTGCGAAGGACGCCACGCTCTCTGGTCCCAAGGGCATCACCGTCGCGCCGAACGGCAACGTCTATCTCGCCGACACCGAGAGCCACACCGTCCGCATGATTGATGTGAAAAAGGGCACGCTCGAACTCATCGCCGGCACTGGCGAAAATGGCGACGGCCCCGAAGGCGACCCGCTCAAGTGCAAGATGGCGCGCCTGCACGGAGTCTTCGTGGACAAGGACGGCACACTCTACATCGGCGACAGCGAAGCGCATCGCGTGCGAGCGGTGAAGTAACTCTTTGCCTGAAACAGGCGGATTCACTTTTGCAATATCGCGTTGTCTCGGAGTTTCAAGTTTCGCCGTGGGTGGTTCCGTGTTTTCGAGACGATCGGCCATGCTCCTAAGTGAGTGTATGTGCGGAGAAAGTGAATCGGGCGCGGATTGTTTCATTTTGGGGCATTTCAAGCGACTGAATCCGCGAACTCTTCCTCCGATTCCATGAGATCCGGCTATGCTCGGGTGTGACCGATTCCGTGATTCGTGGAAATTTGCCACGTGCTGCGTATGGTTGAGCGCATGCAGCCACTCAAAGACGAGCATTTCGTGAGCTGGGAGCAGTCGCCGGAGCAGATGGATCTGCTCTGGGCGCAGGGCTGGCGCCATTTTGGGGCCATTTTTTACCGCTACAGGCAATGCCTCACAACCGCTGGACTGCGGAATGTGCAGCCGTTACGGGTGGATGCGGATCGCTTCGAGCCCACTGCGAGTCAGCGGCGGGTGCTGCGGAAAAATGGTGACCTCGAGATTCGCGTGCGCACTGCGGAACTGCTGGAGGATCGCCAGCGGCTTTTTGATCGGCATAAGCAGCGCTTTGCGGAAAATGTGCCGAATTCGCTCGAGGATTTTCTCGGCCCTGCACCGCATGCGGGACCGTGCCAGACCTTGGAGCTCGGCGCCTTCCTCGGGGATCGCCTCCTGGCGGCGAGCTATGTCGATGTTGGCGCCACGGGCGTGTCGAGCATCTATGCGTTTTTCGATCCCGAGGAATCGCGACGTTCACTCGGCACCGCGACGATGATCTGGGAAATCCTGCTCGCACGGAGGTCGGGGCGGCGGTGGCATTATCCCGGCTACGCGTATGTCGAGCCGTCGGGTTACGACTACAAAAAGCACTTTGGCCCCATGGAGCACTACGACTGGGACGTCTGGCGGACGATGCCGCAGGGCGGTAAAGGTCGTGCGTGACGCATCGGTTTTGAACTCGTCTCGACAAGACAAAGATACTGGAACTCACCTGAGCGATGGAGGAGATAGCGAGGCAAAGCTAGACCGTGGCGCGCGAGTCGCTATGGTGCGCGGCGATAAACTATGCCCGATACGCTCGCCATGGCGCAGAAACGCGTCCTCATTTTCATCGTCGCCTATAATGCGGAGACGACCATCGCCAGTGTCCTGAACCGCATCCCGGCTTCGCTCCGGCGACCGGGTGTGGAGGTGCTCATCATTGATGATTCGTCGAAGGATCGCACTTTCGCCACTGGGCTGAAGCATGAGGATCGCGAAGGCGAATTCCGCGTGACCATTCTCCGCAATCCCGAGAACCAGCGCTACGGCGGCAATCAGAAGCTCGGCTACCGCTATGCGATCGACAATGGGTTCGACATTGTCGCGCTCGTCCACGGCGATGGGCAGTATGCGCCGGAAAAATTGCCCGACCTGATCGAGCCTTTCATCAAGGGCGAGGCGGATGCGGTCTTCGGTTCACGCATGATGCGCAAGCAGGATGCACTCGCGGGGGGGATGCCGCTCTACAAGTGGATCGGGAATCAGGTGCTCACCGCATTTGAAAATCTCGTTCTCGGCACGAACCTGAGCGAGTTTCACAGCGGCTACCGGCTCTATTCTGTCGAGGCGCTGAAGAAGCTCCCGTTTGAGCGCAATGCGAACGACTTTCACTTCGATACGGACATCATCATCCAGCTTCACTTTGCCGGCATGAGGATTGTGGAACTTCCGATTCCCACTTTTTACGGCGATGAGATCTGCCGGGTGAATGGGATGAAATACGCGCTCGACTGCTGCCGGGCGGTCTTGCGCGCGAAGCTTCACAGCAAGAACTTGCTCTACGATCGCAAATACGACGTCGGTCCTGTGGAGGAGACGTATGATCTGAAGCTCGGCTACGACAGCAGCCACGAGCGTGCCATTCAGTCGGTAAAGCCCGGCGCACGCATTCTCGATATTGGCTGCGGTCGCGGTTTCGTCGCTGAGCTCATGGCGGAAAAGGCAGGGCATGTGACCGGCTTGGATCAGTATTCGCCGGAGACGAGTGAGAAGCCGAACGTGAGCTATCGCAAATGGAACATCGAGACCGAGCCCGTGCCGGTGGATGTCGCCGAGTACGATCAGGTCTTCATGCTCGACATCATCGAGCATCTGAAGGACCCCGAGGCATTCATGGAAATGCTGCGGGCAAAGGCGGTGAATAAGCGCCCGGAAATCGTCCTGACTACGGCAAACATCGCCTTTTTCGTGACGCGGATGATGCTGTTTTTGGGTCAGTTTAACTATGGCCGGAAGGGTATCCTCGATCGCACGCACACGCGGCTATTCACATGGCACTCGTTGCGGGAGCTTTTCGAGCAGACCGGTTACAATGTTTTGGAAATCAAAGGAATCCCTGCACCATTTCCCAAGGTTATCGGCAAGGGCCTCTTCGGAAAAGTGGTCATGGCGATCAACGGGTTCTTTGTGAAACTCTGGGGCTTTCGCAGCCTTTTCAGCTACCAGATCTACGTCCGTGCTCAGGCCCGTCCCACGGTGCCGAACATTCTTCAGCAGACCATCGCGTCGAGCGAAAAACTCCGCGAAGAGATCAAGCAGGCGGCGGCGTAGGCCCATCCAGGATCGGGATCCGTCGGTGGCGTTCCCGCTCCGTCGGAGCGGGTTTTTGGCTGCGACGACGGGTCGTAATTTACGGTATCTGAAGGATTCAGTCGGCTGGCGGGGTCTGGAAGCTGCTTGGAGAGCCGTGATCATTTTCAGCCCGAATGCATCGCACCCTTGAAACGAAAATACGTACCGGCATCGCTGCCGCGCTCAGTGTATTTCTATCGATGGCATCGGTGGCGATCTGGCAGGCGGCGAGGCATCGGGAGGCGCAGATGTTCGCAATGGTTGTCATTTTCGGAAGCATGGCAGTCTCGGGCCTGCTCGGATATGTGCTGGTGCTGACTCGGAGGAAAGTCGGGGAGCAGAAGGACGCTGAGCGGAGCCTGCAGCAGTCGGAGGAACTGAATGCCAAGATGATCGAGTGCAGCACGGACTGCATCGCGCTGCTGGACCCTTCGGGAAATCTGAAGGTGGTCAATTCGGCAATGTGGAAATGGATCGAGGAACTCGGACTCCAGCCTGTGGAGGATATGCCGTGGGTGGACACCTGGATCGGCGAACCTCACGCTGCTGCGCAGAATGTGCTGAAATCCGCAAAAGCCGGCATGGTGGGCAGATTCCAGGGCCTGTGCCATGTGCGTTCGGGCGAGGGGAGATGGTATGATGTCGTCATCACCCCCGTGTGTGATTCACAGGCGCACCCGGAACGTCTTCTGGTCGTGTCGCGCGATGTGACGGCGAGTCATTCCTCGGAGGAAAAATTCAACGTCCTTTTCGATCATTCGGAGAATGCCCACATCATTTTCGATCGGAATCAGGTGATGGCGTGCAATCAGTCTGCGCTCCTGATGCTCGGCTTTAAGTCGAAGGACGAAATTATCGGGATCGATGTGGCGGCGCTTTCGCCAGACTTGCAGCCGGATGGGGCACTCTCGGAGATGAAGCGCGATGAGATTTGGCAACTCGTCCACGAAATCGGCCACTTCCGCTACGAGTGGCAGGCGAGGAAATGGACGGGCGAGGAATTCCCGGTGGAAGTCGCAATCACACCGGTGTGGGCCCACGGTCGCGAGGTGCTTCTCGCGGTGTGGACGGATCTCACCGAGCGTCGCGTCGCGGAGAATCTGCTGCGGGAAAGTGAGCAGCGCTTCCAGGCATTCATGGATAACAGCCCGACGCTCTGTTTCATCAAGGATGAGCAGGGCCGCATGCTGTTCATTAATCGCGTCATGGCGAAGGCGTTTGGCGTGTCATACGACGAGATGGTTGGGAAGAATGACTTCGACTGGTTGCCGCCCGAGACAGCGAGAGCGGTGATGGAATATGAGCGCGGCATCATTCGAAACAACCGCGCCTCCAAGCAGGTCGAAATGGTGACCACGGCGGACGGTCTCACACATGAGTGGCTGGTTGTGAAATTCCCCATCGTGAGTCCGGACGGGCGGAAATTCCTCGGTGGCATCGGCATGGATATCCGCGATCAGCGCAAGACGGAACGCGCTCTCAAGATCAGTGAATCCACCTTCCGCGACCTGTTTCATGACGCGCCAGTCGCCTATCATGAACTGGATACTGAGGGGCGCGTGCTGCGGGTGAACAAGACGGAACTGGCGTTGCTCGGCTACACTGCCGAGGAAATGATTGGCAAACCGATCTGGGATTTTGTCGTGGATGCCGTCGCCAAGGATGCGGTGCGTTCCAAACTCAAGGATCGTGGCGGCGACAGCGAGGCATTCCAGCGCACCTACCGTCGCAAGGATGGGAGCACCATTCCGGTGCTCATCCGGGACCGCCTGTTGCTCGACGCTTCGGGTGCATCCTGCGGGATGCGGTCCGCCATGCAGGACATTAGCGACTTGAAGCGAACGGAGGCCTCACTGCGTGCTGCCGAGGAAAATTATCGGAAGATTTTTGAAAACGCGATCGAGGGAATTTTCCAAATCAGTCCCGAGGGGCGCTTCCTGAATGCCAACCCGGCACTCGCGAGCATCCTCGGTTATGATTCCCCTGCGTACCTGCTCGCCGAGGTGAACGACATCGGTCGGCAAATCTACGCACAGCCTTCGCGCTGGAGGGATTTTTGTTCGGCGATGGAATCGCATGCGAAGGTGTCGGATTTCCAGTGCGAGGTGCGCTGCAGGAATGGTGCGGTCATCTGGGTGTCGATGCATGCGCGTCCCGTCAGCGATGCCGCTGGGAAAATTGCGTATTACGAGGGCACGATCGAAAACATCACGACCCGGCGCGATGCGGAGGCGGCGATGTCCACCGCACGGGATTCCGCTCTGGAATCCGCACGTCTCAAGAGTGAGTTCCTCGCAAACATGAGTCACGAAATCCGCACGCCGATGAATGGAATCATCGGCATGACCGGCTTGCTGCTCGATACGGAACTGAATACGCGGCAGCGAGATTTTGCCGAGACGATCGTGGAAAGCTCCGAGGCGCTGCTGAAAATCATCAACGACATCCTGGACTTCTCGAAGATCGAGGCGGGCATGATGACGTTTGAGAAGATTGATTTTGATCTGAATGACGTGGCCGAGGGGGTCGTGGATCTCTTCGCCGGTCGCGCCTTGTCGAAAGGCGTGGAGCTTTCGCTGTTCGTTGCTGACGATGTGCCGCTGATGCTGAAGGGCGATCCAGGGCGTCTGAGGCAGGTGC
Organism: Chthoniobacterales bacterium; assembly: GCA_038227825.1. Classification (GTDB taxonomy): domain Bacteria; phylum Verrucomicrobiota; class Verrucomicrobiia; order Chthoniobacterales; family Chthoniobacteraceae; genus SXWH01. Next base: position 14,590 of record JBBRPQ010000046.1, read on the forward strand.
TCGCAAACCTTGTGGGCAATGCCATGAAGTTCACCGAGGAAGGCGAGGTCTGTGTGACGGTGCGCACGTTGGAAGGGGCGGATGCCCGCACGCGATTGCACTTCGAGGTGATGGATACTGGCATCGGCATCACGAAGGACCAGCAGGCTCGCCTCTTTCAGCCATTTGTTCAGGCGGATGGCTCCACCACGCGGCGACATGGAGGCACGGGACTCGGGCTCGCCATCAGCCGACGTCTTGTTTCCCAGATGGATGGAGACGTGTGGATCGAGAGCGAAATCGGACACGGATCAAAGTTCTGTTTTACCGCAGCATTCCAAAGTGCCGATCTGGGGCATGTCGAGCAGGTGCGGCGTTTTTCGGGCACCCGGATACTGCTGGTTGAGACGCAGGGTGGCCGCGTGAGCGTGCTCCCAAAAATGTTGGAGACGCGCGGGGCGATGGTGGAGCGTGCAGATGGCGCGATCGAGGCGATGCGGAAATTGCGTTCAACGACCCGTGGCGAGGCGCAGTTTGATGTCGTCATTTTCGATGTGGATGAGCGTTGTGAAAATGGCGATGGGATGGCTCAGGCGATCCGTGCGGATTCCGGGCTCGCACGAATCAGGCTCGTGCGCGTGGTATCGCTGAATACGACGGATGATTCCGCGAATCGCGATGAGACGCCGGTGGACGGGCAAATCGCCAAGCCCATCAAGTGCCGGAGCGTATACCGCGTGATCGAGGATGCGATGGAATCGGATTCCCGTAAGCTGCCGCGGGTCTTGCGCCAGCTCTCTGGTCGGCAGGAAGCTCCGCGTGCGGGTGCCTTTTCCTCACTCCGCGTCCTCATCGCGGAAGACAGCGTGGTGAATCAAAAGGTGGTGCAATTCCAACTCCGGAAACTCGGGTGCAAGGTGGATTCGGTCTTTGACGGGGAGGAAGTACTGCTCGCTTTGAAAAAGAAATCCTACGATGTCATTCTGATGGATTGCCAGATGCCAAGGATGGACGGATGGGAGACTACCCGTCGCATCCGCCAAAATGAAAAGGGCCGTGCAGGCCGGACGTGGATTGTCGCCATGACAGCGCATTCCCTTGTCGGTGACCGGGATCGGTGTATGGAAACGGGCATGGATGACTACCTCAGCAAACCCGTTCGTTTCGACGATCTGGCCAGCGCGCTTGGGCAATGCCCTGGCGGTCGTCGCTCTCTGCCGACTGAAACCAAGCAGCTGCCCGATGGTGTGGTGTGCCGGGACAAGATCAGCAGCTTCCGACAGCTCGAGGAGGAAAGCGGCGCGACAGTGCTGGTGAGCGTGATTGATTTGTTCATCGAGCGCACGCCGCCCATGTTCAAGGAAGTCCGGCGAGCCGTGATGAGCCGTGACATTCCGCGAATTGCGCGCCTCGCACACACCATCAAGGGAAGCTGCAGCAACTTCGGCGCACATCGCATGAAAGCCGCGTGCGAGCGCCTTGAGGCAGCCGCCGTGGGCGAAGGGGAGATTTCGGCGATGGTCGGATTCCTCGATGAGGTCGAGCGCGAATTCGGGTTGGTCCGCGCAGCACTGCAACTTGAATTGGAGGTAAATGCTTTGTGAAAATCCTGATCGCCGAGGACGACCCAGTCTCCTCAAAAATTCTACAAGTCGCTTTGGAAAATGCAGGCCACTCGGTCATCACGACCGAGTGCGGGGAAACCGCCTGGCAGGCATTCGATGCCTCACCAGTCCGCGTCATCGTGAGCGATTGGATGATGCCTGGGATGGACGGTCTCGACTTCTGCCGCCTCGTGCGTGCCAGGCCGAAAACGGACTACACCTACTTCATCCTCCTCACCGCGATTCACACCGGGCGGGAAAATCTCCGCAAGGCGATGGACGCCGGCGTGGATGATTTTCTGCCAAAGCCGCTCGATCGCGAGGCAATCACCATGCGACTGCGCGTGGCCGAGCGCATCGTCGAATTTTCCACGCAGCTCCGGCAGTTAAAGGAACTGCTCCCCATCTGCATGTATTGCAAAAAGATCCGCGACGACGAAAACTACTGGCACGCCGTGGAGAGCTACATCTCAAAGCAGACCGGCAGCAATTTCAGCCACGGCATCTGCCCCGAGTGCTTCGAGAAGCACGTGAAATTCCGTCGGCAATAGGCACGTCGGACGTTTGGTGCGGGGGCCTCAGTCCTTCGCTGAAAGTTTCCCTGCTGCCATCAACGCGCGCCAGCACTCTATGAATCCGTTGGCAAAATCGCCTGGCCGCGCGTCCATCCAGCGCTGGAGCTGGTCGAGTGAAAAAAATGCGCCGCATTCGATTTCGGCAGGGGGGAGACGGAACGGGCCGTTGTGTTCCGCGCGGTAGATCTTCACAAATTCCCAGCCGGTGTTCCGGCACGCATTCACTTCCCCGACGAGTTCGAGTGGTGCGGTGACGCCGAGTTCTTCCTTCAGTTCGCGAGGTGCAGTCGTGTCGTAGTCGTCACCTGCATTCACGTGCCCGGCCGCGCTACTGTCCCAGCGGCGTGGGTGGGCGTCTTTCCAGCGTGAGCGGCGTTGCAGGAAAAGCTCCCCGGATTTGTTGAAGACAAAGATATGGATCGCTCGGTGCAGTAGTTTCTCGCGATGCACGACACCGCGCGGCTGCTGGCCGATGACGCGGTTCTGATCGTCCACTACGTCGAACATCTCGCCATTCACATCCTGTGCTCCAGCACTGTGATCGTTCGGCGCATCGGTCGCGAGATTCGTGAGCGTTACCCAGTGCGCAAGGCTCAGATCCTCCGCGCGCGCCGTCACAGGCACGCCCAGCTTTTCGGAAAATTCCGGCCAGCGAGCCAGTTCGAGCATCTTGTTGAGCTGCTTGCGTCGCTGGCTGAAGCCGCGCTTCACCAACTCCCGGAACAGCGCGCCGTCACACTCCGGCAGCGTGTCGTCCAAGCGAGGAGTGAGCAGCACGACGGCCGAGCCGACCTTTGGCACCGGCGTGAAAATCTGTGGCGGCAGATGCTTGATCAGCTTCGCATTCCATCGCCTCCCGATCAGCACCGTCAGTGCGCCGTATTCGCTCGTGTCTGGTTTTGCGCACAGCCGCTCCGCGAGTTCGCGCTGGAGCGTGAAGACCATGCGCGACGCAGGGCTCGGCTCCGCGGTGAAAAGGAAAAGCAACTGGCTCGAGACGTAGTATGGGAGATTGCCAAAGACCGGCAGCGGCCCGCGCCAGAAAAGCTCGCGTGGATCAAAGTCGAGCGCGTCGCCATGCACGACCTCGACTGTCGGAAACTGCTGGCGCAGCCACGGTGCAAACCGGTCGTCCTTCTCCAGCAGGATTCCTTGTCGCGAAATGTCCACCGCAAATTCCGTCAGCGCGCCCAGCCCCGGCCCGATCTCCACCCACGGCTCGCCCGGCTTTAGGCCCGCCTGCTCCACGATCCACTTCGCGATGTTTTGATCGTGCAGGAAATTCTGCCCGAGGCTTTGCGTCGGCTTCGTGCCGAGTCCCGCGAGCGTGGCTGCGATGGTCGAGAGCTTCATGCGCTGCGCTCAGAGCGCCGCCTTGAGCAGATCCACGTGCTCCGCGGGTTTCACCTTGCGCAGCACGGCTTTCAGTTTCCCGTCGCTGCCGATCACGAAGGTCGAGCGTTCGGTGCCCATGTATTTTTTCCCGTACATGCTTTTCTCCACCCAAACGCCGTACGCCTCGACGATCTTTTTCTCGTCGTCCGCGAGCAGCGGGAAGGGGAGCGCGTGCTTTTTGATGAACTTCGCGTGGCTCGCGGCGGAGTCGGGACTCACGCCGAATACGACGGGTTTTCCATCGAAGTCCTGCCATCCATCGCGAAGAGCGCACGCCTGTGTGGTGCAGCCGGGCGTGTCGTCCTTCGGATAGAAGTAGAGGACGACGGTCTGTCCTTTGAAATCCGCGAGCGATACTTTCGCGCCGTCGCCGAATTTTCCACCGACGGCTGTCGCCGTGAATGCCGGGGCCTTGTCGCCTGCTGTGAGTTCCTTGCTCATGTGCTGTGAAATGGAAAAGGGGCCTGCCCGTTTGCGGACAGGCCCCTGTTGAAAATGTGTGCGTTACTTGAGCGAGGCCAGCTTCGCCTTGATGGCTTCAAAGTTTGGCAGGTCCTTCGGCGTCGCGGTCTGTTCGGCGTATTGCACCACGCCGTCCTTATCTACGATGAATGCTGCGCGCGCACTGGTGTCGCCAATGCCGGCGAGGCCTGGAAACTCCACGCCGTAGGCCTTCGTCACGACCTTGTTCAAGTCGCTCACGAGCGTGACGGTGATCTTCTCTTTCTGCGCCCACGCTTCCTGTGCAAACGGGCTGTCCACGCTGATGCCGATGACTTCCGCGCCGATATCCGCATAGCTGCTGATGCCCTGCGTGATGTCGCAGAATTCCTGCGTGCATACGCCCGTGAACGCGAGCGGGAAGAAAAGCACGACCGTGTTCTTCTGTCCGAAATTCGCGGACAGCGTGACGTCCTTGAGTCCGTTTGCGTCCTTTGACTTGAGGGTGAAATCCGGGGCTTTGGTTCCGACTGCGATGGGCATGGTGTGTGGTGAGTTTGGGTTGTCGTTGTTTTCGTTTAAAAGGGGAGCGCGCTTGTAGTGTGAGCCGGGCAACTCGGCAACCGCTTCTTTTACAGCAGGGAACGTCGTTTGAAGTGGACGCCGCTTCGCGTCGCACCTACACCGCGCGCCATGTCGCGCTCGAATGCTCCTGGTTGGCTCGTCGTCGTCGAGGGAATCGACGGCGCGGGCAAGAGCACCGTCGTGCGCAGCCTTGCCGCGCACTGTGCTGCGAAGGGATGGGAGTGCGTGACGAGCGCGGAGCCGACGCGTGGGCCGTGGGGAATGAAACTGCGACAGAGCATGATTAAGGGGCGGCTCTCGCTCGAAGACGAACTTGAGCTATTTCTCAAGGATCGCGCCGAGCACGTCGAGCAGATCATCCGCCCCTCACTTGCGGCGGGAAAAGTCGTGCTGTTGGATCGCTATTACCTTTCGACCGCAGCGTATCAGGGTGCGCGTGGCGCAGATCCCGAGATGATTTTGGAAATGAACGAGCGTTTTGCACCGAAGCCGGACTTGGTGCTGCTGCTCGACTTCGATCCCGATGGCGGCCTTGCGCGCATCCGCGCACGCGGCGATGCGCCGAATACCTTCGAGGAAGCGGAGCAACTCCGCACGGTGCGGAAGATTTTTCTCGGGCTGGAGCGTCCGTTTATCCGCCGAGTCGATGCATCGCGCCCAGCGGATAAAGTGCTAGATCAGTGTCTGAGCGAGTTGGACGTTTTGCTCACCTGAGCGCTCGCCCCTTGCGGCCTACTGCTTTCGCGGCGTGAGGCGGAAGATCGTCTCACCGGTCTTCATGTATCCGCGATCCACACGGTCGCGGGCAAACATGCCGAGATATTCGCCGTCGTTCTGCAGTAGCGTCACCTCGCGCGTGAGGCGGTCCTTGATCATGTTTGCCTCGGCCAGTTGCGTTTCAAAGCCCGCGATCATCTTATCCTGGCTCACCTTTTCACCGAGACCGGGCAGCGCACGGTAGGTGAGAGGGATCACCGCAGTCCCGACAATCAGGATGAGGAGAATCTTGTTGAGCCGCGGGAAAAATCCCCCGCTCGAACCGGATCTGGAGTGTGAGGCTATGTCCTTCACTTAGCCACGCATCTTGCCGCCATAAATGGCATTGTCACCCAAAATTTCTTCGATCCGTAGCAATTGATTGTATTTCGCAATGCGATCCGTGCGCGACATGGAGCCGGTCTTGATCTGTCCGGCGTTTGTCGCGACTGCGATGTCGGCGATGGTCGAGTCCTCGGTTTCGCCGGAACGATGGCTGATGACTGCCGTGTAGCTGTTTTCCTTTGCGAGTTCGACTGCATCGAGCGTTTCGGTGAGCGAGCCGATTTGGTTCACCTTCACGAGGATCGAATTCGCCGTGCCGGTCTCGATGCCCTTGCGGAGGAAATCGACGTTCGTGACGAAGAGATCGTCGCCGACGAGCTGCACTTTGTCGCCGAGCGCTTCGGTGAGCTTCTTCCAGCCCGCCCAGTCGTTTTCGGCGAAGCCGTCCTCGATCGAAATGATCGGGAATTTCGCGCAGAGCTTCTTGTAGAAAGCGACGAGTTCATCCGCCGTGAAACGCTGGCCGCTGCTTTTCTTGAAGACGTAATCCTTCTTCGCCTTGTCGTAGAATTCCGAGCTGGCGACATCGAGCGCGACGAACACGTCCTTGCCAAACTTGTAGCCCGCCTTCTTCACCGCCTCGGCGATGGTCTCCAGGGCGTCGTCCGCGCTCTTGAGGTTCGGCGCGAAGCCGCCCTCATCACCGACTGCGGTGCTCAGCCCGCGGCCCTTGAGCACGCTCTTCAGCGCGTGGAAGATTTCCGCGCCGCAGCGGAGTGCCTCGCTGAAATTGCGCGCGCCTTTCGGCATCACCATGAATTCCTGAAAGTCGATCGGCGCATCGGAGTGCGCGCCGCCGTTGATGATGTTCATCATCGGCACGGGCAGCACCTTCGCGTTTGGGCCACCGATGTATTTGAAAAGCGGAATGCCGAGCTGCGATGCAGCCGCGTGCGCCGCTGCCATGGAGACAGCGAGGATCGCGTTGGCTCCAAATTTCGCCTTATTCGGTGTGCCATCGAGCGCGATCATCAGGCGGTCGAGTGAGACCTGATCCGTGGCGTCCATCCCTTCGAGCTCATCGGCGATGGTCTTGTTGATGTGCGCTACGGCCTTCAGCACTCCCTTGCCACCCCAACGATCTTTCACGCCATCGCGAAGCTCCCACGCCTCGTGCTCACCGGTGCTCGCGCCGCTCGGCACCGCAGCGCGGCCCATTGCACCGCCAGCGAGATGCACTTCTGCTTCGACGGTGGGATTGCCGCGGCTGTCGATGATTTGGCGGCCTGCGATTGCGGTGATGGTTGTAAGTGACATGTGGTTTTTGTGATGTGGTAAAAGTGCGACGAGCGAAACGCTGCGCATCCTGCGCGCGCGGACTTCGCGGAATCGAAGTGCGCGGGAATAGACGCCACTCGGCCCAGTGGCAATTCAATATCACATTTTCGTGTGAAAAATGCGCATCGGGTCATGCGGTGCGAAATGGATTTGTCGCAAAAGTTCGGCTTGTCATCCAGCGCGTGCCGGGCATCTTCGGCCCCCTTTTTCCAAAAGGAGACCTTCATCAATGAAACATCTGCTCTCAATCGAAGCCGCCACTCGCGACGAACTTCTCGCGGTGCTCGATCTCGCTGTGAAGATGAAGGCCACGCGCGGTCATCACGATGCCCATCCGCTCCGGCACCAGTGCTGGGCGCTTATGTTTTCCAAGTCGTCCACGCGCACCCGTGTGAGCTTCGAGGTCGGCATCCGCGAACTCGGCGGCGATGTGATTTTCCTCGCGGCCGACGATATCCAACTCGGACGCGGCGAGCCGATCGAGGACACCGCGCGTGTCATCGGCCGCATGTGCCACGGCGCGGTCATCCGTACTTTTGGGCAGGACGAGGTGGAGAAATTCGCGAAGTTCAGCGGCATCCCGACGGTGAACGCGCTCACCGACGGTGAACATCCCTGCCAGATCCTCGCTGACCTGCAGACGGTCGCGGAAAAGCTCGGCACATTCTCCGGCAAGGTGATTACCTTCGTCGGCGACGGCGCGTGCAACGTCCCGCTCTCGTGGCTGTGGGCCGCATCGAAGCTCGACTTCGAGTTGCGCATCGCTGCTCCGAAGGAATATCAGCCCGATCCAGCGATCGTCGCACGGGCGTTTCCCGTCGGCAAGACAAGCGGTGGCAAAGTCGTGATCACCGAGGATCTCAAGGCCGCCGCGACCGGTGCGGATGTCCTCTACACCGACGTGTGGGTGAGCATGGGCAAGGAGCAGGAAGCGCAATATCGCATCGCGCAACTCGCGTCTTACCAAATCGACGCCGCGCTGGTGAAACTCGCGAATCCCGGTGCGCTCGTTATGCACTGCCTGCCCGCATATCGAGGCAAGGAAATCACCGCCGATGTGTTTGAGGCTCACTCGAACACCATTTTCACGCAGGCCGAAAATCGGCTGCACACTCAGAAGGCAATCCTCTCGCTCCTCGCCGCATCCCGCGCACAGGGCGTTTGAGAAGTGAACTTTTGCTGCCGATTCGGTAAAACGCCGCTTGTCACGAGCGGCTCAATTCCTATTCTGCGCGGCCTTTTAGCTCCTCCCTTGCAAATATAATATGGTCCCCACACTGGCATCCCTCATCGAAAATGGCATCCCACTCTCACTTGGCTGCGCCGCGCTGGGCCTCGTCTTTGCGCTGTGGCTCATCAAGTCCCTCCTCTCGATTTCATCGGGCACGGAAAAAATGCAGTTCATTGCAAATGCCATCGAGCAGGGCGCGAAGGCGTATTTGAGACGCCAGCTTGCATCCATCTCGGTCATCGGTGTCATCATCACGGCGTTGCTATTTTGGAAAAAGGATGCGCCGACCGCGATTGGATTTGTCATCGGCGCGGTCTGCTCGCTGGTCGCTGGATTCATCGGCATGCGCATCGCGGTGAAGGCCAACGTCCGCACCGCGGAAGGTGCGCGGACAAGTGCGAAGAAAGCGTTGCAGGCGGCATTCAGCGGCGGTGCAGTGACTGGCTTGCTCGTGGTCGCGCTCGCGCTGCTCTCGACTGGCGGCTTTTACCTCATCGTGGAAAAGATGATGCCCGGTAAGGCGGTCGCCAGTCTCATCGGACTCGCGCTCGGTGCATCGCTGATCTCAGTTTTTGCGCGACTCGGCGGCGGCATCTATACGAAGGCTGCGGATGTCGGCGCGGACCTAGTCGGCAAAGTGGAGCACGATCTTGCGGAGGATGATCCGCGCAATCCCGCGACCATCGCGGATAACGTCGGCGACAACGTCGGCGACTGCGCGGGCATGGCGGCGGACGTCTTTGAAACGTATGCCGTCTCACTCATCGGTGCGGTGCTCGTCGGCTCGCTCACCGCTGCGACCGGCGCAAGTGCCGCGGCAATCGTGTATCCATTTTTGCTCGGCGGTGTCGCGATCATTGCGAGCATCATCGGCGTGCTTTTTGTGAACAGCTTCAACGGCAAGGCCGACAAGGCGCTCATGGGCGGCGTGCTCATCAGCAGTCTCATTTCAGCAGCGGCATTCTACCCGCTGACCAATGCGATTTTCCCCGCCGGCCTCGTGCTGAAAAGTGGTGTGACGCTTTCTTCCAGCGGCCTTTTCACCGCCGCGATCATCGGCCTCGTGATGACCGGTGTCTCGGTCCTCATCACAAACTATTACACCGCCACTCATTTCGCCCCTGTGCGGAAAATCGCCGAAGCCAGCGAGACGGGCCACGCCACGAATATCATCTGCGGCCTCTCCATCGGCCAACAAGCCACCGCGCCGATGGTGCTGTGCATCGGTGCCGCGATTTGGTGCAGCTTCGCCGCCGCCGGGCTATACGGCATCGCCATCGCCGTCATGGCCATGCTCTCGATGGCCGGCATCATCATCAGCCTCGATGCATTTGGCCCCATCACCGACAATGCCGGTGGCATCGCTGTGATGAGCGGCCTCCCGCCCGAAGTGCGCAAGACCACCGACGAACTCGACGCAGTCGGTAACACGATGAAAGCCGTGACCAAAGGCTATGCCATCGCGAGCGCCGGACTCGCAGCGGTCGTGCTTTTCGGCAGCTACTTTGTGGATTTGAAAGAACACCTCCAGCACGCCCTCGACGCACTCGCTGCGCTGCCTGGCACGACTGCCGCAGCACTCGCGGCTGCAAAGCTCAAGATGGCCGACACGCTCGGCTTCTCGCTCAATGATCCGAAGGTGATGATCGGCCTCTTCATCGGCGGTCTGCTCCCGTATCTTTTCAGCGCATTCAGCATGAGCGCGGTGGGTCGCGCAGCGGGCGCTGTCGTCACGGAGGTGCGCCGCCAGATCAAAGCATTTCCCGGAATCCTCACCGGCAAGGATACGCCCGATTATGGTGCCTGCGTGGACATCGTCACGAAGGCCGCGCTCAAGGAAATGATCATCCCGGCGCTCATCCCTATCGTCGCAGTCATCGCCGTCGCGGCGATTCCTGACGGAGCAAAAATCCTCGGCGGCGTGCTCGTCGGCAGCATCGTCACCGGTCTCTTCATGGGCATCTCGATGACCAGCAGCGGCGGCGCGTGGGACAATGCGAAGAAGTATATCGAAGACGGCCACCACGGCGGCAAAGGCAGCGAAGCGCACAAGGCCAGCGTGACCGGCGACACCGTCGGCGATCCGTACAAGGACACGAGCGGCCCAGCGATCAACCCGATGATCAAAGTGGTGAATATCGTCGCGATCCTGATCATCCCGATCTTTTTCTAAACTCCGATGTCCACGCCGCTCGCCATCCTGATGGAGACCGGCGTGCCGCTGCTAATCGTCGGTGGGACAGCGGTGCAGATATACGGAATCAGCCGGTTCACGAAAGACTTCGACTGCGTCGTGGCGTCGGATCGCGAGAGCGAACTTGCCGAAGCGATGTGCAAAGCTGGATTCGACGAGTTCGTCCGGAACACCCTCGTCGTGCGATACCGGCATTCAGTCCATACAGACTGGATCGTGGACACGCTGCTCGTGCATGCTGAGACCTTCGGAAAAATGTGGGCCGAGCGCCGTGAGATCCTCCTTGGCGCACTTTCGCTCACGGTCGCTGCCCCGCTGCACATTGCGTCCATGAAAATGCACGCGATGAAACAGAATCCGTCGCGCGAACTTTTCGATCTGCTCGATGTCGTCGAATTGCTCCAGCGTGACCGCGCCAACTGGACGCTCGAGCAAGTGCGTGCAGCTTGCGAACGCTACGGACCTGTGGGAATCTTCGACACGCTTCGTCCGCATCTCGAATGAATACCGACGCCCTGCTCAGTCTCGAATTTCCCGTCTTCACCGCGGAAAATCCCGCGCCGGAGCGACCGGTCATGAGTGTCGAGGAGTGGGTCGTGTGGCTTGAGGAAGCGCGAAAACTACAGTCCCGCGAGGTGTTCGAGGCGTGGCTGAATGACCCGAATTCGCTGCCGCGCGGCGAGCGGTTCGAGCTGTAGTCTTAGGTGACTCAAAAGTAGTTCCGCGCTTCAGCGCATCGCGCATTGTGCTACTCGCATGACCTGCGGGAAACCGGGTAATTCCTGCACGTTTGACGCCGATACGCGCTGAAGCGCGGGACTACTTTGCCTGCTTCGCGAGTTCTGTGCAGCCCTGGATGTCGAGTTTTCCGCTGGCAAGCACGGGGATTTGCGGGACGCGCAGGATGTGGCGGGGAATCCAGAGATTGGGCATTCCTGAAGCGGAGAGTTTTTCGCGGAGATCGTTCTGCGTGATTTCGCGCGTGGAGAGCACTACGAGCATCTCGCCTTTTGCCTCATCCGGGGCGCTGGTGATGGCGATGATACGCTCGCCTTCACCGCTGAATCCGAATGTCTCGACGATGCGTGCCTCGACGGTTTCGTGCGGGACCATTTCGCCGCCGATTTTGGAAAAGCGCGACATGCGGCCTTCGATGAAAAGGAATCCGTCGTCGTCGAAACGCGCGAGGTCGCCGGTGCGGAACCATCCGTCGTGCAGCACGTCGGCGGTGCGGGTGGGATCATCGAGGTAGCCTTCGAAGACATTCGGGCCCTTGAACCACAGCATGCCTTTGTCGTGCAGCGTGAGTGGGGCATCGGTCTCCGGGTCGCGAATCTGCGCGGCGAGTCCTGCGACGAGGCGACCGGAGGAGCCGCGGCGATTGCTCGCCTGCACGGCGTCGGGCACGCGGTTTGGCAGATTGAACGATGCGGCGGGCGAGGTCTCGGTGAGGCCGTAGCCTTGCATGATTTCGATGCCGAATTTTTCGAGGAAGGTCTCGGAAAGTTCTCCGGGAAGTTTTTCCGCGCCGGTGACGAGTAGCTTCACACTGCGGAGTTGTTCGGGTGTGGCGCGTTTCACGTAGCCGCGCAGGAAGGTCGGCGTGGCGAGCAGGATCGTCGCGCGGTGGCGCTCGATCAGCATGGCGCATTTGTGCGCATCGAGCGGGTTTGGATAGGTGGCCACCCGCACGCCTTCGATGACGGGGAAGAGCAGGCAGACCGTGGCTCCGAAGCTATGGAAAAATGGGAGCGCGCCGAAGATTACATCGTTCGATGTGAGATCGAGCATGTCGCCGAACTGCCGCGTGTTCGCCAGCAGATTGCGGTGTGTGAGTGCGACACCTTTTGGCTCGCCGCTGCTGCCGCTGGTGAAAAGCAGGAATGCCTCAGTGCGGTCGCCTTCGCGCGGGATGCCGGCGATGCGCCCGAGCAACCCGGCGGGCAGGAGCTTCGAGAGGATCATCCATTTCACGGCGCCGCTGCGGATGCTGTCCTTGAGTTCGTCGAGCAGCAGCACATTCGCGGGCCATGGAAATTCCTTCAGCTTTCCGCGCACGGCATCGGCGGTGATTGCGCAGCCGATGCCGGCCTTTCGGATGGATGACTCGAGCGCGGCTTTTCCAGCGGTGAAGTTGAGGTTCACCGGAATTTTTCCAGCGAAGAGCACCGCGAGATTTGCGAGCATCGCGGGTGAGCCGGATGGCAGCACGATGCCGACGCGTTTCTCTGGCACGCGTTGGCGGATGATGCGGGAAAGTGAGAGCGCGGCGGCGAGCAGTTTGCCGCGGGTGAGTTCCGTGCCGTCGTGCCCGTCGCTGATCGCGATTGCGCCCGGGCTTTTCTTCAGTCCGCGCAGGCACGCATCGGCGAGATGGCCGCGCAGGAAGGGGCGGCGCTGGTAGCAGAATTCGCTCAGCTCGAGAAATCGTTGTCGCACCGCCGCAGAGTCCGCTTGCCGCGCCTGCATCGCCTCGCCGAATGCGACCGTGACCGGGAAGCGGAGGCTCTTGGGACGTTTCCAGAAAAAGCGCCCGCCGCGATACGAGAAGACGCTGTCCCAAATCTGATCGAGCCATACCGGGACGACCGGGCATTTTGCCTGCCGTGCGATGATTTCGTAGCCGCGCTGGATGCGGAGCAGCGCGCCGCTTTTGGAAAGTTCGCCTTCGGGGAAAATGCAGACGATTTCACCGGCCTGGATGTGCTCGATGGCGATGCGCATGGCGTCCTTCGCACGTTTGTTGGAGATCGGGATCGCGCCGATGAAGGTGAGGAATGGGCGGAGGATCGGCGAGTAGTAGTAAGACTCCCAGATGATGAAGCGAATGGTGCGTGGGCACGCGAGCTGGAGCAGGATGGCGTCGATCCATGTAAGGTGGTTCGGCAGCATGAGGAAGCCGCCTTCTGGCAGCTTATCGAGGCCGAAGGTGGTGATTTTATACGGGATCCTCGCGATGGCGGTGAGGGTTTTGCGGATGAGCCATTCGGCGAACGGGGGCGTTTTTTGCTGCTGCACGCGGGTGAACTAGCGGGATGAGGCGCGCGCGGCAAGCGGCGTGCGCAGCGGGCTCTTCATCTTATTCTTAATCCCAATCTTACTCTGCGCGCTCAGACCGCAGGAGGCACGACGATGCAGAGTAAGATTAGGATTAGGAATAAGATTACGAGGGCGGAGGATGTCCGTGCAGTTTGCAGCTTGCGGAGCGTGGGCATCCCGAATCAGACGGGCAGGGTGATTCCGATCGAACGCCCATTTTTCCAACGCGACCCGGTGACGTGTGCACGGGAACTCATCGGCTGCACGCTGCGCTGGGGGAAATGTGCGGGGGTGATCGTGGAGACGGAGGCCTACGGTGCGCTGAACGACGAGGCGTGCCACACGTGGTCGCGGCCGAGTGCGCGGGAATTTGTCGCGAAGAGTCCGGCCGGCGCGGCGTATGTGTATTTCAACTACGGCATGTATTGGATGCTGAACGTGCTCGTGAAGGGTGGGGGAGAGGATGGCTTCGTGCTCTTCCGCGCGATCGAGCCGACAGATGGCATCGCCGCGATGACGCGCAGGCGTGCGGCAAATCTGAAATCCAAACCCCCGAATCCCAAAAGTGATGAGTGGCTTTGCAGCGGTCCCGGAAAGCTCGCGCAGGCACTTGGGGTGAGAGGCCGCGATCATGGGCGTGATTTTTGTGCGGACGATGGTGCGCGATTTTACCGATCCTCCGCGTCCGTGGAGATCGAGTCGGGCGCGCGCATCGGCATTTCCCGCGCGCAGCATCTCGCATGGCGTTTCATGTTGCGGGGAAGTGCACACATTTCCGTAAAGCCACGCATGGCTCGGCAAAGCCGGTGAAAAAAAGTGAGGCCAGACCGGACGAATCCGATCTGGCCCCGAAAGGGTAATCCTCCCGTTGTCGGGAAGTTTACTTCTTGTAGCCGTGGTGGGAAACCATGGACTTGCCGCCGCCGGTGGGCGGTGCGGGCTGGTGCTTCGCGCAGGACGCGAACGCGAACGTCATGGCCGCGAGGGCGATGATGGAGAGAATACGCATTTTAGAGTGTCACCCCCTTCTTTGCAGGTTGCATGTGGCGGGCATGTAGTCGGGCGCAGCAATTTGTGACAACATAATTTCTCGGAAATTCTCAATGCTTGCGCGGCGGATCGTCCACCACGAGGCGTGCGCTGTGAAGTCCGGCCATTCCTCCCCTCGTGCAAAAACTCAAGTCGTCACTGCGGTCGTGGCCGTGGCGTCCGTCGCCACCATCGTCGGGCTGGCGGTCTCGGGCATCCTGGAAACGCTGCCGCGCTGGGCTGCGGTCCTGATCGTCGTGGCGGAACTTCTCGCGCCGGCGATCGTTTTCATGGTGCTGAAGCGCGGCGGCGGACAGGGCTGAACCGCCAGTTTTCAGTCACCGGGGACGATCACGACTTCGGTTCCTTCGGGCACGGTGTCGAAAAGTTCGATGACGTCCTGATTCGAGAGCCGCACGCAGCCGTGGCTGGCTGGCGTGCCGATGAGGTGCTCGGCGTTCGTCCCGTGGATATAGATGTAGCGGTCTTTCGTGTTTGCGTTTTCGGCGTCGAGTCCTTCGAGCCACAGGATGCGTGTCTGCACGTGGTCGCCACAGTCCTGCCAGTGGCCGACCTCCCCGGTGGGTTTGCGGCTTTTGAAAATCATCCCGTGCGCTGCGTCGTGGCCGTGCTTTTCCGCGACGCGGAATTTCCCCGTCGGCGTGCGGTTCGAGCCGGGCTCGCAGCCGATGCCAAATTTCGATGTGGAGCATGCATAGCGGCGCAGGAGTGTGCCGGCATCATCGAGCAAATCGAGTGTCTGGCTGGGCACGTGGACAAATATTCGCATCGCGGGAATGTGGATGAACCGACGGCTGGTGCCAAGAGCAGCGCGTTCATGTTCACGGATCGTGTTTTCGCCCCGGATGAACATTGTGATATGCCCCATTCCGCACGTGTGGTGCGTTTGACACATTCCGCGCGGGCGCATAGCCTCGCAAATCCTGCACCACTCCATGCGCTCCAAGCTCCCCATCCAGTCTCCACGTTTCGGACGTACGGCAGCGATCGCCGGGGCCGTTCTTGCGGGTGTTGCGGTGTTTCAGCTTGGTGCGGTGACGGTGGCGTTTTTCCGAAAGCCAAAGACTGCGACGACGGAGAATGGCGACGATGGCTCGCACCTTCCGCCAATGAAAATCGATGTCTCGAAGCTCGTCGCGGAATCGCCACCTCCCGACGATCCGCTCCCGGTCGGCACGGACCCGCTGGTGGCTGCGACTGAGGAGGCCCGCCCGCCTGGGCCGCAGCCGATCCTGCCTCATGCTGAGCCCGTCGCGCCGCTGACGGAGAGTGGCGTGCCGGAAATGCGAATCACCGCGCCGCCACGACCGACGCCGGTTCCGCTGGAGGTGTTCACCCCGAAGACAAACCCGCGCTTTGCCGAACTCATCGAGCAGGGAAAACTCCTGCGCACCAGCGGCGACACGGCGGGTGCCCTCGTGAAGTTCCGCGAGGCCGCCGCGATCGAGCCGACGAACGCGCTCGCCATCGCTGAGCAGGCATTTACCTTTGAAAAAATGAGCCTGCCGGACAAGGCGGCCGAGCAGTGGAAGCGCATCATCCTCATCGGCGACCGTGCGGGCCTCTACTATTCCGTCGCGCAGTCGAAGCTTCACTCCGCCGTTCAGGAATCCATGCGGACTCCCAGCGCCAGCGGTGGCCCGGCGGCATCCGGGGGCAAGCCGCTCTCGGTCGGCGATGTCGCGATGGAAGTGGATTCGGATCCCGCGTCTGCGAAAAAATTCACACTCTCCGTGCCGGTCAATACGCGCACATCGGAGACCATCTCCGTCCGGGATACGAAGGTCTTCGTGCTCTTCTACGATCGCTCAAACGGGAAGGACATCGTGAAGACGATCGCCAATGTGAGCAACCGGTGGGTCTCCTCGCCGGTGGACTGGAAGGACGGCGAGGCGGAGACTCTCGAGGTGAGCTACGACCTGCCCGCACTGCAGGCGCGCACCGAGCGCCGCGAATTTTACGGCTACATCGTCCGCGTGTACTACCGCGGCGATCTGCAGGACACACGCGCGGAGCCTCCGGGCCTGGCGCAGAAGTTCCCCGCAGCATCCACACTTTCCGAGTAACAGAAACACGATGAGAATCCTGATTGTTGACGATGAGGCGGACGTTTTGCAGGCCATCATGGCCATTGTGAAAGCGGTGCCTGGACACGATGTGCGGCTCGCTGCGAATGCGCAAAAGGCGATGGATCACGCCGCGGCGCTAGGCGGCGTGGAACTGCTGATCACCGATGTGGTGATGGAGCCCGTGGATGGCTTCACACTCCGCGCCGCGCTGCAGGCGGAGTATCCGAAGATGCGCACCATCTTTGTGAGCGGATACGATCTCAGCGATTACGCCGAGCAGACGGTGGATGCCGCCGTGCTGCAAAAGCCCGTGGATGCCCTCGCGCTCATCACTGAAATCGGAAAAGCCGTCGGTCACATCACCGCCCCGCCACCGGCGGCAGTGCCTGAAAAGGCCCGCGTCGCCGGCAAGACGACCGCCATCGCCGTGCCCGCTGCCGCGAGGTTTGCGGCATCGGCTGCCGCTGCTCCAGCCGCCCCGGCGCCCGCGGCCGTGCCGGTCGCGACTCAGCCAGCGCCCGAGCCAGTCGCCGTCGCCGTGCCGGTTCCCGCCGCTGCGCCTGTCGTCGTGGCGACTGCGGTCCCGGCAGCGCCCGTCGTCCCGGAGGCCCCGCCGGCAAAGCCCGTCCCTTCCGCCGTGCCAGTCGCGCAAGCCGTCGCCACACCCGCCGCAAAACCAGCACCCGCGGCGCAGCCGAAAGCCACTGCGCAGCCGAAAGCCACTGCGCAGCCGAAAGCAGCAGCGCCGCCGACAGCTGTGGCGAAGGCCGCCCCCGTTCCACAGGCAACACCTGTGGCAAAGGCTACCCCCACAGCGAAAGCGACAGCGGTCGCCCAGCCCGCGCCCGCGGCACAGCCTACTGCTGCCGCAAAGCCTGCGCCCGTCCTCGACGGCGCGAATGATCCCCTCATCGGCGTGCAAGTGGGCGACTATCGCGTGCAGCAGCTTATCGGCGAGGGCGCTTGGGGCCGCGTGTATCTCGCCCTTCAGCTCAGTGTGAATCGCCGCGTCGGCATGAAAGTCCTCGACCCCGCGCGCGCCGACGAACCCGGTGTGCGCGCCGAATTCCTCGCGGACGCGAGGGCCAAGGCCGTCGTGCAGCACCCTTTCATCATGTCCGTCTTCGAGGCCGATGAGCAGAATGGCCTCGCCTTTTACAGCCATGAATTCCTCGACGGCGCTAGCATGGCCGAGCTCACCCAGCGCGGCCAGATCCTCGATGAAAAGACCGCGCTCCACATTCTGAAAGTCTCCGGCGAGGGCCTGCAGTATCTCTGGGCCCGCAATATCGCCCACGCATCCATCGAGCCCGGCAGCATTCGCCTTGGCAATGACGGCATCGCCCGCATGGCAAACCTCGCCATCGCCAACGTGAATCCCGAGGTCACCGTCGAGCGCGAGATGCTCACCATCGGCACCATCGTGAAGCAGCTCACGAAGGAGGACGCCATCACCCCCGGCTTCCGCATGCTGCTCGGTCGCATGACGGGCGGCCAGAATCCCGTGACCGGATGGCCGATGGTCCTCCAGGCCGTGAAGGCCCTCGAGCCCAAGATCATCCCCGTCGAAGCCTCGAAGATGAAAGCCGCGGACGCCGCCGCCATGCGCGCAGTGGAAGCCGCCCGCGTCTCCCGCAAGCGCGGCCTCATCATCAATATCTCCATCCTCGCCGGCCTCGTCCTCGTCCTCGGCTTCGTCATCTGGAAATACGTCATCACGAATGCCCGCAAGCTCGACGCCCAGGTCCAGATCGACGTCGGCCGCTACATGGTCGGCAATCCGTCCGAAGGCGGCGGCACCGCCACGCTTGGCAGCTTCGAGATCGACAAATACGAAGTCACCGTCGGCGAATACGCGAAATTTGTCGCATGGTGCGAACAGAACCAATCCCGCGAGCACGAGTTCGACCACCCCCGCAGCACGGGTCGTAACACGCCGCACGTGAACCGCGACGTCACCACACTCATCAAGAACGCCGCCGCCCGTGGCGCACGCGTCTTCAAGCACCCCGCCGATGCCGGACGGAAGCTCGGTGAGGACCCCGGCGCAGCAATCGATATGAACAGCCCCATGGTCGGCGTCACCTTCTGGGACGCCTACGCCTACGCCCAGTGGCGCGGCAAAATCGTGGATAAGGACGGCATCCCGCGCGACCTCCCCACCGAGGAGGAATGGGAAGCTGCAGCCCGCGGCCTGAAGGGATTCAAATACCCGTGGGGCGACGAGCTGAAGCCCGGTAATTTCAACTCCAACGCCGGCTACAACCCCCTCATGCCCGGCGCCACCAAGACTGACGACGGCTACAACTACTGGGCACCCGTGGACGCCTTCTCCAGCGATGTCAGCCCTTCCGGCGTCGTCGGCATGGCAGGCAATGTCTGCGAATGGGTCTATCGCAAGGAAGGCAACAAAGAGATCCCGCTCCTCAAGGGCGGCTCCTTTGCCAGCGATCCCATCCCCATGTGGGGCCGCGTCCTGAAGATCCCCGCCGAAGACGCATGGTTCATCCACCCCGCTTCGGAAAAGAAAGGCCCCCGCGGTCCCGACAGTGAGGCATACTACGTCGGCGACGACGTCATCCCCGTCGTCCGCTCGCTCTACATCGGATTCCGCACCGTAAAGCGGAAATAGCACCCCATGACCCGACTCGCACCACTCCTCATTCTCCTCCTCAGCCTCCTCTCCGCCGCCCATGCGCAGATCGAGGTCACCATGGAGATGAAGCGCAGCCTCTTTATGCGCGGCGAACCCGTGGACGCCACCGTCACCATCCGCAACCTCGCCGGCAAAGACATCATGCTCGCCGACGACGGCGACACCCACTGGTTTGGCTTCCAGATCCTTAAAGGAGCGGACTCTCCCATCGGCGCATTCGGCACCGGCTACCACAATGCCCCCCAGATGATCCTCAGCGGCGGATCCATCAAGAGAAGCGTGGACCTCCTGAAGCTCTACCCCATCAACGAATACGGCAGCTACAACGTCCGCGCCGCCATCTATTTTCAGGAGACCGGCAAATACATCACCTCCGCCCCGCAGAAAGTGGACATCAGCGAAGGCCGCAAACTCTGGACCCAGACCGTCGGCGTCCCCGCCTCCAAGAATGGCGCCGGCGAATACCGCGTCGTCTCCCTCCTCACCTTCCCGCACCCGAAGGAACTCGTCCTCTACGCCCGCATCGAGGATGAAAAAACCGGCACCGTCTTTTGCACCTACCCCCTCGGTCGCCTCCTCACCGGCACCCAGGCCGGCCACGAATTCGACAGCCAGAACACCCTCCACGTCTTCCACATGTTCGGCCCCAGCCTCCACTACCTCTCGAAGATCGGTGTGAACGGCGAATGGATGGGCCAGACCGTCTGGCAATCCGGCAAAGGCCAGGCCTTCGTCCGCAAGCGACCCGACGGCAAAATGGTCATCGTTGGCGCCACCCGTTCCTCCGAAAAGGCTCCGCTAGGCCCCGACGTCCCCCGCCTCAGCGACCGCCCCGCCACCCTGCCAAAGTAGGCCCCACGCGCACCGCCGCCCAGCCCAGTCGCCGAGTTGCGGCGTCCCATTTCGCCCGACCGTATGGGGCCACTCTTTCAATGCCGCCCTCCTGCCTCACTCTTCTGGCTGTGCTGCGCCCGTCTCACTGGGTCCCCTGGGAATGTTGAAAACCGACTGTCTTGCAAGTCGTGCCACTCCCGCCGTATCAGCATTCACCTATGAAGACACTGCTCCCACACCGCGCCGGTCTCCGCCTGCTGGCCCTCCTGCTCCCGCTCACCCTCCAATGATCCTTTTCGCCAATACGGCGCATGGTGGGATGGCGATGGGTTCGGGCCGAAGGTGCTTTTCCCAAACGTGAAGGGTGGGCGGTGGCGGGCCTCGAAGTGGGCGTCGGGGGCGGTGCGGACGATCACGAACATGAAGTGCGACCCGGAGGATGCGGAGTTCATCGTGATCGTGAATGGGTCGGTGACGATTGGCGGGAAGGGCGTGGCGACGATGACGGGGGATTTGGAGCGGATGCATGTGTATGACGAGGCTTGCGGGAAGACTCGGAACAATGTGGAGGCGACTTTCTACCTGCTGCGGGTGTCGGAGGCGAAGGTGCACGGCGCAGCCGAGCACGTTCATCCGCAAAGACAGGCTGCGTGAGGCGTGCGACAAGAAGTGGACGATCCGGGAGATCACGTCGTTTTCGCTGTGATCGCGGTGTCGTTGCGCGCGCGGCTTTTTGCCGAGGAAACCCGATGCGCAAAAAAGCTCCAATTTCACTTTGACAGACAGGGGCAGGTTGCTAGTTTGCGCGCCCGCTTTTTGGAGAAAGCGCAATGAAAATACCCACCTTGGTCCGGCTGTGAAACGCCAGTTCGGGGCGGGGGTTTTCGCTCTTTTTCCAAGGCGGATCGGCCCCAAAGCCGGACCCTGTTCTTTAAAACATATTGCCTCAGTAGCTCAGTCGGTAGAGCACGTCCTTGGTAAGGACGAGGTCATCGGTTCGATCCCGATCTGAGGCTCCATGTCTCCGGCAGGCACCCATTCCAAAATCACAACAACCAACAAACAACTACAACTCTAAGCACTATGGCTAAGGAAGCATTCAAACGCGAAAAACCGCACATGAACGTCGGCACGATCGGTCACGTCGATCACGGCAAGTCCACGACGACTGCCGCCATTGTCCACGTCCAGTCCCTCAAGGGACTCGCAAACCCAATCAGCTACGCTGACATCACCAAGGGCGGCACGGTGCGCGATGACACGAAGACCGTGACCATCGCCGTCTCTCACGTCGAATACAGCAGCGAGAACCGCCACTACGCGCACGTGGACTGCCCCGGACATGCCGATTATGTGAAGAACATGATCACCGGCGCCGCACAGATGGACGGAGCAATCCTCGTCGTCTCCGCCGCGGACGGCCCGATGCCGCAGACCCGTGAGCACATCCTCCTCGCCCGCCAAGTCGGTGTGCCTGAGATCGTCGTCTTCCTGAACAAGGTGGACCTCGTCGAGGACAAAGATCTTCTCGAACTCGTCGAGATGGAAATCCGCGACCTGCTCACGAAGTACGAATTCCCCGGCGACAAGACGCCGATCGTCAAGGGCTCGGCCTCGAAGGCCCTCGCCTGCGGCGACGCAAAGCACCCCGACGCGGCCTGCGTCGGCGAGCTTCTCGAAGCAGTGGACTCGT
The DNA here is from genome assembly GCA_038227825.1 of Chthoniobacterales bacterium. Classification (GTDB taxonomy): domain Bacteria; phylum Verrucomicrobiota; class Verrucomicrobiia; order Chthoniobacterales; family Chthoniobacteraceae; genus SXWH01. Next base: position 36,314 of record JBBRPQ010000046.1, read on the forward strand.
TCATCCCGCTCCCCGAGCGCCCGGTGGACCAGCCGTTCCTCATGCCCGTCGAAGACGTGTTCAACATTGAAGGTCGTGGCACCGTCGTCACCGGCCGTGTCGAGCGCGGCATCCTCAAGAAGATGGAGGAAGTCGAAATCATCGGCATCCGCGACACGCAGAAGACGACCGTCACCGACATCGAAATGTTCCGCAAGCTCCTCGACGAGGCGCGCGCCGGCGACAACGTGGGCGTCCTGCTCCGCGGCATCAAGAAGACCGACGTCGAGCGCGGCCAGGTGCTGGCCAAGCCCGGTTCGGTGAAGCCGCACAAGAAGTTCAAGGCCGAGATCTACGTCCTCTCGAAGGACGAGGGTGGCCGTCACACGCCGTTCTTCTCGAACTACCGCCCGCAATTCTATTTCCGCACCACGGATGTGACCGGCTCGGTCACGCTGCCCGCTGGCGTCGAAATGGTCATGCCCGGCGACAACGTGAGCATCGAAGTCGAACTCAGTTGCCCCGTGGCGATGGAGAAGACGATGCGCTTCGCCATCCGCGAAGGCGGCAAGACCGTCGGCGCCGGCCGCGTCACCGACATCATCGCCTAAAACGAAACCATTTGCCGATTCACGCGCGAGGTGGAGTATGAAACTCCACCTCGCGTTTGCGGCTAGAGATACGGGAGTAACTCAATTGGTAGAGTAGCGGTCTCCAAAACCGCCTGTTGGGGGTTCGAGTCCCTCCTCCCGTGCCACCTGACAGCCAAAGCCCATGTTCGCAAAAACCACCAATTTCATCCGCGAGGTAAAGACCGAGCTCCAAAAGGCGACGTGGCCTTGGGACCCGAAGGAAAAAGCCTTCGGGGCCAAGTATAAGGAACTCATTGATTCGACGATCGTGGTCATCATCGCGATGCTCCTGCTGGCGGCATTTGTGACGGTTTTCGACTTCGCGCTGATGTGGACCAGCCGGCTCCTTTTCTAATTTTACGAACATGACCGAAGAGCAAAAACGCAAGCAGTGGTACGTGGTGCACGTACTTTCCGGACAGGAAAAGAAGGTGCACGACAACCTCGTCAAGCGTGTGAAGACCGAGGAGATGGCCGATTACGTCTTCGAGGTTCTGCTGCCCACGGAGCGTGTCTCCGAGGTGAAGCGCGGCAAGAAGACCGAGACGACGCGGAAATTTTTCCCCGGCTACATCGTCATGAACATGTGGCTGATCGACGAGAACAAGCAACTCGTGGACAAGACGTGGTATTTCATCAAGGAAACCACCGGCGTGCTCGGCTTCGCCGGCACGAAGGATCGTCCGATCCCGATGATGCAAAAGGAAGTGGACGCCATGCTCGCACAGGTCCGCGCCAGCGAGGAAAAGGCACGCCCGAAGGTCGAGTTCATCGTCGGCGAGATCGTGAAGGTCGCGGACGGGCCGTTCCAAAACCAGACCGGCGTCGTCGAGGAAATCGATCCCGAGCGCGGCAAGCTGCGCGTGAGCGTGAGCATCTTCGGACGCGAGACCCCCGTGGACCTCGAATACTGGCAGGTCGAACGCAACGCATAACTTTCTCCACGCACTGATCACCAAATCCGGGCGCTGAAGCCTCCTCTCACGCCCACCAAAACAAAGACTCACCATGGCAAAAGAAATCGTCGGTTCCATCAAACTCCAAATCCCCGCCGGAGCGGCCAATCCCGCGCCGCCGGTCGGCCCCGCGCTCGGCCAGCAGGGCGTGAACATCATGGCCTTCTGCAAGGAGTTCAACGCGCGCACCGCCAAGCAGTCGGGCGACATCCTCCCGGTCGTCATCACCGTTTACAAGGACAAGAGCTTCACCTTCATCACCAAGCAGCCGCCGGCCAGCTCGATGATCAAAAAGGCGCTGAATCTCGCGAGCGGATCGAAAGAGCCGAACAAGGTCAAAGTCGGCAAGCTCACGAAGAAGCAGGTCGAGGAAATCGCCAAGCGCAAGATGCCCGATCTGAACGCCCGCAACATGCCAGCCGCGATGAAGATCATCGCCGGCAC
>JBBRPQ010000047.1:0-37384 GCA_038227825.1 Chthoniobacterales bacterium
CATTTACAGCAAGGGCGGCGGCACGCCGTACCGCCTGAAAATCCGCAGCCCCAGCTTCATCAATCTCAGCATCCTGCCGAAGCTCCTTCCCGGCCACATGATGAGCGACGTGGTGAGCATCCTCGGCTCCCTCGACTTCGTAATGGGCGAGTGCGACCGGTAGCTGCTTAGGCTTCGGTTGCTCGTCCCGACGATACCTCCGCAAGGCAAAAGGTGTATCGCGGTTCCATCTGTGCAGTTGTGCGCGACCAGATCGTCGTGCCCCGGCCGAATCCCTAGTCTGTCTTCGGAACCACAAACTGCTCGGTCTTGTACGTCTCGATGTTATCCGAATCGTCGCGGCTTCCCGTTGTTTGGACGTGGCCGTAAAAATAATAGCTGTCCGGCACCCAGGCAGACGCGGGAAATTCCCTTTCATAGGTCGCCGTGCCTTGAGCGGGCACAATCGGCAGGCGATCGCCCCATCGGGCCGTGAAACTGGACTTTCCTTTGTCTGGGTTCACCCGCTGCAACGTGATGGTGACTGTCCCGTCGTTAAATTCACCGCCTCCGCCATTCTTCAGGGTGAGCGTCAGGTGCGCCTTGCCGTTCTCAAACGAGACCTTCTTTTCCGCGATCGAGAGTTCGGCGACACCTCCAATGACGAAGGGAGCGGCAAAAGCAGGCGCTTCCTTCCCTTTGCCCAGCTCTCCGGTATGGATGCAATAGACGCCGTCCTTGAGCGCCTTGGTCAGCTTGACTCCCACACCCGGCGGCGAAGTGGCGGTGTCCTCCAAGAGAGTCGTCTGGCAAAAAACTCCACCCTGCGGCACCCACATCTCAACGTCGCGCCCCTTCGCAAATCCGGGACGCCCCGGCATCGAGACAAGATCCCGTTTTGAATAGTAGAGACGCGTGATCTTCAGATCCATTTCCAAGGATTTGTCTATCTCCACGCGGAGTTCCCGCGTGCCCGCTGGCAAGGTCGGGCCGGTGCGCAGGGAACCGGTCCTCATTTCATTCTCTTCCCCGATCGATTTGAGCTTGGTGGCCTTCAGGAGCAAAGGCGGCTCCGCTCCAAGCAGGGAAACAACACCAATCGCGCCGAACAGAAGGACGAAGATCGCTTTCATGGGAGGTTATGAAAGAGGGTATCATAACACACCTCATCTGTCCATCCTGGCATCCTGCCGAAGCTCCTTCCCGGCCACATGATGAGCGATGTCGTGGGCATCCTCGGCTCGCTCGACTTCGTCATGGGCGAGTGTGACCGGTAAATCGACGGGCTAGCGCGGAAGAATCGGTGTGAAGAGCGCGCCTAGCAGACGGTGCGGCAGGCGGTTAAAATAACACACCCGATGCCTCCCCGATTTTCGAGCCTTATTGTTTTGACCGCCATCGCGAGTGCCGCATGCGGCACCGCACAGGAGGTGAGTTTTGAAAAAGACGTGCGACCGATCCTGAAGGCGCACTGCACGCACTGTCACGGTGAGGAAGAGAAGCCGAAAGGCGGCGTGGATCTACGGCTGCGGCGGTTCATGGACAAGGAACTCGACGGCGGCACTCACGTCGTGGAGCCGGGCAAGCCGGACAGGAGCGAGATGATCCTGCTGGTGCGCGAAGGTGAGATGCCGCGCAAGGGCAAGCCGCTCACTCCGGCGCAAATCTCGATCCTTGAACGTTGGGTCGCGCAGGGTGCAAAGACGACGAAGCCCGAGCCGATGACGCTGCCACCGGGCGCGTTCATCGCGCAGGACGATCGCGAGTTTTGGTCGTTCAAAGCGATCACGCGTCCAGCGGTGCCTGAAATCGAAAATCAGAAATCCAAAATCCAAAATCCGATCGACGCCTTCATCCTCGCGAAGCTGCGGGAGCAGAAGCTCGCTTTGGCGCCTGAGTCGGACAAGGCCACACTGATCCGCCGTGTTACGCTTGATCTCACGGGCCTGCCGCCGACGCCTGCGGAGGTGGATACGTTTTTGAACGACACTTCGCCGGGCGCGTATGAGAAAGTCGTGGACCACCTCCTCGCTTCACAAAGTTACGGTGAGCGCTGGGCGCGGCACTGGCTCGATGTCGCGGGTTACGCGGACTCGAACGGCTACACCGAGACCGACTCGGTGCGCACGCACGCGTGGCGCTATCGCGATTACGTCATCCGCTCGCTGAATTCGGACAAGCCGTGGAATGAATTCATCACCGAGCAGCTCGCGGGCGACGAACTCGCGGGCGCGACGCACGGCGAGACGGAGAAAGTCGTCACCGATCCGAAGCGCCTCGATTCGCTCACCGCGACCGCCTTTCTCCGCATGGCGCCGGACGGTACAGGCGACGCGAACGACGACGCGAAGCTCGCGCGCAACCAGGTCATCAGCGAGGAGCTGAAGGTCGTCTCCTCGTCGCTTCTCGGCCTCACCGTCGGCTGCGCGCAGTGCCACGACCACCGCTACGATCCGATTCCGCAGACGGACTACTACCGGATGCGCGCGGTTTTCGAGCCGGCGTTCGACTGGAAGACCGCGTGGCGTCCGCCGGCACAGCGGCAGTATTCGCTCTACACGCCCGAGGAGCGCGCGAAGGCCGCGGAGGTCGAGAAGCAGATTGGGGACATCAATCGCGCGGCGCAGGCGATGAGTAAAAAATTCCTCGATGAGATTTTTGAAAAGAAGATCGTCGAGCTGCCGGAGGATGAGCGGGAGCCTTACCGCGCTGCACGTGCGACGGTGGAGAAGGACCGCACGCCCGAGCAGAAGGCGCTGCTCAAGAAATACCCGAACGCGCTCGCGCTCTACTCGCTCGATCTCTACGACGCCGCGCTGCAGAAGAAGGTCACCGACAAGACCGCCGAGGGCACGAAACTGCGCGCGTCTCTGCCGCCCGAGGGCATGGTGATGGCGCTCACGGAGATGAAGGGCATCGTGCCGAAGACGTTTCTTTTCAGCCGCGGCGACCACGATCAGCCGAAGCAGGAAGTGACGCCCGGCGAACTCACCGTGCTCGCCACGCCGCAGATCGAGCCTTTCAAAAACGAGAAGGTGGAATCGGGATCGAGCGGGCGCAGGCTCGCGTATGCGAAGTGGCTCACGAGTGGGAAGCATCCGCTCGTCGCGCGTGTGCTCGTGAACCGGTTTTGGCTGAATCATTTTGGCCGCGGAATCGTGAACACGCCGGGCGACTTCGGCGCGCAGGGCGAGCGGCCCACACATCCCGAGCTGCTCGACTGGCTCGCGAGCGAATTCATGGACGGCGGCTGGAAGCTCAAGCCGCTGCACAAGCTCATGGTGATGAGCACGGCCTACCGCCAGTCGTCGCGCAACGACGCCTCGCTGCGCAGCGATCCCGAGAACCGGTTCTTCGCGCGCTTCAAGATGCAGCGCCTCGATGCGGAGACGCTGCGCGACACGATGCTCGCCGCCGCAGGCACGCTGAACCCGAGCCCGTTCGGCCCGCCTTCGGACATCGCGCGCGACGTGCAGGGGCGCATCGTCACCGGCAAGGACAAGGGCACCATCACGCTCGCAAAAGTGGAGAGCGGCGGCGCCGATGATTTCCGCCGCTCCATCTATGTGCAGGTCCGCCGCAAGACGCCGCTCACCGTGCTCGACACATTCGACGCGCCCGTGATGTCGCCAAACTGCGAGCTGCGCGCGCGCACGACCGTCGCGCCGCAGTCGCTCATGATGATGAACGACACCTTCGTCCTCGACACCGCGCACAGCCTCGCAAAACGCATCCGCACCGAGACGCCCGACGACCTCCGCGCGCAAGTCGCGGCCGCATGGCGCATCCTTTTCAACCGCACTCCGCAGGACGGCGACATCGAGCGCGCCCTCACACACATCGCCGCGCAGACCGAAGCCTCGCGCACCTACCACCACGGCATCCAGCACCCGAAGGACAAGCCCGCCCCCGACCCCGCCATCCAGGGCCTCGCGAGCTACTGCCAAGTGCTGCTGAGCTCGAATCGCTTCCTTTACGTCGAATGAAGCGCATCGCAACGCACTCGCTCCTGCCGCTGATCGGACTGCTTTCAATCGCTTCTGCGCAAGGGGCCGAGGCGATTCGCTACAATCGCGACATCCGTCCGATCCTTTCTGACAACTGCTTCAGTTGCCACGGGCCCGATGAGAAGCAACGCAAGTCAGGCCTTCGACTCGACATCCGCGAGGACGCGATGAAGGCGGCAAAATCGGGAGATGTTGCTATTGTGCCCGGTGATCCGAAACAGTCGGAATTGCTCGCCCGCATCAACAGCACGGACGAGGACGAGTTGATGCCGCCGCCGAAGTCACACAGGACGGTGACGGCGCTCCAGAAGCAGAAGCTGCGCGAATGGATCGAACAGGGTGCGAAATATGAACAGCACTGGTCCTTTGTGGCGCTCGCACCGGCGGATGGTCCCGTGGTGAAAAACGGCGGCTGGCCGCGAAGCGATCTCGACCGATTTATCCTGGCGCGGCTTGAGGGCGAAGGCCTCATGCCGTCTCCTGAGGCGGCGAAGGAAACGCTGATCCGCCGCGTCTCGCTCGATCTTACAGGACTGCCGCCGACTCCCGCGGAGGTGGATGCCTTCACGTCAGACACATCGGAACATGCGTATGAAGAGGTTGTCCAACGCTTGCTGAAATCGCCGCGTTACGGCGAACGGATGGCGGTGGACTGGCTGGATGCGGCGCGCTACGCGGACTCGAATGGCTACCAGGTGGATCGCGACCGTGAGCTGTGGCCGTGGCGCGACTGGGTGATCAGGGCTTTCAATGACAACAAGCGCTTCGATCAATTCACCATCGAGCAAATCGCGGGCGACCTGCTGCCAGACGCCACGCTCGACCAGCTCATCGCGACGGGCTTTCACCGCAATCACATGCTGAACGAGGAAGGCGGCATCATCGCCGAGGAATTCCTCGCGGAATACACAGCCGACCGGGTGGAGACGACCGCCGCAGTGTGGCTCGGGCAGACGTTCAACTGCTGCCGCTGCCACGACCACAAATACGATCCATTCACGCAGCGCGACTTCTACTCGATGAAGGCGTTTTTCCACAACGTGTCCGAGCGCGGGGTGGGCATCTATTCGAATCCAATCCGGCAGAACGCGCCGCCGTTCGTGAAACTTCCCGCACCGGAAATCGCGGCGAAGATCAGCGGACTGAATGCGCAGATGACGACCATGAACGATCAGCTCGCAGTGCTCGTTGGCGAATCATCTGCGGGGATCGATGAGTGGGCCCGGCGCATCGCGACTTCGCCGGTCGGGTGGAAGGCACTCGAACCGCAAACCGCAACGGGCGGCGACCAGCCTCCGCACCTCGATATCGCGGAACGGACGATCGAAATCGGGCCGCAGGAGACGCGTGCGAATACCATCAGGATCTCCGCGCGCCTGCCCGCCGGTCGCGTGACTGCGGTGCGGCTGGAGTGCGCCACCGTGGCATCCTCGGCGAGCTTTCAATGGAGCGAGCTGAAGATGGTCCGGCCCGCGGAAAAGCGTGCCGCGAAAACGCCGGTGGCTCTGCGTGCGATCGCCTCGGGAGATTCACTCAGCGTCGCGGAGACCGGCAAGGTGCTCGACAACGATCGCAAGACGCGCACAGCGCTCTCGGTGAAACCGGAGCATCCGGCGCACGCGGTGTTCGAACTGGCGTCGGCACTCGATGTTCACGATCCGCAGTCGGAAATCGAAATCGAGATCGGGGTCGAGAATGCAAACGGGCCTTCGCGATGGCGCATCTTTGTCACGGACACCGATGCCGAGCTTCTCGCGCCATCGAATGTGATGGCCATCGCAAAGAAAGACCCGGCGAAACGCAGCGATGCGGAACGCAAACAGCTTGCGGCCTTTCATCTCTCACAGCAGCCGCAGCACCGGCAGTTGTCCGATCAAGTGGAAAAGCTGAAGAAGCAACTGGCTGCGGCTGAGACAGAGATCCCGACGACGCTGGTCATGGACGAGATGAAAGAGGCGCGTCCTACTTTCGTGCTCATGCGCGGCGCCTACGACAAGCCGGGCGAGCGCGTATCCGCCGCCACGCCTGCGGTGCTGCCTGCGCTCTCCGCTGGCGAACCGCGCAACCGTCTCGGCCTCGCAAAGTGGCTCGTGAGTCCGCAGAATCCGCTCACCGCACGCGTGGCAGTGAACCGGCTCTGGCAGCAGGTCTTCGGCACCGGACTCGTGAAGACGAGCGAGGACTTCGGGGCGCAGGGCGAGCCGCCGAGTCATCCGGAATTGCTCGACTGGCTTGCGCAGGAATTCATCCGCAGCGGCTGGGACGTGAAGCACATGATGACCCTCATGGTGACCAGCGCCATGTATCGGCAGCAGTCGCGGCTCACCCCGTTGCTGCGCGATCGCGACCCCGAGAACCGCCTGCTCGCCCGCGGCGCACGCTTCCGCATCATGGGCGAATTCGTGCGCGACCAGGCGCTGGCAGCGGGCGGTTTGCTCGTGGAGAAAATCGGAGGCCCTTCCGTGAAGCCGTATCATCCTGCGGGGCTGTACGAAGCCATCACCGCGGGCAGTGGCTACAATGTTTACGTGCCCGGCAAAGGCGACGATCTCCACCGCCGCAGCCTTTACACGTATTGGAAACGATCCGTGCCAAATCCTGCGATGCTCGCCTTTGGCACGCCTTTCCGCGAAGCCTGCACGCTGCGCCGTCCGCGCACGAACACGCCGCTCCAGGCGCTCAATCTGATGAACGATCCGACCTACGTGGAGGCTGCGCGCTTCCTCGCGCAGCGCATGATGCGCGAGGGCGGTGATACGGTCGAGTCGCGGCTCACGCATGGATTCCGCCTGCTGCTCGCCCGCCAGCCAAAGGCCGCCGAATTATCAGTGCTCCGCGCCGCCTTCGAGCGGGCGCGGTCGGATTTTGAAAAGGACGGCAAGGCTGCTACGGAACTCCTCGCCGTCGGCGAAGCCGTGGCGGATGCGAAATTGAATCCGACGGAACTTGCCGCGTTCAGCGCCGTCGCCAGCACGCTGCTGAATCTCGATGAAGTCATCACGAAAGAATGACGCGTATGAATGCTGAAATCTTTCACGCAGAAGTTTCCCGGAGGCAATTCCTCGGCCGTACAAGCGCCGGCATCGGGGCCGCCGCGCTCGCATCGCTGCTGAACCCCCGGCTGTTTGCCGCGACGCAGATGCCGCATTTCCCGGCACGGGCAAAGCGCGTGATCTGGCTCACGCAGGCGGGCGCGCCGTCGCAGTTGGATTTGTTCGACTACAAGCCGGGCCTCGCGCCGCAGTTCGACAAGGATCTGCCCGACTCGATTCGTGGCGGGCAGCGGCTCACCGGCATGACCGCCGGACAGAAACGTTTTCCAGTCGCGCCGTCGGTCTTCAAATTCCAGCAGCATGGGCGGTCGGGTCTGTGGCTGAGTGAACTGCTGCCGCACACGGCGAAATTTGCGGACGAGATTTGCGTCATCCGCTCGCTTCACACCGAGGCCATCAATCACGACCCCGCGATGACACTGCTTCAGACCGGGCACCAGATTTCCGGACGTCCCGCGTTTGGTTCATGGGTGTCTTACGGGCTCGGTTCTGAAAATGCCGATCTGCCCGCGTTCGTGGCGATGATTTCCCGGCCGAGCGGACCGACCAACGCGCAGCCGCTGCACGAGCGCATGTGGGGCTCCGGATTTTTGCCGTCGCGCTTTCAGGGCGTGCGCTTCAGTTCGGGAAAAGATCCGGTGCTTTTCCTCTCGAACCCGCCCGGAATCACGACGGACCGCCGCCGCGCGATGATCGATGATGTCGCTGCGCTGAACCGCCTGCACTTTGCCGAATACCAGGACCCGGAGACACAGGCGCGCATCGACCAGTATGAGATGGCGTTCCGCATGCAGGCCGCCGTGCCGGACCTCGCGGATCTGTCGAAGGAGCCCGAGGGAATTTTCGAACGCTACGGTCCGGAATCGAAAAAGCCCGGCACCTACGCGGCGAACTGCATCCTCGCGCGCCGTCTTGCCGAGCGCGGCGTCCGCTTCATCCAGCTCTATCATCGCGGCTGGGATCAGCATAACAATCTGCCCGGCGGAATCCGGAGCCAGTGCCACGACACCGACCAGCCCACCGCCGCACTCATGGGCGAACTGAAGGAGCGCGGCATGCTCGATGACACGCTCGTGATCTGGGGCGGCGAGTTTGGCCGCACGGTGTATTCGCAGGGCACGCTCACTAAGGACAACTACGGCCGCGATCATCATCCGCGCTGCTACAGCATCTGGATGGCGGGTGCGGGAGTGAAAGGCGGCCACGTTCACGGGGAGACCGATGATTTCAGCTACAACATCGTGAAAGATCCGGTGCACATCCACGATCTCAACGCCACCGCGCTGCACCTGCTCGGCATCGATCACACCAGACTCACCTATCGTTTCCAAGGCCGCGATTACCGCCTCACGGATGTGCATGGCGAAGTGGTGAAAGACGTGCTCGCGTGATTTGCATCCGAATGAAAACGAGACGAAACCAATAGAAACCGCCCCATGCACCACTCGCGACTCTGCTCCCGCCGCCATTTTTTGAAAGCGAACGCCTTTGGCCTGGGCTCGCTCGCACTCGCCACGCTGCTGCGCGATGACGGCCTGCTCGGCGCGCCGGTGAAGCCGCACGCGATCGGCGACGGTGCGCCGCGCTACGATCTGCTGCCGAAGGCGCCGCACTTTGAGCCGACGGCTCGGGCGATGATCTCGCTTTTCATGATGGGCGGGCCTTCGCAGATGGATCTCTTCGACCCGAAGCCGATGCTCACGAAATACGACGGGCAGAAATTTCCGGGTGAGATCAAATACGACAATCTCGCGCAGGCTTCGGCGAAGGTGTTCGGCTCGCCGTTCAAATTTTCCAGGCACGGGCAGTGCGGGATGGAGCTGAGCGAATTGCTCCCATGCCTCGGCGAGGTCGCGGATGAAATCACGCTCATCCGCTCGATGCACTCGGGCGTGAGCAACCACGCGCAGGGACTCTACGCGATGAACAACGGACGCGTCACCGCGGGCCGGCCTGCGCTCGGCTCGTGGCTGAGCTACGGCCTCGGCAGCGAGACGCAGGATCTGCCCTCGTACATGGTGCTCGCGCATCCCGGCGGGCTGCCGACTTTCACGGGCGAGCACTTCACGAACGGCTGGCTGCCTTCGCTCTACCAGGGGACGCTCATCCGCGCGACGGAGCCGCACATTTTGAATCTCGATCCGCCCGCCGATCTCGCGGGCGCTCCGCAAAGGCGGCAGCTCGATTTACTGAAGGCGATCAACGAGGAACACCTCGCGTCGCATCCCGGCGAACTGGATTTGCAAGCGCGCATCGCGAGTTACGAGCTTGCCGCGAAAATGCAGACGGCTGCGAAGGAGGCGCTCGATATTTCCAACGAGCCCGAGCACATCAAGAAGCTCTACGGCGTGGACAAGCCGGAGACGCGCGACTACGCGACGCGCTGCATCATCGCAAGGCGGCTTGTGGAGCGCGGCGTGCGTTTCGTCCAGGTGCTGAATTCCGGGCAGTCGTGGGATCAGCACGGCTCGCTCCTTTCGGCGCTGCCGAAAAACTGCATCGCCACCGATCAGCCGAGCGCGGCGCTCGTCATTGATCTCAAGCAGCGCGGACTGCTCGACAGCACCGTCGTGCAATGGGGCGGCGAGATGGGCCGCCTGCCCGTACTCCAGAACGACGCAGGCCGCGAAAAGTGGGGCCGTGATCACAACACGCACGGCTTCAGTTACTGGGCCGCAGGCGGCGGTTTCAAGAGCGGCCACATCCACGGCGAGACTGATGAGTGGGGCCACAAGGCCGTGAAAGACGTGGTGAACCACTACGACTGGCACGCCACGCTGCTGCACTGCTTCGGACTCGAACACACGAAGCTCATCTACAAGCGCAACGGCATCGCTGCATCGCTGACTGACGCCCAGGGCGCGCGCGTCGTCAGCGAACTCCTCGCATAGCACGCGGGCGAGTCCACTTCCCGCTGTGACAAGATGGCGAGTCTCTCATGGCATTCGTGCGGAGGCAGTCCCCACCACCAATCAGAATCCTACTTGCGCCTATCCCACGATCACTTCGCGTCCGGATGCTCCGCCGTCACTGTGTAGCTCCTCCCATCCGACACCACCCGCACCCAGCCGTGGATGCCCGTGACGTAAGTCTTCGCCCCCACCGCCTTCAGCTCCGGCGTGCTTTTCAACCCGCGTGCGTAGCGAGGAAACACGCTTGCGATGGACACCTCCGGGCGCGTCGCCTCGGCGAACGCCTTCGACCCGTGGATGCCGTGCCCCGGCGCGATGAGCACGTTGCATTTGAGCTTCGCCGGGGCCACGAAGGGCAGCAGGCTGCGATCGATGTCCTCCGTCTGGATGTCGCCCGGCAGGTAAAAGACCACGCTGCCGTGCTTGATGCGGATGCCGAGCGAGTTCGCGTTCACGAGGTAATGCGCGGGCGGATCGTTCGGCGCGCGCACCGCGCCCTCCGGATTGCCGAAGAACTCCTTCGGCGGCGCGAGCACCTCCACTTCCAGCGCATCGTCGAGCTTCAGCGTGTCGCCCGCGTGCGCCGCGAGATACTTCCCGCGCTGCGCAAAATCCGCGCGCAACCGCGAGTAGTGCCGCAGCTCAGTGGAATAGTCCGGCTTGCTCACGCCGGGAAATTCGTAGCCCGAATCAATGAGCTGCCCGATGGGAAAATGGTCCTTCAGCCACACGAGTCCGCCGAAGTGATCGTAGTGCGCATGGCTCATCATCACGCCCGCGATGTCCGTGATGCCGCGCTCCTTCAAAAACGGCACGACGAGATCGCGCCCCGCATTGAAGTCCCCCGCCCAGCCCTCCTCCGCCGGATAGCCCGAACCCGTGTCATAGAGCCAGGTCTTGCCGCCCGGCATCTGCAACACCAGCGCCAGCCCCGCCCCGCGCTGGACGTCCGGGATGTTGAGCGCCGTCAGCGTGAACTTCCCCAGCTCCGCCGCGTCAGCACGAAAGGAAAACGCGGCGAGCAGCAGAAGCATCATCGCTATGCCGGGCACGCGCATGATGGTGAAAGGGAGAACGCGAGAAAGAGCGCGGGAGTTCATGGGTTGATCCAAAGCACGAAAGCAAATATCCATGAGGGGCACCTACCTCTAAAGTGGATCTGCCATAGGTCCGCGACCAATCGTAGCCTCGATTCGAAAACGAAGTTTTTGCGCAAGATCTGCCATGCCTCCATCCTTCCACTTGATGAAGTTATATTGCCTGTTGTCGAAGTGAACCTCGTCAATCTCCTTCTCTCTAACCAGCCAAATAACGGGAAGTCCTAGACCTAACGCGAACCCAGCTTCAAAATAGATACCTCCACGATTGACAGTAAAGTCCCCGACTAAGAAACGGCTCATTCTGATGTTCGCTACGATCTCATCATCAATGCGATTGTTGTGTTCAATACGATCTACCCGACGCGCTTCGTATCCAGCTGCTTCGATTCCCGGCGCAATGCCTTCCTGAAAAAGCTCAAGAAAATCTTCCCTAAATGACATTGCAACAAATCCAAGACGGCTTGCTGAGTTAATCTGCTTGAGACGTTCAATCTCCTGCCAACCTTGGAGCGTAATGCTTAAAAATCCGGCGGGATTTGTTTTAATTAGATGACCTGACTGAATTAGGCAATCATGGATTAACCAGTGCAATTCAGTTGTATTCGAAACCGAGCTAATTGATAGCCATTTCAACTGAGGTAATTGAGAATAAATGGCAAGCGAAGCATCAGTCGCTAATTCCGGTTTCAATCCCTTCAGAATTCCGATTGCCGGCTCCACATTGTGAAATGGGTCTAAAAATGGAATTCCCGGAGTTTCGTTTTCGCGTCCCATAGCCATAAGCAGCCATCGAGATTTTTCGATTACAGGCGGCGTCGGCAAAATTGCCAGATGCTCAGCCTGTTCTTTCGTCACAATGATTCCTGGATTCCTTCGGATGTAGCCACTTGCATTCGCAATTTGCTGATCCGACCACTCAGTCCTACGTAGCCTTGAAAGTGAATCATCGTCACCAGAATACTCTCCGCATCGAAAGCATCGAACATCTGAACGACGCGTTTTAAAATGGCCGCTGACTCTGGCTGGAAGCTTGCACACTGCACATGGGAGAAAGTCCATGAAGGTAATCCTGACCAAGGCCCCGAAATTCTTCAAGCGGGTTGCACTCGCTGCACGGCCTAATATTTGCGGAAACAGGAGTTTCAGGCGGATAAAACCTGATGCAAACCCAAGCTTGGCGATCGACAAGCGTAGTCTTGGGGCCAACCGCAAACGACGAGAAGGCCGATGACTTCCATCAGCGAAAAGGGAGGATTGAAGATGAGGGACGGGGCTGATTATTCACATCGGCACGGTGCTTGAGGTTTCGCCGGGATGCGTGCTACGTTTTCCACCATGAGCATCACCGCCATCGTCGAGAACGACACGATCAAGCTGCCCATGCATGTGCCCGATGGAACGAAGGTGGAGATCACGCTGCCGGGGGAGAGGACTGTGGCGGATTTCGAGGAGTGGCTCGCGACCAGCACCGGGCTGGCGAAGGGGCGGCTCACGACGGATGAACGGATGCGCGAGACGCGGGGAGAAGACTGATGGACGGGGACGTGATCGTGGATGCGAATGTGCTGCTCGACATCCTGACCGCCGATCCACAGTGGCTCGCATGGTCTTCCGGGGAGTTGCGCAGGGCAAAGGCTGGCGGACGGATTCTGGTGAACCCGATCATCTGTGCGGAGATTGCGCCTGCGTTCGATTTCGACTGACCGCGGATTGATGCATGGCTGGCGCGGGCGGGCATGGTGACGGAACCGCTGCCCTTTGAGGCTTCGACAATCGCTGCGGCGGCACACCGCAAATATCGCGACCGCGGAGGTTCGCGTGAAAGGCCGCTGCCGGATTTTTTCATCGGGGCTCACGCCGAGTTCGCAGCCTGCGCGCCGCTCACGCGGGACGCGGCGCGGTATCGCATGTATTTTCCAAAGGTGCAGCTCATCCGTCCGGCGTCGGCAGAATAGCGGAGCCAGTGCGAAGGCGGGACGGGCTGAATATTCACATCGGCCTGATGCTTGAGGTTTCACCGGGATGCGTGTCGGCTGTCCCAATGACATTCCACCGCCTCATTTTGATCCTCGGCCTGTGCTGGACGGGTTGGGCTTCCGGGCAGGACACGAGCACTTGGACGAAGCCCTTCCCGCCGCATCGCATCGCGGGGAACCTGTATTACGTCGGCTCGCAGGATCTGGCTTCCTATCTCGTCGCGACGCCCGAGGGGCACATCCTGATCAATAGCAGCCTCGAGGAATCCGTGCCGCTCATCCGCGCGAGCGTCGAGAAGCTCGGCTTCAAGTTTGCGGACATCAAAATCCTGCTCATCAGCCACGCGCATTCCGATCATTGCGCGGGCAGCGCCGAGATCCTGCGGCTGACGAAGGCGCGGCATCTCGTGATGGAGGGGGACGCCGATGCGGTGGAGAATGGCGGCGCGAAAAAGCTGCCCTCGGGAGTGTCGGACTACACGCAGTTTCCGCCCACGCATGTGGACCAGAAGCTCAAGGACGGCGACGAGGTGAAGCTAGGCGGCGCGGTGCTCGTCGCGCATCTCACGCCGGGGCATACACGCGGTTGCACCACCTGGACGATGCAGGTGATGGAAGAGGGCAAGCCGCTGCAGGCCGTGATCATCGGCAGCCCGAATGTGAACCCCGGCTATGTCCTCGTGGGCAACCGGAACTACCCGGCCGTCGCCACCGACTACGAGCAGACTTTCCGCGTGCTGAAGTCGCTGCCGGTGGATTTGTTCCTCGGCGCGCACGGCGGCTACTATGGCATGGTGGAAAAGCACGCGCGGCTCGGCACCGGCGGCACGAACCCGTTCGTGGATCCCGAGGGCTACCGCCGCTACGTGTCGGAGAAGGAGCAGGCCTTTCACACGGAGTGGGAGCGGCAGAAGGCGAAGTAGTGCGGGACGAAGACTTCGCGCGAAACCGGCGTTCTCCCGGCTTGCTTAAACGATTTTCGGATCGGACCGCTCCATCTCAACAACGCTCCCGAGAGCAGGAAATCCCATGGGATCTCAGCACGCCATTTTGCATGCGAATTCTTCATCACCGTGATCGGCCCATCTGTCACTAGTCGGACTCCGGAACGACAAATTACTCAGTCTTGAACATCTCGATCTGGGCCGAGTCATCGTGGCTTCCCGTTGATTGGACGTGACTGAAAAAATAGTAACTGTCCGGCACCCATGAGGACGCAAGAAATGCCTTTTTATAAGTCACCGTGCCGTGAGCGGGCACAACGGTGACTCAGTCTGCCCTCGACGTCACAGACCGCACATACCAACGCCCGGCGGCATTGCGCGCAAATGTGAGTTCGATGCTTCCGCCTTCGTAGTAAATGTGCGTGTCGTCGATGAGCTGCAGCGTCGGATTCGTGCCGGCTGCTGGGTTGAACACCAGGGCGTTGATCGCAGCGTCCGCAGCCACTTCCTTCGCCGCCGTCCGGTTATGCGTCTTGTAAGCGTTAAAAAATTTCACCGCAGCCTCATGCCGGGTGTTTGCGCCGCCGGGCACACGAGGCTGCGTTTGGGTTCCGCCCGAATGGGTGCCGGAACCGCTCGTCGGGTTTCGATGGTCTCTTTGGCAGCCGGAGAAAGTGAACGCCGACACGAAGATCAGCGTGGCAACGCAACGAACAGGGAGGGAGTAACGCATGCGATTCATTAGCCGTCGTCGGGCTCCCCTGTCAATCCCACCACCATGCGGCATGCAGTGCGCAGAGGTCCGCAAAAATGGGCTCATGCACTTCTCGGAATTCCAGCTACGCGAGCATCCGTCCGATCAATCTCGGCGAGAAATCCACCGGTTCATGGCTTCGGCGGCCATTGCTTTCCGGCGAGCTCCGGCGGGAGTTGCGTCGGGTCCTCGGGGTAGATGAGCGAGAGATCCATCTGCGATTTTGAGCCTTGGAGAAATTCCAGCTCTTCCGGTGCGCCGATGATCAGCCAGAGCGTCTCAGTATCCGTGTCATTAAAAATCTGCCGCAACTGATCAGGCCCGACATGCACTCCGCCGTGCTTTGGCACCGTGAGCGTCTCTCCGCCCACGCGCATGCGGCCGGTGCCTTCGAGCACGAAGTAAAACTCCTCGGCGCGGATGTGCTTGTGCAGCGTGTTCGCGCTGTGCGGCGGCATCCGCCACAGACGCGCGCCGATGTTCTCGCTGCCGGTTCGCTCCAGGAAATCCGCATTTGGAATCTTCATCAGGTTCGATGGACGCCAATGCAGATCATCCGGCGTGATGAGGTGATAGCCGGTCACTGGCTTCATGGTGTGAGCTTACTCGCGACGGATCGCTGCTCTACAGCAAGTTCGCCCTCCGATGCGCGCCTTCGCAGTTGCCCACAGGCGGCGTCGATGTCCGGTCCGCGCGCACGACGCAGGTGAGCCACGGTGCCGCGGGTGCGCAACTCGGCAAGGAATGCCTCCGTCTGCTCCATGCTGCTTGGTGCATAGGCGCGGCCGCGCAGGCTCAAGCCGGTGGGATTGTAGCGCAGCAAATTCACGTGCATGTCGCGGCCATCGAGCAGCCGGGAAAGATCGCGCGCCTGTGCCAGCGAGTCGTTCAGGCCCGCGAGCAGGCAATATTGGATCGTCGTGATGCGCCCGCTGCTCGCCTGATAGCGATCGGCGGCAGCGAGCACCTCCTGCACATCGAAGCGCCTGCCCATCGGCAGCAAATCGGCACGCGTCGCATCATCCGGCGCGTGGAGTGAAATGGCGAGTTGCACGCCGAGATCCGCGTCGCGCAGCTCCTCGATGCCGGGCACGATGCCCACGGTGGAAATGGTGACCTGCCGCCAGCCCAGCGCACCGAGCGACGGATCGGCGATGCGTTTCACTGCGGCGATCACGTTCTTCAGATTCAGCATCGGCTCGCCCATTCCCATGAAGACGACCGTGCGCAGCCTGCGCCCCGCTGCACGCGCTTCGTGTCGCAAGTGGATGAACTGCTCCACGATTTCACCCGACGTGAGGTTTCGCTCAAAACCCGTCTGCGTGGTGGCGCAAAAATCGCAACCCATCGCGCATCCGACCTGGCTGGAAATGCACCCCGCAGCGCGCTCCGCATGAAAGTCCGGCATCAGCACGCTCTCCACCGTGCGCCCATCGCCGAGCTGCAGCAGCAGTTTTGCCGTTCCGTCCTCCGACACCTGCCGCCGCGCGAGAGTCGCCGCTTCTTTGGGGAAACTTGCGTGCAAAATTTCCGCCAATCCCGCTGGCATCCGCACGTGCGCACCCACCGCATCACCGTCGCCAGCATACAGCCGGCGCAAGACCCTCAGCGCGTGCAGAGCCTTGTAGCCCCGCGCCTGCAGCCATGCACCCAGTTCGTCCGACGAAAGGTCGGACAGTGAGCGTGCAGGAGTGGTGGATGACGACATGGGATTCACCTGCACCCATATCCCATTTCGTGAAAATCCGACAGCCATTCCGCACTCGAGATGAATCACACAAAACGCTACAGGGAATGGATGCCTTGGTCTTTGCAGGTCGGCTAAAAAATGCTTGGCAACATGCAAAGAATCTTGTCACGCAATCGGCTCTTGCCGGGTTGCGTCCAGCTTCCGATAGTCCGCCCCCTTTTATGAAACAGATCGGCATCGGCCTCGCCGGATTCGGCACTGTGGGCGCAGGTGTTTTCAAACACCTCGCGCAAAATCGTGACCTGCTCTCGCAGCGCCTCGGGATCGAGCTAGTCGTGCGGCGCATCGCCGTCCGCGATCCGAAAAAAGTGCGCGACGTGAAGGCACCCGCGGAGATTTTCACCGGACGCTGGCAGGATGTGGTGGATGATCCGCAGGTGCAGATCGTCGTGGAGCTGATGGGCGGCATCGAGGAGGCTCGGCAACTCATCACGCGCGCGATCGAGGCGGGTAAGACAGTCGTGACTGGCAACAAGGCTCTGCTCGCGGAGCATGGGAAGGAGCTCTTTGATCTCGCGACGGCGAAGCAGGTGCCGATTTTTTTCGAGGCGGCAGTCGCAGGCGGCATTCCGATCATCAAGGCTGTGCGCGAGTCGTTCATCGGGAATCACATCAAGTCGGTGCATGGCATCATCAATGGCACGACGAACTACATTTTGACCCGCATGACGGAGGCTGGGCTCGACTACCCGGTCGCGCTCGCCGAAGCGCAGGCACAAGGCTACGCGGAGTCCGACCCTACTCTCGACGTGAACGGCTGGGACGCGGCGCACAAAGCGATCATCCTCGCGTCGCTCGCGTATGGCACGTGGATTTGTCCTTCGCAGGTCTTCGTCGAGGGCATCGAGAAAGTGACGGCGCGGGACATCTGCTTTGCCAAGGATCTTGGCTATCGCATCAAGCTGCTCGGCATCATCAAGGCCGGCGCGAATGGAAGCATCGAGGTGCGCGTGCATCCCACGCTGATTCCGGAGAAACATGTGCTGGCGAGTGTGAATGGCGTCTTCAATGCGCTCTGCGTGCACGGCGACGTGGTCGGCGAGACGCTCTTCTATGGACGTGGCGCAGGGCAGGATCCCACCGCGAGTGCCGTCATCGCCGATCTCGCCGAGGCCGCGCATGCGCTCGACTCGAAGCGCCGCGACTTTGGTTTCATGCCACACGGCCTCTATGGAGACTGCAAGCCGCTCGATGACATCCTCTGCCAGTATTACCTGCGCATCCCCGTGGACGACAAACCAGGCGTGCTCGCGCAAGTCGCCGGCGTACTCGGCTCGCTCAATATCGGCATCAGCTCGATGATCCAGCCTGAGAGCGATGGCCAGAGTGCCGTGCTCATCCTCATGGTCCACGACGCGACGCATGCGCAGATCCGCGAAGCGGTCTCCAGGATTGCCGCGCTACCACCGGTGAAAGGTGAACCCGTGCTGCTGCGGGTGGAGCATTTCTCGACCTGAAGCATCCGTGCTCCACAAACGGAAATTTCATCTGAATTTCCGATTCGGCACTTCGCGGCAATTCCCAAATGTGCGATTGTACTGCCATGGACATGGCGCCGCTGAAGCCGGATATCCTCGCACCAGGCGATGGAAAATCAGCAGGACTGTCCCCATCCGCTTTCGACTGGTCACAGATTCGCTCCGCCGAGGACCCCCATTTTGAAATGGCATACACGACCCTGTGGCAGGAGTTCGGCGCCGCGCATGAGATGGAGACGCGAGATGTCGTCGCAGCGCGACTGAGCGGCACCCAGGGCTTGCGTTACGAGATCCTTCTCGCACGTGCGAATGGTGCGTTCGTCGCAGTGCGGGATCACACTGTCATACCGACCGATGGCGAACTGATCGTGCACCTTTCGCACCTGATCATCGCACCCTCCTGGCGACGCAGCGGCATCGCGGGATGGATGCGGGCAGCGCCGATTCTGACAGCGCGCGAATTCGCATCCGAGACCGGCACTTCATCGCAAAACATCACGCTCGCAGGTGAGATGGAATACGACGACGGGAACGATCCGCGGAAGGCATTGCGCCTTCTTGCGTATGAGCGCGCGGGCTACCTCAAAGTCGATCCAAAGGAAGTGAACTATCACCAGCCCGACTTCCGGGCACCAGCAGCCATCGATGCAAGCGGCGGGGCACGACCGCTGCCATTCCAGCTCATCATCCGTCGCATCGGTCGTGAGTCACGCCGTACCGTCACCGGTGCGGAAGTGCGCTGCATCGTGCAGGCACTTTACTCGATGTATCGGCTGCAATTCCGCCCGCAGGACATGGCCCACCCTGCTCTGAACCTCGAAAGATATCCGGTGAACGATGCCGTGATCGCGCTCGTCCCGCCGACTGCGTAACCATCGCGGATGCTCACGGCCTTTTATCATCCCGGCTTTGCGGCACCGATCGGTGAACACAGGATGCCGATTGGAAAATTCGCGCTGGTCGCTGCCGAGGTGGCAAAGATGGAGGGCATCGTGCTCGAAGAACCGCCGCCTGCGACAGAGTCGGATCTGCTCCGCGTACATACGCCCGAATACGTGCGGGCAATCCGCGAAGGAGAGCCGCGCGCGCTCGCCGAGTCGCAGAAATTTCCGTGGTCCCCCGCCCTGTTCCCGAGCGTCAGCCTGACAAATGGCGCATGCATCGCAATGGCCCGCGCAGCACTGCGTGATGGTGTCAGCGCGGCGATCGCGAGCGGCTTTCATCACGCATGCGCGGATCACGGCGAGGGCTTCTGCACCTTCAATGGCCTGGTCGTCACGGCCGATGCGCTGCTCGCCACGCACGATGCATCGCGCACCGCTGTGCTCGACATGGATCTTCACTACGGCAACGGCACTGCACAGCTCGCAGGAACGCGGCCACACGTTTTTGCCGTATCGATTTACGGCAACGATTACCGGGCCAATGTGCCGTATCGCGACGTCAGCACAAAGCGGCACGAGGATGGAGAGAACCACCGCTCATTTCCACTGCCGGCGGGCTGCGATCGTTTCACGATGATGAAGACCATCGAGGAAGCGCTTCCGCTGATTGCAGATTGGAAGCCGGAATTGCTTCTCTATCAGGCGGGAGCGGATCCCTATTTTGAGGACCCCTTCTCACCCCTTGCGCTCAATGCCGACGACCTCCATGCGCGCGACCTGCATGTCTTTCAATTTGCACGCAGCCACGGCATCCCCATCGCCTGGGTGCTCGCAGGAGGATACACCCGCGACGTCTCGAAAATCGTCCGGATTCACACCGGGACATTCGACGCATGGCGTGCCGTTTGGAAATGACGGGCGGCTTCACGCTTTGGCAGCGATCATTTGCCGATGATGCATTCCTGAGCGAGGATTGCGACAAGGCATGACGTTCATCTTTCTTCTCATTCTCATGGCAGTCGGAGATCTGCTGTGGTGTCGGCGCGCATTGCAGCAACCTCGGCGATGGATGCGCTGGATCGGCGTCCTTTTTGGTGCGCTGCAGAGCTGCGGACTCGTGATGATTCTTTCCTCCCGCGGCGGGGTGACACTGGAAGAAATCCTGCCGCGCCCTGTGCATTCCATGATCCTCGCGTGGCACGTCGCAGTGCTGCTCCCGTGGCTCGCCTGGCGCATATTGTCGGGGCTCTCCACGCTCGCGGGAAAGCTCAGTGATTCTGCCAAACCTCAGAAACTACAAACGACGGGCGATGAAGTGGGATTTACAAGACGGGAATTTGTCAGCGCTGCCGCCGCGCTGACTCCGCCGATGCTGACCCTGAGTGCAGCGGGAATCGGCGAGACGCAACTCGATGGCTTCCGCATCCGGCGCATCGAAGTGCCAATACCGAATCTGCCGCCGGCACTCGAAGGCCTGAGCATCGCGCATGTTTCCGATTTCCATGTGGGCCGCTTCACGCGGGGAAAAGTCCTCGAACGGATTGTCGAGGAAACCAACCGCCTTGATGCCGATGTGATCGCGCTGACCGGTGATTTCATTAACCACTCCCTCCGGGATCTTCCGGCAGCGCTCGATATTGTTCGCGCACTCCGTGCAAGGCATCTCGTCGCCGCTTGCGAGGGAAATCACGATCTCATCGAGGATGCGCAAACTTTTCGCCGCGAGGCTGAACGTGGAGGGATGCCTCTGCTGCGCGGTGATTCTGCCACGACAACGATCCGAGGGCAGCGTGTGCAATTTCTCGGATTGCCGTGGAATCACAGCAGCGCCGGGATGCAAGGCAGCGTGGAAAATTTAGCTGCCAGGCGCGATCCCGGTGCCTGGCCCGTACTGCTCGCGCACCATCCGCACGCCTGGGATTTGGCGGAGGAAATCCCTCTCACACTTTCCGGTCACACACATGGAGGGCAACTCATGCTCACAGGGCGACTCGGTGGCGGGCCGCTTTTCTATCGCTACTGGAGCGGCCTTTACTCACGCCCGAGCGGATCGCTCGTCGTGTCGAATGGCGTCGGAAACTGGTTTCCAGTCCGCATCCAGGCGCCTGCGGAAATCCTTCATCTCACGCTTCGCCGAGCCAGTTTGCCAAAGGCGTAGCGCGACGGGTATCAATGGGGACGATGACTTCTGACATTCAGCCTGTGAACAGCGGGCCTCTCCCACGCATCGCAGTGACGATGGGCGATCCTGCCGGCGTGGGCCCGGAGCTCTGCCTTCGATTGCTCGCAGATTCAGAGATCGCGCGTGAATGCGTCCCGATCGTTTTTGGCGATGCCAAAGTCTTGAGGCGTGTCGCAGAGACGTGCCGGATCAAGTTTGCCGCGCCGATCCTTTCCAAGGAAGACTGGGCAGCGACTTCACGTACGGTGACCGTTCCGAGCGTTCTCGATTTTCACGCGGTGAATGCTGACACGTTGATTCCGGGGAAAGTCAGCGGATTTTGCGGTGAGGCCGCTTTTCAATACGTCATCGCAGCCATCGACGCGGGCCTCTGTGGCGAAGCTGCTGCGATTTCAACCGGGCCGCTGAACAAGGAGGCGCTTCACGCGGCCGGGCATCGCTTCCCCGGACACACCGAAATTTTTGCATCACGGATGAATGCGGCCCGTTCGTGCATGATGCAGTATTCCGAGGCAATCACCTGCAGCTTCGTGACGACGCATGTCGGCTACGCAGAAGTCCCGGCCCTGATCACTGAGGAACGGATTGTCGAAGTCATCGAACTCACGGCGATCGCGCTGCGTCGGATCCGGGGACGCGAGCCGAAGCTTCTCGTCTGCGGACTGAATCCGCACGCCGGGGAAGGCGGTCTCTTTGGCCATCGCGAAGAAGAGCGCATCATAGCACCTGCCATCGCAAAAGCCCGCGCGCTCGGACACGATGTGACCGGACCTGTGCCGCCGGACACCGCATTCACTCCGGCACGCCGAGTGGAGTTTGATGCGGTGATTTGCATGTATCACGATCAGGGTCACATCCCTGTAAAGATGATCGCCTTCGACTCCGCGGTGAACACCACACTCGGCCTGCCGGTGACACGCACGAGCGTGGATCACGGAACTGCATTCGACATCGCATGGCAGGGCCTGGCGAATCCGGGCAGCCTTTTCTCCGCTGTGCGCCTCGCGGCGAAACTGAGCTTCAGCGATTCGCGATTGCGAACCTGACGGCTCAGAGCTGGATCGTGTTTTCCAAGAATTGCTTCACAGCCACCTCGGCCTGCTCCGGGCCGGGGACATTGGAGACCACGACTTCGATCGCCTGCTGGCCGGCATTGCGCACACCCTTCCGCACCGCATCGAGCCGGCGTGCCATCGTCATATCCACAAACGTGCTCTGGGGACCATCCGTATCGGGTCGCTGTTCCCAGAGGCAATAGAAGACGTAGATGAGTCCATTCCTTGTGCGGAAAATGTATGAGCGCATCGGAAGGTCGATACCCTTGATTCGCATCGGGCGAAGACCCAGATCTTCGGTCATCACAGCACCGGCGGAGGGAAGACACACCTCGGGGCCATGCGCCCGCGCAAGCTGCACCGAAGTGCGACCCGGCGCCCAGCGGAGCAGCACCATCGCCCAGTTGAGTCCCTGTTCATCCGCCCACACTGCGGAACGCGCGTCGGTGTATTTCAAAATATTGCGCGTGGCTTCGCCAATCTCGATCTCCCGAAAAGCTTTCTGCCCGGTGGGCCAGCTTACATTCCATGCATTTGCTTTCGGCGAGCGCGCCTCGGCCATCCGATACCACGCTTCGGTGCTGATCTCGATCACCACAAACCAAACGGCGAGGGCGATGAGGATGCCCCTTTTCGGAGGCGCACTGGGATGGAGCAGACCCGGGTCCAATGATGGCTCCTCTTTTTCGCTGCGTTTGAAATTCAAAAGCGCGCAGAGAATACCCACCCCGACGAGACTCGCGAGGAGCACCGCCATGCCGACATTGTCGTGCCATTTGGCGACTGCATCCGTGCCGGACTTGGCGCTCACCCACACGAGGAAAAATGCACGGCTCGCATTGCAGATGAACGCAACCCCAAGACCGCCCACGAGGAGAATGATGCGTCTCACGATGCCGAATCTCAAAAGTTCGCCCATGAAGAGTGCGATCATCAGCGTGGTCTGGAGCGAACGCACGCCGCTGCACGCCTCCTCCACGCCCACTTTCCCTGTGGCGATCTGAATCACATTGCCACTCTGGATTGCCGGAATACTCGCCCAACTCAGCGCCTCGACACAGATCTGCGTCACGGAACGCATGAGCCACTGCACCAGCGTCTGCTCCAAGGGCACAGGCCAAGGGACTGCGATGAGGAAGAACGCGATCGGAAAAGCAAAATGACGCAGCCAGGCAATGCCGCCGGCAAAATATACCGCCGCGAGTGAAATCGCGACGCAGATCCCCCCCATCGCCCAGCCGAGCAGCCGCCAATCCGGCGCGGATTCCTGGATGAGCCTCACAGGGAGCAGGATCATGGCGAGGCCGAGCACGGTCATCGCCAGCAATTGCCGGGACCGCACGGCCTGTGTCGGAGGTCGGCGCCGCCACCTTTCCGCAAAGAGATATGCGGAGAGAAACGGCACGGTCCATCCGTACGTATATTGCGGATTGATCGTCCACTCGAAGCGAAGCTGACGAACAGCAAAAAGCCAAAGCACACCCAGGACAGCGAAGACCGGCCACCAAGGTGGCGATGCTGCCTGTCCCGCTGCCGGGACGCCTTCAGGTGCCGTCACTGCGTCCGCCACTGTTTTACCAATTCACGTTCCTCTGGGTGCAACTCGTCCCACGGCAGCGCCGCCACTTCCGAGACGGCTTCGGCCGTCCGGCCATTTGCACCGATGACGGCCGCATGCACGGTCCTCTGGCTGGGTCCGATCTGTGCCCATGGGATATCCAGCCCTTGATAGAGAGACATGGCGCGGACCGGGTCATTTTTCCGCATCGCGGCCAATGCAAGCGTGGTCAAGTGCGGGAGGCTCCTCGGAGATCGCTGCACGAGTTCATTTGCCACGGCGAGGGACGCGTCCACCTCCTTTCCCTGAAGGAGATTGAAGTAAGCGAGATCGTTCTTCACCGCATCATCATGAGGCCACCGTGAGCGCATTTTTCCGAGGATGTCGCTGAGCATTTCGATGTCTTTGCGAGTGCGTGCGATTTTCAGGAGTCCTTCCATCGCCATGCGTGCGGTGTTCCCATTGGCGCTCAAGGAGCGGTATGCAATTTCAGCCTGTTCGAGGAGGCCGCACTTCTCGGCATAAATCGCGATTTCCCGCATCTGATCCGGGGATGCCACAGCAGCGAGATGCGCCTTTTGCCAGTGAAATTTCGCCACGGGTTTGCTTCCCAATTCCTCGGCTGCACGAGCGAGATACAGTTCCTTGATGGCGATATTCAGCGGCACGCCCTTCATTTCCAGAATGCGCTCGACCTCAGCCCAGCGTCTGAGACCCGCGAGGGAATCCAAATGAAGGAGAAGCAGGTCCTTCCGCTTGAATGACTCCTCGATCGGCATGAGTGCGAGGTTCCGCTCAAATTCACCGTGCGCGTTCAGCCACATTCCGAAAGCACAGCGCGCACCGGGAGCGGCCTTGCGATAATTCTGCACAGCTACATCAAGGCGTTCCGCTCTTTCCGAGGGATGCGTGTCGAGTTCGAGATTCAACGCCAGGATCCGATGCTGATCAGTGACGAGCGGATGCTGCAAAATGAGAGGTATCACCTTTCCCGCGATCTCAACCGGAATGCCCCGCATGGTGCCAAGCTGCCTCAGCGCCTCCAGTCCCTCGCGCGAAGGATCCTGACCGAGGTCCAGCATCGCCTGAATCCCCTTCTCACGCAGCGTGTCGGTGCCTGCTGCAAGCATGAGCAAGGCATGCAAAAGCCGGGTCTCCGAACTTTCCGGGTCGAGTTCGAGTGATTTCGCAGCATAGCTCCGGGCCTTTTCCCCATTTCCCTCGATCGCAGCCCAGCGCGCCGCGAGTCGATACACGGCACCGTCTTCCTTCCCTTCTTTCAGCAATCCTTCGATCTCATTGCCTGCTTCGGCGATTGCGCCG
Organism: Chthoniobacterales bacterium; assembly: GCA_038227825.1. Lineage (GTDB taxonomy): Bacteria > Verrucomicrobiota > Verrucomicrobiia > Chthoniobacterales > Chthoniobacteraceae > SXWH01. Next base: position 24,956 of record JBBRPQ010000047.1, read on the forward strand.
GACATGAGAAGATCCTCGGCATACGGCCGCCGGTCCTCAGGACGGAGTACACCGGCCTGAATCAATTCCTTCCAAAATGGCACCGCCGCTCCCGGCTGCCCCGCAAGCCTCTGGACCTTCGCCGCGATTCGGATCGCCGCGGGTTCATCGGGCTTCGTGAGATATGCAGTCCGTGCCTTGTTCACCGCCTCCTCGATGTTGCCGGCGAGAATCTCCGCCTCCGACTTTGAAGCCATGCGCCGCGAGCGGATGCCCTGCACCCAGTCGTGAATCTTATTGTATTCGAATGCCGCGACACCAAGTCCCACGAAGACAACACTGAGAGTCACCAGCCAATTACGGCGGCGTTTGCGCGCTTGCTGAAGCTCAGGGGCGAGTAGGGTTTCGATCGGCTGCACGTCGATGAATTCGCGGACATATTACTGCCGAGCCGCGTCCGTGCCAATGATACTTTGCAGCATCCAAGTGACTCCGATTTGGAGCCGTCAGTTCCCTGAGAGACTTCGTGCCGGGAATCCTCCCTGCGCGGATGCAATCACTCAGAAAGCATCACCACCGGGAACCCGGCCCACACGGCCTCATTCTGTCGGCGCCGCACCAGCACGACGCAACTCATCCATTTTGATGCGGATGAGGAATTCGTACCACGACATGTTCACGCAATAGACAAACCCTGCCCTGCCCTCGACAAACCCGAGCTTCAGGACGTAACGGATGAAGAAGATCGCGAGTGGCCAGCCGGGCATTCTGCTGACGAGCGGCTTGAGCGCCTTGTTCCGGACCGCACCGTGCCGCGAAAAAATGTCGCCCCACTTCACCTTCGCATCGAGCCGCTCACGCGCCTCAAGATCAGAATATCGATTGTGCCGGGCGACCCAGTGCGCCCATCCCTTGCTGAATGCAAAATGCAGATACGGTTCGCGCAGGTAGCCGATCTCGCCCTGCACATCGTGCTCCTTCTGCCCGTGGCCGAAGTCTGTGAATGCCGCACGCCCCTTGCGCATGAGTCGGAACTGCCATTTTGGAAATGAATCGCAGCGCTTCAGCCACCGGCCATGCAGCATCATTTTCCAGCAGCAGTAAAATCCGGCGACTTGTTCGGATGCCGTTGCGATTGCCTCCTGGATTGCGCGCTGGAATTCCGGTGTCGAACACTCATCCGCATCGAGAAAAAGGATCCAATCGTGTCTCATCGCACAGTTGGCGAGCGCCCAGTTCCGCTGTTTCCCGAACGACTCGAAGCGATTGGACATCACATGCGCACCGGCGCGTTCTGCGATTTGCACAGTCTCATCCTTGCTGCCGGAATCCACCACGTGGATGTCATCGCACCAGCTCAGTGAATTGAGGCATGCCGGGATATCCGCCGCCTCGTTCATCGTTAAAATTACGATGGAAATGCCGATGCTCACAAGTCGCAGGATTTCGGACGATTCACACCTGAGTCGCAAGATGTGCTCATTGCGGCTGCTGGCTGCGATTCATGATCCGGGGCTTGATCGGCTTGCAGGGATTCCCTGCGCAGACCATCCAGGGCGGTACATCGCGGGTGACTACCGAACGCGCCCCGATGACGGCTCCCTCGCCGACGGTCACACCGGGATGCACAAAAGATTCCGCTGCGATCCATGCGTGGTCACCGACGGTGATCGGTTTTGCAAAAAGTTCAAAGCCCTCAGATTCATAGTCGTGCGTGCCGGTGCATAGGTGCGTGCCTTGCGAGATGACGACGCGTTTTCCGAGCGTGATGAGTGCCTGACTGTAAAGGATTGCTCCGTCGCCCACGCCGCACTCCTCACCACAGACAAGATTCCACGGTGCCCAGATGATGGCACCGGGATAGATGTGGCAGCCTTTCGCGATCCGGGCACCGAATAGCGTGAGCAGCCATTGCCGCCATGCATGCAGCGGGCGTGGCGATGGGCGGAAGAAAAGCGCACTCACGACTCCCCAAGCGACACGCGCGAGGCGGTTCCCGAGTGAAAAGGAGGGGCCGGTGAATGCGGATTTCTTCGGCTGCTCACTCATGCTCGGGAGACTTGCGGAATTTTGTCACGACCTGCACGACTGAGTCGGCAGCTTTCGCCACTTCAAAACGAGACTGAAAGCAACGCTGGGTATTTCCCCTCATCGCGGCACGGCGCTCGGGCGGAAGCGCAATCCATTTTTCAAGCAGCCGATCCGTGCCCGACTGGTCGTCGGTTTCCACCAGGCCAGCATCATCGTCGAGGATCTCGCGCCAGATGTTCACCTTGTTGGAAATAAGCACGGGCGTGCCGCATGAAAGCGCCTCGGCGACGGCGATGCCGAAATTTTCCTGATGGGATGGAAGGACGAATGCCTCTGCAATCCGAAGGATGCCCCACTTGTGATCGCCCGAGAGCATGCCGGTCCACACGACCTTGCCGGAGATTTTCAATGTCTCAGCAAGGGCCTTCAATTCGTTCACCCAGCCGGCCTGGTCCGGCCCGGCGAATACGAGCCGGATGTTGTCATCCGAGCCTGCGATTTTCGCGAATGCATGGAGCAGAAGATCGCATCCCTTTTTCTCGTGAATCCGGCCGAAGAAAAGGAGCACGCGCTTTCCCCTCAGTTCAGGAAAACGATCCAGCACGGCCTGCTGCGATACCTTGGGATCGTCGGGAGGATTGGCGACGCCGTACGACACGACGATCTCGTTGCACCGGTACATCCAGAACGATTCGCGGGAGGCCCGCATTTCCTCCTCCGAGGTGAAGAGCACTGCAGCAGCATCGCGCAAGATGCGATATTCTGCCCACGGCCAGTAGAGCCATTTTTTGAGATGCTTCAGCGGATAAGCGCGCTTGAACCAGGGGTCGAGCATGCCATGCGGATAGACGAAGTATGGGGTGCCTGTCCCACGCAAGGCACGCCAAACTCCGAAGCCGCTGTATTGCCAAAGACCGTTCACGACGACTGCGTCGAATTTGCTGTGGTTCGCTGTCAGCCACGGCTTGAGTTGTGGACAGTAGCCGTAGTTGCTCTTCACCGGGCCGACCGCGTGGACCGGCAGCGGGCATTCCCTCACCCAAGGATCATCAGGCGAATCGAGCGAGACGATCTCGGTCTTACGACCAGCGGCAAGATGGACCTTTCCGATTTGCCGGATCCCTTCGATCGGGCCGCCTCCAGCAGGATTTACAGAACGGATGGAATGAAGGATGCGCATCAGGCTGCGAGTGTTTGCTGCGTTGCCTCAAACCCGGCGCCTGCACCCACACGCTTCAGGTAGTGCCCAAGCACCACGAGAAGCCAGATCCGAGTCCAGTGGATTTTCCCGTCTGAAAATTTCGCACGCAGGCTGGAGATTGCCGACGGATTGATGAGCCCCACGCTCTCCATGGATCGGATGCCTTCGTCGGAAAACTCCTTCAGCGGGCCACGCATCCACCGGTCCATCGGCAAGGTGAAACCCATTTTCTGCCGATTGTACACGCTCCTCGGCAGAAGGTCGCGGCACGCCTGCACCAGCAGTCCCTTCACTCCGGAATGGCGTGTCTTTTCCCGGGCCGGGAGGCAAAGCACGTATTCCATCAATTCTCGGTTCAGGAATGGTACGCGAAGCTCCAACGAAGTCGCCATGCTCATCTGATCCGAATCGCGGAGAAGCATCTGTCGCATGTAAACGGTGAGTTCCGCCCAGCTGATTTTCGCAAAACTGTCGGGCAGTTCCGGCGGCAATTCGACATTCAGCGGTGTCGCATCGAGGCCGGCCTCGCGGAGCATCTCGTCGCTCCAAAGGCGACGGCGCCAGATCGCCATGGCAGTGACGTCGCCGGCTGGAATATCCGCAAGCCGTGCACCAAAGCGACCGATGGCCGCCAACCGGGAGCGAATGGGTTTTGGAATCGCCGCAATGAGCCTGAGCAATCCGGCATCGCGAAAACTCGGGTAGCCGCCAAAAAGTTCATCCGCACCAAGACCGGAAAGCGCCACCTTGATCCCCTGCTGCGCGACTTTCCGCGAGACGATGTAAGTGTTGATGGCATCCACGGAAGGCGAGTCCATTTTTTCCACCGCCTCCTTCACGAGGACGATCGCCTCATCGTCCCCTACCTCGATACGCTGATGATCGGTTCCATACCGCATCGCAACTTCCGCAGCCACTGAGGTCTCATCGAACTCCTGATCCGGGAAGCCGACGGAAAATGTGCGCAGCTTCCCATTGCGCAACGCCCGGGAAGCGATGGCCGCGACGATGGATGAATCAATTCCACCGCTCAGGAAACAAGCGACCGGCACATCCGATAGCAGATGTTCCTCGACGGAATGCTCCAAGAGCTTTCGCACCTGAAGCGGCGCTGCATCCGCGGAGATATGACGATAGCGCGGTGCGGGCCAGTACCTGGCAGTGGTGATGGCGCCCTCGGCATCCACGCTCACATTGCTTCCCGCAGGGATCATAGAGACTCCGGAGAAAATGAAATCATTTTCCGGGCAGGCGCCCCACTGAAGGAATGAACTGAGGCCGCTGCGTGAACACCTTCGCGGCAAGTCGCCCATCACCAGGCGTGCCTCCGAACCAAAACGCAGGCTGCTGCCGAACCGTCCGAAATAGAATGGCTTGATCCCCGCCGAACTGCGGCTGGCGAAGAGCCGGTTCCGAGCCTTGTCATAAATGACGAATGCAAACATCCCGCGCAGCCTGTCCGTGAATCCATCACCCCAAAGCCGGAACGCAGCGAGCATCGTCTCGGTGTCCGAAGTCCCTTTCCACGTCACACCGGCGCCCTTCATTTCTTCACGCAGCTTCAGGTGATTGTATATCTCGCCATTGAAGATGATGACATTGCCGGTCTCGTCATCGAGCATCGGCTGCGCGCCTGTGGCGGAAAGATCCTGAATCGCGAGCCGCGTGTGGCCGAACCAGATCCGGCCATCCGGCGAAATCCATTCCCCGCGCCCGTCCGGCCCCCGGTGAGCGATGGATTCCAGATTGAGCGGCACAGCCGGGCCGGTCGTATTGAATACAGCTGCAATTCCACACATGTCAGTTTTTCGATGATGCACGTAGCGTCGAATACCACCCGTGAATAATGCGTAACGGCGGGATGATGCCGCCCGTCGTCGTTTCCCGTGCCCGGACACACCGAGCATGGAGACCGAAGTTCGGCTACTCGACATACCCCGAGGTTCGGTGAAAATACTTTGCGGTCGGGTCGAGCGCCTTGATCGGCCGCGCAGGGACTCCGCCATAGAGAGTGTACGTCGTATGTTGCTCCTTGTTGAGGAGCGACTTCGCCGCAAGCACGGAATAATCCGGCAGAGTCCCACCGCCCAGAATCACGCAATCCGTGCCGATAAAGCAGTAGTCACCAATATTCACCGGCTCGGCAGATTGGCGGTTCTCAGCGAGGTCGATCGAGTGCGAAAGGATCTGCGAGCGGAAGCCAGCGAACGTGGTAAAACTGCCAATCGTGACGCGCGCAGTGCAATCGACCAGGTGGCGATTTGTGATGGCAGAGTGAGCCCCCAGACTCAGCTCCGCACGGCGCGCAGGCAGATGCTTGAAAAATGTGCCGCCGCCCGATGGATAGCCGGTGATCCAATTTCCCCTGCCGATCGAGGCGTGCGGCTTCAGATGCACCAGATCGAGATGGATGCACACTGTGAGATGGCCGATGTAGGAGTGCTCCTCCATGATCACATCCTTCGCCAAGAGCAGACAGAATCCGAGACGCGCAGTGCGGTGGATTTTGTAACCAAAAAACTTCGTCAACGCCCATCGCCGCAAAGGCCAGGGCAGAAATGTCGTAAGAACGCTGAATAGGGTGCGAAACATCAGGGATTCTGCGATGGAGGCGATACAATGGAAGCCCCACGCGCAGAGAGCCTTTGCTGCACTGCCGTGAAAACTTCGTCAACGGTAATGGATAGGATGCACGCCTTCTTTTGATCGATGCAGTCATTCAGGCCGCATCCCCAGCATGGTGTCTTCCGGTAGAATATCGCGTGGCCTTCGCCGCGTGGGTACCATTCGCCAGGTTTCGCCCTTGCTGAAAATATCGCGACGCAGGGCACCCCCATTGTCGCGGCGAGATGCATCGGGCCGCTATCATGGCAGACCATCACACTGGCCCGGCGAAACACGGCTGCACTCACGCGTGGAGAGGTCACACCGCACAGGTTTGCAGTCGGGCCACTCCAGAGTGCGGCGAGCCTCGCGGAACGCTCGTGCTCTTCATTCACTCCAAAAAGCACGAGAGGCAGTCGCGGATTTTCTGAGGCCAGCCTTCGGGTAAGTGCTGCCCAGTTATGTTCCTCCCAGTCCTTCGCCAGAATCTTCGTCCCCACACTCGCGGCCAGAAACGCACCGGTGATCCCGTGCGATGCGAGCAAGGCATCAGCCTCGGCGATTTCTTCCGAGGTCAGCTTCATGTCCCACCATCGGTCCTCCCTCACATCCACATTTCCAAGTTTCTTGATCGAATCGAGAGTCCGCACCGTTTCCGATGCAAAGAGATCTGTCCCGGGCACCGGCAGGCAGTCCAAGGTGTGTCGATCAAACGGAACACCGATGAGCTTCCGGATGCCGCACGAGCGAAAGAAAATGAAGTCGCGGATGCTGGCAAAAAGGCCACCTTTTGGCTTCGCAAGATAGACAAGTGTATCATAACGGCCTGCACGTAATTTTTTGCGCAAGCTCCATATTTCGATGATATTCCTCAACGAAGTTGGATACCGCAATGTGTCGTTATAGAGCCCCGTGTTCTGGAGGATCGTCTCCATCGGTGCAGCCTTCGCATTGATGGGAAAACTCGTGAGCAAGGTCACGTGCGCAGATGGAAACGCCTTCCGAACGAGGTGAAATGCGGGCAGGACGATCAGCGTATCTCCAAGACTGCCCACCCGGTACACCACGACGCGCTTCACTGGCTGTTCGCTCGAGGTCATCAATTTTCAGGGAAAATCAGAGCGCCCGTCCGGAGTGCAGCCGCTCCGCATATGCCGAACGTCCCCGAGCTAGCGGCTGCTGCTGAACCTCTGCCACCTCAGCTTCAGGCTCATTCCCCATGTCGGGCTCTCTGGCCGCTGCAAGCGTCATCCCCGCGCCCAGCACGACGAAGCCCATTGTCATCGGAACCCCCATCGGCCCATTGAGCACGAGAAGAAAGCACGCAGCAAAAATCAGCATGGGGAGCGGGTTCTGCAGTTTCAGCGCAGCGAGCGATACTTGGAGAAGACGGATGAAAAGGACGATCCGCCAGAAAATGTAGGCCCCGCCTAAAAATACACCGCACTCGAGAAAATTGCGGGTCCATTCGTTTTCTCCGAGAAGGAAGGTCCTTTCGGCACCAGACAGGCCCGTCAGCAATCCGCTGGCAGCATTCGTCCCCATCCCCAAGCCGGAACCCAAAGATCCCGCTCGGTCCAGCACGGTAAACGGTTCGATGAAATCATTAAGAAATCGGACAAGCCCACCCTCCTTCAGACCCCCGGATTCCTCGACGCGCGCCTGCAGGATGCTGGCAGCCTCACCCAGCACGGAAAACTGCGATGCAATCAGATAAAGAACACCAAACACGAAGCCTATCAGGACCGATCGCGTCGCGAGTTTGGGCGCCATGAACATACAGAATACCGCAGCGGTGATTACCAAAACGATGGACAATATGCAGGTCCGACTGATCGAAAGGCTTCCCGCCACCGCGAGCGACATTCCTGTGATGATCATCATCGGTTTAGCGATCCCTTTTTTGGTGAGCATGGCATTCAGCAAAAATGCAGACACCAGGGCGAGGTACGCCGCATTGCCTGTATTGTATGAAAAGAAGCCGGCGGGCCGGATTTTTTCGACGCCATAGACACCCGCCGTGATCTGCAGACTGTCCTTGCCGGCACCCTTATTGACCCACGCATCTCCGCCCGACCGGTATTGGAGGAAGACGAGTAACGCCGTCAGGGGAGCCAAGATCAGAATCCATTTCCCAATCATGCGGAGGCGCTCCCTGTCGAAGGCATCCCGAATCAAAAAGATCATCGGCAAATGGAAGAAATTTTCATGGAAGCCGTATGCGGTGACCATCAGGACTCGCTGTACATCTCCCGCGGGATTCACAAAGAGACCGGCCAATGATGAGAGAATGCCGAGGAACAACGAGGTCAGCACAAACGGACCGGTTGGAAATTTTCCGTTCCGCATCGCGATCATATAGCAGAAGGCAACCACGGGGCCGCGGACGACGAGCAAGGGGTTTGTTAAACTCGGAAACACCCATTTTCGCAGCGAACCTTCAAAGATCAGCAGGAAAACATAAACGAGGATGCAAATTCGGATGCCGCGGTATCCATCATCTCCATTGCCAAGACCAACCCTGCGCCGGTCAGCCGACTCCTCGGCCCTCTGAGCGGCCCCATCGGACGCGGACTGCATGGCCAGAATTTCACGGTACGAGTTCATGGATGGGGAGCAGCTTGGTCAATCTCTCCCAGCCATCGCACAAACAACCCATCGCGTCGAGAGAGCAGCCGAGGTCATTTTGCACTTTCCATGTTCGTGTTCAAGATGGGCGACAGAATCGCGGCAAGGCGCTTGCGGTAGCTTTCCCAAGAATGCCGGCGGGCGGTGGAAAAAGCTGCATTCTTCATCTCCGCAAGCATGGCTCGGTCGTTTGCGAGGCACTCAAGTTTTTCCGCAATCGCCTCCGCGGATCGAATCGGAACACCGAATCCATCGACGCCGTCGGTCACGACATCAAGGCCACCGCTGTTTGGAGTCGTGATTACCGGCAAGCCCTGCGACATCGCCTCAAGGATCACGAGGCCGAATCCCTCAAACAGGGAGGGGAAGACCAGTACATCGTGCCGGCTCATCTCACGCAGCACTTCCGAGTGAGGGATTGATGTCACCCATCGATGCTTTTTCACTCCTTCATTCAGCGGCACGCAATTCTCCGTGGTCTTGCGTCCGATCAGCGTGAGTTCCACTGCATTCCCTGCCAGCTCCACGGCTCGCAATACGTAGCCGAGTCCCTTGCGCTGTCCCAGCGATCCGACGAAAAGCACCTTCAGCTTTCCCTTCGTCGGCACGGCCGTTCTTTCAGAGATCACCGCAGGGCCGCCATACGGATTCAAATGCACCGGCACCGAGGCCATCTCGGGAGCCATCTTCAGCGTGTCCCTCACAAACGTGCTTGGCACGATGATCGTCGAAGCACTGCGCAGCTCCACATCCTTCCGCGCAAGTTTCGCTTCACTGTCACCGAGTCCTTCAAGCGTGGGAGCCCACTCCGGCTCACGTTCGCGCTCTTCGCGGAAAATCGCGTGCGCCGCGCGCCAGTATCCGATCGGCAGTTCATAGATCCGCTCGATGCCCATGTCTTTTGCCGCCCGAAATGTCTCCATGGCACCATCCTCGTAGGCATAGACGGCCGATGGCTTCAGCCGCGGCAATACGCTGCGCGCCATGTGAAGATCCATCCCTCGAAAGACCGCATCGATCGAAAAGCGCGCCGTCTCATTGCGGTAAAGCGACTCCCTCTTCAAACGGATGGAAGCAAGTCTGCAAAGCTCCATACCCGGCCGTGTATGGATGAAGGGACGGAGCGCTTCGGGGAAAGAACGCCTTTGCAACTCCGCTCGCAGGCCTGCCGGGAGCAGGCGATTGATGAATGAACGATCGTTCCAACTGATGGCAGTCCACAATTCCGCCAACAATCCCGCCTCCGCCATCGCAAGCGCGGCGTGGCGAAAATTCTGATTTCCAGTCGCGTGGGAAACAAGAATCATGCGCCAAGTCCTCCACCCTTTTTCCGGGCAGCATGGGGCGAATCAGATATGGCAGCGTGGACCATCACGCTCTTCATGCCACTGCGCCGGGCATGCGTTCCCGATATTTCCGCATGATGCCGACGAGCTTTCGCGCCCGCCAATAACGCGGGATAAATCTCTTCGGCGCTGAAAAACAACGGAACAGCCACCCGAGATAGAAAAAGTCCGCCCACATGGGAATGCGCACCTGATCTCCGCTCAAAAAACCAATCGCCGCACCGATGCAATGAATCCCCGGACGGTCGGCCAATTGCCGCTTCAGATAAAGTCCCAGCCTTTCCTGCACCCCGCCGCCGAGGCACACGATGATGTGCTTTGGCCGACGCCCCCTCACCCATTCGAGCAATGCCGGATCACTGATCTCCCCCTTGCCATAAAAAGGCGCGAGGTAGCAGTCGTCATTCGTTGTAGGATGGCCATGGGATTTCAGCCACGCGACATTCCGATCGCGCGCTTCCTCAGTCGGCATGATCCACACGATCGCACCGGTATCGTGCGCAATCGGATCGGCGAGCAGCAGCTTAAGATACTCAAGACCGGAAACTCGCGGAAGCCGCTCGCCGGTGAGCATCCGCCAAACGAGCACCATCAGCCCGCTGTCGGTGATCACTAGGTCCGCATTCAACAAAGAATCACGATATGGCACGTCTGTTTCCAAATCCACCAAAACTGGCGCTGCGGGCACGACTACCAGCCCGCCGCGAAGACCGATCTTCACAGCTTCCGCAGGCAAGCCCGTAAAAAAACGGACTCCGAGAATCGTCCGCGATGGAGTGATCTCGGGCTGTTGCGCGGTAGCCGGCATACCGCAGGGCTACTGCTTGGTGTTGCCAGCGACGATCTGGTCGTGGATCCACGCGTAGGTCTTTTCCAAACCGTCGCGCAGCTTCGTGCTCGGCTCCCAGCCAAACACTTTTTGGATCAAAGTGTTGTCACTGTTGCGTCCGTTCACGCCCTTCGGAGCATCAAGGTTGTACTTCCGCGCGAGTTTCACGCCGGCGATGCCCTCGACGATGTCCACAAGCTGATTGATCGAAACCATCTCACTGCTGCCGATATTGATCGGCTCCACGAAATCACTGTGCGTCAGCATTTGCGTGCCGTGCAAACAGTCCGCGATATACATGAAGCTGCGCGTTTGTTTCCCGTCGCCCCAGATGTCGATCTCGTGCTTCCCGCTGTGCTTCGCCTGCATGACTTTCCGGCAGATCGCCGCCGGAGCCTTCTCGCGTCCGCCATCCCAGGTGCCATTCGGACCATACACATTGTGATAGCGCGCCACGCGCGTGGTCACTCCGTAGTCCTCGCGGAAATGGCGGCACATGCGCTCACTGAAAAGTTTTTCCCATCCGTAGCCATCCTCCGGCAAGCCGGGATACGCATCCTCCTCCTTCAGCGCCGTCACATTCGGGTCGCGCTGCTTGTCCGCATTGTACACGCACGCACTGGACGCGTAGAAAAACCGATCCACGCCGATGTCCTTCGCGGCTTCGAGCAGGTGCGTATTGATCAGCACGCTGAGCATGCAAAGCGCCTTGTTGTTCTCGATGAAGCCCATCCCGCCCATGTCCGCCGCGAGATTGTACACGACCACCGCACCCTGCAGCGCATCGTAGCATGCCTTTTTATCCTGAAGGTCGAGCACCCTATTATCCACATCGGGAAAAAACTGATACCAGTCCTTGATCGGCTTGCGATCCACGCAACGGATGCGGGTGAAGCCCTGACGGCGCAAATCAGCGACCATGTGGCCACCGATGAAACCGCCACCACCGCAAATAACGACGAGATTATCTTTCATGAATTTTTGGGGAAATGAGGGGTGCTGTTTAACTACGAGGGAATTGGGTTCAACGAAAATCTGGAAGCGTGGAAGCAAGGAGCGTGCAAGCACCGGCAACGCCGCCCTCATCACCAGGGCAATCGCATCAAAACACGCGGGAGCATTTCAGCATCGAATGCCCAACGCCGAACGCCCAACGTCCAGGGACTGAATCCGACCGCGAAGCGTTGCTTGCTTTGGAAGTTGGGCGTTGGGCGTTGGGTGTTGAGCGTTGGATGTTGAGCGTTGAGCCCGCCGCAGGCGCCTCCCGCATTGCGCCGATGTCCACCCCCCCGGGACATCCCACAATTTTGATGCGATTGCCCCGCCCTCATCACTCCGCTGACTCACTTCAAAACCTCCCGGTAACGATCGAGATAAATGGACAGCGGCTTCAGATCCGCGAGCAACTCCGCGCGCGTGTCCTCCGCGCGCCGCGCGTATTCCGCCGGCTCCATCCGCGCGGCCTGCTCCAGCAGTTCCTTCAGTTCACTCACACTGCCCGGCGTGCATGAGAGCGCAAATTTCCCTCCCGCCTCCGGCAGCCCGCCGTCGCGCGTGATGATGCACGGCACGCCCACATGCCGCGCCTCGATCGGCGTCAGCCCCATGTCCTCGCGCGTGTTCGGCGGCGTCACCATCCAGCGTGCGTGCCGGATCACGTCGTTGCGCACGGACTCCTCCACCCTGCCGCGGATATCGATGCCCTCGACTTTCCCCACGCGGATTTTTTCCTCGATCGCCGGACGCAGCGGCCCGTCGCCCATCAGGATCAGCGGCCACTCGTTGCGATCCAGTTTCGCCTGCGCATACGC
>JBBRPQ010000048.1:0-37247 GCA_038227825.1 Chthoniobacterales bacterium
CCGTGCCCATCGGCACCGTGCCGATCTACCAGGCGCTTGAGAAGGTGAATGGCAAGGCCGAGGACCTCACCTGGGAGCTCTTCCGCGACACCCTTATCGAGCAGGCGGAGCAGGGGGTCGATTACTTCACCATCCACGCCGGCGTGCTCCTGCGCTTCGTCCCGCTCACCGCCTCGCGCATGACCGGCATCGTCTCGCGCGGCGGCAGCATCATGGCGAAGTGGTGTCTCTCCCATCACCACGAAAACTTCCTCTACACGCATTGGGACGACATCTGCGACATCATGGCCGCCTACGATGTCAGCTTCTCCATCGGCGACGGCCTGCGTCCCGGCTCCATCGCCGACGCGAACGACCGCGCGCAATTCGGCGAGCTCGAGGCGCAGGGCGAGCTGACCCGTCGCGCCTGGGCCAAGGGCGTGCAGGTCATGAACGAGGGCCCCGGCCACGTCCCCATGCACTTGATAGAAGAAAACATGGCCAAGCAGCTCGAATGGTGCGGCGAAGCCCCCTTCTACACCCTCGGGCCGCTCACCACCGACATCGCCCCCGGCTACGACCACATCACCAGCGGCATCGGCGCTGCGATGATCGGCTGGTATGGCTGCGCCATGCTCTGCTATGTCACGCCCAAGGAACACCTCGGCCTGCCCAACAAGCAGGACGTGAAGGAAGGCGTCATCACCTACAAACTCGCCGCCCACGCCGCCGACCTCGCCAAGGGCCACCCCGGAGCCCAATACCGCGACAACGCCCTGAGCAAAGCCCGCTTCGAGTTCCGCTGGGAAGACCAGTTCAACCTCGGCCTCGACCCCGAGCGCGCCCGCGAATTCCACGACGAAACCCTCCCGCAGGAAGGCGCGAAAACCGCCCACTTCTGCAGCATGTGCGGCCCGCACTTCTGCTCGATGAAGATCACCGAAGACGTCCGCAAATACGCCGCCGAACAGGCGATCTCCGAGGAGGAGGCGCTGAAAAAGGGCATGGAAGAAAAGAGCCGCGAGTTCCACGAAAAGGGCAGCGAGCTTTACGCGAAGGCGTGAAACCGATCATTTTCCATGTCGAAGCTGCGGGCGAATTCCGTCCTGTCGAACTAACCTTTGCCAACGAAGCCGAAGTCCGGCGCGTGCGGGCTTGGCGGAAGATGATCCCGGCAACAGACGCGGGCGAGTTTGCTGCGCTCGCCGCCAAACGCTGGTTCTACTACACCCGTGAAGGCGCGACCGTTGCCGGCCTGGACGAATTGCGCGCTGCCATCCGGCGGAACAAACGCGCCGAGCTGGCCTTCCTCCTCGTCGCGACCGCTGAATGGGCGAAGCGGCACAAATTCCTCGCCCTCGCCTATTGCCGCCGCACTTGGTGCCATCATCTCGCGCTCGATTTTCTCGCCGTCCATCCCGGCACGCACTCCGGCGAGACTCCCATTCGCGGCATTGGCTCGGGGATGCTTGCCACGCTCGTCGCCATGGCGGCTTCGCTGAACATCGAAACCATCTGGGGCGAAGCCACTGCAAGCTCTGCACCTTTCTACGAAAGAGTCATCGAGTCCGGACCGGTCGAAGATCTGTTCGTCATCCGTCAAAAAGCGATGCAGCGCATCCTGCGTTACCACCGCCAAAAGCAGCAAAGGTCGCTTGCGAAGAAGGCTGCCGGGAGGCAATCTCGCTGACATGAAGACCAAGCTGACGGCTGCGGAAAAATGGTGGAACGAATGCGCCGAATACGAGAGCACCCACGAAATCGCCTTCGCCTCTCCCAAGGCGTTGCTCGAAGCCCGCATGATCGCGGCGATGGACAAGGCCCGCCATCCGCGCCGCCGGGCCGGACGAAACGGTGTTGCTCCCCGTCCGAAAGCTGCCGCTCGCTGATTTTCCGAAGCCCAGCCATGAGCATCACCGTCGAAAACGAACTCGCCACCATCGGGGAAGCCGCCGCCATCCTGTTGGAAAAAATGCCGGTTTCCAAAGTTGCCCGCCTGCTCGCCACGCTTCAGGTCGGCTCCGGCGACTACGTCAAAGCGCGGGACCAGCTTTTTGCCGGGGAAACGGTGGACAGTTTGTTCGAGCCGGCCAAGGCAACCGAGTAGCCGAACGCCACTGCGACAATTCGATTTGTGCATCAGTCACACCCGCACTTCTGCTCGATGAAAATCACCGAAGACGTCCGCAAATACGCCGCCGAGCAGGCGATCTCCGAGGAGGAGGCGCTGAAAAAGGGCACGGAAGTGAAGTCGAAGAAGTTCGTAGAAAAAGGCGCGGAGGTTTACGCGAAGGCGTGAGGGCATGCCTGCGCAGTCGCCAACGATTTACATCATCGCCGGCTGCAACGGTGCGGGCAAGACCACGTTCGCGAAGGAGTTCCTGCCCAAGGAAGTGAAGTGCCTGCGCTTTCTCAACGCGGATGAAATCGCCCGCGGGTTGTCGCCTTTCGACCCCGCAGCAGGAGCCCTGCGCGCCGGGCGGCTTCTCCTCACCGAATTCCGCGCTTCGATCCTGCGCAGGGAAACCTTCGCCTTCGAGAGCACCTTGAGCGGGCGCACCTATGTCGGTCTGCTTCGCCAAGCCATCGGCAATGGTTTCCGCATTCACTTGCATTATCTTTGGCTGCCCAATGCACGCATGGCCATCGCTCGCGTGCGAGAGCGGGTCATCAAGGGTGGCCACCATGTGCCCTCCGCCGATGTTCGTCGTCGTTTCCGGCGTAGCCTCGACCATCTCGTCGCCGACTACGCGCCGTTGGCGAATCAATGGGCTGTCTGGGACAATCAGGTCAGCCCTCCCGTTTTACTGGCTGCATCTACTTCTTGTCCCACGCGGGAACTCCAGTCTATCGTCCACCCGTCATGACCAAGGCCCACGCCCGCCAATCCGAAGAGGACTTTCTTGCTCCCGCCCGTCGCGCGTTTCGGCGCGTCGCCAAAAAAATCCGCGCGGAAAATGCCCGGTTTGGCCTCCCCCTCATCGAAGGCAAGCGAGTCCTCCCCTCCCGCAGAAAGGCGCGAAAACCGCCCACTTCTGCAGCATGTGCGGCCCGCACTTCTGCTCGATGAAGATCACCGAAAACGTCCGCAAATACGCCGCCGAACAAGGCGTGACCGAAAAAGCCGCGCCAACGAAAGGAATGCAGGAAAAATCGAAGGAGTTCGTGGAAAAGGGGCGGTGGTTTACGCCAAGGCATAGCTCCAGAGTCCGATGAAAATCCTGCGTGTCTTTCGTTGCGGATGCCAACACCAAGCGAGGGTGCGAGTGCTGGCGAATGCAAATGCACCTTTTGCACGTTACTTAAGGCTTCGGGCTGACTGCGATTTTTGCCGCCCACTGTTGAAATTCTGAAAGTTGAAGTTACCGTGTAACGCTGTGGATATTGCAAATTCATCTCTTAACGCCCCGCTTAGCGTCTCTGCTTCTTACACCACTAAGGAGTCGAAAGACTGGAATGATTGCCAAATTGCGTATTGGTCGGAATTAGCGGCGTGCTACGACTCTCTCTATCAGGACCCTTGGTCACTCTGGGAGAACTCACAACTATCAGGGCATATCGCTCGACTCGTGAGGCGTAACGACCCCGCAGTCTTGGATTTGGCGTGTGGAACTGGCCTAGCATCGCATATTTGCCAGAAAATTGCTCCTGCCGGAAAATATACGGGAGTAGATATTTGCAAGCATATGCTCGCGATTTTCAGGAAACGCATATTCTGTCATGAATCATTTCTGACTCCAATGAGCGACCTTTCTGTTCTACCCTCTGGAACTTTTGACCTAGTCTTAATCACGTTTACAGCACTGTCGTTTTCTGAAAGTCCCCAAGCCACACTTTCGGAGATATATCGCGTCCTGCGTCCGAATGGTGCGGCATTGGTTTCGGGCCTGAATCGCTTCTCATTGAGGCGCCTTCTGAGATTCCGCTTTAACTCCGCTTTAGAACTATACAAGACGCGAAAACATCACACTTCGATTACCTCCGCGCCTGCACATGTGTTTACGGGAAATCAGTTGCGGGAGATGGCATTTCAAGCTGGACTAACCCCTATTGCAACACATGGAATGAGCGTCCTATCTGGAGTCAATGAGTCTCCGTCGTTGCTGTCGGCGAACAGTTTTCTCTCGAAAGCCTTCCCCACCTTATCTCACGAATTGCTTTTGGAGGCTACGAAACCAGCTATTCCGCCAAAGCTGTTATGACGGATTTCTTATGCAGCCAATTTGATCTGACAAGAGGAGGGTTGCTACCTCCCGATTGGGATAGAAAAATTCACGAACTTGCGGTCACTCATGGAGTGCAAACACGACTTGATGGAAAATCCTCCACATCACGAGAACCCCAAAAAGCCGAAGGATGTATTGTCGTGGTCGTTACCGGAGACGTTATTCAACGCGAAATGCCTTGGCTTGATTCCATTTATCGAGGTGTTCTTTTGGATTACGTAGCGACAACTACGTCAAAGAAAATTGTGCCAGCCACCGACCTCCGATGCGCGGTGAACATCAATCTCCTTAGAGGTTTCAATTCTCGCTACGAGTGGCATGTAGACAGCAATCCTTTGACCGGAATTCTCTATGTGACCAACCACGATCCCAGCACAGGTGGAGAACTCGTATTTGAGAATGGCTCTATTCGAAAGGTAGTGTGGCCAAGGAAAGGGCTTTTTATAGCTTTTGACGCGCATGAGATGCCTCACGCCGTTATGCCACTAAAATCCGACATGGTTCGGATAAGTGTCCCGATGAATTATTTTATTGAAGGAAAGTTACAAGAGCGACCCTCAGATCTCGACCAATACATCTATTCTCAGGATGTATCTTGACGATCAGTAATAGGCAATTGGTCGAGTGGTCAGTCGCAGCACCCTAAAACTTGTCCAAATCCTCGGCGTTGCTCGCTAGAGACTTCAGCCGTCCGAGAACCACATTGCGATGCTGGTTTGATAGTTTCACCCACCAGCCACGTTCCGGCACGTCGATCTCGCAGAGACATTCTAGGGCTAGCCCAATATTCCTAGGATCATACACAACAATTTCTGAATACGGAAGACTGTCAAACTCCGGAGGCTCAAGCAATCGAACGCGGCATTGTTTCAGCCTTCCCCGGAACACATCTTTTAGTCCCTGAAGCCCACCAGACACAGAGTGATTATTTGGACAGATATAGACATATGTAATTCCATCCGCGATATTATTCTTGATTACTGGCGTCCAAGCGCTTCCTTCGGTATCTTCTTTTGGTTGTTTCGTAACAATCCAAATCTCAGAGCAATTCTCTCTGGTCTTTGATTGCTCTAAGTTTTGAAGGCTCTCGTTAGAAAATATCCATAAAGCAAGCTTTTGAGAATTGAAAGGCAAGCGTTCTAAACTGGATATCCTTTCGGCAAGGATCTTGAACTCTGCAGTGCTTTTTTCGAGATGAATGGTAAGCGCCCGTATGGAATGTAGCGATTTATGGTAGGCAAGAAAACCTAATATGATCGCCGCTAAAGCCACAAGCACGAAGAAAGCCGTAAGAAGCCAGATCAAGTCGGACTGTGATCCCCAAAGACGTTCCAAGGCCTTCGGCAAAACAAGCATTGCCAGGACGCCTAGCGTCAATTTGATTAAGTCGTCCTTTTTCCCAAGCGCTTCCCAGACTCCCTTTGATTTGACGGGTTCGATTTCCATATGGCTTAGTGGGCTTGAGTTGAGGCGGACGGATGTGTGGAAGGCGATCGGGCGTGAATTTGTCACCACCGTAGCAGATTTTGGCAGGCTCGCATCTTTTGCGGTTGGATTACAGCAATATGTGCATTTGAGAATGGAGGATTTCGAGTCGTCGATCGTGTTTCGCTCTCGTTCCCAAAGTTTGCGAGGTGCTTTTGGAAATGCATGGGTGAAGCAAAACTCGCTTCGATACCGGGGACGGAAGGCACGAGGATGGTGCTCCAGACCGTCGTTAGCCGAAGGAAGACTGAGTCTTGCCGGGAAGTATGATTGCGTTGCACAACCCATTACGGTTACGCTGCACTCTCCGGCCAACCCACTTTTCCTCCTCCCGATGCTCTCCCGTTTCCTCGCCTTCTTTGTCCTCTTCGTCCTTGTCGGAACGACCTTCGCGCAGACGGCTACTCCGCCGACGGCTGCGGTGGTGGAACTGTGGCCGGAGGGGAAGATGCCGGGCAACGGCGCGAAGGAGGCGGAGGCGGAAGTGCCGCGGAATGACGGCTTTCACCGGATCACCAATGTCAGCCGCCCCACGTTGACGCTCTTTCCAGCGCCCCGGAAAGCGGGCGCGGCGGCGGGCCCTTCGACAGGCTCAGGCCAGGCGCCGGCCATGATCGTCTGCCCCGGCGGCGGGTATGGCTACACGGTCATTGACAAGGAGGGCACCGAGATCGCGGCGTGGCTGAATTCCGCCGGGTTCACCGCGCTGGTGCTGAAGTATCGCACGCCCAACAACCGCGCCGGCGCGCTGCAGGATGCCCAGCGCGCGCTGAGCCTCGCCCGGGAGCGAGCCGCGGAATGGAACGTCGATCCGCAGCGGCTCGGCATCATCGGCTTCTCCGCCGGCGGCCATCTCGCGGCGCGGACGAGCACGAGCTTCGACGAGCGAAGCTACCCCGCCATTGATGCGATCGATCGGCAAAGCTGCCGGCCGGACTTTGCCGTGGTCGTTTACCCGGCTTACGACGGAGAGATTGTGTCCGCGCTGGGGACACAATTGGAGGGGGAGTTAAGCCATGACTTTGCAGGGGAGACTTTTTCGATTCCGATTTGTCTCCGAGTCGCGGAGAGAATTCACCTTTCCCGAATCCGTCCGGCGACGTAGTTCAGCCCGCAACCATGCCCGGCAAGCCCAAGCCTCGCCTGCCCATTGCCAAGCCGGTCACGCTCGCCGCGCCATTGGTCAAGGATGTCCGCAAACTCATCCACGCGGCGCGGGAGCAGGTCGCGCGGACGGTGGATTCCGGGCTTCACGCTTTACTGGCACATCGGTCGCCGCGTGCATCAGGACATCCTCAAGGAGAAACGGGGGGAGTATGGGGCGGAGATTGTCGCCGCACTGGGGCGACAATTGTCCGAGGAGTTTAGCCGGGGCTTCAGCTAGCGAAACCTGGCTCACATGGTCAAATTCGCAGAGACTTTCCCGGCCCGCGACATTTTGCACACGCTGTGTGCAAAATTGGGATGGAGCCACTTCCGTTCGATCATCTACCTCGACGACGATCTGAAACGCGACTTTTACGCCGAGATGTGCCGCATCGAGAAGTGGAGCACGCGGATGCTGGCGAAGAAAATCGGCGGGATGCTTTATGAGCGGACGGCGCTGTCGAAGAAGCCGGATAAGCTCATCCGGCAGGAGCTGGCGGCGTTGCGCGAGGAGGACAGGACTCACGCCCGATCTTGTGTTCCGCGATCCTTACGTTCTGGATTTTCTCGGCCTGCGCGACACTTACGCGGAGAAGGATCTCGAAGCGGCCATCCTGCGCGAAATCGAGTCGTTCATCCTCGAACTCGGCACTGGGTTCGCCTTTCTCGAACGGCAGAAGCGCATCACCGTGGACAACGAGGACCATTATCTCGACCTGCTGTTTTACCATCGCGGGCTGCGGCGGCTGGTGGCGATTGATTTGAAGCTGGAGGAGTTCAAGCCCGGCGACAAAGGCCAGATGGAACTCTATCTGCGCTGGCTTGACCGTCACGAGCGCAAGACGGGCGAGGAGACGCCCATCGGGCTGATTCTCTGCGCGGGGCAGCGGCGCGAGACGGTGGAGTTGCTCGATTTGGAGAAGTCCGGAATCCGCGTGTCGTCATACTGGACGGACGTGCTGCCAAGGGAGCAGTTGCGGAAGAAGCTGCACGAAGCGGTGCGCCTCGCGCGGGCGCGGCTGGCGGAGGAAGCTGGCGATGCCACGGACGCAAAGACGAAGAAGTTGCGGCGCAAAGCATGAGCGCCGAGGCCTATTCGACGCTGCCAACTTATCCTGATTGTCTGTCCCAGCGGGGGTTACTGCTACGCGGTCATCGGCAAGGAGAGCACCAAAGATCGCGGCGTGGCGGCAGAGGATTGACCTCGTTACCCTACTTAGCCGCAGATGGTTTTGGTGACTGAGCAGCGGGCGCTTCCGTGACGATCGGCAAATCAAAAATCAGCTTCGCCACCTTGGCGTAGTCTCCCGGCTCATTGAGGGTCACTTCACCACGCACGCGATTTCCCGTAATCGTTGCTTTGCCTTGCAAGATATTTTGGGAAGCCTCGTTCTTCTTGGAAAAAACTGCGCCGCCTCCGTCACCCACAAAGTAACGCAGGGTGCCGTCTTCCTTGAAGGAGGCTTTGATATAGGAAGCGCTGGATTCCAGATCCAGCGTGTCCTCGGCGTTCGCTTTTAGGACTTGTTGAAATTGATTCGCTGTCAGCGGCTTGACTGTTGCGATCACAATGATGCGGGGTTCATTGAGCGATTTTCCCCGCAACGCGACCACACTTTGATAAACCGTGGGTCGGCCTTGCACGCTCAGACTGGCTTGGGCCGATGTTTCCTGAGCCAGTCCGGTCGCATGACAGATGAATGAGAGAAGTGCGGCAAGCGCCGCCGAATTACAAAGTCGAAGAAACATGCTGCGGAACGGAACGGCTCGCTGAATTCTTGTCAATAGCCCAGAGTTTCAGGCGATGCCCCCGTTCATTCAGTCGTACCAAAGCGTTCCGCCGGCCAATCCCAACGGGATTGAAATCATCCAGCCCAGGGTTGCCCGCCGCGGGCTACCCTCGGAACACGTCATCAGCAGGCATCAACTCTGAAAGAGTTGAATCAGCCCGGCGGACCACCCACCCTGACGCCATGGCGCAATCGCTCGCAAAGATCCTCCTGCACACGGTCTTCTCGACCAAGGATCGCCGCCCTTTCCTGTGCGACGAACCGCTCCTCGAGGAACTCCACCGCACCCTCGGCGGCATCCTCACGAAACTCGATTGCCAGCCCCTCATCATCGGCGGCGTCGAGGATCATGTGCATCTGCTCTTCGCGCATTCCCGCACGGCGACGGTGGCGGATGTGGTGAAGGAATTTGAAACGCGACTCCTCCGTCTGGCTGAAAACCAAATTGCCCACGCTGGCGGACTTCGCATGGCAGGTGCTGCAGGGGTCGGTCTAGCAGACAGTTGAAAAACCGTTCGTCTCTTACTCTTTGTCATGCTCATTCTCATGCCCTCGTTGAGTTCTCCTCTGGAAAGAGAACATGAGCATGACAAAGGGGTAAGGACCACGCTCCGGAGTGTTTCAACAGGCTGCTAGTGCGGCTCTACGGGGATGATGGAGCGGTCTTCCTTTGAGGGGCCAGTGCCGAGGACGCCTTCCCATTTTGCGATGACGATGGAGGCGAGGGCGTTGCCCATGACGTTGATGGTGGTGCGGGCCATGTCCATGACTTCATCCACGGCGAGCAGCATGGCGACGCCGGCTTCTCCAGGGAGGCCGAAGCTGGCGCAGGTGCCGGCGATGATGATGAGCGTGGCGCGTGGCACGCCGGCGACGCCTTTCGAGGTGAGCATGAAGGTGAAGACCATCACGAGTTGCTGGGAGAAGCTCATCTCGATTTTCGCGGCCTGCGCGATGGTGAGGCTGGCTAGCACGAGGTAGAGCGTGGAGCCGTCGAGATTAAAGGAATAGCCGGTGGGTACCACGAAGCTGGCGACGCGGCGGGGCACGCCGAATTCCACGAGCACCTCCAGCAAGCGCGGGAGGGCGGCCTCGGAGGATGCGGTGGTGAATGCGGTGAGCGCGGGCTCGCGGACCATCTTCAGGAAGCGCCGCACTTTCACTCCGACGATCCACATGATGGGGACGAACACTAGGCAGAACATGAGCACGAGCGCGAGGTAGAGACTGCCGACGAGGCGGGCGTATTGCTTCAGCAGGAAGAAGACGGCGGGCCAGCCGTGCATCATTACGCCGCCCGTCTCGTGGCCGGCGGCCATGTGGCTGACATTATAAGCCATCGCGCCGAAGACGCCGAGGGGCGTGAGGCGCATGACCATGTCGGTGTATTTGAACATCACTTGCGCGACATTTTCAAAGAACGAGAGGAGTGGCTCGCCGCGCTTCCCGATGCGCGTGAGGGCGATGCCGAAGAGCGCGGAGAAGACGACGACGGGGAGGATGTCTCCCTCGGCGATGTGCTTCACGAGGTTCGAGGGGAAAAGGTGCAGGAGGAGGTCCCAGCCGGATGCCTGCTTCTGCGCGGCGATGTCGGTATGCGCGCCGATCTCGAGCGGGAGGTTGTCGCCGGGCCGCATGTAATTCGCGACGCCGAGCCCGAGGAAAAGGGCGATGGTGGTGACGATCTCGAAGTAGAGCAGCGACTTTCCACCCATGCGCCCGACGGCTTTCAGGTCGCCGGTCTGCGCGATGCCGACGATGATGGTGGAGATGAGCAGCGGCGCGATGAGGCCCTTGATGAGCGCGATGAACGCCTTTGAGAGGAAGCGGAAGAAATTGTATGCCTGCGGATACTGGTCCTGCGGAAAGAATCCGCCGAGCAGCACGCCGAGGCACAGCGCGATGATGATGAGGACGGTGCCGGAACGATACCAGGGCTTCTTGTGTGCAGCGTGAGTCACGGAGTGATCGGGTTATGCAGGTTGTGCCCACCGGGCCGGAACTCGTCCCGGAGTGGGATGAGTCCGCGCAGTAATGGCGGTCACACGCTGGGATGCGAGCGAAAAACCCGAGGCGAGGGTATTTAGCGGATGAATCTCACGGAGCGCGCGCAGACTGGCGCGAGGGCCGTGTGGAGAAATCCGCCGACTATTTGGCCTTCGTTCCGCCTGCGCCGATGCGTCCGCCGAAGGCTTCCGGGGCGTCGTGTTCGGGCACGTCGAGTTCCTTGCGGAGGCGGGAGAGTTCGGACTGGAGTTCCTTTTGCAATGAGGCGCGGTCGGGCTGGCCGAAGACGCTCTTCATCTCGCTGGGATCTTCCTTAAGGTCGAAGAGCTCGGTGTAGTCCTCGCCGGTGCCGTAGAATTGCACCAGCTTGTAGCGGCCCGTGATGACGCCGTAGTGCGGGCGGACGTGGTGGGGCTGGGGATACTCGTAGTAGTTGTAGTAAAAGGCCTTCCTCCAGTCGGCGGGAGTCTGGCCGGCGAGGACGGGGCGCATGCTGTGGCCCTGCATTTCCTTCGGAACGGGCACGCCTGCGGCGTCGAGGAAGGTCTCGGCGAAGTCGAGATTCGAGACGATATCGCGGGTGGCGCTGCCGGGTTTCGTGACGCCGGGCCAGCGGACGAGCAGGGGAGCGCGGAGGGATTCCTCGAAGATCCACCGTTTGTCGAACCAGCCGTGCTCGCCGAGGAAGAAGCCCTGGTCGGCGGAATACATCACGATGGTATTTTCCGCGAGGCCTTCGTCGTCGAGATACTTCATGACGCGGCCGACGCTTTCATCCACGGCCTTCACGCAGCCGAGATAGTCGTGCATATAGCGCTGGTAGCGCCAGCTAGTGAGTTCCTTGCCGGTGAGCTTGGCCTTTTGATAGGCTTCGTTGCGCGGGCCGTAGTAGGCGTCCCATTCCTTCCTCTGCTCGGGCGTCTGCTGCGGAATGGGCATGAGCTTCATGTCCTTCGGCGTGATCGTGTTTGCGAGCGTCATGTCCTGGTCGCGCTCGGCGATGCCGCGGCCTGCGTAGTCATCGAAAAGGGAGGCGGGCTCGTCGTATTTGCGATCCTTGTCGTGATTCAGATGGCGGAGTGCGGGTTCCCATTCGCGGTGCGGTGCCTTGTGCTGGCACATGAGGAGGAAGGGTTTCGATTTGTCGCGGTTCTTCAGCCAGTCGAGCGAGGCATCGGTGATGATGTCCGTGACGTAGCCATCGATCCTGATCTTCTCGCCGTTGCGGACCATAGGCGGATTATAATAGACGCCCTGGCCGGGGAGGACTTGCCAGAAGTCGAAGCCCGTAGGGTCGCTAATGAGGTGCCATTTTCCAATGACAGCCGTCTGGTAGCCCGCTGCCTGGAGGAGCTTCGGCGCGGTGACTTGGGTGCCGTCAAACTTGCTATTGGAGTTATTATAGAAGCCGTTCTTGTGCGAATATTTCCCGGTGAGCACGGTGGCGCGGCTCGGGCCGCAGATGGAATTCGTGACTAGGCAGCGGTCGAGGCGCATGCCTTCCTTTGCAATGCGGTCGATATTCGGTGTCTCGATGAGCTTGCGCGGATCGCCATACGCGCTGATGGCCTGATAGGCGTGGTCGTCGGAGAAGATGAAGACGATGTTCGGACGCTTCGCGTCGGCGGCGCGGAGTGAGGACGCGGCGGCAAGTGCGCAGAGGGAGAGGAGGAGTGATTTCATGGGGATTTTAAAGTGAGATGCCGTCTTGCGGCACGAATGTCCAATCTTCGTGCGACGGTTTTCGTGGGAGTGGAATGGCGGCGCGATGCGGTGAGTGTGAGCGTCGGCCCCCGCGGGGCTTCGTGCGTGCGCGCAACCGGGACATTTTCCTCTCGCCAGCGACAGTTCGCGCCCACAGAGTTTTCGGGCATATGTTTCAAGTTGGGCAGACTTCTGGTGACTTTGAAATTATCGAGCGCCTAGGGCAGGGTGTTGCCAGCGCGATGTACATGGCGCGTCAGGTGTCTGCAGATCGTATCGTCGCGCTGAAGACGATGGGCGGCGTGCCGGCCTCGGCGGCAGATGGGGTTGCGCGATTTTGCCGGGATGCGCAGGTGGCCATCGCGCTGCATCACCCGGATCTCGTGCAAGCATTCGCGACTGGCGAGACGGACGGGGTGCATTGGGTCGCGATGGAATTTGTCGAAGGGACGAATGCGCAGGCGCGGCTGAAGCGGAAAGGAAAGCTGGCAATTCCGGAAGCCATCGCCATCGCCACCCATGTCGCGGGTGCGCTCGACTACGGGTGGCGGAAGGCGAAAGTCATCCACGGCGACGTGGAGCCGGATACCATTTTGCTCTCGAAGAAAAGCGAGGTGAAACTCGCAGGCCTCGGCTTCGGACACGGACTGGGAGATGTGAAGCCATTTGTGGCCGAGGGTGCCGCGTCGGGGGCGGCGCATTACGTGAGCCCCGAGCGGGCGGAGGGAAAGAAGGACGCGGACTTTCGCGCCGATATCTACAGCCTGGGCTGCACGCTCTTTCATCTCATCAGCGGCGAGCCGCCGTACCCCGGCGACACTCCGCTGGCCGTCATCCTGCATCACTGCACGATGCCCGTGCCGCAATTGCACACCTTGCGACCCGAGTGCCCGCCGGAGATTTCGCGCATGGTGATGAAGATGATGCACAAGCTGCCGTCCGGCCGTCATCAGGACTACGAGGAACTCATAGCGGACCTTCGTCTTTGCTATGAGGCGCTCACTGCTCCGCCGAAAGTGCAAGCCGCATCAGCCGTGCCACCGCGGGAATCGATCGGCGTGGCGGTCGCGTCGCCGATCGCGAGACCGTCACCTTCGCGCGAGTCCATCAATGCGGCCATGCAGCAGCGCCCCGCGATTGCAAAGCCGGATGTGCCGCGGAGCCAACCGATTCAGGTGGCGGTGATGCTGCCCGAAGACGCGGAAGTTGAACAGCCGGCTGGAAAGCGCCGGACATGGCGGATGCCGCTCATCATCGCGGCGGTAGCGGTCGTGGGTGGCATCGTCGCTGTGATCTGCATCGCTCCTTGGAAGGGCGAGGAGCTTTCCGAAGCGCAGCGCATGGAACGTGATCGTGCACTGGGCAAGCTCACCCCGTTCCCCAAACCATCGCAGACGCCGAAGCCCGCCATCGCAAAGACCACGCCGATTGCTCCGAAGATTGTGCCGGTGACTAAGCCGTCGCCGCCTGCACTCATCGTCGCCGCCGAACCTGTCGCCGAGCAGCCGATGAGCGCGCCCGCACCGCCGGAACCAACCGTCCCCGCTGTGCCCGCCGCGTCTCAGAGCGCGACTGCAAAGTGGATCGCGGAGCAGGAGGTGCAATGGAAAGCGGCATATGAAAGTGAAGTCGGCGGACCTTTTGAAAAGGCCTTGGCGGACCTCAATGTGCGATATCTCGCATCAGTCGAACGTGAACTCGCGGTTTTTCCGGCCTCGGAGGCAGTCACATCCGCCGTGGCTTTCCGCGCCGAGCGCACGCGCATCACTGCGGGAGGGAACGTGCCGGCCGAGGATGAATCCATGGCTCCGCCGTCGCTCAGAACGATACGCGCAGGTTATCGCGCCACCTTTGCAAAGCTCGACACCGAGCGCTTTGCAAAGGCGAAGGCCGTGCATGCGCGGTACGATGCGATCCTTGCGCAGGCACAGGCCGCCCTCACGCAGAAGCTGCGCACCGCCGAGGCGCAGGAAATCCAGATCATGCGCGATTCGCTGCGCGAAAACTGGCTGAAGCCGCCTGCCGGTTCCACACCCGCTGTTGCCGATTCCACTCCGGCCACGCCTGAACCTGCGCCGAAAGCGCCGATTCCGGTCCCGGCTTCGAAGCTGCCGAAGCTCGCACCTCGCCAATTGGCCGAACGACTGCTCGCAATGGGCGCGACTTTCTCAGCCGTATCCGGTGGGCCGCTCAAGCCGATCGTGACGCTCAAGGATCTGCCCGCTGACAAATTCGCAATCGTGAAAATCGAGTTCATTCCCACTGGGGAAATATCCGCCGCCGACCTCGACATCATCGAGCAACTCACCGAGGTCGAGGAACTGCTGCTCACCGGAGTGCCTGCGACAGATGGCACGATGAGGATGCTGCGCGCCATGCCCTCCCTGCGCGTCCTCACTCTTCGCGATCTGAAGAATGTCACCCCAGCGGGCTTCCGATCCCTCGCGATGCTGCCAGCCCTAAAGACGCTGACCGTGCGCGGACCCATCGGCGCGGAGAGCCTGAGCGCATTCGCGGCGGATCGCAAACTGGAGAGTCTCACGCTCAGTGACGTGACTTTTGCCGAAACGGATTTCACCGCCATCGCGAATATCCCTGTGCTGAAAACACTGACGATCATTACTCGCGATCCGATCGTGCCAGCAGCGTGGGGACGCCTTGCCACCTCGAAAAAACTCGCGACTTTGAATCTCGAAAAGACTCCGAAGAGCGCAGGGATGATCGCGCAGGTCGCCAAAGTCGCTGCACTCACAAGCCTCTCACTCGGCGACGTATCACTGCCCGATTCCGATCTCGCGCCGCTCGCTGCACTGAAGCATCTCCAGACTCTCAAGACCACTGCGGACAGTACGCTCGACGGCAGCGTCTTTGCATCATGGCCGCTGCACCCCGCGATGAAATCGCTCACTTTTGGCAGCGTGAATAGCGTGACTGACAAGGCGCTGCGCGGAATCGCGACTGCGTTTCCAAACCTCGACAAACTCGAGCTCCGCGCGAATTCCGGAAGCGTGACCCCGGCAGGTCTCACGCATCTGCAGAAGCTGCGGAAACTCAGTTATCTCAACTTCACCGGTGACGCCGTGGATACGACCGCGCTCGGGCATCTCATGGCATTCGATCAACTGACACACCTCGGCCTCGGTTCCGCGCGTCTGACGGAGGCAGATGTAAGAGTGCTGACAAAATTCGGATCATTGCGGGAACTCGAGTGGTTCAACCCGCCCGTGACCGAACCCGCGCTGAAGGGCTACGCAAAGCTGCGCACACTCGCGCAATTCAAAATCGGCAACAAGGTGAAGCCCGAGGTCACGGAAAAACTCGTCGCCGCGCTGCCGACGGTGAAGATCATCCCGTAGCGAGGCGGCGCAGTGCCTAAGCGAAGATTTGAACGGCACGCAGCTCGCTCTGCGGATATTGGCGCTTGAGATTCAGCGGCTCCAATTCCGCAAGTAGGAGGTCGCCGATTTTTTCCACGTAGTGATTATGGGAAATGGCCGAGACGTGATCGCCTTCGATTCCTCTTGTCACCATTGCAGGGCACACGCTCCGCCATACCTCCGGCCTTTCGCAATCGAGTGCGAGGAACAGCGTGCGACCGTCGAAGGACGAAGGAGTGTAGCTCTCCGAGCGATGGAGGTATTCCTTCAAAAGTGGATCCCACGGCTTTTCGGGAGTGGAGACGCTCTCAGGCGCACGCGAAAACAGTTTTCGCACATCGCGCAGCCAGCCGAGCCAGCCGGTGAATCGGTGAAACCAGCGACGGCCCAAGTTCAGTTCGCCGACTGAAAGCAGCGTGAGCAGCGGGACTGTCTCGCCTTGCTCGCGCAAGAGCGCAGCCATTTCCAGAGCACAGTATCCGCCGTTGCAGTAGCCGCCGAGCAGCCACGGACCTCGGACGCCGAGACCGCGCAGCAGTGCGATCCGCTCGGTGGCCATTTCCCGATAGCTGGCAGGGATGTGCCCTCCATCGGTGCCGTGCGGGTGGATGACGAGCAGCGGCTGGTCCTCACCGAGCGCGGCAGCGAGAACGCGGGAATAGATGCCGACGCCCATCGTGCCTTGAAACCAAATGAGCGGCTGACGTGAGCCGTTTTCATTCAGCAGTTCGACCGGGCTGGTGACCCAGCGCGTTTTGAGCGGGGTGTCATTGCGGTATTCGGATTTGCTGGCGATGAGTCTGCGCATGAGCGCGTCGCTATCCGGCCCGGTGATGCTTTCCACGAGTGCCCGTGCGGTGGGGTGGCGGTAGAATGTGGAAATCTGCGGGCGCTCTCCGAACTCGCGTTCCACCGTTGCGGCAATGGCGATGATGTTGAGCGAAGTTGCGCCGAGTTTCAGCAAATCCGCATCGGGCCCGATGGCACCCCTGCGAAGAGTGGACTCGATAATTTGCACGACGCGACCGAGCGGGTCTGCGGCTGGTGCTCCCAATGGGATATTCTCAGCCGGATCGGGCAGCGCGGAGCGGTCGAGTTTTCCATTTGCGGAGAGCGGCAGTTTCGCAAGTGGAATGAAGTGCGAGGGCACCATGTAGGATGGGAGTTTGCGTTGGAGGAAGCTGCGCAGTTCCGCTTCGGGAATCGCTGTACCCGTGCGTGTGACGATGCCAGCTAGCAGCCGTCTCTCACCATCGCGTGGACCGCGGGCGGCGACCATGGCGCTGGCGATGTTGGGATGGTGAGCCAGCGCAGCTTCGATTTCTTCCAACTCAATGCGGTAGCCCTGCACTTTCACTTGGGCATCGCAGCGGCCGAGGAATTCGATCTCACCGCACGGCAGCCAGCGACCGAGATCGCCGGTGCGATAAAGTCGGGCGCCGGTGTGCGCATTGATGATGAAGCGCGCTGCGGTGCGCTCCGGGTCCGCCCAGTAGCCCAGGGCGACTCCGATGCCGCCGATGTAAAGTTCACCGGTGACATAGGTGGGGCAGGGGCGCACTGCGTCGTCGAGGACGTGGAATTCCTGCGCGTCCATCGGGCGTCCGTATGGAATGCTGCGCGAATCTGCGGGGACATTGCCGATGTCGTGCCAAATGCTCCAGATGCTCGCCTCGGTGGCCCCGCCCATGGAGATGAGTGTGATGTCCGGCCACAATTCGCGGATGCGATCCGGCAGGCGTGTCGGGATCCAGTCGCCGCTCAGCATGGCGATGCGCAACGAACCGCGCGGAGAGCCCGGTCGGTCTCTCAAGTATTCGGCGTAGAGATGCAGCAGCGCAGGGACAGAGTTCCAAATGGTGATGCCTTCATGCGCCGCAAGTTCGGCCCAGTGCGCCGGGTCGGCAGCTTCCATGGCTCCTGGCAGGACGATGGTCGCACCTTGCGACAGCGTCCCGAAGACATCCCACACGCTGAGATCGAAGCTGAGTGAGGAAAGCCCGAGCACACGGTCCTCGCGGGTCAGTTGGATGCGTCGGTTCACGTCGCGGATCGTATTCATCGCGCCGCGATGGGAGATCATGACACCCTTCGGATCGCCCGTGCTACCGCTTGTATAGATGATGTAAGCGAGGTCATCGGCGTGCTGTGCGGGCACCGGCATCGGGCCGGCCTGCATGCCGCCACGATCGACAGCGAGGGATGCGATGCCTTGTGGAAAGCTGATGGCGGGGTGGAGGTGTGATTGCGTGAGCGCGATTTTCGCGCCGCCGTGCCGGAGCAGGTGCTGGATGCGCGATTGCGGCAGCCGACCATCCACCGGCAGGTACGCCGCACCTGCGTATTGGATCGCGAGCACAGCCACGACTTGCTCCCAACCTTTATCCATCACCACGCCGACGATGTCGCCGCGACCGGCTCCGAGCGCCCGCAGGCGATCGGCGAGATAGAGCGCGCGCTGATGGGTTTCGTCGTAGCTGAGCACGCGGTCCGGCGTGACTACCGCGATGGCATCCGGCGTGAGCTCCGCCCAATGGGCGAAGGGTTCGTGCAATAGTTCATCACTCGGGACGGTCGCCGCACCAGCGCTATCCGGGTCGTCCGAAAGTTGAATTTCAGCGCACGGACGGTCCTCAAATGCAGGCAGCGCATTCAGGATGCGGGTGAACTGTCCGCCGATTTCAGCGAGCGCCTCCTCCGCGACGGGGCCGAATATTTTGAAGGTTAGCCGTTCGCCGCCCCATACGCAGTTGGTGAGTTGGAAGCCGGTTTGCTCGTGGAGTTCGCAGTCCGCATGCGCCCACAGACCGCCTTGCTTGCGGAGAGTTGAGGCCATGTCGTTTCGCTCAAACATCAGCAAACTCGAAAAGAGCGGTGCGACGCCCGACCATTGCTGGATGTCCACCAGGGCCGCGCTCTCGTGAGCACGATGCGCGAGGGAATCGGCGCGAAGGCCGGTGAGAAATTCACGCACGGTGGGGCTGCCAGTGATCTTGGCGCGCACCGGCAGGGTGTGGATAAAGAGTCCCACTGCATCGCGGATTTTCGGTTCGCGTCCGGAGCGCACGACACCGATGCAGCCACCGGGATTGTGTTTTGAAATCAGCAGTGCCCACGCTGCTTGCACGCAAGTGGCGAGCGTGGTGCCCGTCCGTTCCGCGAGCGCTTCGAGCGCGCGAGTCGCCGCAGCGTCGAGCGCGCCGGTATGGGTTCGGATTTCGCTTTCCGCTGGGAGGTCCAGCGGATTGGAAGGCGCAGTATCAGCGAGGTATTCGCGCCAATAGGTTTCGGCCCCGGCATCGCCCCGGCTTGCTTCCAGGTGCGCGGAAAATTCGTGTGCCTCGCCGAGGACTTTTCCTGCGTATGCAGCGTCCACTTCACTCAAAATGAGCATCGCGGAACGCCCGTCGATGAGGGCATGATGCCACGTCCACAGCAGCCACCACTCGTCATCGGTTACCCGTGCAAGGTGGATATTTGTGAGCGGCGCGCTTGTTGTGTCCACGCGGCATTCGGCGAGCAGGCGAGACCTTGCCTCACTTTGCAAGTTCTGGGAAAGAGAGCGCCAGTCCTCCACGGTGATCGGTAGCGAACAGTCGCCGAAGCGGACGCTCCCCGGCTCCGGAAACTCCATGCAAAGCGCATCATGCCTCGCAAAGACCGCGCTCCATGCTGCCGCGAACTGCGTCACATCCAGCGAGCTCGTCCGAAATGCCACATCCAGCCGCTCGATATAGTCACCCGCTCCCTTTTCGCGTGCCGACTGCCTGAGCATCGCCGCCTGCAGGGGAAGGGATGCAAGCGATGGATTGTCAGATTGGCAGTACACGGTGCATGCCAAGCAAGCAGCGGATGTGCCACTGGGTCCCGTTCCACCAAGGGCGATTTCGCCCAAATCTTCTGAAGCGCTGACAGTGGACTGTCTCTCTTGTGCAAACACCGCGCTGATCGCCTTTCGGCTTAACGCCTTCAGCGCGTGACACGATTGGTGTAGTCTTGCTTGCAGAGGGCGGTGCGTGACTGGAAAGTAGCGCAGCTCTGGAGAGCTGCGCTATGCGACTCCACCGCCCTTGATGAAATGCTTGCCTCCGGCTCGAAGTTGCCAGTCGGATCGGTGCGCAAGGCACGAGAAAACAGAAAACGCCGCCCCGGCGAGCGGGACGGCGTTTTTGTGGAACCTTTGGAGCTTCTCGGAGCCCCGATTAAAGGTGTGGGTCTTTATGAAGCAAGGCGTGGGCCTTACTTGGTCGGGACCGTAGCGATCGTCTGCAGGATGCGGCTCGCGATTTTGTACGGGTCGCCCTGTGAGTTCGGACGGCGGTCTTCGAGGTAGCCTTTGTAGCCGCTGTTCGCGAACGAATGCGGGACGCGGATCGACGCGCCGCGGTTGGCGATGCCGTAGTTGAATTTATCGATGGACTGCGTCTCGTGGAGACCCGTGAGGCGGAGGTGGTTATCCGGGCCGTAAACGGCGATGTGCTCGTTCTTGTACTTGTCGAAGGCAGCCATGAGTGCTTCGAAGTATTCCTTGCCGCCGACGGTGCGCATGTACTCCGTCGAGAAGTTCGAGTGCATGCCGGAGCCGTTCCAGTCCACATCCATGCCGAGCGGTTTGCAGTGGTAATTCACTGTTACTTGGTACTGCTCGCAGAGGCGATTGAGGAGGTAGCGGGCCATCCACACTTCGTCAGCGGCCCTCTTGGAGCCCTTGCCGAAGATCTGGAATTCCCACTGGCCCTTTGCCACTTCGGCGTTGATGCCTTCGTGGTTGATGCCGGCTGCGAGACAGAGGTCGAGATGCGTGTCCACGATTTCGCGAGCGATGTCGCCCACGTTCTCGTAGCCGACGCCTGTGTAGTAGGTGCCCTGCGGATAGGGGTAGCCGGCCTCGGGGAAGCCGAGCGGCTTGCCATCCTGATAGAGGAAATATTCCTGCTCGAAACCGAACCATGCACCGGGGTCATCGAGGATGCCTGCTCGGCCATTGCTTGGGTGAGGGGTGGTGCCATCGGGCATCATGACTTCGCACATCACGAGGAGGCCGTTGTCCTTGGTCGGGTCGGGGTAGCAGGCAACCGGCTTCAGCATGCAGTCCGAGGTCTTGCCTTCGGCTTGGCGGGTGGAGGAGCCGTCAAAGCCCCACATCGGGAGTTCTTCGAGTTTCGGGAAGGAGGCAAATTCCTTGACCTGAGTCTTGCCGCGGAGGTTTGCCACGGGCTCGTAGCCGTCGAGCCAGATGTATTCCAGTTTGTATTTCGCCATTTGGGTTTTGTTGGTTGTTGTCTATTTTTGAGCGGTCTGCGCAATTTGTGACCGCTGTTTTTGTTGGTTTATACCCTTTACAGGGATGGGTTTGGGCGCGTCTCAGAATTGAGCAGATGCAATGCCAAATTTGAGACAGCAGGAGAGATACCACGGAATTCCGCACGGTGGTCAAGGCTTGCGATGGAGAAAAGTGGTGAATCTCTCCCGCTCCTCTGAGCAGAGCCCCATTTTTGCAAGAATGGACCGCGATTTTTTAGGTGAAAATTTCTGCCGCAGGGATGACCGGACCAGCATTCTCACTTTTGAGAAGCGACTTTCCATCTGCGACCAAATGCTTGCCGGACGGCTATGGAAATGCACTGTCTTCTGCCATGCGCGACGTGAAGGATACTCTGAGAGCGTTGGTCCGAATTGGATACGATGGGCGCGTCTTCAAGACCTTCCGTGGGCCGAAGGCGGACGAGCGGTTTGCCACCGAGGTGAAGGTGCTGCGCCATCTCGAAGAACGCGGGTGTCCATTTGTTCCTCGGCTGCTGGAGGCCGACACGGGGGAATTGCGAATCGTCACCACGAATTGCGGCACGCGGGTGGACCATTTGGACAATGCGCGGCGGGATGAAATTTTTGCGGAACTTGAGAAATATGGCGTTCGCCATGACGACGCCGAGACTCGCAATATCACCTACCGGCAATCGGACGGTCGCTTTTGTGTGATTGATTTTGAGTTCGCCACTATTTTGCCCGAGCCCGAAAGGAAGCCCGATGGAGCCCCCGCTTGATACCCCTGCAGTCCGGCGCATTTGCTGGTCCGGACTTTCGGATATCGGCAAGGTGCGAAAGAACAACGAGGACTCGTTCCTGGGGATGCAATTCGATGCCCAGGAGGCACATCTGCTCGGGAAAATAGGGGAGGCATCGCTCGACTCGGCGGACCTTGCATTTGCAGTGAGCGACGGAATGGGCGGCGCGATGGCCGGGGAATTTGCGAGCCGCATCACGGTGGAAAAAATCACCCGCCTGATGCCGCGCGCGTTCAAGCAATCCGCGAGCGGACTCGAGTCCGGCTTTGCCGACGTGCTTGCGGAGCTTTTTGCCCAAATCCATCGCGCCATCAGCTATCTCGGTGAGAGCTACGAGGAATGCCGCGGCATGGGCGCGACGCTGAGCCTGTGCTGGTTCACGCCCGGCTGGATGTACTTTGCGCACGTGGGCGACAGCCGCATCTACTACCTGCCCGCAGTCGGCGGGATGAAGCAACTCAGTGATGATGACACGTACGTCGGCTGGATGCTGCGCAACGGCAAGCTCACCGAATATCAGGCACGAAATCACCCTGCGCGGAATCGCCTGCAAAAAGCGCTCGGTGGTGGCAATCAATTCGTGGACCCGCAAGTGGGCGCGGTCGCGATTGAGAAGGGCGACACCTTCGTGCTCTGCACCGATGGCGTGATGGACGGGCTCTTCGATAACGCCATCGCCGACTGCATCCGCACGCCTTCGCCGGCCGGCGTCGCACTCGATCCCGCGCAGCGCTTGGTGCGTGCGGCGGTGGAGGAATCCGGTCGCGACAATACGACGTCTGTGGTCGTGGAAGTGTTCTGACCGTCGAGGGCTTGCACTCGGCATCGGGCGTCCATAGCTTCCGCGCCCTTTCACTTTTCAAAAAATGAGCCAGCCACAGACAGCCATCACCCCGACGCGCGAACAGGATTTCCCCGAGTGGTATCAGCAGATCGTCCGCGCAGCGGATCTCGCGGAGAATTCCGATGTGCGAGGCTGCATGGTCATCAAGCCCTGGGGCTACGGCATATGGGAAAACATGCAGCGGGCGCTCGATCGCATGTTCAAGGATACGGGGCACAAGAACGCGTATTTCCCGCTCTTCATCCCGCTTTCGTATCTCGCGAAGGAGGCGGCGCATGTCGAGGGCTTCGCAAAGGAATGCGCGGTCGTCACACATCACCGCCTCGAGTCCGATGGAAAGGGCGGACTGCGTCCCGCGCCTGCGGCGGAACTTGCAGAGCCGCTCGTCGTGCGGCCCACGAGCGAGACCATCATCGGTGCGACCTATGCGAAGTGGGTGCAGTCGTATCGCGATCTTCCGATCCTGATCAACCAGTGGGCGAATGTCGTCCGCTGGGAAATGCGCCCGCGCGTTTTCCTGCGCACGACGGAATTTCTCTGGCAGGAAGGCCACACCGCGCACGAGACCGAAAAGGAGGCGCGCGAAGAGACGATGCAGATGCTGCGCGTGTACGAGACCTTCGCGCGCGACTGGCTCGCGCTGCCCGTTTTCACCGGCGAAAAAAGCGAGGGGGAGCGCTTCCCCGGTGCTGTGCAGACGCTGTGCATCGAGGCGATGGTGCAGGATCGGAAGGCGATCCAGGCGGGCACGTCGCACTTCCTCGGACAGAATTTTGCAAAGGCGAGCGACATCAAATTCATCTCGCGCGAGAACAAGCACGAGTATGCGTGGACCACATCCTGGGGCGTCAGCACGCGCCTCGTCGGCACCATCCTCATGGCGCACGCCGACGACGATGGTGCAGTGCTCCCGCCGCGCGTTGCGACTGAGCAGATCGTCATCATTCCCATCACGCCAAAGCCCGAGATGCGTGATACCGTCATCCCCGCGTGCGAAGCGCTCGCGGCAGAGCTTCGCAAGCAGACCTTCGGCGGCGAACCGGTGCGCGTGCATGTGGACAAGCGAGACCTCGGCGGTGGCGTGAAGAGCTGGGAATGGATCAAGAAAGGCGTGCCCGTGCGCGTCGAGATTGGCATGCGCGATTTGGAAAAGGGCAGCGTCGCCGTCGCCCGCCGCGATCGCGGGCACAAGGACAAGACCTTCCCCGCGACCGCCGATTTCACCGCCGGCATCGCCGCACTGCTGCAGGAAATCCACGACTCACTGCTCGACCGCGCGACGAAACTCCGCGACGCGCACACGGTGAAGATCGAGACAAAGGAAGAATTTATTGCGTTCTTCACCGCAAAAAATCCGGCCAAGCCCGAAATCCACGGCGGCTTCGCGCTCGCGCATTGGGACGGCTCGGCGGAAGTCGAGATGGAGATCAAGGAGCAGCTCAAAGTCACGATTCGCTGCATCCCGTTTGACGCGCCGCATGAGGATGGCAAATGCGTCTGGAGCGGCCGCCCAAGCACGCGCCGCGTCGTCTTTGCGAAGAGTTACTGAGTGGCACTTGTCGCCACTTGCCGCGACGATGCTGGCGTTTCGGTAATGCGAAGTGCTACCGCGCGCTTTAGGCAGAGCGCGACGGGCCGTGCCTTTTGCTCGTCCCGCGGTTGCCTGCAAAATGTGCGGGCATGCAAAGCGCATTTTGTTCCCCAGTTGTGAAATCCACGTCGCAGGCCGTTTCGTTTCTGTCGGCCGGTGACGGTGGGCAATGTGTCGAGCGGATGAGCCGTTTTGTGGAGATTGCATGCGATTCGCGGCAGGGTGAAGTGGTGAGGCAAATTCTCATGCGAGGGCTGTGCGCCGACTTGCGACATCACTTTGCCGGGCGCATCCCCTCGGAGGCCGAACGGATTGCATTCATCGAGTCAGCCTAACGCTGGCTTACGCCATTACGCTCCTTTGTGAACAATCTCTATCGCGTGAATATGCTCTCTTCGCCAGCCTCTGGAGACTCATTCCTGCATCTCAATATCGTGCGACTGGACTCCGCAACACGAAAGGGGTCCCTGCACATGAGGCGGATCAAGAATGAGCTGGCGGGGGCCGAACATGGGGCGATCGAAATCTTGCCCGCCGAGAGTCTGCTGGTGGACTGCGCCAATGAATACCACCTGTGGGTCCAAAAAGGATCCCATGTTTCGTTTTCCGGCAGAGTGGAACGTTGGCGCTGCGCATGCTGGCGCCTGCAGGCCTGCCGGACTGTAGTGGCCAGCGGGTTCGCGACACGGAAATCCCTGACATTTCGGCAGGGCGACCCGCTACTTTGCATGTCTTTTGCGACCGGGGCCCATTTCGTGTGCGGTACGGGGCATGAATCCCACCAGCATTATTCTCGTCGCGGCAGCAGTTGGAAGTTCGGTTTCGATTGATCCCCTCGGACGAGCTTCCCAGCCGATGTCCCGTTTTGTCGAAGTGGCGCAAAGCCCCGATTGGCCGTTTCAAATCCGCCACAGGCTTATGTTGCAGCCCGATGACTTTTTCCGGCCGCATTTCGAGGGACGTGTGCCAACGCGGGAGGAGAAGCTGGCATGTATCGAAAAGGGCGTTCGTTGCCTGACGCCGGTCCGTATTTTCGAGAACAATATTTACCGGGTGGAGCTCTATTCAGCCTTGGTTTCCGGAGATTCCTTTATTCACCTCGGGATCTCGCGGCACGATGGTGCCACTTGCAAGGAATGGCGCCACCTCCAGCAGATTAAGAATGAGATCGCCGGCCCGGAGCATGAGGCGATGGAAATGTTCCCGGCGGAGAGCCGGCTGGTGGACACCGGCAACCAATACCACATGTGGGTTCACAAGGATGCCAGTTTTCGATTCCCAGTGGGCTGGACCATGCGCTTGGTGACCGATGGGGTGCCCACGTTCGATCTTGCGTCCCCGGACGCAGGTCAGACGCATTGTGTTCCGGGTGCGGATTCCATGGCCCGATGAAGGACGGTGGCGCTAGCCCGCATTCGTTCTGAGGTGATGGTGTAGCGGAAAACGCCACAGTGCGTGTCGTTTGAGCGTGGAGTCCCTCATTGCCAACTTACTGCATATGCAAAGTCGGCTAGCTGTCACACTTTTCCCGCTGGGAATGGGTCGGATTTTCCGATGAATCACGATGCGTGTAAGAGCTTGAACACTGCCGCGCTGCCGCTGATGGATAGGAGCGTGAAGCCAAGATTTACTTTTGCGACGCAACCGAGGTGGCTGCTTCTGGCTGAATGCCTGCTCATCCTCACGATTGTCGGAATGGTCGATTTCCTTACTTCGTGGGAGGTCAGCCTGTTTGTTTTCTACGGTGTGCCAATTTTCATCGCTTCCTGGTATGCCGGGCGGCTTCCGGGGTTCTCCTTGGCTGCGCTGGCGGGCTGCGTGTGGTATATGGTGAACTATTCCAGCCATCCCTATGAGACGACTCAAGGTTACGTGTGGGCGGCGATCAACCGCGCGGTGTATTTTGCATTTGTCGCCGTGGGCAGCCTAGCGATGCGTGAACAGCGGCAGGAGACTCTGGCGCGGCTGGCGGCGGTCACCCGTGCGTGGGAACTGGAGCAGGAAATCGTGCTCGCGAGTGAGCGGGAGCAGGTGCGCATCGGCCAGGATTTGCACGACGGCGTGTGTCAGAATCTGGCGGCGATTGACTGTGCAGCGCAATGTCTCCGCGAAGAGCTGGAGGCCGCGAATTCACCGCAGACGGCTGCCGCCGCACAGATTCAGGGCTATCTCCGGGAGACGCTCGTCGAGGCACGCAATCTTGCCCGCGGCTTTTTCCCCGTGCCTATAGAGACCGAGGGCCTTGTATCCGTGCTCAGGAAACTCGTGTTCATGACCAAGGCCGCCCGTGGATTCGATGTGACCCTCGAGGCCGATGAAAATGCGGTCCCCGAAACCGCAGAAGCGGCGATGCAGCTTTACCGGATCACGCAGGAAGCGCTGAGCAATGCCGGGCGGCACTCCGGTGCCCGGCATGTGGCGATTTCATTGAAACGCGAAGGTGGCGCGATTTGCCTGTCGGTGAAGGATGACGGCAGGGGATTTCCCGCGCAGGAGGGCATCGCATTTGGCATCGGCATCCGGGCCATGCATCATCGCGCTCAGATCGTTGGCGGGGAGTTGGAAATCAGGAGCTGCCCGGGCATTGGAACCACGGTGACCTGCCGCATTGCGTCGCCCAATGTTGAGCTGAAAGAAACGGGGGAGCTCGCACTAAAATGAGCGGAGATCGGAAGAAAATGGCGGCGCGGGTAGTCCTTGTGGAAGATCACAGAATGTTCCGAGAGTGGCTGGGTAACATGCTTGCAAAAGGCGGCCCGTACACGGTCTGCGGCGAGGCGGACAACATCTCGGATGCGATGGAACTCATCCGCACGGCAAAGCCGGACATCGCGATAGTGGATGTGACGCTGCGCGGATCGAGCGGGCTTGAATTGATCAAGAATATCAAGGCCGAAGGGCTCAATGTCCCAGTGCTGGTGCTTTCCATGCACGACGAGGAACTCTATGCCGAACGCGCCCTCAAGGCCGGGGCGCTCGGTTACATTTCCAAGCACGAGGCCACGTCCACTCTCGCCGAGGCAATCGACAAGGTGCTCGCGGGCGAGGTCTACCTCGGCGGCAAGATGACCGCCAATTTGCTGAAGCGCCTCACCAGCCCTGGCGCGGCAAAGGCCGGCGGAATCAGTGCGCTGGCTGATCGTGAGCTCGAAGTCTTCCAGCTCATCGGTCGCGGCTACAATTCGCGGAGAATCGCGGAGCAACTCCACCTCGGCGAAAGCACGGTCGAAACCTATCGCGCACGGATCAAGGACAAACTCGGCATCCGCGATGCAGCAGAGCTGTACTCACGCGCAGCCCGTTGGGTTGGTGAGGTAACTTAGTTCGTTGGCGCGTTGTCCGATCGTGGCGGGAATGTCGCGCTGTAGCGGAAAGCATGACATTTCGTGTATATGGAAGAGTTTTCGGCATTCGGATTCAATGCGTGAATGACGCTGATCTTCCTCCCCAGCAACACAGTCGCACGCTTCGCCACCCCAGACGCAGTAGTGCCAATCGTTCCAGAAATGACTCCATTTATCGAGATCCCAGTGGATCAAACTTGGGCGGCGAAAGTGAGGGAGACATTGGAGATGAAACCGCTGGAATACTTTCGTGCTAACTTTGAGGGGCGTATCCCGACGCTTCAGGAAAAGCAGGCATTCATCGCTGAAACCGAGCTGCGCATCAGGCCGCTGCGCTCATTTTCCAACAGTCTGTATCTGGTGCATTCCGCTTATACGCCCCCATTCACTCCGGAGTTCACGCACCTCGTGATCCGGCGGCGCGATGGTGCGCCGTGCGGTAGCTGGAGGCATTTTCAGCAAATAAAGAACGAACTGGTCGGGACTGAGTGTGAGGCTGTGGAGCTATTCCCGGCGGAGAGCAGGCTGGTGGATGCCGGCAACGACTATCACCTCTGGGTGTATCCAAATTCCGCGCACCGTTTCCCACTTGGCTGGACTCATCGGGCTGTCGCGGGTGAGGTAGCAGGGCGACGGTTGGTTGGAGTTACCGAAATGCGGGACTCAACTGCGGCTTCCCTGAGCGCGCCCGGTATCCGCG
Source organism: Chthoniobacterales bacterium (assembly GCA_038227825.1). Taxonomy (GTDB): domain Bacteria; phylum Verrucomicrobiota; class Verrucomicrobiia; order Chthoniobacterales; family Chthoniobacteraceae; genus SXWH01. Next base: position 28,259 of record JBBRPQ010000048.1, read on the forward strand.
TCTTTCTGGGAGCGTAGGGCTTGCGCGCTATTTGGCCGTTTTTGCAGCCGCGACCTTTACTTTCAGTTCTTCGAGGAACGTCGCGGAGTATCCGCCCCATTTGTTGATCGCTTTGCCATCGGCATCGATCAGCACGAGGCTCGGAAAGCCGCTCACGCCATGCTCGCTCTTGAGCTTCGCATTTTGATCTACTGTGCGCTTCGCCAGCTTTTTGCCGTGCGGGAAGTCGAGCGTTACGCCCACGATGTTGTCCTTCGCAAAGGCTTTGAAGTCCGCCTTGGAGAACACTTCCTTGTCGAGCTTGATGCACCAGCCGCACCAGTCGCTGCCGGTGAAGTCGAGGAGCACGAGCTTCTTTTCGGTCTTCGCCTGCGCGAGAGCCTTTTCATAGTTGTCCGTCCAGCCGCCAGCGGCGACTGCGACGTTGGATGCGATGACCAGAGAACAGAGGAGGGCGAGGAGTTTTTTCATGGTATGGCTGAGTCTGCGGCGGAGCCGTTGCCGTTCAAACAAATTTCCGACGTCGTCAGAGTTTCAGTTTTCCCGAAGCGTAGGCGAGCGCGATGACTCCGCCGACGGCGATGAAGCCGCCAAACACCGTGCGGCGTGTCGGATGATGACCTTCGATTTTCCACGCGAGAAACTGCGTGAGCACCGGCACGGTCGCGACGATGGGCATGAGGATGCCTGTCGGCGTCGTGGCCACGCCCCATTGATACACCGCGACGCCGATGCTCGGGCCGGCGAGCGCATTTCCGACGATCCATGGCCAGCCGCGCGCCCATGTGCCCGGCTCGCGGTTTTCGGCGGTGCGCCTTGCCAGGAGGAAGAAAATGAACGCGATGAAAATGCCGGGAACGATGCGTTCGTATGCGGCGGTGGCTCCGCCGATCATGCCTTCGATGATGCCGTGTGTGGCGGGGTAAAATGCGCTCGCCTTTCTGCTGAGCACGCTGCCGAAGCCTTGTCCTGCAGCCGAGCCGAGTCCGCACAGCACTCCGATCCAGAAAGTGCGGCGGGGAATTTTCACGCCGCGATCCGGTGCGAGCGCGAGTGCGACGCCGCTGAGGATTGCGACCGCGCAGGCGATTTCCGCCAGCCCGAGGCGCGTGCCGAGCCAGAGCCATTCGGTGATCGCGGCCAATGGTGCTGCGAGGCAATGCGTCAGCAGCATCGTGAGACGTGGGCCGATGCGGCCCAGTGCTGCGAACATCGCCACGTCGCCGAGTCCAAAGCCGATGAGGCCGCTCGCGATGAACCATGGCAGTGCCGGGCCGCCGAGCAGCGAGCGCCCCGCGGTATGTGCGCACAATCCGAGCAGGATGGCCGCGACGATCATTCGCGAGAGATTCGCCGGGGCGCTGCCGACGATTTTCGCAGAGCGTGCCGCGCAGATGGCGGAGCAGCTCCAGAGCAGCGTGGTGAGGATGGCGGGCAGCATGAGGGCGCGGAGTAAAGCGGCCTCGTGCGGTGACGTGCAAGGCGCAAGGGCAGGGGCGCTGTGCTTCCCGCGTTGACCGCGCGGGCCCGTGCAGCGTTAATGCGGAATGTCTGAGCCGATCGAATCCGAACCCCAGCCGGGCGCACCAAAGCCCGTGACCGATTTTGTCCAGAGAACGGCTGACGAAGTCCGGCGGCAGCCCGTGAAGTCGATGGTGTGGGCGTTCTTCATCGGAATCTTCCTCACGATTTTCCCGATTGGCAGGATACTCGGCCTCATCACGAGTATGATTTTCGGACTGCTCCGCCCGGTGCTGCTGTTGCTCGGGCTGGTGAAAGTGTCGGAAGTGATCAGCGAAAAGAGAAAATGATGGAGCCGGCAGAAATCTCGCGTCGCGCCAAGGAAGCCGCCGGAGGAATCCGCGATCTCGGGAAGCGTGTGGCGGGCAATCCTGTGGCCGCCGTGCTCACCGCGCTGGTTGCGGGATTCCTGTTAGGAATGGTGCTGCGCCTTTTCGAGCGGAGTCCCGAGGAGCGACGGGAAAAATAGACGGCAAAGCTCCCGCTACGAACGGCGGAAGAGCGAGTGTATGTCGGTCGCGTCCATGTCGCTCAGATCCAGCGCCGTCTCTCCGCGCGCTGATGCTCTCGTGAGCTGCTCGCAGATCTGTTTCACTGCGGGGGCGGCGTAGTATTTCATCGAGCCGACGGTCTGGTCGGTGCCGAAGATGAGGACGAGGATGCAGTTCTCATCAATGTTCAGGATGAGCGTACTGTACGTCTCGCCCTGCTGGTACATGCTGGTGAAATTGTGCTCGTTCACGAGCTGCGCCATGAACTGCGTCGCATTGTACGCATTCGAGCCGAGCGTCGCGAGTGTGGTAGTGTCCAGCGCCTCGGCATTGCCGTGCTGCTGGATGAGGTAGCCGGCTTTCTCCACGACCATCGTGAGCAGCGCTTCGCTTTTCCTGACGAGATCCGTGAGGACCTTGTCAATGAATTGCATGTCTTCCTCGTAGAGTTGTGGGAAAGCCATCGTAGTTGGTTTGTTCGGGGGTGACTACTTGTTGAGGTATTTGTGGATGAGCAGCTTCGTGATCATGTTCAGCGTCTCAAACACACCCTCGCACTTAGCGGCGCTCGCCTCGAAGAACGGCACATGCACCTCGCGGTTGTTCAGCACGTATTCGAGGTATTCGACCGGCGCGACCTCCTCCTTGTCCCGCTTGTTGTACTGGATGACGTAAGGAATGTCATCGAGCGAGAGGTTCAGCGTCTTCAGGTTGTCCTGCATGTGCTGGAAGGTCTCGATGTTCTCGCCCATTTTTTCATACTGCGAATCCGCGACGAACACGATGCCATCCACGCCGCGCAGAACGATCTGCCGCGTGGCATTGTAGATCACCTGACCGGGCACGGTGAAGAGCGAGAACTTCGTCTTGAAGCCCTTGATCGTCGTCGCCTCGAGCGGGAAAAAGTCGAAGAACAGCGTGCGGTCGCTGCTCGTCGCCAGCGAGGTCATCTTGCCTTTCGTGGTCTCCTCGGGGACTTGGACGTTGGCGTGGACCTGTTCGAGGTTCGTGGTCTTGCCGCTTTTTGCCGGACCGTAATAGACGATCTTGAGCTGCAGTTCCTTGGTTGCGCGATTGATGATGGCCATGGTTGAGGGCTGTTACGGATTGAGAGATGCGAGTTGCGCGGTGAGGTTTCCGAGAGATTCCGGGAGCCGTTCGCCGGCGTGGCCGAGAGTGCCAAAATAGATTTTCCCCCGACGGGCGATGTGGCAGGGACCGTGTTCGGATTGGATGGTGATTTCCGTGGCCGATCCGAGGCGCATCTCCGACGTATATTTTTCGAGGCGTCCGAATATCTGCGGCATGAATGCCGCGAATGTCTCTGCGGAAAATCCCTCCGGAAGATTCTGCGCGACGACGAGTCCTTCTTCGAGGGCGATCAATGCACCTGCGACTCCGGGAATCGCACAGGCTTGCTTCACGAGTTCCGTCGGAGAAGTGGAATGGGTTGGCGCCTCTGGGGTGATGGGAGGAGCGACTTCGGCAGAAATTTCAGGCACGGGCTGCTGCACCGCGACCGGCTCTTCGCGGACGAGTGAAAACTGGAGCGGAGGTGCTTCCGTCTCAATCGCAGGGGCGGCAACCGCCACGGGTTCCGGTGTCGGTGGCACTGCGACTTCGATAGGTGCCTTGGACGCCGGAGCGGGAGTTGGTGCAGGTTGCTCCGATTTCGGACTGTTCCCGGCAGTGGGGCCGAAGAAATCCGGAAGACTGTGATCGATCTCGGCAGCTTCGCGGCGTTTTGTGGCACCGGTCGCAGCGACAAATGCGGGCGCAATGATTTTCAGCGGCAAGACGAGTTCGAGATCATCAGCGAGCGCTACCGGGGTGTTGATTCCCGGCCGCATCCACATGCGGACCTGCGACCAGGGGAATGCGACCTTGCCCTTCTGGAGTCCCGGGCCCACCGACTGCGCGGGAATGATCAGCTTCGTGTCGCCGGACACCAGCGAGAACTCGCTGCGGATTCCCTCGGGCCAACCGGCGGCGAGTTCTACAAATGAAATCACAAGCTCCCCATTTGCGCCGGCGGGTGCAGCGACCTTTGGCTTCGTCACGACTGGAGCGGCAGGGGCGGGGGAATGGGAATGCCCGTTTCCAATGCTGCTCACCGTCACGGGCGCGGATGCCGGAGCGATCCCTGGCATCTTCACGATCCTCGGCTGTGAGACCTGCGGTGCCGGAGCAGGTGTGGCTGCCGGCGCGATGGCTTCGGGCGTTGTAGGTGCGGGTGGCAGGACTTCCTGCTGCGCCGCGCGCGGAGTCACGCTGCGGCTGCTTCCAGTAGTTCCAAAAAGTCCGGCTGCATCATCAGGCACGTCGTAGCGACGTTGGTCATTGCGGCGACCGAGGCGCTTTGCATCCACATTCTTGAAGACTTCGGAAAGTGGGACATCCACCATTTGCTTCTCCTCCACTTCCGCTTTGCGAAATGTGCCTTGTGGCGCCTGACGCAGCAGGCTGGCGAGCGACATCCTGACTGCGCCCGACGGCAACTGTTTCAGTATGTTGTTCACCGGCAGCATGATTTTCACTTCCGGTTCGGGCATCTGGTTCACGATTGCCTGAAGTTCCGGCGGCAGCTTCTCCAGGATTGCGCGGAGTGAAAGGGAGGCGACCTCCACGCCATTCCCGATCGGCTTCTCAATTGCGCGAGGCGCTACCGTCGTTGCTGCAGTGACTGCGGGGGTTGCTGCCGTTTCGTCCTTGCGGAAGATGCGCTTGAGAAAGTTGAACATCGTAATTCGGATTTTCAAAACGGAGCTAGCAGCAGTGGTGCCACATGAGACCGATAAAATAAAAAATAGGTTTGTGGTCATCCGGGTGCGCGTTCTGCTTTCCGCTTGAAACTGCAACTGCTTCTCCACCTCTCGACGAAATCCCATATCAGCCCTGACAGACCCATGGCCGCGCGCCAAAAAATTCTCATTCTCGACGACGAGCAGGACCTGCTCGAAATCTATCAGGAAATTCTAGCAAGGCTCCCCAGCCAGCCGGAAATCCGCACCGCAAGCTCCGGACCAGATGCTATCGCGATGCTCGAAAACGAGCCCTTCGCGCTTCTGCTTGTGGATCTGAACATGCCGCAGATGGATGGCTTCCAGGTCCTCGCCATCGTCCGCCGGCGTTTCCCCGCGCTGCGCACCGTGGTGATGACGGGCTCCACCGAAGAGGATCTGCGTGGCCGCGCCTATCGCGTCGGCGTGGATCTTTACATGGAGAAGCCGAAGACTGGCCGTGAGATCATCTTTTTCGTGGACTGCATCGAGAGCCTCCTCGAGCGCGAGAGCCAGGGCGGCTTCCGCGGGGTGCAGAGCAAGACACTCCTCGACATCCTCCAGCTCGAATGCCTCACGCAGAATTCCTGCGTGCTGAAAATCTCCAGCGCAGCAGGCGAGGGTCGCATCTGGATTCAGAAGGGCGAGATCGTGGATGCATCTGTGGAGGACAAAGTGGGCAAGCCAGCCATCGTCGAGATGATTGGCTGGAAGGCCGGAAATTTTGAGGTACTTCCCGCCGGGCTGCCTCGGCCGCGCACCATCTTCATCCAATACGAAAGCCTCCTCATGGAGACCGCGCAGTCACTCGACGAGGCGGACGAAAAGGGACTGGCGGAAGGCCAGACGCCTGAATCGCTTCTGAGCGCGTTCGCCCGTTTCACCGGCGTGCAGTTTGCAATGGCGGTCGATCTTGGTGAGACCAAAAAATATGAGCACTGGGGCTGCGACGATCCTGCGCCTCTCGCCGTGTGGATTCACCAGACCGCTCACGCCTTCGACCAGCTTGGCGCAGAGCTAAAAGTCGGTGAGTTGCACGATATCCAGGCCTTCGGGCCCCAGCGCAATCTGGCAATTATCTCCGCCGACGAGGAAGTGCTCGGCGTCGGCTTTACCCGGGCACTCGCCCTTCAGCAAATCCGTGAAACCCTCAGCCAAATCGAAGTAAGATGGGCGTCCTAAAACCATTTGTCCGCACGACTATTCCGATCGAGGCAAGCCGCATGCCGTCCGGCTGCTTCGCCGTCCACCGCGAAGGCGGAATCATCTGCAGCACACTGCCGCAGTGGTTCCCCCAGAGCACCGCAGAGGAGATTGGCCGCACCGCGCTCGCCGCATTCCGCCTTGCGGGCGAAACCAACGTCATCATCCATGATGTCACCATCCGCTACAGCGGCATGAACATCGTCGCCCGCGATCTCCGCGGCGGCGCACTTATTTTTCTAGTCCCGAACGAAACCCACTTTGTACGCAAGCCCACACCCACTAACATGAACAACAAGAACCTTGATGACTTCATCCTGCATCTTGAGACACACATCGAGTGCTGGAAGCAGTTCAATTCCTACGTCACTCTTGCCCGCGACAAAAAGTTCACCGCCGAGGACGATGCGCAGTTCCTCGACTTGAAAAGTCTCATCACGCAGGGCACGGAAATCATCCTCGCCAGCGACATGAAGTGCGGGCTGCGCAAGGACGATGTCCTCTCACTTTTCGCCAGCGCGCCGTCGCTCCGCTACCTCGCGGAAATGAGCGACAGCATCCCCGGAGTCGAGGGCCAGTGGCACCGCATCTACCTCCATCTGCAAAGCCTGCTCGGCCAGCTCAAGGTCCAGCAGAACAAGCAGGCCGAGAAAGTGGCCGGCGGATGGAGTCTCTTCGGGAAAAGGTAGGGCCGATCCCGGAGGCGCGAGCGGAAGCTCGCGTCTGCCCCACTCGTAGCCGCCGACGGAAGGAGGCAGGCTGGTCTCCGGCACGAGGATCGCCTGCATTTCTCCCACCCTGCGGGAGCAAAAGGCGGCAGCGCAAAAAGTGGCTTTGGCTTTAGCCCAATCCCCCGGCATATTCAGAGGACAATCAGCGTGCCCGCCTCAAGGCGTCTGCGCTACTTGCCCGCCGCCCACTGCACCGCGTTCCTCAGGAGCGTCTGATAGGCGGGAAGATCGTGCGCGCGGGCGTCGTGGCCGAGCGTGAGGCCGACTATCTTCGCCTTCGGATGTTTCACCACGAAGACCTGCGGGAAAGTCTTCCCGGTCTTCGGGCTTGTCGCAGTGACGAGCACTTCGATCGGCGTGCCGTTCGGGTCGGCGTTGTAGTTGTAGAGTTCGTCGGTGATCTCGAAATCAGCAGGCACACCTTTGGTAATCGGGTGCGTCGGGTTGGCCACTTTCACCGGATACGCGCCGAGCGCATCGTGACCGCGCGTGCCGCCGCCGATGATTTGCAGATTCCACTCGGGGAAATTTTTCCACGCATACCAGGTGCCGGGATGATGCGCGACGATAGCGCCGCCACGATTTGCAAAGGCGAGCAGGGCCTTCGTCGTCGCGGTGGAAACGGGCTGGTTCGCACTCCAAACGAGCACGTCCACGCGGTCGAGGATTGCGGGAACTCCGTTGGCGTTCTGCGTGAAATCCACCCAGCCGCACACGGGCGCGAGCGTGGCCTTGTCGGTGCCGCCGAAAAATTTCACGAAGTCGTGCGAGCTGCCTCCGCCGACGATGAGCACGCGCGGGCCGCCTGCCGGTTTCGTCGCAGGCGGTTGCGGCACGGGATCGCTGAACTGCGGCTTGAAGTCTTCATGGAGCGCTGGCGTCCCGCCGGCAACGCCGCGCGTCTCGCGCGGTGCAACGGAATCGGGCGACGCACTCTTTTCACGAGCACCGCTGTTGGTGGGCGATGGTTCACGCGGGACGCGTGAACCTGCCGGCGGGACGCCAGCGCTCCCAGTGGCGCCATCCGCCAGCTCCGCCGTGATCGCCACGATCGTCGGTGCGGCGCTCGCGCCGAAGGACTCCAGCACGACCTTCTCGATCGGCGCGGTGTGCGCGAGCGCCTTCGTGAAGAAGCGCATCTGGTGCTGGTTCTTCAGCACGTCCACGAACTTCGATCCCGGCACGTCCACGCGGTGGAAGTAGTCCGCAAACTCCGTCCCGTTCCGGCACACGATGCCCTCGCGCTGCCCGTCGGTGAAATGCACCGTGATCTTCAGCACGTCGCTCGTGTCGCCATTGTTCTGGAAGCCCCAGCCCGTCACACCGCCGAGGAAATGCAGCCGGTTCGCCGCAAAGCCGCCGAGCTTCGCTTCCACGCGCTTCGGCATCGTCTTCGCGATGCCGTGCCCGCCGTTCAGCACGACGATGTTCATCGGAGCCTTCTCCGGCGCGACGATATTGAAAGGCACGCCCTCGACATTCACCGTGCCGGTCTTCTTGAAGACGAACGAGTCGCCCTTTGTCTCCGGCTTCGCGTAGAGGCCGAGCGCGGTCGTCGCGGTGAACGCGTCGCGCAGGTCCACCACGCGGAATTTCCCGCCGTCCACGCTCTGCATGTAGGCGATGATGTCGCGCAGCGATTCGCCGCCGAGGCCCTCGAAGCCCTCGGGCATCAGCGAGCGGCCCGTGTTCACGCGGCTCTTGATCGTCGCGACTTTGATCTCCTGCACACCGGCGAGGCTCTTCAGCGTGATGCTCGCGGGATTTTCCGCGGCGATGACTCCGGCATACGCCTGGCCGTCCTTCGTCTCGATGTTCCATGCGGTGAAGGACGGATCCACCTCCGCGTTCGGGTCCACGATCGCGCTGAGCAATTCCGAAGCGGCGTGCGCGCCCATGCCCGTGAGGCCGGGGCCGATGTCCATGCCGGCGTCGCCGAACTTGTGGCAAATCGCGCACGTCACCGTGAAGAGCGCCTTGCCCTTCACCGCGTCGCCGGGTTGCTCGACTGCGGGCAGCAGCTTCGCGATGGCGTCCTTCTTCGCCTTCGCGAGCGGGTTCATTTCGTCGAGGATTTTCGCCGCGCGCATTGCGACGCGTTTGTCCGGATAGGAACGCAAACGCGAGGCATCCGCTGGCGAGAGGAACACAGACATCCTGTCTGTGGGCGGGAGGGGCGCGGCAGGCTTCAAGCCTGCCGCAGCCGGGCTGGAAGCCCGCCCTCCCGTTCCCGCGCTCAGGCTGGAAGCCTGAGTTCCGGCCG
>JBBRPQ010000049.1:0-37111 GCA_038227825.1 Chthoniobacterales bacterium
GGATCGGCAACAACTCGAAGCCAATCTAAAATCCCACATGCATCGACTCAGCAAGTTGCCCGACCATGTCGGTTCCTACTTCCAAAATCAGTACGTGTCCTATGCCGCGTGATTGCTACCTGTTCAATTGCCGGAGTAATAGCTGGCCATCGCGTGCGAGCCTGACTGCGCTTCCGTCCGAATCAAGTCCCGCGGTGTTACTTCACCTTCTGGGTGGTCACCGGGGTGAGCAGGCGCTGCTTCATCGCATCGGAGATGACAGGCGAATTTGCGATGAAATTCACCGCGCCCTGCTGGTCCGTGCGCGCCCAGTGGCGGTAGATGCGCTCCATCGCGGTGTCGCGCTGCGCGGCATCGTAGATCGTGCCGGCCCATGCGGCTGCACCGGCGGGATCCTTGTCCGTGACCTGCCGTGAGAATTCATAAACTGCCCCGTCGCGAGAGATTCCCGCAGGAAGTTTTTCGAGCCACGCCGCTGTCTTCGCGACATCGCGTTCCGCCCACGTCGCGACGACGTTGCGCGTGGCCATCCTGCGCGCGTCGCCCTCAGGGAGATTCGCGGCCCACTGCGCGGCGGCGGTGGGATCATTCGTCGCCCAGCGCGCGGCGAGATTGCCTGCGGCATCATCCTGCGAACTCGCTGGCAGCGAGCTGATCATCTTCGCAGCCTCCCGCGGATCGTGATCGGCCATCGAGACGACCACTGTGGAAAGGGCGCGGTCCTTCAACTTGCCGTCGGGCAATGTGCGAGCCCACGCGAGCGCCTCGGTGGAGTCGCTCTGCGCCCAATTGCGCAGCGCCTGATTCACCATGAAGCCGTCGGCACTCATAATCTCGTGCTTCGCGTAGTAGTCGAATGCCGCCTTCGGGTCCTGCTGCGTCCATGTGTAGGCGATGCCGGAAAATGCCGAGTTCCGCTGGTCCCCGCCGAGTGTCTCCGCCCATGCGAGCGCGGAGGCCGTATCGCTGCGCGCAAAACGCATCGCCACATTGCTCACAGCATCGCCTTTCCGCCGGTCGCCAGGCATCTGTGTCACAAGTTCCGCCGCAGCCTTCGGATCGGTGTAGGCGAGCGCATTGACGAGCGCGGATACGCCCGCACTCCGCGCATTTCCCTCGGGCAATTCCTCCAGCAGCGCCTTCGCCTCATCAGGACTCCGCCCGGCGATCTGGCTGATCAAAGTGGACACCGCATTGTTCCGGAGTTCACCCGTCGGCAGCGCGAGCGCAGCAGTGCGCGCTCCCGCGGAATCCACGGCCGCCCATTGTGAAATGACCGTCTGCATCGCCGCCGTCTGCTGCGATTTTTCCTGCATGTCCTTCGCCCATGCGAATGCATCCACGGGACTGTTCTGCGCCCAGTTCGACGCCACGGAACGGATCGCGCCATCCCGGTTCGCGCCTTTTGGCATTTCCATCACCTTCGCCGCCGCGCCCGGCGCATCCGACTGCGCCCACGTGCCGAAGACCGTCTGAAGGCTGTAACCCCGCGTCTCCGCCGGCATCTCCTGCAGGATGGCGAGCGCCTTCATCGGGTCGCGTTTTGCGAGCGAGGAAATGAGGCTCTGCACCGCATTCGTCCGATGATACCCCGGCGGCAGCGACGTGGCCCACGCCTTCGCCGCATCCACGCCCTGGTCCACGAATGCCGCCATCACATAGCGCATCGCACGATCGCGGCCATTCTTGTCCGTGAGTGTCACCAGGTAATCGCCCGCAGCCTTCGGGTCCATCTGCGCCCAGCGTGAGATGGCATACGGCATCAGCATCTCCCGCGCATCCGGCGGCATCGCGCGGATACGTGCGATGAGGCCCGGGATCTCCTCCATCGAAAGTGCCGCCGCCGCGTCCACAAGATCGTGCGTGCGCTTCAAATCATCCTGCTCGCGGAAGGCGCTGAAAAACCGGCTCTCCTTATCCGAAGCGCCCGCCATCGTGGCAAACTGCCCGCGCTCACCCGACCCCGCAGGATTCGATGAGTCTGCGGATTTCTGCCCCGCACCGGCTCCGGCATCAGAACGATCGGCGGCACCTCGACCGTCCGGTTTCAGCGGCGAGCGGCCGCCACCTGCGAGGAATCCAAGCGCAAACCCTCCGAGGCCAAGTGAGCATGCGGCGACCAGTTTGATTTTGGGGTTCATCAAAGAAGAAGGTTCAGAGGGATTCTTTATTCCGAACCCGGACATCCGGCCACCATTAGAAGCTAACGGACCATGGAACGCAGATTGCTAACAAGTTTCCTCCGTGACTTTTCAAATCGCCGCGCCCAGAATTTTATCAATGAGCCGCTTTGCTGCGATACTCGCATTCTTCGTGTGGACTCTGCCTATCGAGTCCGCGATAGTGCAGCTCGACTACAGCTTCGATGCTGCAAACGGGAACTTCTTCGGCACGAATCCCACTGCAAAGGCTGCCGTGGATGCTGCAGCGCAGGACATCAGCAATGCCATCACCAGTTCACTCGGTGCGATCACGACGGACATCTACTCGGGCACCAGTGGCGGAACAACCGTTGATTTCGATTGGAGGCTGCACGTGACCAATCCCTCAACCGGAGCGACCGTCGTTCAGAGCACCTTCAACACACCGGTCAATCTCATGACCATCTACGTCGGCATGCAGCCGCTGACGGGCATGACACTCGGGATCGGCGGCCCCGCCAGCGTCGGCATCGGCGCGAGCGCCAGTGGACCGGCGGGTGGACTTCCCGCTGCCGTCGGGCTTGCGAACGCCGCCTCCAATGCAGCCATGCAGCGTGGTGCCGGCCCCATCATCGGCACCCTGTCCGGTTCGATCGGAGGGACAAGTTATGCCCTGAATTTCGGCGCAATTCGGGGCAGCCTTTCGTTCGACTCGGATTCGGACAACAACGGATCCGCGGACACTCCGGCGGAGCTCGCAGCCTACTGGCACTACGACCACACCGCCGCAGTCGCAGCCGGAAAAAACGACCTCTATTCCGTGGCCCTGCATGAAATCCTCCACTCGATCGGCTTCGGAACAGCGGACACCTGGACCGGGCTCACCCTCGGAACAACGTGGACCGGCTCCAACGTAATCGCGCTCACAGGCAGCGGTGCAAACATGGTTTCCGCAGACGGCGGCCACATCGCGGACGGCGCGATGAGCACCCGCCTCTCCGATGGCGGAGCGCAGGAGGCAGTGATGGACCCTTCGATCACCCAAGGCACCCGCAAATCGCTCACGCAACTCGACCTCGCATTCCTGCGCGACATCGGATTCGCCACCGTCCCGGAACCTTCGTCCGTCATTCTCGTTTTCGTCGCGGCACTGCCCTTCGCGCTGGCGCGGCGCAGGAATGCGGCCGCTGCATTCGCGTAGCCGTTGCTTGGCACATTCCCCGCAGCGCGCTCTGCTCATCCCGTGAGCACACGCACGACTCCTTTCACCCCGCCTCCCGGCTATCATCGGATCAAAGTGGTGAGCAGTTTTGAGGAGCTGATCACGACCCCTTTCAGCGACGGCATCAATGCCCTCTGCTGGGAGCGCACGCTGCCCGGGGATTTCGGAGAACTCGTGCAGCGTCTTAGCACCGCGGAGGGAATCACCAGTCTCGATGAGTCGAGTCTCGCTGCGCTGGACTTGAGCGCTGAGGGAAGGGAGGCGACGGGCATTCTTATCGAAGACCTCCAGCTTCTGCGCGCGCGAGGACTGGCGCCAGTCCTCGACTGCATCCGTGCATATCCCCGCGACGAGGAGAGCGAGACCGTGCGCACCGACGTCTATTCCTTCCACGCCGACAGCGCCCCGGTCGAAGCCGATACCTGGCTCTGCACCTACTTCGGAGCAACGAGCGAGGGACTTCCAAACGAGGACGCCATGCGTCGCGTGGACATCCCCGAGACCCGCGCGGAACTCCTCCGGCATTTCGGAGGAAATGACGACCACGACTTTCACGAGCACCTCCGCGAATGCTGCTACGATCTGCACTACGCACCTGCCCCGAATGCGCAGCCCTTTTCATTCGGCATCGGCAACCTATGGCGCATCGCCACCGAATGGCCCGGCAGCCCCGTCCCGCCCTGCATCCACCGCGCACCCGAGACGCTGCCCGGCGACCTTCCGCGATTGCTGCTGATCAGTTGAGAAATGCGTGCGCGGTTCGTTGAGTCGAACCGTGGAAGATAGCCTGAGTGCCTAGCGCCGCACGCCAGTTGAAACACAGCTTCAACATTGCATCCCATCGCGACCGATGACACCACCTTTGCCGATGAAACCCCTCCTCCTCACCGCACTCGCCTCCAGCATCCTCGCCGCCACCCTGCCCTGCACGGCCGGTGTGAACGAAGTCATCAAAGTCGCGCCCGAAGTCTATTTTCACGAGGGCGACATCAAGGCCAAGGGCCACTGCAACAACGGCTGGATCATCTTCGAGGACTACGTGCTCGTGATTGATGGCAACTTCCCCTCCGGCGCGAAGGAAATCATCCCGAAGATCAAGGCGCTCACCGACAAGCCAATCCGCTTCGCATTCGACACGCACCACCACGGCGACCACGCCTACGGCAACCAGGTGTGGGTGGAAAATGGTGCCACGCCCGTCGCGCACATCGGCGTGATCGAAGAGATGAAAAAATACGAGACCGGCACCTTCGGCGACAAACCGGGCCGCTGGGAGGACACCGCGAAGAAGCGCCCCGATGTCGCTGCCAGCAAACTCAAGCCGCCGACGCTGCTTTACAAAAACGAACTCATCTTCGACGACGGCAAGCACCGCGTGGAGCTGCTCCACTTCGGCGTCGCGCACACGCACGGAGACGGCTGGGCGTGGCTGCCGAATGAGAAGATCCTCTTCACCGGCGACGCCTGCGTGAACGGCCCCTACAACTACGCCAGCGACGGCGACATCGCGCAGTGGATCCAGACGCTCGAAGCCGCGAAGAAGCTCGGCGCAAAAACCATCTGCCCCGGCCACGGCCCCATCGGTGGCCCGGAGGTGCTCGACGATCAGCAGGCCTATTTCGTCACACTCACAGCCGAGGTGAAAAAGTTCGCCGGCAAGACTCCCCAGGAAATGCAGGACGCCGTCGGAGGCATCCGTCGCGACCTCCGTTCCCGCGAGCGCATCCAGCGCTACGTCGGCGACTTTCTCGATCCGCAGGTCGAGAAGGTTTTCACCGAACTCGGCGGCAAACCCTTCCTGCCAAAGACCGCATCCACCGACGACCACACGGGCCACGCGCTGGCACACGGCGACATGCTGAAATTCCGCCCCCGCTCCGCAATGCGCTCGAACATCACGGACGCGAACGCAGCAAACTAGAGCCATTTAAAAACTGTCGAAGCCGCTGCGCGTTGTAGCCTAGGTCTCCTGACCTGCGCGCAGGCTGCGGCGGCAGGGCCCGCGCAGCTCTGGAGAGCTACGCTACAAAATACACGCCGCGATCGACGGAATCAGAAACGGCCACAGTTTTATTTAAACCGCTCCAATGCTCACCGCTTCAGCCGCCCCATCCATTCTGCGAGCGCATCGAGCTGATCCTCCCCGAATTCCTTCGGCGGATGCTCCAGCAGCCAGCCGATGTCCCCAGCGGCACCCGAGCGGTCGCCGAAAGTCTCGCGCATCCGGGCGCGCGTGAGGCGTTCGCGGAAGGCATCGGGCTCGACCGCAAGCAGCAGGTTGAAATACGGCGGCGCGTCCTTCGCCGCCTTGTCCGACGCCACGGCACGGCCAAGCAGATTCCGGATCATCCGCACGATGATTTCCTTCTTCGTCGCGGGCCGCGTGCTTGCATCGGGCAGCGGTTCACCGCCCGAGACGAGCGCCTTCGCCTCGTCCATCGTCAGCGCTTTTCCGCCATCGAAAACATCGAGCAAGCTGAACTCCCCATCCGGCTTTTCGCGCCAGCCGACCATGAAGCGAGTCGGCAGCGGGATGCCCGCGACATCCCTCACACCGAGGCGCGAGGCCAGCTCCATGAAGATGATCGAAAGCGTGATCGGCAGCCCCTCACGGTCATCGAGCACCTCGTTGATGTAGCTATTCGAGCGGCTGTCGAAATCATGCCGGCTCCCATGAAATCCGCCTTGCTCGAAAAGATATGCCGCGATGCGCTTCACCGCTGCCGCCGTGCCCTTTTTGATTTCCGCATCGTTCCTCAAATCATCCGCCATCTGCCCGAAGCCCCGCACGTAGCCCTCCACATCCAGCTCGGGATTGTCGTGCCGCGAGACGAGCAGCGCGCAGCGCAAAAGGTCGGCCTTGTCGTCGGGCTTGGAAAGTTCCTGCGCAAGCTCGCGCACGATCGCGCCGCGATGCAGTTCCCGCTCAAGATTGCGCAGCGACTCCGCGCTCTGCTCCACCGCCTTGCGCCGCTCGGCCAGCACGCGCTTCGCCGCGTCGGGATTTTTCAAAAGTGAATCCATCGCGCGATCCTTCGCCGTCTTCCCGTCGAGAAATCCGTCCATGGACTTTTGCAGGCTCGTCACCAGCGCTGGGTCCGCCGGCTTCTCCGCGAGATCCTTGCCGATGCGGAATCCCTTGTAGCTCGCCTTCGTCGTCCGGAATTTGCACACACCCGCGCGCCCGCCGCGCAGATCCGAGTCCTCGAAATTGAACACCTCGCGCCCGTTCACGAGACAGCGTACTCGCTCCGCATCCACATGCACACGCAGCGTGTTCCAGTCGCCCGGCCGGTACGCGTCACTCGCAGAGTCCGCGAGAATTTTCCACGTGAAAACATCCGGCCCGTCGAAGCGCGTCAGCCGCAGCTTCCCGCCCGTCGGATAAAATCCGTAGTGCCTCTCGCCGTCCCAGCAGAACGTCAGGCCCGCCGCGCCCGCCTCATCGTCCAGCCGCACCGTCACCTCCGCCTCGAATTCCGCCGTCGGCTTTTCCGCCATCCACAGGCACAGCGCGCGCCCGCCGAAGCCGTCGCCCGGCTGCTCCACATTCAGCACGCCTGCGCGCTGCGACCACTGCCCGCCCATGAGCGGTTTCCACGTGCGCGGATTCAGCACCCCGATCGTCAGCCAGCGCTCCATCGGCACCGGGTTTGGCTTTTCCAAAAGTGCCTTCAGCGGATTCACCGGCATGGCAAATCCGAGGTTCTCCGTCACCGCGGATTTCATCGTGAGCAGCCCCATCACGCGACCCTGCCTGTCGAGCAAAGGCCCGCCGCTGTTCCCATGCTCGATGGGCACCGCGACCTGGATCATCTCCACGCCCTCGATGTCGCGCTTTGGCTCCGACACCACGCCCTCCACCACACTGAACGCAAGCCCGATCGGATTCCCCATCGCCACGATCCGCTCGCCCTGCCGCAGCGCCGCGGAATCGCCGAGCGGCAGCGGCTTCAGATCCTTCCGTGCGATGCGCAGAATCGCCAGGTCCATGCGCGCATCCGTCGCGAAGACCTCCGTCACGTCCTCCACTTTTCCATCACTCATCTCCACCTTGATCCGCCGCGCCTCGCCGATCACATGGCGGTTCGTCGCGATCAGCCCGTCCGCACGCAGCACGAATCCGCTGCCCAGCCCGTCACGTCCTTCGCGACCTTCCTGAATCACCTTCACGAGCGAAGGCTTCACCTCCGCAGCGATGTCCGCCACACTTTTTTCGTTAGTCTCCGCCCTCGTCGGCGCAGGCTTCGCATCCGCTGCACCGGCACGCATACCCGCGAGCGGGATGAAAATGGCGGCGGCGAGCAGTCCGGGAAAGTTCATGATGCGACACTGACTCAATCCTCCATGGAGGAAACTTCTTTGTCGCCACCAACGCTTCGCACTTCCCGCGCGACGCCCACTCTGCCATTTTGCCGGCGATGCTAGCGAAAGTTTTTTCTGCCGCGGTCTTCGGAGTGGAAGCCTATGATCTGGACGTCGAAGTCAGCGACAACGGCGGGCAGAAGGACGCCATCGTCATCGTCGGCCTCCCCGATGCCGCCGTGCGCGAAGCGCGCGACCGCGTGAAGACCGCGATCTCCAACAGCGGCTTCCGCTGGCCCGGCGGCCACGTCACCGTGAACCTCGCACCCGCCGACGTGAAAAAGGAAGGGCCGAGCTTTGACCTCCCCATCGCGCTCGCCATGATCGCCTGCGCTCAGGACGTAAAGCTCGATGACGCCGCCGACTTCTGCTTCGTCGGCGAACTCGCGCTCGACGGCGCGGTGCGTCCCGTGCGCGGCGTGCTCTCCGTCGCCATCGAGGCACGTCGCATCGGGCGGAAGAAGCTCGTCGTCCCGCTGCAAAACGCCCGCGAGGCCGCGATGGTCGCGGGCATTGATGTCATCGGCGTGCGCAATCTCCGCGAGGCCTTCACCTTCCTCACCGGCGAAAATCCCCTCCCGCCCGTGCGCGAGGATCTCGCCGCATTCTTCGCCAGCCACGGCGACTACGAATCCGACTTCGCCGACGTGCGCGGCCAGCAGCATGTGAAGCGCGCCATCGAGATCGCCGCCGCTGGCGGACATGGCCTCCTGCTCATCGGCCCTCCCGGCTCCGGCAAAAGCATGCTCAGCAAGCGCGTGCCTAGCATCCTCCCGCCGCTCACGATGGAGGAAGCCATCGAGACCACAAAAATCCACAGCATCTGCGGCCTGCTGCTCGACAAATCCTTCGTCGCCACCCGCCCCTTCCGCGCGCCGCACCACACCGTCTCGGATGCCGGCCTCCTCGGCGGCGGCATGAATCCCTCGCCCGGCGAAATCAGCATCGCGCACCACGGCGTCCTCTTTCTCGACGAGCTGCCCGAGTTCAAACGCACCACGCTCGAAGTCCTGCGCCAGCCGATGGAGGATGGCAAAGTGACCGTCTCGCGCGCCGCCGGCACGATGACTTTCCCCGCCGAGTTCATGCTCGTCGCCGCCATGAACCCCTGCCCCTGCGGCTTCCACGGCGACCCGAAACGCCAGTGCCGCTGCACGCCTCAGCAAGTGGAGAAATACCGAGAGCGTATCTCCGGCCCGCTGCTGGATCGGATCGATCTCCACGTCGAGGCACCCGCCGTCGCCTTCGACGAACTCCGCAGCACCGAGCGCGCCGAACCCAGCGCCGCGATCCGCGAACGCGTCATCCGCGTGCGCGAGATTCAGCGTACGCGTTTCGGCGAGGGCAAGGTTCGGATCAATGCGCGCATGAGTTCGCCACAGGTGCGAAAATTTTGCGCCCTCAGCACCGACGCCGAAAATCTCCTCCGCATGGCCATGGACAGCCTAAACCTCTCCGCCCGCGCCCACGACCGCATCCTGAAAGTCGCCCGCACGATCGCCGATCTCGGCGGCGCAGAAGACATCGCCCCGGACCACATCGCCGAGGCCATCCAATACCGCACCCTCGACCGCAAGCTCTGGCGTTAGCTGCGCAAAATCCCGCGCGCGTGCCCCGGGATGTCCGCCACCGCCCTGCCCACCGCGCGTTTCATTATGCATCCGCCATCGGAAAAGCGCGCCCGGAAGCCCGCTTCCGCCCCCTCTCCCGAGCGCGCCTGCGACCGAATCCTCGGCTCCCTCCAGCCAAACTCAGACTTGCGACTCAATTTGGCATGACTTCATCCGCAGAATCCCCGGCATTCCTCCACATTCCTCGGACTTTCACCAGACCTCCTCCAGCTTTTTGCCCCCCACCCTCGGCCCTTCCCCTTCATCCTCCGCATCCACCAGCCATGTGCGCGACTCCAGCCGCGACAGCCGCGAACTTTTTCAAAATGTCCGCAGCCTTTTCCAAAATGTCCCGGACATTTTGTGCCGTGCCTCCGGGAATGAATGCAATCGCCTCGCGGATGCCTCCATTTCCGAACGCATCCCCATCTCTGGCACACCTCTCGCTATGCATCCCGCAGCCCATCTTCACCGGAGCGGCACCCTTGCCCGCACCACAGCCACCCCACCCCATGACCAGCATCACCACCAAGACCTCACGCCTCAGCATCCCGGAAAAAAGCATCCGCGGCACCCTCATCATCTCCATGAGCACGGGCAATCCCCTCGTGCCCGGCAACGAGGCACCCCTCGCCGCATTCTCCGCCCTGCAGGACGAGCTCACCGCCGCCATTGCCGCCGTCCACTGCGCCCGCACCACACTGCGTGAACTGGTCTCCAGACAGGGCACCATCGAGAAGCGCTGGGACCAGGGCATCTCGCAGCTCGCCAGCTTTACGAAGTTTGCAACGAACAGCGATCCCACCGCGATGCTCAGCGCCGGCTTCGGCATCCGCGGCCCCGACACCCCCTCGCAGCCCCTCCCCGCCCCCCAGGATGTCACCGCGAGCACGAATGGCGCGCCCGGCTGCACGAAGCTGAGCTGGGCCCCCGTCCCCGGCGCCATCGTCTATGTCATCCAGATGAGCCCCGATCCCATCACCGACGACGGCTGGGAATACATGCCCGTCTCCACCCGTTCCTCCGCCGAACTCGACGGAGCCGAGCCCGGCAAACACACTTGGTTCCGAGTCGCCGCCGTGAACTCCACCGGCCAGAGCTCCTGGAGCATGCCCGCCCGCCGCCCCGTGATGTAGGCACGCCGCAAAGCCCGCAAACTCAGCCCACGCCCCCCCCGAGCGCATCCACCCCGCCGCCAAAAATCGTTTGCGACCAGTGCACCGAAACTTTTCACCACCGTAATGCGGGAGTAGCCAGGAGGCGCGGTGAAAGACGGCATGCGCGGTTTGATTGGCGATTGTCCCCACATGTTCACCCCCTGGAAAATACAAGCGCCAGCGCTTTCACGCTGGCCCAAGACCGCTTCGCTGAAAGTACAGTGGGTGTTGACGTTCGGAATCTGTGCCGACCCATTAATGCCTATCAAGAACTGATCCGACGTTGCCAGCTTTGGCAATGAGGTTCTGAGTATTGCGCGATGCTACTTGGAGTCTGTCGCATCATGGTCATCAGCTTCGGTAGAACCCGCGCATGGCAAAACAAGATTTGCGCGACGTGCTTGCGGAAAACATCCGCGCCTACCGGCAACAAAACGAGATTTCGCAGGACGAATTTGCTGCAAAGTGTGGTGTCCACCGAACCTACGTTGGCTCGGTCGAACGGTGCGAACGCAATGTCACACTCGCAACATTGGAACTCTTCGCGAAGACGATGGGATGCTCCGTGCCGGAGCTTCTTTCGCCGAGGAAGCGGAAATGAAACCCGCGCGTTACGTTGCAGCGATTCGGGCAAGCGGTCTCACCATTTACGATGCGGTCGAGGTCGGTTCGCTGCTGTGGATTCCATCGCCGGAACTCGAAAGTATCCTGAATACTGGTTTGTGTGGAATGGATTTGGCGGGCTTGCCCCTGCGCACTCGCTCGAAGCGCGTAAAGGAGCGGGTTTGTGAGGCGTTGGGGTATCCGGTTCCCAAGTCATTTGGCCGCAAGCGTCCGAGATTTCCGGGGCAGCAACTCGACATCTACGTCCAGAAATCAAACAACCTTCAGGTTTGGAACGAACAACTTGATGCGATCCGACGCTACGGGCTTGTGCGGGTCAGCGGCGAGAATGTCATCTCGCGGGTAAGGGTTGTTACCGGCGACACCCTGGCGAAACTCGATACGACCGGGACTCTGACTCAGAAGTATCAGGCGCGGTTGGTCGCTGGAGACACCGAAGCCGAATTGATCTCCCAGCGGGACACGGATCACCTTACACCTTGTCTCTCCGCCGCGAATCCAACTCGCTTCGATAGCGCCCCAGTCGAGCACGCGACTGCGGAATGTCTGCTGCCCATCGCCACGGTGTTTCAACGTCTGCGTAAACTCGTCGGAAAGCGATTTACTGATTCTGGCCATGACCAGGAGCGGAATCGAGGCGCAGCGTTACATCGCCTTGCATGCAAAGCACTAGGCTATCGCTCATATCAGGATGACGGACGGTTTCCCGATGTGCGGCACCAACTGCTTGAAGTAAAACTGCAAACCGCTGCGACGATTGATCTCGGACTCGTGACGCCTGCGAGTGAAGACCCACTTGAAGAGCCACAGATTCTTGGCCGTCAGGTTCGGCATTGCGACGTGCGCTACGCAATTTTTTCCGCGCAAACCGATGGCACCACCGTCACGCTAACCCGCCTTTACCTGACGACTGGATGCGATTTCTTCACCCGCTTCCCGCAATTCCAAGGGCGAGTGCTAAACCGCAAGCTGCAAATCCCGCTCCCGCGCGACTTCTTCGACAGGTAGGCCAAACGCTTCGCATACCATTTGTTCTACTTTCATCTGAAGCACCAATCCATCGGCTGCACCGTCGAGTTCATACAGGGCCTTGGCGGAGGCGATGATTTCCTTCGCCAATAGAGTTGTCGGATCGGGCAGCGGAAATGTCTCCACATACTGCGTCATGAAGCGGCGCCGCCCCGAGTAGAGTTTGTTGTGGAAACGGTGATCGTAAAATGCCTCGGCGAATGTCGAATTGCCGACGGCGGCCGCAAGCCAGAGTAAATCCGTCTGTGCCGGGTCATTCGCCGTAAGCCAATAGCAATCGCCATTCACCACCGAGCCATCGAGGTCGACCCAGAACGTCGGCTTCTCAGAGATGTCTGGGAACACGAGCTTGGGCAGCGGCCACCGCGCAGGATTTTGCGGTACCCACATTTCGAACCATTGTCTCCCGCCTTCAATCACATAGCGCCGTGCTTCCAAAATCGCACGATGCCGTTCGAGATAACGCGCGGCTCGTGGGAACTGTGCAAGATCGACCACACGCCTTTCGCCATCGCGCAGTTCGTGGGTGTAGAGGACATGCTTAGGGCGGCGGGTGGCACGCGCACGGTAGCGTTGGGCGGCGAAGTGGGTGATAAGCGGACGCAACAGCTCTGGGCGTTCTTCTTCCGGCAGTGACTCCCAATCGTCGCGGATGAAAACCTTGTCCGCGGTCGTCTTCACTCCGACGCGAATCTTTCCGAGATCGCCGAACGTGCAGAACGTGTGCGCCCGCACGGTCGCAAGCCATTCATCGCTTTCCACAGTCGCGATTTTCCAAACGCCGTCCGCACGATTTCCGTGGTCAAGTTCGCCATGGCGGACCAGATAGCGCTGGCCATTCACCGCGACAACGCCGCTCTCCCGGAGCGCATCAAAAACGGTCGCGCAACAGTGCTGCGCAGCCTGCACAGTGGAGTAGATCGAGGAAAACTTCGGCACCCCGGCTGGCCGTCCATCCTTCTTGCGCAGGAGCAGAACAGCCGGCAGCACCGCCGCCTCGAAAAGCTTCGTGTCGCCGAAATCCCAGACGTGAAGAACGTCGAAACGATCGAGCAGTCGTTCGCGCACCGTGCATCCCGAACGCGTTGTCATAAACCGATTCGATACGATGATGCCGCACACTCCGCCAGGTCGCAGCACTTCGGCTATGCCTTCGATGAAGGCAAAGTAAAGATCGACGCGGCCAGTGAGGCCGAACCGCCGCGCCAGAGCTTGCGACCGGCTCGCCCCGAGCACTTGGGTGCGCACGTAGGGCGGGTTCGCAATGACTACGTCGTATTGCTGTGCGCCTGAGTAAAACAGGTCGCCTTCGCCGTTCGCCAAACTCATATCGAGAAAGTCAGCGCATTGGAGTTGGCATGAGATGGCTGGAAATCCGTCGCGGAGCCGTTGGCTCGCACTTGTGATCGCCGAAGCATCGGTATCAAAGCCGTATGCGTTCACCGCCCCCGGCCACTTTTGGAGGAATGCGGCGAGCAGTTCTCCGTCACCAATTGCGGGATCTACGACACTCGTCAGACGGTCTGTCGGATCGAAGTGGGTGACGATCGCTTCAGCAACGAACTCCGCGAGCAGTGTGGGCGTGTAATGCGAACCCGTGGATTTTCGCGATGCCGGACTGAGTTCAGACGTCTTTTTGGCGAAGCCGTTGATCGATTGCTTAAGCATCAGGCGCGGATTCTACCACGTGCTCGCATTTCTCCCCAACGGTAAATTTTAAACGGCGGCTCCAAAGCGCAGATCCGCAGCCGGGTTGCGCGTCCGGCTTCAACGACTGGAGCGTGACGTTGTTGATCTCCGCGAGGCCATCTTTCGGACCGGCGACGCACGTCAGACGACCAGCACACGCAGGCTCGATTCTGCGAAGGCGGCGCGCAGTTCCTTCACGGCTGCGGCGGGCAGGGCGCTCATGGCGGGTGGGGGTTTCCGGCCGGCTTTCATGAAGTGCCTCAGCGCGGCCATGAAGAGTTCGGGCTGCGCTTTGCCTGCGATTTCCAGCGTCTCGGGGAAGGAGGCGTCGAGGATCGTGATGCCGTAATCTGACATCTCCGCGAGTTCCTCCGCCCAGCGCAGGACGATCTCCGCGGGCGCTTCGTCCGGGAAACGCTGCGCCACGAGCGCGAGCAGGTCGGCGCGCGTGGGGGCGTTCATGAGCAGCGCGAGGAAGAACCGGTGCTCGGGCTCCGTGACCATGCCGCGCAGGCCTTTGATGACATCCCGTCGCGCCTCTTCCTCCAGGGTCGCCGCGACTCCTGCCGCGAGCTTGCCGTGCCTTTTGACAAATGCCCTGAGCGTGGGCTCCCACTGGCCGAGGGTTTGCAGATGGCGCCGGCAATTTTGCAGCACGTAGAAGCCACGCTCGAAATCCAGCCCGGCGATTATTTTCAACACCAAGTCCGCATAGGCGGGGTCTTCGGTTTGCTCCAGCACGTCGAGCAGTTGGCGGCGGCGCATCATGAGCGGGTCGCTGAAGACCGGGTCCAGCGCGATGTGCGGCGGGAGGTAATTGAACTGCGGCCCCGTCCCCGGATCGTGCTGCGTGCGCACGACGACCGTGACCGACGGCGTATCGAGATGGAACAGCGAGTGGATGCAGCGCGGGCCCGAGACGATGGGCACGGTGCGGCCCGTCTCCAGCAGCTCGATGTGCTTCATCCGCACATCTCCGATGCGAAAGTAGGGCGTCACCGTCCGCGCATTTTCAAAGGCGTAGATCGCGTGAATGCTGGACCCGCTCATGACATGGAATGCCCCGGAGAATTCGTGCTGATGGATGGCCGTCGTGCCATCCATCCAAAACAGGAGCTGGATGTAAAATCGCGCGTCGCTGTATGCCACGAGTTCTGGCTGGCCGAAGCCCGAGTCGGTCTGGAAAGGCTGCGCGTCATCGAGCAGGAACTCGCGCACGAGCGCCGGCAGATCCACATGCTCCGACGGAGGGCGCTCGTCCAGCGCGGCGCGCGCGATGCCGGGGAACTTCGTCAGCGAAAAGTTTTCGCGCTTCCAGCGTTCCAAAACGACGTCGCCGAGTTCCTTGAAAAATACATCCATGCGCGGAGGCTAACACGCATCGCGCAGACACAGGAAGCGTTCCTCGCTCACACCTCACACCACACAGCGCAAATCCGCGGAGCGCGCATTTTTAACCGCAGATGAACGCAGATGAACGCAGATGAACGCAGATGGATTCTAAAAATCTGCGTTCATCCGCGTTCATCTGCGGTTCACACCCTGCATTTCGTATCCAAGCGCGGCGAACGCGGCTACCCTGCGCCCACACGCATGCACATCCAATCCGCCATCTTCCAAATCAGTGCTCCGGATTTTGCATCGTGCCCGGTGTCGGGCTTGCCGGAGTTTGCGTTCATCGGGCGGTCGAATGTCGGGAAGTCATCGCTGATCAACATGATCGCAGGACAGAAAGCCCTCGCGAAAGTTTCGCCGACTCCGGGGCACACGCAGTTGATCAATTTCTTCACGATGAACAAGACCTGGAGTCTCGTGGATCTGCCGGGCTACGGATTTGCGAAGGCGCAGAAGGCGGTGCGCGACAAGTTTCCGAAGATGATCTCCGAATATCTGACCTCGAGGACGAACCTCGCGTGCGTCTTTGTGCTGATTGATTCCCGGCACGCGCCGCAGCAGATCGACCTCGAATTTGTCCAGTGGCTCATGGATGCCGGTGCGCCGATGGCGCTCGTCTTCACCAAGACGGACAAGACGAAGGCGACTGCTCTCAGGAAAAATATGGAACTCTTCGAGGCGAAAATTTCGGAGTCAGGCCGCGTGGCACCCACTGTCTTCACGAGCTCTGCCCAGGAGAGAACGGGGCGGACGGAGCTGCTGGAATTCATCGGGACGACGCTCTCCTCAAGATAGGCACACATCCCCGCTGCGTTATCGCTCGCGCGACGAGGACGCATCTGTAAGTTCCCCGCCCTTTCGTCCCATGCCCGAGAAAACCGACAAGAAATGTGCTCCCACTGCGGAGGCGCTGAAGGCCGCCACCACACTGCTGGAGCAGGTCGCCGGTGACCGCGCGCTGCTCGCGACATTGCCGGAAGAAGATCGCACGCGACTCGTGCAGGCGGCGGGCGAAGTCTTTTGCCCGGACCTGAAGGAGCGGCGGCGGCTCGTGAAGGCGAAGACGCGGCAGCGCAAGAATGAGCAAATCGAGCGCGACCAGAGCCAGCTTGCCGAGACGGGCATCCGCAAGCTGCGGAAGGAGAAAATTTTCACGACGCCGAGCGCATTCGCGCCGCTCGATTTCAAGCAGGTGGAAGTGGAGGGCGATGCGGAGTTCCGCGAAGTCGTGGAGCCGCAGAATTGCTACATCTGCAAGCAGGACTACTCGGCGCTCCATCACTTTTACGACCAGCTCTGCCCGGCGTGTGCAGAGCTGAATTTCCGCAAGCGCAGCGAGACGGCGGACTTGCGCGGGCGAGTCGCATTGCTCACGGGCGGGCGCGTGAAGATCGGCTACCAGGCGGGCATCAAGCTGCTGCGGGCCGGCGCGCATCTCATCGTGAGCACGCGCTTCCCTCGCGACTCGGCGGCGCGCTATGCGCAGGAGCCGGACTTTGCGGAGTGGGGCGATCGACTGGAAATTTTCGGCCTCGATCTGCGGCACACGCCGAGCGTGGAGGCGTTCTGCCGGCACTTGCTCGCGACGCGCGAACGGCTCGATTTTATCATCAACAACGCGTGCCAGACGGTGCGGCGTCCGCCGGATTTCTACGAACACATGATGCAGGGCGAGGCTGCGTCGCTCGACGCGATGCCGGAAAATGCGCGCCATCTTCTCGGCGCCTACGAGGGGCTGCGCGGATACCACATGCTGCCGGAAGGCGACCGTGCGCTTGCCGAGCAGCGCATCTCGGAAGTCGCCGGGCTCACGCACGCCGCCGCGCTGTCGCAGGTGCCGATGCTGCCGGATGAATTCGCCGCACAGCGCGATCTCTTTCCCGAAGGACGGCTCGACCAGGATTTGCAGCAGGTGGATCTGCGCGAGCGCAATTCATGGCGCCTCATGCTTGCCGAGGTGCCCGCGGTGGAATTGCTGGAGGTGCAGCTCGTGAATGCCATCGCGCCTTTCATCCTTAATGCGCGTCTGAAGCCGCTCATGCTCCGCACCCTGGAGCGCGACAAGCACATCGTGAACGTCTCCGCGATGGAGGGACAATTTTACCGCAGCTACAAGACTTCGCGGCATCCGCACACGAACATGGCCAAGGCCGCCCTGAACATGATGACGCGCACTTCGGCGACGGATTACTTCGCGAGTGGCATCCACATGAACAGCGTGGACACCGGCTGGGTGACCGACGAGGACCCCGCGCAAATCGCCGCGCGCAAAGTGGAGGAGCACCGCTTCCATCCGCCGCTCGACATCGTGGACGGCGCGGCGCGGATCGTGGATCCGATCATCGCCGGCTTCAACACCGGTGCGCACGTGTGGGGGAAATTTCTGAAGGATTATCGCGAGACGAATTGGTAGCGCTTTCCGCGCCGGAGAATCCGCTCAGCGCGCTGCCTTGCCGTCCCACCACTTCGACAGCCGCGCCGCGGGCACCGCAGGGATCGCGAGACCGGCGCTCTCGTAGTGGGACGTGTCATTGAAAAGCGTGAGCCGTGCGCGCACCGGACCCTTGAAGTCCACGATGTTCAGCGCGGCGGGACTCTGATCGAGATTGTCCCGGTAGCGGCGCGGGTCAAAGCCGAGGAGCGAACTCAGCAGCAGCCGGATGGTCGCCTTGTGCGAGGCGACGAGGACATTTTGCCCCGGATGATTGCGAACGATTTCCATGAGCACCGGCAGCGCACGTGCCGTCACCGCGAGCCCGCTCTCACCGCCCATCGGCGCAAAGGTGTAAGGGTCTTCGTCCCATGATGCCGCCTCCTCGGGATACTGCTCCTCCACTTCACGCCGCGTCATCTGCTCCCAGCGTCCGTGTGAAATTTCGCGAAGGCCGTCACGTGTCTCAATCCCGAGCCCGTGCGGCTCCGCGAGAATGCGCGCGGTCTCGACAGTGCGCCCGAGCGGCGAGGCATAGACGGCGCTGATGTGGTCGTCGCGCAGCCGTTCAGCCAGACGTCGCACCTGCTCACGACCCGTATCGGAGAGTTGCACATCGGTCGCCCCGGCGAAGCGATCCTCCGCGGTGAGAGTCGTGGCACCGTGGCGGATGAGGAAGATTCGGGTGTTCATGGAGAGATGTGCCTAAGCAAGATCATGCAGGGCTTCGACCGCAAATTAATTGGAGGAATCCAAAGAAGGCGCGGACCGTTTCGCGCCATGCGAAACTACGGCCGACGGAATCGGTAGTGGGAGACGTGCCATTCGTTGCCGTCGCGGTAGCCCCACAGTTCGGCGCAGGCCATGTAGAAGACGCGCCAGTAAGTCCACCAGCGTTTCGTTTTATCCGCGCCGTAGGTCTGCTCAAAGAGGGGCCAGATTTCGGCGCGGTTTGCGTCCATGTTGCGCAGCCATGCCTCTGCGGTGTGCTGGTAGTGCGTGCCGCTCACGCACCAGTGTTGCTCGATGCGCAGGTCGTCCTGGAAGTAGAGCAGCAGGTCGTCGGAAGGCATCTGTCCGCCGGCGAAAAAATAGCGCGTCATCCAGTCGTCGGAGCCTTTGTCCACGTAGTGATAGGCAAAGCGGCGATGGGTGAAAATGTGGACGAAAAGCTTGCCGCCCGGCACGAGCCAGCGCGCGACTTTGGCGAGCAGGAGCTGGTAGTTTTTCATGTGCTCAAACATCTCCACGCTCACGATGCGATCGAACTGCGCGGCGATGTCGAAGACATTCATGTCGCATGTGACGACGGTGAGATTCTTAAACCCGCGACGCGCCGCCTCAGCGTCGATGTGCTCCTTCTGCGTGCGGGAATTTGAGACGACGGTGATTTCCGCGCGGGGATATTTTTCCGCCATCCAGAGGGACAGCGAGCCCCAGCCGCAGCCGAGTTCCAGGATGCGCTGGCCGTCGGCGAGTTCCGCGCGCTCGCAGGTGAGGGCGAGCATCTTTTCCTCGGCTTCGTCGAGCGTGGTGACGCCGTCGGTCCAGAGGCCGGAGCTGTACTTCAGGCGCTTGCCGAGGCAGAGTTGGTAGAAGCGCGTGGGCACTTCGTAGTGCTGCTCATTCGCGTCGCGCGTCTGGACGGCGATGGGGCTTTGCTTCAGCCCGGCGATGTGCGCGAGGAGTGCGGCGCGCTGCTCCTCCACATTGTCACGCCGGTGCTCGCGAATGGTGGCGGCGAGCAGGCGGCGGATGCCGACGCGGATCAGGGGATCGGGAATGAGATTCGTCTCCAGTAGGCGGTCGAGTGAAATCATGATTTGGAAGATTTGCGAAACCACGGGATGAACGCGCTCGTGGTGCGCTGATACTCGCGGTAGGCGTCGCCTTTGCTGCGCAGGGAGTATTCCTCGGTGAGCGGGATGCCTGTCACTTTCCACAGGAACCAGAGCATGAGCAGCGGGCACACGATCGTGATCCAGCCATGCGGTGAGCCGAGGGCGACGAGGAAAAATGCCCACCAGATGAGCGACTCGAAAAAGTAATTCGGATGCCGCGAGTAGCGCCACAGACCGGCCTGACAGACTTTGCCGCGATTGGCGGAGTCGGCCTTGAAGCGGCTGAGTTGCGCATCAGCGAGCGCCTCGCCGCAGAGCGAAAGGATCGCGAGAGCTAAACCAGTGATCTCAATCGTACTGATGCCCGCAGCCGAGTCGAAGCTCACGAACAGAAACGGCAGCGAGAAGATGGCCACCAGGACGGCTTGCATCTGAAAGAAAACGTAGAACATGCCGGTGCCGGGCCAGCGCTTCCGGAGTGTCTCATAGCGCACGTCCTCCGCCGGATGGTGCCGCACCACGCGGATGAAAATGTGAGTACCGAGCCGCAGGCTCCACAGCATGCCGACGATTACAATCGGCCACTTGTGCGCCGCGGTGCCGGGGGAATTCCACGCATAGATCGGCGCGAGGATGGCGACGCCGTAGGACCACGCGACATCG
This sequence comes from Chthoniobacterales bacterium, assembly GCA_038227825.1. Classification (GTDB taxonomy): domain Bacteria; phylum Verrucomicrobiota; class Verrucomicrobiia; order Chthoniobacterales; family Chthoniobacteraceae; genus SXWH01. The sequence continues at coordinate 20,168 of JBBRPQ010000049.1, forward strand.
AGGAGACCGTAGTTTTTCACCCGCACGCTGATCGCCCACGTGAGGCTGAAATAGGCGACCGCGATGAGGAGTCCGAGACCGAGGAGTGGCAGCATGGCTCAGGCAGTGCGACGCGCGAGGCGTCGAAGAAGGGGCCGGGTGGAAAAATAAATCGCAGCGACAACAACGGGCGCAGCGATGCACCAGACGACGATGCCCTGCACCGCGATCATCCCGAAGTCGCGGAGGAACTGGCCGAAATCCGCGCGGAACCGCTCGAAGATGAGTGGGATGGAAAGCGGGATCGGCGCCTTGCCAAAAAGGATTTCACCGGCCCGGTAGATCGGGATGATGAGCACGAGCTGAAGCGGATACACGAGGTAGTTCACGAGCTGGATGACGGGCTGATTCAGGCGCAGTGCAAAGGCGGCGATCCCGCAGAGCAACGTGCAAGAGCCAAGGATCGGAAAAATCCCGAGGACGCATCCGAGCGCAACGGTGAGCGCGAGTTTCTCGGGCGTGGCGCCCTGCTTGAGCTGCGCGACGATGGGCGTGACGATGCGCCGTTTCCAAAACGACTCACGCGCCGCAGGAGCAACCGGATTCGCAATTTCCGCGCTCATTTTTTCCGCAGGAGCAACTGCTCCATCGTGGCATTCGCGGGCAGGCGGAAGAGCTGGTTCAGCATGTAGATCGCCATGGCGATATTTCCGAGCAGCAGGATCGCGATGAGCCACACGACGCGGGCGACCTTGCTCGTCTCCTTGTAGGCGACCCATGCGTAAAACGTGAGAAAGGCGAAGTAGGTATCGAACAGCGTCGCAATGAACCACGGATGCGTGGCCACGGCGCGCGGCGTTTTCCACAATGCGACCACAGAGCTCGCCCACGACGTGACGGCGAACATCGAGATGAGGACGGCGATGAATGCGATGCGAAGGAACCAGATCATTCGGAAATGCGGAGGCGCGGGTTATTTGGACGCGTGTAGATGGCCTGCACGACGCTGATGTTCCGCATGGAGAAAGCCGCCTCGCAGTATTGGAGGTAGTAGTTCCATTTGCGGATGAAGGGATCGTCGAAACCGAGTGCGCGCACCTCGCCGAGGCGCGCATTGAAAGTATCGAACCACATGCGCAAAGTGCGCGCGTAGCTGAGGCCGATATCCTCAAGGTGATGGAGGAAAAGATCCCCGGTGCGATTCAGTGCCTGATTCACGCGGCCAATGCTGAGGAGGAGCGAGCCGGGGAAGATGTGCTTCTGAATCCAGTCCACGCCGCGCTTCAGCTCCGCGTGCCGGGAGTCGGGCGCGGTGATGTACTGCACACCCACGAGACCATCGGGCTTCAGCAGTCCGTGGATTTTTGCGAAGTAGGTTTCGAGGTAGCGGTCGCCGAGCGCTTCCATCATTTCGATGGATGCGACCTTGTCGAACTGGCCGGTGATATTGCGATAGTCCTCAAGCTGGATGTCCACTCGTGCGGCGACGCCCTCGCGCTTGAAACGCTCTTTCGCAAAATGAAACTGCTCGGTGGAGATCGTCACCGTGGTCACGCGGCAGCCGTAGTTGCGCACCGCGTGGCAGGCGAATCCGCCCCAGCCGCTGCCGATTTCGAGGACGTGATCCGTCGGCAGGATGCGCAGCTTGCGGCAAAGCGCGTCGTATTTTGCGGCCTGCGCGGATTCGAGTGATTGATCCGGCGCGGTGAAAATCGCGCTGGAGTAGGTCATCGTCGGATCCAGCCACAGGCGGTAGAAATCGTTCCCGAGATCGTAGTGCTCGGAGATGTTTTGCCGCGCGGTCCGCTCGCTGTTCGGACGCAGGAGATGCTGCACGCGATTGCCGAACTTCAGCAAGTTGAGCGCGAGGGCGCGGGACTTGGAGCCGGACATCGAAGGCGACTTTTCGACATTCAGGATCGCCCACGCGATGACGCGCTCGATGGAGTCGGTCTCCCATTCGCCAGCCACATAGCTCTCGCCAAAGCCGACGTCTCCGAAGAGCACGCAGCGCTTGAAAAATGCGGCGTCGCGCACACGGAGGACTGCGCTGATGTCTGATCCCGCGGTGCCGATCACGCGCTGCACGCCGTCAGGGAGCTCCATGCGCAGCGAGCCAGCAGTCATCTTGCCGAGTGCATCCAGGACGATGCGCTGGTAAAGGCCCGGCGACTCCTTCACAGGGGCAGAGGTGGAAGCGGCGAGAGTTTCGTTCATGGCTTTTTAGCTGCGATGGAAGCGTGGGGTCGGAGGACGTCGCGTTGCAGTTCGGGATTCGCTGCCTTGCGAAAAAAAGGCAGCCGCTTCAGCCAGAGACGGAACGCGTGCCAGTGGATGAGGAAGATCACCTTCAGCGTGATGAGCGGGTATTTCAGCGTGAGCCAAAGGAGCCTCGCGGTGGTGAGCGGGACGCGCTTTCCAGTCAGCGCAGTGAGCAACACGCGGCGCTCGCCGTCGCGGTCGTCGATGTGGATGTCGAGGTTCTCGCCGGGGATGCGGAGTTTGAAATCGAACGCGAGATCGAGCGCCGAAAACGGCGAGACGTAGAAATGCTTTGGCGTGATAAGGCGGAACGTCTCATCGGGCGAAGGCTCGCGGAGCAGGTAGGGCTTCATTTCGCGGAAAGTGTTTCCCACTTCGACGACCGCGCAGATCGGAGCACCGGCCGCATTCGAGCAAAAGTAGAATGAGACCGGATTGAAAATATAGCCGAGAACGCGGGGCAGAGTCACCAGAACGATACGCCCGTCCGAGGGGAACTGGATGCCGTTCTCGGCGAGGTAGGCGACGAGGTTTTCCCTCACCGATTTGGTTTCCCCGCCCGGCAGCGTCAGGTGGTCCCGGTCGCGAAACGTGTAGAGATTCCAGCGGTTCAGGCTAAAAAATGGCAGCCGCTTTGACAGCGCTTCGACTTCATCGAGATCGAGCGCGAACATGAAAATTCGGTAGCTGAAATGATGCTCCTTCGGCTCGAGCCGATGATGCATCACGTTGCATTCGTAGATGCACGAATTCATGACCAGATCGGCTTGCCGGTGACTGCGCGCGCGCATTCGAGTGCGCTGGTGAATCCGTCCTCGTGGAAGCCGTATTTGAACCACGCTCCCGCGAAGTAGGTCGTCTGTTCCGGAGCGATGCGATTGAGCTGCGGCAGTTCGCGCTGTGCGGCGATGGCGGCGAGATTGAAAAGCGGGTGCTCGTATTCGATCCGGCGCAGCACGCGGTCGGGCGCGATGCGGTCGTGGCAGTTCAGCGAGACGAAGTAGTCCGTGTGATCGGAGACACCCTGCAGGCGGTTCATCCAGTAGTGCGTGCTCGGCGCACCGTCCTCGTCGATGCGGTAGTTCCACGAGGCCCAGCAGCGGCGGGTGCGCGGCATGAAGGAGGTGTCCGTGTGCAGCGTCGCCGTGTTCGGCTGGTATTCGAAATCGCGCAGCAGACGCGACTCCATCGCAGTCGGATCGGCGAGCAATGCAAGAGCCTGATCCGCGTGGCAGGCGAGGATCACTTTGTCGAATTCCCGCGGCTCTCCATCCTGCGTGAAGACCTTCGCCTTTCCTACAGTTCGCTCCACGCGGAGGGCCTTCCGCTTGAGTTGCACACGGTCGCGGAATGGCGCGGTGATTTTCTCCACATACGACTTCGCGCCGCCAGTCACCGTGAACCACGGATGCTGCGTGTGCAGGCCGAGGAATCCATGATTGTGCCAGAAGCGCAGGAGCGACACGGCTGGGAATTCCAGCATGCGATCCGGCGGTGTGCTCCACACCGCGCTGCTCATCGGAACGAGGTAGCGCTCCAGAAAATCCCCGCCGTATCCGCGTTTCGCGACATAGTCGCGCAGGGTCATCTCGGCAAAGCTGGCATCGTCGAGTGCGGCGATCGCTTCCTTGTTGAAGCGATTGATTTGCATCAGCATCCGCCAGTGGCGGAGGTTCACGAGATTCCGGCGCTGGCCGAAAAGCAGATTCAGACTGCCCCCGTTGTATTCGAGCCCGCTCGGAGTGTGCTGCACGCTGAAGGACATCTCGGTCGGCTTCGTGGCCACGCCGAGTTCGCGGAAGAGGCGCGTGAGATTCGGGTAGGTCACGTGATTGAACACCATGAAGCCCGTATCAATCGGCACGGGCCGCCCCGCTTCCTCCACGGTGATGGTGTTCGTGTGCCCGCCTGCGTAGTCGTTTTGCTCGTAGAGAGTGATGTCGTGACTCGCGTGGAGAAAATGCGCGCAGCCGAGCCCGGCGATCCCGGTCCCGATGATGGCGAGCGTCTTCACACTAGGGGCGATTTTTCCCAGCAGCCTCCGCCTCAGCGTAGATGGTGGCTGGGACGGGCTTTAAATCCCAGATGAGACCGGTCCACGAGAGCGCCTTCAGCAGATAGTAGCTCACATCAATCTCCCACCAGTAAAAGCCCTGCCGCGCCGTGCTCATGTAGCGGTGGTGGTTGTTGTGCCAGCCTTCGCCGAGCGTGACGATCGCGAGCAGGAAGCTGTTCCGGCTGTCGTCGGACGTCTTGAAGCGCCGCCTGCCGATGATGTGCGCAAGCGAATTCACAAAGAGCGTCCCGTGCAGAAGAACCACGGTGCTCACGAAAAATCCCCACACGAAAATCTGCGCACCCGAGGTACCGAGCTGCGGCCAGAGCGCATTCAGCAACGCGCCGAAACCGTAAAGGGCCGCACCAAAAATCGCGGGCACTATGAGGTCGAAGCGATTCAGGAAGACGAGCTCGGGATATTTCGCGAGGTCGTTCACGCTCCGGTAGTCGGTCGGGAAATTCTTGCTCGTCGTCATCCATCCGATGTGAGACCACCAAAACCCGTGCAGACCGGGCGAATGGGCATCTTCCTCCTGATCGGAATGTTTATGATGATGCCGATGCACTGACGCCCACCAGAGCGCGCCACGCTGCACGGCGGTATTGCCGACCACCGCGAGAAGGAACTGCATCGCGCGGGAAGTGCGAAATGCGCGGTGCGCAAAGTAGCGATGGTAGAACGCCGTGATGGCAAACATCCGCACAAGATAGAGCGCCACCGCGACTGCAACCGCAGTCCAGCTCCAGCCCACGGAAATCACGAACAGGCAGCCGAGATGCAGAAACAGGAAAGGCAATGCGCGCTGCCATTCAAAGCGATCCGGCATTCTTCGCGCGGCCTCGGCACCACCGGGGAAGTAGTCTGAATCAAACCATTGGCGCAGCCTGACCAAGAAGGAATGCAACCGTCCGGACTTCGGCTTCACCGGCATTGGCGACCCGGGAATGGACTCCCCCGTGCCTTTGAAATCCTCCGAACGGGAGGACTCCCCAGCAACGATCTCCCTAGAAAATGTGGATACGGTTTTCACACGAAAGATGGGAGCTTTATGCTTTCGCACAGAGGTTTCAATTCTTTCTCCGCACGGCACTCCCATCATTCGGCGGAAACTGCGGCACCTTCACAAAGCGGGAGGGATCATAACCTGCAGCCTTCAGGCGCTGGAGGATTCCGGCATAAGTCGCATCCGGGAGCGTCTTCGCCCGCGCCATGATCCAGCCGTAATTCCGCGAAGGATGGCCGACCACTGTCCACCGGTACTGCGGGTCGAGGTCGAGCACGAGATAATCGGCGGTGACCAGACCGAAGAAGCGGACGCGCCATTCGGCATTCGTCGTGTGATTCTTCACCATGGCCAGCGCGGTGAATTTTTTCTGCGGCGCATCAAACGAGCCCTTCCGGAAGGTGAACCAGTTATCAATCTTCCCATCGGGCCTGAGTGCGTAGCTTTCCACGGAGCCGACACAGTCCTTCTCGGCAAAGTAAGGGATGTTCGCGATGACGTACCAGTCGCCCATGTAGCGATTCAGATCCACGTGCGGCACCGTGCGCAGCGGCTGCGCCGTTCCCCTGCCACTCGATGCACAGCCGGGCAGCACGGCGAGTGTGGCCAGCAGCCATGCCACACCGGGCATCCGTAAAAGCAGGTGTCTGAATCGGCTCACGGATGGTTTGGTTGATTCTGATGCGGTCATGATGAGTTTACTTTAGCCTCCGTAGAAGGCTGTGCCTATCATTCGCTTCTGCAGCCCTCATGGATGCAGACCGTTCCAGCCAGGCCGAAAAAAAATAACGCACGGTTGTGCATCCAGATTGCGCATCCACCCGTAACGCGGTAGTCGCCCGCATCGCAAAATGCCCACTCCATGATTTCTGAAACTCTCCAAGACCGAGCCGCGCTCTATGCATCCGGCGTCATGACGCCAATCGAACGCGAGCACTTTGAACTAATTTTAGAATTTCACAGCGAAGTCCGGGAACTTACGGCAGGTCTCTGCGACGTCGCCGCGGAGGTGAATCTTTCCCTGCTCCCGAGGGGTCTCCGTCCCTCGCCGGGGCTCAAGTCCCGCATCCTCGCAAATGTAGCCGGGCGTCCTCAGGCATCATCGCCCGAGGGATTCGTGATGTCCGGTCCGGACGGGCTGGTGCAGTGGGTGAACCCTGCATTCACTGAAATGTGCGGCTACACGCTCGACGAGCTGCGCGGCAGAAATCTCGGCCCGATTTTGCAGGGAAAAGATACGAGTCGCGAGACGGCTGCGCGGATGCGGAGTGCCGTGAAGGAATACCAGCCGTGCCGCGAGACGATTTTGAACTATCACAAGAACGGCGAGGCATACTGGGTCGAGATCGCGATCACCCCGATCTTCGACGATGACGGCAATCCGCTCTGGATGGTCGCGCGCGAACACGAGTTGCACGATCACGCGGCGGCCTGAGGCCTTGTCCCGGCCCGCTATCCCACAACCACTTTCGGGAAACACCCAAAGTGAACAGCAACTGAACATCCACGGTCTGAACTGCCATGAGAACCATCTGCATCCTGCTCAACGTGGCGTCCCTCATTTTCACGCTCTCGCTCACCGCCGCAGAAATTCCCGAGCTGATCAAAAAATCGGACGCCTGCGACAAACTGGGCAAGAATCAGGAAGCGCTCACCTTTTGCCTCGAAGCGGAGAAAGCCTCCCCGAATGACGGGGAAATCCTGCGCCGTATCGCAAAACAATACGCCGAGCTCGTGCTGGAAGCGCCAGACCAGACGCGGAAGCGCGCACTGGCCGACAAGTCGATCGAATTCGCAAAGCGCGCCGTCGCCGCCGCTCCGAAGAATGCCCTCACTCACCTTTCCCTCGCGATCTGCTATGGCCGCGCGGCCACGGTTTCAGACGCAAAAACGAAGATCGCGTATTCAAGATTGATCAAGCAGCACGCCGACGACGCGCTTGCCCTCGATCCAAACAACGACCTCACCCACTTCGTGCTCGGCTCGTGGAGCTACGAGATGGCAAATCTGAACGGTCTTCTCCGCGCGATGGCCCGGGTCGTGTACGGTGCCATCCCTACCGCCACGAATAAGGACGCGATCGGATTACTCGAAAAGGCCGTGGCGCTCAATCCCCGGCGCGTCTCTAACCACGCGGCGCTCGGCCGAGCGTATGCCGCCCTCGGCGACGGCACCCGTGCAAAGCTAAGCCTCAACCGCGCACTCAGCCTGCCGAACGGCGACAAGGCCGATGAGCTTGTGAAAAAAGAGGCCCGCGAAAACCTCGCGAAACTTTAAGCCCGCAGCGCCCACCCAAACGGGCAGGCCTAACGCTCAGGCCGGATGAGTTCCTTCAGCCTCATCATTCCGCGACGGATGCGCGCCTTGATGGTGCCTAGTGGCTGGTTCAGTCGTTCCGAGATTTCCGTCTGCGTGAGCGAAGAAAAGAATGCGAGTTCGATCGCCTCGCGCTGATCCTTTGAAAGCTTCTTGATCGCCTCACGCACCATCTCGGCGGTCTCCACGGATGACACGGCGTCGAACGAACTCTTGTCGTCGAACTGCTCCACCGTCTCAGACTCATGCTGCAATTCATCCTGCAACCGGCTGCGGCGCTGCGTGGAGCGGAGACGATCTATGGCCTTGTTGCGCGTGAGAGTGATGGCCCACGTCATCGGCTTGCCACGCGTGGGATCGTAGAGCGCGGCCTTTTCCCAGATCTGCACGAACACATCCTGCAGCACGTCCTCCGCGGCCTCCTGATTGTTCAGCACACGATACGCCGTGGAAAAAAGGACGCCGGAGAATCGCTCATACAGCGCTTCGAAACTCTCGCGATTGCCCTGCCCAACTTCACGCAAAAGCCCGATCTCGGCTTCAATGTCATTCTCGGGATCGGGATTCATCACGGCGGAGAATGTGCTAGCGCTCGCGTGACGACAATCAAAAGTGATTTCGTCGGCATTCAAAAAAACGAAGGTGACAGTCATCGAGCATCACCACACTCGGTGGCACCTGAAGCGCTGGGGCGAACGTATCACAAACGATCCCCAATCACGAAAGCGCAGCCGACAAGAGAACCACATTCCGATACACCACCCGTCCTGCCACCATGATTCACGTCCTCCAGTCCTGCCAGATCATCAGCGCAAGCATCGAACGCGCGTGGGATTTCTTCTCCGACCCTCGCAACCTCTCGCGCATCACGCCGCTGGAATTGGATTTCAAGGTGCTCACCGCGCTTCCAGAGCGGATTCATCCCGGCATGATGATCGAATACCGCGTGCGGCCCCTGCTCGGCATCCCTGTCCGCTGGCTCACCGAGATCACGCACGTCGAGCAGGGGAAGCTCTTCGTGGACGAACAGCGGATCGGCCCCTACCGCATCTGGCACCATGAGCATCATTTTAAGCCGCTCGACTCCGGCCGGATCGAGATGACGGACAAGGTGACCTACGTCCTGCCATTCGGCCCCATCGGCAACTTAGTCCACCCCTTCATCGTGAAGCCGCAGCTCGCCAAGATTTTCGCATTTCGGGAAAAAGTGGTGAACGAAATCTTCCGCTGACGCACAGCGCCCTGCGTCATTTGACCTTGGGAGTGAGCTGCACTCAGCTACTTCTCTTCCGCCGGAAACTGCTCGCGAATGAGCCGCAAGAGCATCCGCAGTCTCACCGTCGTGTCTTCCTCTTCGAGACTTGCCTGCCGCTCCAATCCATCTCCAATCAAGCTGTGCGCGATGGCATTCGCCACGTCCTCCGGGTCGGTGATTTGTGCGAGCATCTCCGGAAATGGTTCGGGCAGCGGCGCACCATTCACGCGGATCTTCACACACAGCCTGCGAAGCTCCGCAGCAAGATTCTCGGCCTCCTTGGAACCAACCTCCACCGGCACCAGCGGCAAAACACGCGCAATGCGGAAGGGGTTCTCCTGGACAAAACCCTGAAACCGCACTCGCGCCAATCCGTGAAGCATCACATTGGAAGTGCCATCCGCCTGCGTGTGCGACGCCGCGATGAGGCCGATTCCCGCAGTGTGAAAAAGCTGATCCTCGCTCACGGCGTCCGAGATTTCCGGCTTCATCTGCGCGACGCAAAACATGCGGTCATTCTCAAGAGCAAACTCAAGCATGGCTCTGTAACGCGGCTCAAAGATGCGCAACGGCAGAATGGCTTTCGGAAACAGAACAGCACCGGGAAGAACCATCACCGGCGCTACCGACGGGATGGCGACAGGGATCGGTGTCATGCGAATTGGAGGAATGGGAAAGGCTGCATTCGGTCGGTTGAGTCAGATGGGAGAATTGTTTCCACTGAAATATACGCGCTTCATCGCCGCGAAGGTTGCTTCAAGTTCCGAAGAACGGAAACGCTCCCCCTCCTGCTTGGAAATTCACGTGAGCATCGCCTCCGCTCCTTCCACCCATTTCAGGCCCCAATCACGCATGGCCTTCAAGATGGGACGCAGCGCGCATCCCTTTTGCGTCAGCCGGTAGGCCAGGCGCTTCGTGCCATCGTCTGCGGGAATGTGCTCGATCACGCCGTGCTCCAAAAGCCTGACGAGCCGATCGGAAAGGATGTTCGTCGGGATGCCCTCCGGCGATGCGCTGAATTCCTTAAACCGTCCCCGCCCCAAAACCAGATCGCGCACGATGAGCATCGTCCAGCGATCGCCGAAAACATCGAGCGCACACGCCACCGGGCAGGGCGAACGGCGCGACGGCGCGACAGCGGGGGGGCGGGCGGACTTCGCAGCTTTTTTCTTCGGCATTTCAAAAGGTGGCATCCATTCACTTGCATTTCAAAAGCATTATTACTTGCACTCTGCAAGCATTCCGTCTTTCATCCCGTGCCATGAGCACGACTTCCGAACCCAAACTTGCCGCACCCGGCGCAGGCCTTCCAGGCATCGAACTCTTCATAGGCGGCATCCTCTTCGGACTCCGTCGGCGCTTCGGAAACCGGGAATCATTTAATGCAAAATTCAAGACTGAGCGCGCCGCCATTCGAGCGCTCACAGATTCCTGCGACCCCGCGCAACGCGGCGAGCGGGTGCTCATCGCCAGACGCCGTGGCATGGAGGACAGCAGCCGGAACTGGTCGGTATGGATGACACTCGATCACCTGCGCATCACCAATGATGCCTTTGCCATTATCATCACCGAACTCTCCCACGGACGCGTGCCCCAGGGCACTGCCAGCACCGCCGCGGTAAAGCCGAGCGAATCAGCAGCGGCGTCAGTTGATTCCGAGTACGAGAAGTCGTGCGATGCAGTCCTCTCAGCAGTCGCCACCGCGCAGAACATGAACACTTCGGTTCGCTTTGCGCATCCCTGGTTCGGGCCGCTCGACGCCTCCGGCTGGCATGCGCTCACCGGTGCGCACATGGGAATTCATCGCGGACAAATCGAGAGCATCATGGCAGGACTGGCCGGATGATGCCGGCAATGTCGCTCACCACCGATCCGATCTCGCGACTCACGTGGCGGATCGCGCTGCCGATGAGCGTCGGGATGTTTTTCAACACGATGTTCAACGTCGTGGATACGCTCTGCGCTGGCATGCTCGGGACCGATGCACTGGCGGCGCTGTCACTCTCATTTCCCGTCTTCTTCATTGTACTCGCCGTCGGCAGCGGTCTCAGCCAGGGCACCACAGCGCTCATGGCGAATGCCCTCGGCGCAGGCGAAAAAGCGGACGCACGGCGCGTCTTTGCCCAATCGCTCGTCTTCACCGTCATCGCGGGCGTGCTGCTGTCCATCGCCGGCTGGTTCGCAGCGCCCTCCCTCTTCCGCCTGCTCGGCGCGGAGGGCGGCTACCTGAGCACGGTGCTCGCCTTCATGAATGTCACGCTCGCGGGCGGCGTCTTCTATCTCTTGCCGATGGTGATGAATTCCGCCCTCACCTCGCAGGGCGAGACACGCATCTACCGGAACTTCCTCATCGCGGGCTTCCTCGCAAATATCGCGCTGAATCCCGTGCTGATGTGGGGCTGGGCGGGACTGCCGCCGATGGGCGTCGGCGGCATCGCACTCGCCACGGTGATCGTGCAGATCGGCGGAGTCGCCTACCTCGGCAGCCGTCTGCTGAAAACGGAACTCCTGCGCGGACTCGGCACCGCTGACTTCCGCCCCGAGCCCGCCCTCCTGCGCCGCATCGCCGGGCAGGCCGTGCCAGCTGCGCTGAATATGCTCACGGTTGCCCTCGGCGTATTCGTCATCACGTGGTTCGTAAAACACTTCGGCAAGGAAGCCGTCGCCGCCAGCGGCATCGCCACGCGCATCGAGCAGATCGTCCTCATGCCCGCCATCGGCCTGAACGCCGCCGTGCTCACCATCGTCGGGCAAAATCACGGCGCGGGCCTGCCCCTCCGCGTGCGCGAGGCATGGACGACCAATGTGAAATTCGGCGCGGGCCTCATGCTCATCGGCGGCCTACTCATCTGGCTCGCACGCGAGCCCGCGATGCGCATTTTCACCAGCGATCCCACAGTCATCAGTCACGGACGCGACTACCTCCTCACTGCATCACTCACACTCGCCGCATACCCGATCCTCTTCGTCACCGTCTTCGCCATGCAGGGGATCAAGCGCCCCGCCTACGGACTCTGGATGGGCATCTACCGCCAGATCGCCGCGCCATTCATCGTGTTCAATGGTCTCGCATTCACCCTCGGCTGGGGCCTGTGGGGCGTGTGGTGGGGCATCTGCATCGTCACGTGGAGCGCAGCCTTGTTTGCACTGGGCTGGGGTTGGAAAAAAATCGGGCGTCATCCGTGATCCGCGCCACCGTGCGACTGGCCATCTCGGAACTCCGCACTTCACCCCGGCCCCGGCCTCACGGCACGAAAACGCTCTTCGCCGACTCCCAGTTCGCCGTCATCGCCAGCGCCTCGTTCGCCTGCTCCAGCTTGAAGCGGTGCGACACCATTTCGTGAAAGGGGAAGCGCTCTCTGTTCGCGCGGAGAAACTCGATCGCCTGCTTCAGATGCCGCGGCTCGCTCGACCATGAGCCGAAGACCTGAAGCTGCTTGCGCGTGATCACGTGCGGATTCCACATCACCGGACCCGCATCGCAGTAGTGGCCGAGCACGAGGTATTTTCCGCCGTCGCGGCAAAGCTCCATGCCCTCCGGGACCGCCTCCGGGATGCCCACGCATTCGAGCACCACATCCGCACCATAGCCGCCGGTGAGTTCGCGCACGCGGGCAAGCCGCGCGGCAGGCTCGGCGATTTCATCAATGCTGATCACCTCATCCGCACCGAAGCGCCGCGCCATTTCGAGCCGGTGCTTCGGACCACCGATCACGATCACCCTGGATGCGCCCGCGCTCTTCGCCACGGCGAGCGCCGCGATGCCCACCGGGCCCGCGCCCTGCACCACCACGCTGTCCTGCCACGCGATGCCCGTGCGCTCCACACCGTGAATCGCCGTGATGAGCGCGCAGCCCGCTCCCACCACGGACTCCGTCGGCAGATCGTCCGGCAGCTTGAAAATCGTCGTGCGCGGATGCAGGCAGTGGAATTCCGCATAGCCGCCGAGCAGATGCGGCGGCTGGTCGCACGGATAGCCGACCCCGTACGCGCGCCGATGCGGGCAGCGCGTGGGCTGCTTTTTTTCCGCGCAATAGTAGCACGAGCCGCAGGACACCGCGGAATTCCACGTCACGCGATCCCCGACCGCGAGCGGCGCGCCCGTCCAGTCGCGCGTCACGCCTTCGCCGAGTCGCTCGATACGGCCCACGGTCTCGTGCCCGAGGATCACGGGCAGCCCGATCGGGAGCTGGCCTTTCCACAGATGCACATCCGTCCCACAGATGCCCGCCATCTCCGTGCGCACCAGCACCGCGCCGGGCTCGATGGATTCCGAGAGCGGGAACTCACAGAGTTCCAGCGGTGCGTGAAAGGCTCTGAGGACAGCGGCGCGAGAGAAGGACATTCGGAAGCCACCGCTACACGGGAACGCCGCGCCCGTCACGACTCGGCGCGGGCTTTTTGAGGAAAGCAACCCGCGCAGCCTGTTCCCAACGCCGCTTCGGCTAGCTGCGAATCGCCCACCTGGACTTCCTAGAGTGTGTACCGAAAGTCCGGCCTGCTCGTGCGCCAAAGGCGCAACCTATCCCAGCCTGGGGCGCAGCCCCAGGAGCCCGACGAAAAATGCGCCAAGGGCTGAAAGCCCGATGTTCTCCATCCGTCATGCTATCTACCGGCGCGGTCATTCCATCTACCGGCGCTGCCATGCTGTCTTTCTTCCCGGCGATGCTGTCTTGCATCACGGCCATGTTCCATGCCGACGCGGACGTGTTGTTGGTCGGGCGGCTCACGGGAGCGGGCGGCTGGCCGTGGGGACGAACGGGCGGGAGTTGAAGTGGGACGCGCGTCAGTCTTTCAGCGAGAAGCCTGCGTCGGTGCGCTTCAGCTCTTCGCGCAGAAGGCCGCGCAGACGTGTGATCGTTTCCGCGTTCTCTTTCTGAAACGCGACATTCGTCAGTTCCTCGGGATCGGCCTGCAGATCGTAGAGTTCCTCGGCCACACCCGGTTCGAGATAGTGGATGAGCTTCCAGCGGTCTTCGCGTGCGACGACGTACCACGGGACGTCGTGATACACGGCCTTCGCCGGCGATTCATTCACGACCTTCGCCACGTCGCGTCCGTAGTGCTCGCCGGTGAATTCATAGAACACCGGCTGCGACCAAGGCATGGCGGGATTTTTCAGCAACGGCGTGAGGTCGCGCCCGTGCATTTTCCAAGTGGGCGCGATGCCTGCGAACGCATGAAATGTGGCCACGAGATCCGGACTCGCGACACAATGCGGGCTCACCTCCCCCTGCGGCAGCGTGCCGGGCATGGAGAAAATGAGCGGACTGCGGTAGTTCGCATCATAGGGCGCGAGCTTTGTACGGAAGCCGTGCTCGCCCATCGAGAAGCCCTGGTCGGCGGTGTAAATCACGAGCGTATTCTCAAGCTGCCCACTTTCCTTCAGCGCGGCCATCACCTTGCCCACGCCCTCATCCAGCGCCTCCACGCATTCGTTCACCTGATGGATGTAGTTCTGGAAAGTGCCCTTCTTTTTCCCGCTCTCATCGCCGAACGATTCGCCGCTCTTCCCCGCAAGGATTTCGCCATTCGGCCCACGCGTCCAAGCCTGCGTTTTATTGAGATAATCCGGCTTGCCTTCGCGCGGAGGAAGGATGTCGCCGGGCACGCGCACCTCGTCACTTTTGTGCAGGCCCTTGTGCCGATCCGCGGGAGTCGTCGGCCCGTGGATCGCGCCGTAGCAGAGCCAGAGATACCACGGCTTCGACGCATCGCGGTGCTCGCCCTTGATGAACTCGGTGGCCCACTGCGAGTAGTTGTCCGTCGAGTAGCCCTCGGTCATGCGCTCCTCGCCGTTGAACGAAAGGATCTGCCCGTCGTAGTAGTGCCCCGCATTTTCGGGATGCAGCGGACGGTTCCACACGATCTGCCAGTCCCAGTCGCGCCCCGTGCCCGCGTCGATGCCCGTGTGCCATTTCCCAATCTGCGCCGTCGTGTAGCCGCCCTTGCGAAACTCCTTCGGCCAAAACGGCGCCTGCTCCGGGTCATACGCGCTCGCGGGATATTTCCCCTCCATGCGCATGGACTCGACGCCGTGCGGCCAGTGCCCCGTGAGCATCGTGGCCCGCGAAGGCATGCACCACGCACCAAGGAATGCGCCGTGAAAACGCACCCCGCTCGCCGCCAGCCGATCGATATTTGGAGTCTTCGCACCAGGCAGCGCCTCGGGGTAGCACGAGAGGGTCTTGTACGACTGATCGTCGGCGAAGATGAGCAGGATATTCGGCCGCTTCGCCTTCTCCTCCGCGGCGCAGGGCAGACGGGATGCAAGAAACGCGGCAGCGAGGAGGACGGCGAGTCGAGTCATTTTGGGATCATGTTTTACCGACTCTGCGCTGACAACTGCGCATGCGAGAAAGCGATGCGTGAAGTCAAATGCCGCGCCCTCGGGCTACGCTCCGATTGCCTCTCGAAACGACTAGGGCACGAGCGTCAGCCCACCCTGCGGATCCACTTTCACCCAGAAGTCGTGCACCTGAAACGGCGCGTGCGAGAAGTCGATCGTCTCGAACTTGATCTTGCGTCCCTGGAGCTTCTCGATGCGCAGCCACACCTTTGCGCCATTGCGCCAAGGCTGCGGGAGAAGTTTCGACACGCGTGCATTCACGTCTGCGATGAAGATCTGCTGAGGTCCCTTTCCCGTCAGGAAAATGTGGGCGATGGCGGTCTTTGTCGCCGGCGACACCGCCACCGCGAAGAGATCCTTCGCGGCATTGGCAAAGCCCGTCTGCGACGCGGGATTCGAGCTCGGGCCGACGACTCCCTTCGAAGCCTGGAAAGTGAACGTGCTCTGTACCGGCCCCGCGTCCGGACCTTGCGAACCGAGTGCAAAATGCACCGTCACATCCGTCCCGGGATTCCTAGTGATATTCATCGTCGCCGCATCCGCGGCCATCGCGCAACCGACAATCCAAAACCCAGCAAGCATGGAGGAAGTCTTCATACGCGATTCGTATCTCCATTTGCTTCCAATCACGATGGAAATATGCGGCCATGAATCCCATGCTCCGCAGGCATCACATTACCCCGAATGCCCGCAGCACCAATGCAGCGAAACGACTTTCATCGCGCTTCTTGTTGCTGGCGCTGACCCGCATATTTTCCGCCATCATCGGGGCCACGCTGCTCGGTGGCGCTGCGCTGAACTCACTCGCGGCGGACCTCCGCCCGCCCACTCTCGTCTCGGACAGGATAGCCGCTGTTTCACTGAGCGAGTATGAGGCAAAGCTGAGGAAAACTGCCCCGAGGGAATTCACCATTGTGTCCGCGGCACCATTCATCGTACTCGGAGATGATTCACCGGAGAAAGTGAAGCGGGAGGCGGAAGTCACCGTGCGATGGGCCGTGAGAAGACTGAAGCAGGAATACTTCATCAGCGACCCACCGGAAACCATCAGCATCTGGCTCTTCAAAAATGAGGAAAGCTACCGCAGGAACGCGAAGGCGATTTTCAACGACACGCCGCCGACTCCATTCGGCTACTTCTCCCCGACGCAGAAGGCACTGATCATGAACATCGCCTCTGGCAACGGCACGCTCGTCCATGAGATCGTCCACCCGTTCATCCACGCCAATTTCCCGGACTGCCCGCCATGGTTCAATGAAGGCCTCGCCTCGCTCTACGAGCAGTGCACGGAGAAGGATGGGCGCATCCGGGGTCAGGTGAACTGGCGGCTTGCCGAATTGGAAAAGGCGATCAAAGAGGATCAACTGATTCCCTTCGAAAGGCTCACCGCGCTAAACAACTTCGAATTCTACGGGAAAGACGCCAATCCGAACTATGGCCGATTTTATGCACAGTCGCGCTACCTCTGTTTTTACCTTCAGGAAAAGGGACTGCTGTCGAAATTCTACCACGCGTTCAAAGACAACGCGAAGACCGACCCGACCGGCTTCGCGACTTTGAAAACCGTCCTCGGAGAAACCGACATGGAGGCATTCCAGAAGAATTGGGAGAAGTTCATCCTCGGGCTGCACTACCCGTAAATCTTGGAGGCTCACGGACGGCGTCGAAAGAACACCGCCGCACTTCTTTTTCAAAAAGTCCCGGTCGCTACGTGGAAAGGA
>JBBRPQ010000050.1:0-31440 GCA_038227825.1 Chthoniobacterales bacterium
GACGCGATCATCTGCCCCACCACGCCCGAGCCCGCCTTCAAGGCCGACGACCGCACCGACGACCCGCTGAAAATGTATCTCGCCGACATTTTCACCATCGCCTGCAATCTCGCCGGCACCTGCGGCATGAGCCTCCCGTGCGGCTTTGCGGATGTGGACGGGAAAAAATTGCCCGTCGGCCTGCAGCTCATCGGCCAGCCTTTCCAAGAGTCACGCCTTCTGCAAATCGCGCACGCCTACGAGCAATCGACCGATTGGCACAATGCCTCATCGCCACTCTAAATTCCTTCGGACTTCCCCCACCACAAGTCAGCCTAGGCCGACTTGATCTTCTCGTTCACTTTGTGACCGAGCATCTGCATCGTCTTCTGAAGTGTCTCCACCTTGAGCGGTTTTTTCAGAACGGTGACAGGGCCGAGTTTCAGAATGTTATCCAACATCTGGCTGTCCGGAAAACCTGTGATGATCACGATCGGCAGATTGGGCTGGATTTCCTTGGCCTCTTTATAAATCTCGTCGCCCGTCGTATCGGGGAGCTGGAGATCGAGGAAGCACAGCTCGAACTTCTGCTTGTGCAACGCAGCAATGGCTTCTTTGCCGGTGCCCACCACGATCCGGGAGTAGCCCTGCTTTTTGAGGAAGAGCCGGAACATGCTCTGCAAGCCCACGTCATCATCCGCCACGAGAACAGTCGGCTGGCCTTCCTCCGCGTTGCGAAGGATATCGCGATCGAGCATGTCGCGTTTCACACGCCACCGCCCGCCGATCTGAATCGCCGGAAGTTGCCCACGCTGAACGAGATAATAGACTGTCGGGAGAGGAATCCGGAGGTATTCCGCAGTCTCTTTAACCGTCATCAAATTATGCGAATGCGTTACCTGCGTCAGGTTCGCTTCTTTGGTGGGTGGCTTAGGCATACTCGGACTTCATGCTAAGTTGCTAATTTTTACACAATTGTCAACACCAGTTTTGATCAATGTATTGGGCCTGCGACAGTGACAGCGATGGCCGACCACCACAGGTTGAGTACCCCCCGCCGAAACCCAGTTGCAACCACCATAAAAGCCATTCAGTCGCACATCAAAAATTATCACGGCATTCTTGCGCCGGGAACCATCGCCGATTGGATAAAAACTCGCTTCGGATGGATCGGTGGAACTAGCCCTTCAACGAAATCTCCATCAAGGACACCGTCCAGCAGACCGATTATAAGGCTGATCGCTTTTGCAGTTCTCCCTGGCAATATCCACAGGGAGGCTGCCCCAACCGGCCGACCTGCTCAGTAACGGCAGGCGATCTCGATCCGCTCACAGCACCGGCAAGTGACCACGATGCTCACCACACGGCCATTTTCCTCGATCACCTCGACTTGCGGCGCCTCCAGATGCTTTTTGCCAGAGCCTTCAGTCTGCGGAGTGCCTTCAAAAAGACGCTGAAAGCCACCCGCGGTGGACGAGTCCGCCAGGCCGCTCCTGGCAGGGGCCGCGGCAGTGCGATTGCTGAGGAAAGATTGGATGGCCATGCTCTAGCGCTTGTTCGAAATGCTGATGGTGATGCGTTCGTTGACTTCCGCATCGGGCTTCTGGCCGCGCAGGGGTTGAGTATCGGCAAAGCCGGTGATGCGTTCGATTTTTTTTGCTTCCACAGCATACTGTTCAAGCAATCGCCGGGCCATGTTTGCCCGGTCAGCCGTCAGTTCCCACGCACCGTAGTCCGGGCGCGTCGGAACGAATCCCGAAGCCGTATGGCCCTCGATGATGGTCTTCATGTTGTTCCGCTCGATCGTCCATGCGAGGCCCTGCAGCACGAAGCGCCCCCATTCCGTCACCTCCGCCGAACCCTTCTTGAAAATCGCGTGCTTCGGCCTCTCGAAAACCGTGATTTTCAATCCGTCGGACGTGACCTCCAGATCCATCGCCTGCTCCTCCTGGACGTCCTGCACGTTGATCATTTTGTTCAGTTCACTGGCCAGCGCATTGAGAAAAGAGAGGTTTGCAGCCGTGGCCGTATCCCGGTTGGAATCATTGCCCTTCGAGCCGCCCTGCTTGCCCTGCATCACACCGACGGAGCGGTCCGTGAGCGCATTGAACGGCTGTTTGAAATACTTCGAGGTCGCGAGCAGGATCTTTTTATCCTGGGAGCAGATCCACAGCACCATAAAAAGCGCCATCATCGCGGTCACAAAATCCGCGTAGGCGACCTTCCACGCTCCTCCGTGATGGGCTTCCTTTTTCTTCGCCATCGCTGTTATTTGGTTGCGGGCATCGCCTTGATGGCCTTCTCCATTTCTTCCGAGCCGGGCTGCACCGCGGGGTCGAAGCAGCGCCGCGCCATTTCGACCGCCATCATCGGCGCCATCCCGCCCGTAAAGCCACAGAGCCCCTTGCAAATTCCGTTGAAATACTGAATGTCGATCGCGTTGTTCGCCTTGATTCGAGCCGTGATTGGATTGACGAATCCGTAGGCACCGAGAATCCCGAGGAATGTGCCCGTGAGCGCGGCGGCCACTTTCTCACCCACCGCCTCGGGACCTTCAGCGATGGCCGCCATCGTATTGATGATGCCGAGCACCGCCGCGATGATTCCGATCCCCGGCAGCGAATCGCCCACGAGCTGGAGCACGTGAACGGGCGCCTCGGATTCCTCCGTAAGCGCATCGATATCCTGGTGCAGCAGGCCGCCGATTTGCTCGGGCTTGATGCGCCCGTCGATGAGCGGCTTGAGATTGTTGCAGAGAAAATTGCTCCTCTCGTGATCGCCGACAAAAGACGGGTATTTTTGAAAGAGCGAACTCTTCTTCGGATCGATCACATGGTCTTCGAGCGCCACGAGGCCACTGCGCCGGGCGAGGACGAACACCTCGTAAAGCAACTTCAGCAAATCGAGGTAGTCGCTCTTTTTCGTGGACCCGCCCTTGATGGCTCCCATGATCTTGCTCATCACCGACTTCAGCACCTTGCCCGAGGTGGAGATCACCACGACGCCGATCGCGATGCCGCCGATGCTGACGAATTCCGAAACGTGCAGGAGCACGATTGGATTTCCTCCCGCCATCATGAAGCCGCCGAGCGTTGCGCCCATTACGATGATTAGTCCGATGATCAGTAGCATTTTATTTTTGGCGTTTCGGGACCGGCTTAATGCCGGCACCTTGCCGCTCCTACCAAATCGGAAGATCCCGCCCGTTCTTTAGGTCAATCTTTCGTGAGTCGCTCGTGGAATTTCCCCGCCAAACGAGTGCACGAAAAGCCGACAAAACCTCCCCCGCCCACCCTCTCAACCGTTCAGTTCGTGCGCCGCTGAATGAACGCGCGCAGACTCTGCACAGCCTGCGTGTGAATCTGCGAAATGCGGCCCTCGGTGACTCCGAAGGCGGCAGCGATTTCCGAGAGGCGCATTTCCTCAAAGTAGTACATCGCGAGCACCTTCTTCTGCATGTCGGGCAGCTCCATGAGTCGTGCGACAACGGCTTCCTGGAGATCCTTCTTTTCCAGTTCACTGCTCGCCGTCGGCTGCGATTCATCCGCAATCAGGTCGTGCAACGAGATGCTGTCGTCGTCTTCGGTATAAGCCTCTCCATCGAGGGGCACAAAGCTCGCCGGCCTGATCTCCTCGAGGAGCGCCTCGTGTTCCTCAGCGGTGATCGAAAGTTCGGCGCATACCTCGCCGTCGCACGCGGGGCGGCCAAGCCTGTGCTCCAGCGCGGAGAGTGCATCGCGGAATAGCCTCGCCTTGTCGCGGAGCGAGCGCGGCATCCAGTCCATGCGGCGCAGTTCGTCGTGCACGGCGCCGCGAATGTGGAGCGATGCAAATGCGGCAAAGCTCACATTTCTCGCGGGATCAAATTTTCGAGCCGCAGTCATCAGGCCGGTCACGGCGACGCTGTAAAGATCCTCGATGTCCAGCGTGGGAGGAAGATAGATGCGCATCCGATCCACAGTGGTCTTCGCAAGCGCGAGATGCTGCGTGATGAGTGCATCCTCGCCGCCACCTGCCTGGTAGGCGCGGGCAGCGAAGCTGGCGGGAATTGTCGGAGCACTGGCGGGTGGAACAAGCATGGCCTATTGGACTGCGGGCGAATCGGTCGTTTCTTCCGGGTTTTCCTTGCGAGCCTCAGCGGCGAGAATTTCGATATGCCCGCGCACGCAGGCCATGAAGACAAAGTGCAGCCCGCGCAAAAGGAGCGCACCGAAAAGACAGCCCATCCCGCCGCAAAGCAGCGCGCCCGATGCGGGATTGCCCGAGGAAATGCTCGCGGCAAATGCGATTACGAAGCCAGCGAAACCACCGAGAAGAAGGAAATATTTCATTTCAAAAGCTCAAATCCGAGAACGTGAAGCGGAGCAGACGGCGAACCCGGCAGCCGCCGTGCATTTGCCGGGAGCGAATCGGATTCGGCCCACGAAAAGACGCGGCCGCGCGAGGTGGCATTGGTGGCAGAAACGGGGTCGGTGTCCTCACGGCTATCACGCTCCGGGCGACGCACATTGGCCCCCATTTCAAATGTCCGGTTCAGTCTCATGCAGCGAGTGCGACCGATGCGGACGCGGTCGGGAATGTGTGCGAGAGCACGGCATCGAAGACATTTTCCTCCAGATCGCCCGCGATGCTCTGACCGGTGCTCAGGAAAAGCGGCGTGGCCGCGGGCGGGAGCACGAAGTCCCAGAGTTTCGCCCAGTGGATGAGCTCGTCGAGATGCGTGAATGCGGTGTGCGAGCAGCCGAGTCCCTCGCCCCAGGCGCGGGACTGCTTGAGGATCTCCGCATCGTAGGCTGCGTTCATCACCAGCACGCGATTCGTGGTGCCGATCGCTTCGAGTGCCTCGTGGAGCTTCGCGGTCTGCGAAGCATCACGCGTGATGACACCAGGGACATCGATGTAGAGCGACTCGTCCGGCGCGAGGTCAGGCACCTCCTCGATCTCGCGCGCAAAGGGAACGCCGAGCGCCTCGCAGAAGACCACGAGACCGTCATCGGGATTCACATTTTCCAGATCGAGCTTCAGCACTACCGCCCGGCGGCGGCGCACGAAAATGTCGCTCGCGAGCTGCTTGCAAAGTGCGGTCGTCTTTCCCGCACCAGGGCTGCCGATGAAGGCGGCGCGCTGGCCCAGCGGACGCGGCTGCCGGACCTGCCATTGATCGCGCAGACTCATGCCGACCTGAGTGAATGCCTCCGCGGGCGGCAGGCTCTGCCAGCTTTGCCACACCGCGTCGCTCTGCATCCGTGCGATGAGCGGCGCGGAGATCCCGCCTGCACGCAGCAAGCGTGCAAATCCGGATTCCGTCGCCGGAACGATGTGCGGCCTGAGCGGCGCGACGGGCATCGGCGGCGGCATTTCCGCCAAAGGCTCGGGCAGGACAAATTCGGCGGCAGGAGCCTGCACGGGCGATTCCATCGCGACTGGAGGAGCCACCGGTGCCGGTGCCTCTACTTTTGCAGCCGGTGCAGCCGGAGTCTCCGGGGAGACCTCGGCGATCACTTCGAGATTTGGCGCGCGGAGGAAACGTGCGAGGCCTTTTCCCTCGACCTGCTTCACGGAGACCACGCGGGCGCGAGGCCCGAGCTGCTCGCGGAGGACGGTCACGGCTTCTTCGGCGGAACGGACAATGAAACGGAAACGGGACGATTCGGTGGGGTTCATGCGGCTTTGTCGTTAATGCGTTGGTGAGCGGGGGGCGGGACGATGATCCCGAAATTCTGAATCTCGATCTGCGGCGGAAGCTCCTGATACGAGAGCACCGCGAGCCTAGGAAGCGACGGCTCAAAGAAGCGCTTGAAAGCAAGCCGCAGCTCGGCGGTCGTGAGCATCACGGGGATGAGTCCCTGCTCGGACATTGCGGTCATCCGTTGGGTGAGCTCCTGGAGAAGATGCTGCGCGAGCGTCGGATCGAGCATCAGGCCGACTTCAAACTGCGAACGCTGCACCTTGCCGACGAGCATCTGCTCCAGGCGCGGCTCGAGCGTGAGCGCCTTGAGCAATCCCGGCGACGTCTCGTATTCGGAGACAAAATAGACGCCCAGCCTGCGACGGACCTGCTCGGAGAGGTCATCGGGATTCTTCGTCGAAGAGGCAAAATCGGCGACGCATTCCATGATGACCGGCAGGTTCTTGATCGGCACACCTTCGCGCAGAAGATTCTGCAGGACGCGCTGGATGATGCCGATATTGACGAGATCCGGGATGAGCTCGGCGACGAGCGTCGGGTTCGATTCCTTGAGGTGATCGATGAGGCCCTGCACGTCCTGCCGCCCGAGCACGAGATGCGCGGCGCGCTTGAGCGATTCGGAAAGGTGCGTGATGAGCACCGAGCCCGGATCCACGACGGTGTAGCCGTTCATCTCCGCGTTGCGCTTCTCCTCATCGGAGACCCAAGTCGCGGGGATGCCAAAGACGGGCTCGATGGTCTCCGTGCCGCGGAGCGTCACCGGGCTGCCTGCGACATTCATCGCGAGCCAGCGGCCCGGAATGATGCGACCGCGGGCGAGTTCCTTGCCACGCATGAGGAAGCGGTATTCCTGCGAGTCGAGTTCGAGATTGTCCCGGATCGCGATCTGCGGAATGACGATGCCCATCTCGCGAGCCAGAGTCTTGCGGACTCCGGTGACGCGCTCCAGCAGATCGCCGGAATTCTTTTTCTCAGCGAGATGCAGCAGGCCGCTGCCGAGTTCGATCGCGAAGACATCCACGTCGATCAGCTTGCGCAAATCATCGGGCGTCGTGGACTTCGGCTTCACGTCCTCCGGCTTCAGGGTTACGCCGTCGGACTGCGGAGAGGCGGATTCATCGCGACGCTGCTTGCGGAGTGCGTGAGCGGTGAAACCCGTCACCGCACCGAGCACTGCAAACGGAAAAAGCGGCATGCCAGGCATGAGTCCGAAAAGCCCGAGCATCCCGGCGGCGATGGTCATCGCACGGGGATAGAGCGTGAGCTGCTTTGAAATGTGCGCACCGAGATTCGAGTCCTCACTCGCACGAGTCACGAGGATGCCGGCCGCGACGCTGACGACGAGCGCGGGGACCTGTGCGACGAGACCGTCGCCGATGGAGAGCAGCGTGTATTTTTGCAGCGCCTCCATGATGGGCATGCCCTTTTGCGCGATGCCGATGGCGAAGCCGCCGATGATATTGATCAGCGTGATCAGAATTCCCGCGATCGCATCGCCGCGGACAAACTTCGACGAACCGTCCATCGCGCCGTAAAAGTCGGCTTCCTTTTGCACCTTGATGCGGCGCTTCGTCGCGACCGATTCGTTGATGAGGCCGGCGTTCAGTTCCGCATCAATTGCCATCTGCTTGCCAGGCAGTGCATCGAGTGTGAAACGCGCGGCCACTTCCGCGATGCGGCCCGCGCCCTTCGTGATGACCATGAAATTGATCACGATCAAAATGAGGAAGACGACTGCGCCGACGACGTAATTTCCACGCACGACGAAGGTGCCGAAAGCCTCGATGATCGTTCCCGCGTGCCCCTCGGTGAGGATGAGGCGCGTGGAGGCAACGTTCAGAGCGAGGCGGTAAAGTGTGACTGCGAGCAGCAGCGTGGGGAATGCGGAGAACTCCGGCGGATCCTTCACGTAGATGATGATGAGCAGCATCAGCAGCGAGATGCCGATGCTCGCGGCGAGCAGCAGATCGAGCAGCAGCGCGGGCACGGGCATCACGAGCAGGACGATTGTGCCGAAGAGCGCGAGGACGAAAAGCAGATCGCCCCGCTTGAGCAGCGCGATGAAATTCCAAGGCGAGACCTTTGCGGCAGCGGTCATTGCGCGGCCCTCCGTTCCTTGAGCTTATGGAAGTAGTAGCGGTGCGTGCGATAGACGAACGCGAGGATGTCGGCCACCGCCTGATAGAGCCCGGCCGGGATCGCCTGGCCGACTTTGCCGTGCTTGAAGAGCATCCGTGCGACGGGCTTGTTTTCGACCTTCGGCACTTCGTGCTCGGCGGCGAGTTCCTTGATGCGCTTGGCAAATGCGCCCGCGCCTTTTGCCAGAACGACCGGCGCCTTGTCCCTGCCGCGCTCGTACTTCAGCGCGACGGCGAAATGTGTCGGGTTCGTGATCACCACATCGGCAGTCGGCACTGCGGCAAGCATCTGCTTTTGCATGAGCCTGCGTGCCATCTGGCGCATCGCGGCCTTGAGCTTTGGATCACCTTCGAGCTGCTTGTGCTCCTCCTTCACCTCCTCGCGAGACATCATCTGGTCGGAGTGCGTCTTCTTGACCTGATAGAGATAGCTGAGTGCCGCGATGCCGCCGAGGACGAGCAGGCAGCGATTGAGCAGCGTCGAGGCGGTCTCCTGGATGAATGCGCCCAGGCGGTTCACAGCCACCGGCACTGCGAAAATGGGATCGTGCAGGATGTTCTTCACGGCGCTCCACACGACCCAGCCGACGAGCACGAGTTTCAGCACGTCGAATCCCGCTTTTGCGACAGTTTGTTTCGAGAACATGCGACCGACGCCTGCGATCGGATCCATCCGCTCAAACTTAAAACCGATGGCCTTTGGCGTAAGCTGGAAATGGCTCTGCAATCCGCCCGCCACGGCAGCGGCCCCAGCGCATGCGACCGCGATAGGCAGTATCAGGCCGAGCATTGTCTTTGCGGCGATGCTCGTCCATTCACCGATCGCCTCCGCGGTGATCGCATTGCGCCCGAGATGACCGAGGATTCCCACAGCGATGCTGGAGATTTGCACGCAGCAGTCGCGCCCGGAAAACGCGAGCACACAGATCGCTGCGGCAAGAACAGCCGCCACCTGCAGGTCGGGCGTACGGGCAAATTTACCCTCCTCC
This sequence comes from Chthoniobacterales bacterium, assembly GCA_038227825.1. Classification (GTDB taxonomy): domain Bacteria; phylum Verrucomicrobiota; class Verrucomicrobiia; order Chthoniobacterales; family Chthoniobacteraceae; genus SXWH01. Next base: position 8,796 of record JBBRPQ010000050.1, read on the forward strand.
CACCCCTCGCGCAGGTGCTTCTCTGTTGGTTGTTCTGTCTTATTGCCGTCGTCGGCCATTTTATTTTTTCGTCAGGGGATCAGCCGAAGCATTAACTCCGGCGCAGTCTGGAGACCGCTAAGCACGAGCTGTGCCGTCAGACTGATTGAGACCGTCAGCAAAATGAGGCCCGCGGCGATTCGCACCGGAAAGCTCTCAGCGAAAGCGTTTACGCCGGATGCAGCTTTGCTGAGGATTGCGAAGGTAAGCGTGACGACAAAGTTCAACGCCATCAGCGGCGCAGCCATCTGCACCGCGAGAAGGAAAATACTGCCGGTGCTCTGCACGAAGACTTCCCCGACCGAGCGATCAAAACCGATCACACCGGGCGCCATCAGCTCAAAGGATCGCGCGAACGCCGCGAACACTGCGTGATGCGCACCGGAGAGGAGGAAAAGCAGCGTGCCGAAGAGCGAAAGGGCGACGCCGACCGGGCTGGTGCTATTCTGCGAGACGGGATCGATCTGGGCACTCACCACGAGTCCCATTTCCGTCGCCATGATCTGCCCTGCCGTTTCCAGCGCAAAAAATACCAGCCGCACTCCGAGGCCCATAAGGAGGCCGATGATCAGCTCATGCGTGAGCGCAAGGACCAGCCCAACGACCTCCGGTGGCGGTGCTGAGATGCCGCGCGCTTTCTGCATGCCCACCCATCCGAGGAATGCGGCGATGGCGAGCCGCACCGGCATGGGGATATTCCGGCCGGAAAAGACGGGCACCATCGTGACGAGGCCGCTCGCGCGCACGAATGCCATCATCCACAGAAACAGAAATTCGGTGGCCATGTCCGTGGCCCTTCGTCACCGCGCGACTTCAGCCATCCGCGTGAGATGGCTCGTCGTGAACTGCATCAGATTCCGCAGCATCCAAGGCGACACGAGCACGAGCACCAGCGCCACGGCGATGAGCTTCGGCACGAAGGACAGCGTCTGCTCCTGGATGCTGGTCGCAGACTGGATGATGCTCACCACCAGGCCGACGACCACAGCGACGATGAGGATCGGCGATATGATCATCAGCACCGTGGTGATTAGCCCGCGCAGGAGGTCGATCGCTTGTTCGATGTTCATATGGTAAAACTTTCCACAAGCGAACGCACGACGAGGTGCCACCCGTCCACGAGCACGAAGAGCAGCAGCTTAAACGGCAGCGAAATCATCACCGGTGGCATCATCATCATGCCCATGGACATCAGCGTGGAGGCCACGAGGAAATCGATGACGAGAAAAGGGATGAACACGAGAAAGCCCATCTGGAACGCCGTGCGCAATTCGCTCACCACAAATGCGGGCGCGAGCACCGTGAGCGGGACCTCCTCGACTTTCGTCGGGCCGCGGCCGGAGAGGCCGAGGAAGAAATCGATCTCATTCGCGCGCGTCTGCCGCATCATGAACTGCCGCAGCGGAGCCGATGCGCGATCGAGTGCCTGCTCGGTGGTGAGCTGCCGCGCGAGATACGGCTGGAGCGCCTCGTCGTTCATCTTTGTGCCGACTGGTGCCATGATGAAGAGCGTGAGAAAAAGCGAGAGGCCCACGATCACCTGATTCGAAGGCGCCGCCTGCACGCCGATGGCGCTGCGGACAAAGCCGAGGACGATCACGATGCGCGTGAAGCTCGTCATCAGCATGATGATCGACGGTGCAAGCGTGAGGAACGTCATCACCACCACGATCTGGATGACGGCGGAGACGCTGCCCGTCTCGGATCCACCACCGACGGAGATATTCACCGCCGGCATGGATTTGTCCGGCATCTGCGCGAACGCCGGTGTCGCCAGAACGAGCAGCACAAAGAGCCACGGCAGCCACCGCCAGCGGCGCCCTATGAAACGCACCACGCTCATTCCGGCTTCTCCGTCGAGAGCTTTGGAAATTCCGGCTCTGCAGAAGACAGCGAGCAGAGATAGTCGATGCGGCCGGGACACACGCCGAGCAGCACCTTGCGATTCTCATATTCTGCGACGACGAGAAACTGCCGCCCGCCCAGCCCGCGGGTCTCCGTGACGTTCAGTTTCCGCGGACCCTTGTTACGCTGCATCGTCGGCAGGCCGTTTCGCAGGAGCCACGCACCGCCGATGAAAAGCACGAGCATCCCGCCGAGGTAAGCGGCGATCTGCAAGGAATTGCCACCGAGCTGGGGCACAGCCTGCGGAGTGGCTAGCGGCGCATGTGAAGCCTGCGGCACCGGTGAAGGTGCTGCGGCAGGAGCTGGCGCTGCCTCATCGCCACGCCCGCAGGAAATCAGGGCGGCAAATGCGACGACCCAAGCCAGCCACGCGCGCTTCACTTTTTCGCCTCCTCGTCACCGACGAGTTCCGTGATCTTGATGCCGAAATTATCCTCAATCACGACGACCTCGCCGCGGGCAATGAGCTTGTCATTGATGAAGAGACCCACGCTGTCATTCGCCTTCTGGTCGAGCTGCACCACGGCACCGGGCGCGAGTTCCAGCACGTCGCGCATCATGAGCTGGCACGACCCGAGTCGCACGCTGAGCTGCACTTTGACGCCGAGGACTGTATCGAGCCGCTGTTCCTGTAGGGTATTGTTCATGAAATTTTAGTCTTCGCTGCTGGAGCCGGTGATCTGCACGGCCACGTGCCCATTCTGGATGCCCACGGTGCCGATGTACGTCTCGACTTCCGAAAGCCGCAGGCGGGCATGATTGATGAGCGCTCCGGGGAGCTCGATGATGTCGCCTTTGCTGAAGCGCAGCGTCTCTCCGAGCGGCATCTCGCGCACCTGCCATTCGGCAAAAATTGGCACTGCGATCCCGGCATATGGCTTGCGCCACTGGGCAGGCTTTGCGCGCTTTTCCTCGCTGCCCGGATCGTGGGACTGCTCCAGCTTGCGCACGGAATATTCGACCATCGAGACCGGCACTCCGATCTGGAAAAGGCTGGAGGAATCGCCAATCGTCACCTCGACAGTGAGGAGCAGAAACTGTTCATCCGCAGCAGCGGTCTGGATGCACCGGCCACTGGTCTCGTGACCGATGATCCGGGGCTGGAGGCGCTGCTCCTTGGTCGCCCAAAGATCGGCCCATCCCCCAAGAATCATCTGCATCACATCCTCCAAAAGCGTCATCTCGATTTCGGTGAGCGGGCGCTCGTCCAGAGGCGCGCGGCCCTTGCCGCCGAGGAGGCGGTCGGCCATCACCAGCGCGAGCGGCAACCGCAGATCCAGGATGCCCACGCCACGCATCTGCTCGATGCCAAACATCGAAATGCAAGACTGAGCCGGCATCGATTCTGAGAACTTCGAAAACGGCGAACACGTGAGCGTGCCCACCTTCAGCGCGCATTCCATTCGCAGGAAAATAGAGAGCCGCGCGGCGAGATTTCGCACATAGCGCTGGCAGAGCACGTCCACATTCCGGAGGTCCGCCTGCGAGATCGCTCCGCGGCTGCGGAAATCGTGCGAGGAGATTTTGCGCGGGTCCAGATTCGCACGCGTGCCATCCTTGCGGAAGATGCGCACCGTCTCGTTCGCGCCCGGCGGAGGCACTTGGGGATCCGCAGGAGCGGCTTCACTGCTCATTGGATGACAAACTCGGTGAAAAAAATCTGCTCAATCAGGTCCGAATGCAGCGCCTCATTGAAATGCGCCATCAGATCGTTTCGGATCACATTTTTCGATCCCGGCGCCTCGAGGTCTGCGAGGCTGCGCGAGGAGAGGACGTTGATCGCCACATCGAGCATCTGCTTTTTGTTTTCCTCGACGATCTTCTTCAGATTCGCGTTCGAGCTGTTGAAGGTGAAGCTCGTCTTCAGATACTTCGTGCCGAGGGAACCGGAGAGATTCACGACAACGCCCTCAAAGTCGCAGGCGAACTTTCCGTTCTCACCCTCGCCGCCCTTGCCATCCTTGCCTCCGTGCTCTCCTCCCTTGCCTCCGTGTTCGCCGGACTTGCCTCCGTGCTCAGCGGCTTTTGCGCCATGCTCTCCCTCCTTGCCCGCAGCTCCTGCGGGCTTGCTTTCGGCGAGCACGCTTTTCAGGCGCGGGAGGATCAGGAACTGTGTCGCAGCAAATGAGATCGCGGGCATCAGAACGACCACCGCGATGATCGGCATCCAGGGACTCGGTGCCTTCGCCGGCGCCGCGGCTGCCGCGCCGTCGGCGGCTGGTGTTTCTTCGTGGGCCATGGTGGTTACCGGTTAGCGTTTCAGATTCACGATTTCCTCGAGCATCCGATCCGAGACCGTCACGACTCGCGAAGCCGCCTGGAAGCTGCGCTCGACGACGATCATGTCCGTCATCTCCTTGCTCAGATCCACGTTTGAGAGTTCGAGTTTTCCATCGGCAATGCTCCCCACTCCGTTGCTGCCTGGGCTGTTGTTAGCAGCGGAAAGTGCCACACCGCCGATCGGTCCTGCAGCGCCAATATTGGTAAAGAGATTGTTCCCGGCCTTGGTCAGCCCGTTCACATCATTGAAGCCCTGAAGCAGGATGCGCCCGCGTGCCACGGTTTGCCCATTGGAAAGACCGATCACCACGTTGCCAGCATTGTCCACAGTGAACGTCGTCTTCGTCGGTTTGCCATCGTTCACCTGCTGATCGGTGAACGCGCCGCCTGTGTCATTCGTCATCCCGCTGCCGACGCTGACTTCGAAGTCGATCTTGATATCGCCGACGGTAGCCGGTGCGGTCGCTGTCTGAACATAGCTCAGTTTGCCGCCATTGTTCACAGCCGAGTAAGTTGCCCCGCCGTCCGAGAGACCCTGCACACGGAATCCCTCGCTGGTGACCAGGAAGCCGGAGGAATCGAGTCGGAAATCACCGGCGCGAGTGACGTAGTCCACGTTATTGAGCGTGTCGCGCACACGGAAAAAGCCCGAGCCCGAAACGGCCATGTCGGTGTTTTTTCCGGTCGCATTCAGAGTCCCGGCAGTAAAATCCGCAGCCACCGAAGCGACCTGCACGCCGGTGCCAATTTGCGTCGCCGGGATATTCGAACCAACGCCCGAGGCCGGCGCAGGCGCAGCCTGACGGAGAATATTTGAAAAGCTGTCGCTGTATTCGGAGCGCGAGCCCTTGTAGGCCGTGGTGTTCACATTCGCGATATTGTTCGAGAGGACTTGGATGCCTTTGGCGAAGGCGCTCAGGGCGCTGACTCCGCTATTGAGTGTGCTGGTAAGTGACATGGCGTGATAGGTTGCTGAGGTTTTTGCTTTTGCTTGTGAGTTTCTGACTGCGTGAAAGTCGTCTTGAGCGGACGCCTACGCGCCGGCCTTCAATGCCGGCGTGATGACGATGCTGGTCACCGTGGCGGGGTCATACGCCTTGCCATTGACCATGATTTCCGCCGCACCGTCCCTGATCTGGACCTCACTGACAGTGCCCGTCGCGATGGTCCCCTCGGATGAAAGCGACACCGTCCGACCAAGGAGATTCTGTGCCGAGGAAATCTGCTGCGCACTGCTGAACGCCTGAAAGTCCTTCGTCAAAGTGGTCGCCTGCTGCAGAGAGCTGAACTGCGCCATCTGCGCGATGAACTGTGTGTCCTCCATCGGCTTCAGCGGATCCTGATTCGCAAGCTGCGTTGTGAGCAGCTTCAGAAAGTCGTCCTGGTTGAGTTGCTGCTTCGGCGCGGCCACACCGGTGCCATTGATAAAATTGGTCGCCACTGGTGCGCTGCTGGTAATGCCGGGAATGCTGCTCATAAAATACTAGGCGTAAACTTGCATTGCGGCCGCTTCCGAAAAGCGCGTGGGTTGAGCTGCGCGCACCGGTTTCGCATTCACACGGAACGGCACGGGATTCTCGAAAACGGACTCCTGATCGCGGCGATTGAATGATCGCTCGCGACCGCCGGATTCGGATTGCTGCTGCGAATCCCGACCGGCTCCGGAAAGCGATGACTGGGACTCAAACACGGGCGTTCCGAACTTTGCCGACTGGGATGAAGACTGCGGCAAAGTGCGATGCCAGTTTTGCTCCAGAGCCCGGCACAGCGCCTCAGACTCGGTCTTGAAAACCGGCTTCCACTCGCCGCGCTCAAGCCGGAGCGAGACGGTCACTTCCTGGCCATCGTTCAGATGCATCCGCACCTCGGCACTCTCGCGGCCTGTCGTCCGGACACGCTCGATGATTTCAAAGGTCTGCCGCGTGATTTCCGCCGCGACTGGGACTTCGAGGCCCGCCGTCACATTGTCTGCCTGTCCCCTGCCCGCTTGCGGTTCAAAATTCATCCCGGCGAGCGTCTGCGTGCTCGTCCCGGAGTCGGACATGCGCACTTCGGACGATTTTTCGGACATGCCTGCACCGCGAAGTTTTCCAGCGGCGAATGGTGCAACCGCGACACTGCCTGCCGTCCTCATCTGGCGTTCGGGAGATTGGTCCTTCATGATGACTTGCTCCATAGCAGCCACCGTGCCACCGCCTTGTTCCCCGACGACCGTTGGTGGCGCAGAGGCAAACGCCCTCTGTAGAGCCACCTTTTCCGACTCAAAAATCGCTGCCGGCAAAACCGGATTGGAAATCTCCGTTTTCAGCAAAGGGGAATTTTCTGCCGCTAAACCCACCGCCTCGCCTCCGGCCTGCACCGGCTGTGTCGCTGCCGACAAGACGGGAGCGGATGTGTTTTTTGAGTCCGTCGAGGACGCCGTGGATTTGTCCGCCCCGTCTGCTCCCGAGACCGTCGCAGCAGGCGCAAATGCCATGAGCTGTTCCCCATTCGACTGCACCGTGATCGAATTAATGAAATTGGATTTCTCCGGCGTGCCTGCACCCGCGGACGAATCCGTCACAGCCCCTACTTCGGCCGCCTGCGTGGCCCCTGCGGAATTTCCGTCTGGCAACTGAACAGCGGTTCCTTCAGGCCCCGGTGAGCCCGCAGGGATCGCTTGCTGAAGCATGCACGGCAGCATCATCGCAAGCTCAGGCTCCGTGCCGTCGGGAGAATGCTTGCGCGGCTTGCACGGAGCAGTCTTCACGTCCCGCAAATGTTCCGGTGGAGTATCCAGCAAATCGGAGAACGGACTCTTCCTGCAGTCCTGCTCTGGCAAGGCGCCAGCGGCAACCCGGTCGCATGGCGGTGGCATCGGTGAGGGATCGGGTGAAGGTGCGATATTCATGAGTATTCAGTGGCTCTTCGTGCGAAATTTCAAACTGCCTGCATCCCGGCGTACACGCGCTGCCTAGGAGGTTTCCTTCTTCGTCGTCTGCAGCAGACGCAGCTTGTCCATCAGCCGCACGATGCGCCGCGCCGTCGGCTCCTCGCCGGGCTTCTCGCGCACCTTGGCCATCTCTTCGAGGACGGCGGTGATGCGATCCGCCTTCATCACGCTGAGGATGCGCACGACCATGTCCTCATCCATCTCCTGGAAAATGGCGACCGCCGTGACCGGCTTCATCGTGGAATACTGTACGGAGAGCGTCTTGATATTCTTCACGTCGCTCTCCTGGATCTTCACGACGCGCTGATCCAGTTCCTCACGGAGCGCCTTGATCTCATCGCGCACGCGCTCGAGCTCCGCACGCTCAGTCGTGATCTGCGCACGCATCGCCTCGATGCTCTTCTGCTCCTCAGTGAACCGCGTCCTCTCATCGTGAAGCTCGGTGATCAGCTCATCGATGGCATCCGTTTTGAAACTCCAGATGCGCGGCGGTTTGGCCGTGGCCTCCGCCATTTTCGGCCCCGGCTTGGGAAGGCCCTGCAGGATCACGAGCGTGGAAGTGAGGATGTAGGAGATCGCCGCGATGATCGCGAGTCCCCATCGAGAAGTGAGCATTTTCATGGCAGGGTCACCGTGCAAAGGACGGCGTGAAGGTTGGCGTCAAAATTCATGGGAAGTTGCGGCCTGCGCATTCATCGCGTGGCGCGACATGATGAGGTCGGAAATGGCGTTTTCCTCACGGCGCTGCTCGATCGCGGCGTGAGCGAGGCGGTGGCGCTCGCGCAATTTGATCATCGCCTCGTGCCTGCGCCGCGCCGCCTGGAAAAGTGCGCGCTGCTTTTCCATTTCCTTCCGGACGACATCGACACGGAGCGCGAGCTTTTCGCAGAGCTCCCGCCGAACCCTCGCGGCATTGAGAAAGACGACGTAGTCGTTGCCCGTGGCGCGTCCACCCCGCTGTTCGCAGATTTCCTTCTCCATGCGGCCGAGTTCCTCCCGGGCGGTGCGGAGATCGAGTTCGGCTTGCGAAACAAGCCGCATCGCCTGCTCAAAAGCTTCCTGTGCACGCGCCTCCTCACGCGCACGCAACTGCAGAATGGATTCGAGTCGGAAAACGAACGGCTTCATGTCCGCAGAAGGGTGGCGAGCTGCTGCATGCTCGCGTCGCGTGGCGCGGATTCATCCACACGCTGGCGGAGCAACTGCATGAGCGGTTCGTGCAGTTTGATTGCGCGATCCAGACGAGGATTCGTGCCCGGCACATAGGTGCCGAGCGTGATCAGATCCTCATTCTTCCGGTAAAGCGCGAGAAGGTCGCGAGCCTGCGACACACTGGCGAGTTCATCCGCGGAGCTCAGTTCGCGAACGAGGCGGCTGATGCTTTCGAGCACGTCGATCGCCGGGAAATGGTTCGCCGTCGCAAGCGCACGACTGAGGACGAGGTGTCCATCCAGGATGCCGCGCACCGCGTCGGTGATCGGCTCATTCATGTCATCACCCTCGACGAGGACGGAATAGAATGCCGTGATCGAACCACGTTCGCTTGCGCCGGTGCGCTCGAGGAGCTGAGGCAGCATCGCAAAGACCGACGGCGTGTAGCCACGGCTGCTCGGCGGCTCGCCGACGGCGAGACCGATCTCGCGCTGCGCCATCGCAAAACGCGTCACCGAATCCATCATGAAAAGCACCTCGCGTCCCGCATCGCGAAAATCCTCGGCAATGGCCGTCGCCAGCAGGGCCGCGCGCAGGCGGAGCGGAGCCGGTTGATCCGATGTCGCGCACACGATCACCGAGCGCGCGAGCCCCTCGGGACCCAGATCCCTCTCGACGAAATCACGCAGCTCGCGACCACGTTCACCGATCAGCGCGATCACGTTCACATCGCTCGCCGCGTTGCGGGCCATCATCCCAAGCATGGTCGATTTTCCCACGCCGCTGCCTGCAAAAATCCCCATGCGCTGGCCTCGCCCGACCGGTGTGAAGAGATCCACTGCACGGACGCCCGTGGAGAATGGCTGCGTGATCCGGCGGCGCTTCAGCGGGTCGGGCGGCGTGCCGCGCAATGATCGGTGGTGCGAAACCGGCAGCGGACCGCGGCCATCGATCGGCCGGCCGAGTCCATCCAGCACGCGGCCGCAGAGTGCCTTTCCGATTGGAACCGCCGATGCGGAATCCGCCGCGACGACCTCGCTGCCGGGACGCAGGCGAGGCATCGTGCCAAGAGGCATGAGCTGGATCAGATGATCGCGAAAGCCGACGACCTCAGCCTGGATCGGTGCGTCACCCGAATGCGTGCGGATGTGGCAGATTTCACCGAGCGCGAGATTCGGACCATGCGATTCGATGATCTGGCCGACGACGCGTGCGACACGGCCGATGCGGCGCACGACATTCATCGAACGGAGGTTTGCAATCAGCGTCTCACCATCGAGCAAATCCGCCGGAGCCTCGATGAGTTCAGGCGGCATGGAGCGCCTCCCTGCAGATCTGAAGCTTGGTCGCGATCGTCCCGTCCAGCATTCCAAAGCGACTCTGCACGATGCAGTCGCCGCGCTTCAGATCACCGTCTGCGCGGAAGATGATCGCAGGATGTTTTTCGCGGAAATCAGACTCGTAGCCGGCGATGAGTTCCAGATCGGCAGGCGCGAGACGGACCTCCAGATCCGGGCTGCCAGCCTCCACATTTTCAAGCATCTCGCCGACGATGCCACGCACCGTGTCCTCCGAAAGCAGTGCGCCCGCGAGTACTCGCGAAGCGGCCTCTGCGACGAGCTTGGGCAGCAATGCGCGGAACTGCGCGACCACGGTGGCATGAGCCGCGGCGAGCTCCGCAAAAGTGCGCGACTGGAGATGCTGCACTTCGGTGCGGAGGTCGAGCATCTGGCTCTCCATGAGTGCCATCGCCTCGTCCGCACCGCGCTGCCGCGCCTCTCGGCACGCGATCTCGAATTCTTCCTCCGAGTAGGTTCGGCTCGGTTCCGGTGTGCCGGCGATGACGATTCGGCGCGGCTGGGTCGGAAAATGGATGATGTGATCAGGCTGCGACATCTTCTGAGCCTCCATCGTCGAGCGTGATTTCCTCGGATTCCTCGAGCTTGCGCACGATCTGGATGACGCGCTGCTGCGCCGCCTCGACGTCCTTCGGACGCGGCGAACCAAGCATGTCGATTTCTTCGCGCACGCTCTGTGCGGCACGCTTCGACAGCGCGCTGAGCATGGAGGTGACGAGCTCGGGCTTCGCATTCTTGAGCGCCAGCGGCAGACTCGCTGTGTCCACTTCGCGGAGCACCTTCTGGAGGTCGGGAGCCGAGAGGCGGGTGAGATCCTCGAAGGAAAAAACTTCCTTCCGAATTGCCGCGCCAAGCACTGCATTGCGCTCCTCCACGCGGGTGATGAGCGTCTTGCGGATGTCTTTGTGCAGCGCATTGAGGACGTCCGCGCAAGCCTTCGCACCGCCGGACTTGCGGACACTGGTGTGGACGCTGCCGCCTTCGCTGTTGCTACCGAGATTCTTTGCGACTTTTGATATCGATTCCCGAGTGGTCGGGTCCATGGTTCCCAGTCGCTCCAGGACTTCCTCGCGCATTTCCGGCGCGAGCATCGTCACGAGCTCGGCGGCCTTTTTTGCATCCATGCACGAGATGATGAATGCCATCGTCTGAGGCTGCTCGGTCTTGAGCAGGTTCATGAGTTGGCGGCCTTCCATGAGGCGGATTTCCTCACCCTCCTCGCCGCTCCCGCCGCCACCTCCATCGAAGCAACGACGCAGAATGCTTGCTGCCACGGATTCCTCCCTCGCGTGACCGAGCATCGTCTGGGCAGAGCCAAGTCCGCCAAAACTCGACCCAACTCCGGTCGCGACGATATCAGCAAATTCGTGAAGCACCTCACGCTGTGCCACAGGATCGAGCATCGGCATCTCGGCGACTTCCTTGCAAATCTGTTCAAGCTGCGCGTTTTCAAAATGCCGCATCACCCGGCCTGCATGGTCCGGGCCGATGATGACAAACAATGCGGCGATCTTCTGAACTTTCGTGAGTTTCGCGTATTCCAGGGCCATGGGTTTTGAGGGCTAACTCTTGTCGCTCGCCATCCAGTTTCTCAGCGCGAGGCCGACGTTCTCGGGCTTCTGCTCGATCATTGCGTTGAGCATGCTCGGAGTCACTTCGACGGGTGCGGAATTCGCCGCGCTTCCGGCGGGATTCAGGAGCTCGACCGGGATCAGATCGGGCTTCGCACGCTTCAGTATGCGGAGGAAGACGAAGAAGAGCGCCACCGCAAAGAGCAGGGAGACCACGTTCTTGATGAGGTCGGTATTGCTCCAGGCGAGCTCGACGAAACTGGGCTTCGAGGCCGGCGCAGCTTCGAAAGGTGCCTCCTCGATCGTGACCATCGAGGCGACGTCTTTCTCAGGTCCCTTGATGCCGAGCGCGTTGATGACCATTTTGCGCAGGCTCTCCAATTCCGCGGGCTGACGCGGCTGGGCCTTGGCAGCGACATACACAGCGGCTGTGACCCTCGCGACACTGCCGGCGGCGCGGGTCGAGTTCAGTGTGGTGCGGCTGACATCGTAGCTCTGCGTCTTGTTCTTTTTGGTCGTCTCGCTGTTTTTAGCACCGGGCTTCGTGGTGGCTGCAGCGACATTGGCGGTGCTGCCGACGGCCTGGGCATTGTCTTCGGTCTCGGTCGTCGTCGTGACGTCGTCCGTGCTCTGCTCGGTGCGGACCACCTGGCCTTCAGGGTCGAATTTTTCCTCCGTGCGCACCGTGCTCTCGCTGTCGAGATCGGCGGAAACGCGGACGACTGAATTGCCGGGGCCGAGGACCTTCGAGAGCATCGTCTCGACCTTCTGCATGAAGTAGGACTCGATGTTCTTGCGCAGTTTCATCTGGCCCGATGCAGAGCCGAGCTGCGGATCCTCGCGGAGATTTTCCGTGAGCACGTTGCCGCGGTTATCCACGACTGAGACATCATCGAGCCGAAGCCCCTCGACGGCATTCGCGACGAGTGAACGGATGGAATTGACTCCCTCGGTCGCGACGGTTCCCTCGATAAAGATGGACGCCGTCGGCTTGGCCTTCACATCCGTGAAGAGGAGGCGATTCTCCGGCATGACGATGAGCACGCGCGCCGAACGGACGCCGCTGAGCTGTGAAATGGTGCGACTCAATTCCCCCTGGAGCGCGCGCACATAGTTCGTGCGCTGGACGAAATCGCTGATGCCAAAATTCGGCCGGTCAAAGACCTCAAAGCCCACACCTTCACCCGACGGGATGCCTTTTCCTGCGAGCTGCATGCGCAGTTTGTGGACCTCGCCGGCGGGGACATAAATGGAGCTTCCACCGGCGCCGAGTTCGTAGCGGATATTCGCAGCCTGCACGGCGGCGACGACTTCGCTCACGTCCTTCTCCGCGAGCCTGCCGTAGAGGAGCTGCATGCTGGGTTGTCGCGCCCAAAGGAAAAGCCCGGCCATCCCGCCGATGACGGCGAGGACTGCGACGGCGAGGGAGACGCGCTGATTGAGGCCTAGCTGGCCCCAGAGTTTGCGGAGTTGTTGGAGGTATTCCTTCATCGAAAAATGGAATCAATCAGACTTGGACGCGCATCAGCTCCTGGTAGCTCTCGACCAGTTTGTTGCGGACTTCGATCATGAGCGAAAATGCGACGCTGCCTTCCTGCATCGCGATGACGGCCTGATGCAGATTGGTCGTCTCACCGGTGAGCACCTGGGCCTTTTCCGCATCGGCGGCCTTGAGCTTGGCATCCACCTCGCCGACGGCGCGCTCGAGGAAATTCGTGAAGCCCGGGCCCTTGGTGGCACCGCTTGCGGCGGACGCGCCGGCACCCGACGCGGCATCGACCTTCGGGCCGAGCTCGGCGGGAATTGCGCGGCCAAGTTCGCGGACCGGGAGATTGGGAAAAGAGCCGACGATCATGTTGCGTTATTTTCCAATCGTGAGCGCCTTCATGGCCATCTGCCGTGCGTTGCGGGCGACGGAGAGATTTGCTTCGTAAGCACGTGAAGCGCTCATGAGATCGACCATTTCCACCGCTGTATTCACATTCGGCATCCGCACCATTCCGTCCGGCCCGGCATCCGGATGGTTGGGATCATGGTAGCTCTCACCGGGAGAAGTATCCTTGGCGATCTTCATCACTTTCACGCCCGACACCCCGGAACTCGCGTCGAGCATGGTTTCAAACATGACGACCCTGCGCTTGTAAGGCTGGCCGTCCACGTCGTGCGTGGTGTGCGCATTGGCGATGTTCTGCGCGACGACATCCATGCGGACTTTTTCCGCACTGAGCGCGCTCGATGTGGCGCTGATTCCGGAGATGATATTCATGGTAAAAATCAGGCGTTGCGGCCGCTGATCGCGAGGTGGAGCTGCTTGATGGAGCCGCTGACGAATTCGGTGAGCGCGTCGTATTCCGCGCCGTTGCGGTTGAGTGCGAGGAGCTCGCGATCGAGGACGACGTTGTTGCCGTCCTTCCGCTGCGAGGGGGTGGCGGTGTCCTGGACGAGCTTCGGCATCGGCACGCTGTCACCGGATTTCAGCGCAGCGGAGAATTCCTTTTGGAAATCCTGCGAGATATCGAGGCGCTTGTAGCCGGGCGTCTCGATGTTCGCGAGGTTCGAGGCGAGCGCCTCGTGGCGCAGGATGCTCGCATCGAGGAGTTGCTTGGTCGCAACGTAGTTGCCTTGATTGAAGAGATTCTCGATCATCGCAGTGAAGCGCTTAGCAGAGGCTGTGCCATGGGTGGGGAGGTACGGAGGCCGGCGAGCCGCAAAGCGGCATGAATGCAGGGGTCGCAGCCGATCACCTTTGCATTCGGCTTTTCCATCAGAGCGGAATTGGGAAGGTCACGGGCGGCAGAAATTTCCCGGCGGGCGCAGAAAGTGTGGTGGCAGCGGGCGTGTTTTTCTGCGCGGTGAGCTTGGCGATCTCACGCGCTGCGGCAGTGCCTTCCGGGGAAAGTGTGATGGCAGACGTGCGACCGTCCGCGGTGCGGGCGGAGACTGTACCGTCGGCTGCGATCGAGAGCGCGGGCTGTTTGGCGGGATCTGCGCTGGCCATGAGCGTGTGGACTTCCGGCGAATCGAGCAACCGCTGTCGCAGCGTGGCGATCTGGGAGTCGGTACTGGAAGCCGTGGACTTGTTCAGCACAGCGGCAAAGTTTTCTTTCGGGGCGGTCACCTGGGCTGCGGCCTTTGCTTCGCGAGCGTCTGCCCATTTATCGATCAGGGTGCTGGCGAGAGACGTGGCGGCGGAAATAAGTAGCGGATACATGACGGGCAGCGCTGAGCAGCGGCTGTGCCAACGAGGCGACACCCGGCTATTCTCCGAGTGCAAAAAAAACTTTCCGCGGTCCGGCACGTGAGTGCAGCCACTCTCAAAAGCGGCAAAATCTGCCAACGTGCGCATCGCATGGAGAGTTCCGCCGCCGGGATTTTGTTTCCAGCGCCGCGAGAATTCAGGCATTCTCCTGCGTCACCCCGATGAAAGTCAAAGTCACTCCGGCAACGAGCAAGAAGGCAAAGGGCAGCAAAGCCAAACCCGTGGCTCGAAAGCCCGTGGTCATAGCTGGCAAGGCCAGGGCGAAAATCCAAAAGCGACCTGTCGCGAGTGCCAGCAGCTTGCAAACTGCCGCTCACTTAAAGCACATGCAGGCGCTCGTGGATCTTTCGCCCGACTCCATCGCGATCACCTCACCAGCGGGGCGCGTGATTTTCTGGAGCCCGGGTGCCGCGGCAGCGACTGGCCGCAGCGCAAAGGAAGCGAAGGGCGCGGATTTTTTTGAGCTCCTGAACATCACGGGAAATGCCGCGCTCGCAGAGGCATTCGAGCAGGTCGCCGCGGGTGGATCATGGGAGGGAGAATTCGAAAGCGCCGCTGCCGATGGCACGAGCCACACGCTACACGGACGCTGGAAATTCCTGAAGGGCGCGCGCGGAGATTCGGGCAGCGTGTTGCTCGTGAACCGGGACATCACAGAGCTGAAAAAAATCCAGATGGGTGCCGTACGTGCGCAGCGTCTGGACAGTGCGGGTGAGCTTGCCTGCACCATCGCCCATGATCTGAACAATGTGCTCTCCCCAATCGTGATCGGTGCCGATGCACTGGAAACCATCAGCACCGGCGGCGAGTCGGCCGATATTGTGAAGCTGATCAAGGAGAGCGCCCAGCGTGCGGCGAAGATTGTGCGGCAGGTGCTTCTTTTCGTGCGCGGGCAGGACGAGGAGGCTGCATCCACGAAGCCCCAGGCGGACGAGTCTGTGCTGGGTGCGGATTCACAGCAGGCGTCCGGGGAACTCATCATCGTGGCGGACGATGAGCCCGTGATTGCGGAGCTTTGCCGCTGCGTGCTCGAAAGCCACGGCTATCGTGCCGAGGTGGCCGTGGACGGTGTCGCCGCACTCGCGCTCTTTGACCAGTACCGCTCATCGGTCCGTGCAGTGATCAGCGACATGGCGATGCCATTCATGGATGGCGTGGACCTCACGCGGGCGATCCGCCGCCTGGACCCGAAGGTTCCGATCCTGATTGCAACCGGCTCCGCAGATGCGACCGCCAAACTCGCATTGGCGGGATTCCCCTCCGTCACGCTTCTCTCGAAGCCCTACACGCAGCGCAGCCTACTCGATGCGCTGCGGCACTGCCTGAGTTCAGCGCCCGGAAAATAGTTCATCGGCGGCAGCCGGACAGGACGGAGCGGCGGTTAGGCATGCCGCCTATGACCGCACTTGCGGGAGCTCGGAGGAAATATTTTCCCGATTGCTGCGTAAGGACTGAGCCTGCACGCGCCTTTTTCCATCCCAAATCATGGGGTCTGTACAGAGGTAAAATCCCAATCCGAGACAACCTGCGAGCGAAGCTGGCACGCTTCACGCTATGCATGGACTTACAACACTCCACATCCATGATACTTCCCGCAATAGAACACTTCACCGAAGCCACTCCCGCTGCCACCTCCATCATCCTGCCGAACGGCATGATCGGGCTCCCGGAAATCAAGAACCTGCAGATGATCCAGCATTCCGAATGCTGGCCCTTCGTCACGCTCGTCTCTTCCGGGACGGAAGGCATGCAGTTCCTCGCGATCGAGCCGCACGACATCATCCCTGACTATTCTCTCGAAGTGAATGACCTGGACGCCGAGGCACTCGGTCTCACCTGTGCCGCGGACGCGCAGATCCTGAACATCGTGACCATCCACTCGAACGAACCGTATTTCGTGACGGCCAACCTCATCGGCCCCGTGGTGGTGAATCGCCAGACTCGCGAAGCGCGGCAGGTCATCCTCGTGAACAGCGACCAGTATTCCACCCGCCACGTGCTCGTGGACGAACGCGCCTGAACCAGCCGCGCACGCCACAATGCTCGTCCTCAGCCGCAAGCTCAATGAAGGCATCGCCATCGGTGACGACATCAATGTCTGCATCACCCGGATCGACGGCGATGTCGTGAAGCTCGGCATCGTGGCTCCAAGGCATTTCGCGATCTATCGGGACGAAATCTACCGCCAGATCAAGGAACTCAACCTGGGTGCCGTGCGCAGACCTGGCGACAAACCTCCCATGGCTCTCAACCCCAACACACTCAACCGTAGAACACACACCACATGACCATCAATACCAACCCCGGCGCAGCATCCGCCGCCCAGCACCTGCAGCACAGCCAGCAGATGCTCAACAAATCGCTCAACCGGCTTTCCTCCGGTTCGAAAATCGTCGAAATGTCCGACGACGCAGCCGGAATGGCCGTCTCGGAGAAACTTGATGCACAAAGCCGCCGTCTCTCCGCAGCATCGACAAACGTGCAGAACGCGATGTCCTACGTCCAGACTGCGGATGGCTTCCTGCAAGGCATCTCGAAGGTCCTCTCCCGCATGGGTGAACTCTCGATGCTCGCACAGGATGTGACGAAATCTCCGGCGGACGTGCAGCTTTATCAGCAGGAATTCAAGACGCTCCAAGAGCACCTCCAGAGCACGATCGGCGGCGGAACCGTGACTTCACCGCTGGGCACATTCAACGGCATCGCCCTCTTTGGCCCGAATCCGACAGGTCTCCCAGTGAGCGTCGGAGAAAGTGCCGGCCAGACGATGACCATCGCGCAGACCGACCTTCAGAACCCAGCCGGCGCGCTAGGCGTCCTGCTCGCTCAGACGGCACCGCCGGCATTCGACATCACGATCACCACGGCGAATGTGGCGACCTTCTCAGTGAATGCCATTGACCAAGTAGCCACGGAGCGCGCCGCTCTCGGTGCATCGCTATCCCGTCTCGAACTTTCGTCCTCGGCACTCGCAACACAGAACAGCAATCTCGAAGCCGCAATCTCGCTCATTCGCGATGTGGACGTCGCACAGGAAAGCACGCAGTTCGCCAAGAATAACATCCTCGTCCAGGCGGGCACTGCGATGCTCGCGCAGGCGAACCAAATCCCGCAGTCGGTGCTGAAGCTCCTGCAGTAAGACGCCGTGCGCTTCGGCGCTCAGCTCTCCGTGTCCGTGGGGACGCGGTATTCGTTCAGCTTGTTCCGCAATGTGCGGATGCTGATCTGCAGCGTATCCGCGGCTTTTGCACGATTGCCGCCAGTGGCTTCGAGTGTGCGCAAAATGTGCTCCTTCTCCACCTCGTGGAGCGGCACCGCTCCGCTGTGTGTGGCGGCAGCAGTGCCCGGAGGTTTTGCCAAAACCGGGATATCGACCGCACGGGGCTTGCTCCCTGTATGCGGCAGCCCCAGCACAAGGTCGGAAATTTGCACGCCACTTTCCGTGAGGATGACTGCGCGCTCGACGGTGTTCTGCAATTCGCGGATGTTGCCCGGCCAGGAATGCTGGAGCAAGGCGGCTTCAGCAGCCGTTGAAAATCCCGGGATACTGCGGCCATGCACGCGGGCAAAGCGCTTGAGGAAATGCGCCGCCAGCACGGGAATATCGTCCAAGCGGTCGCGCAGCGGAGGAACGCGGACCGGGAATACATTCAGCCGGTAATACAAATCCTCGCGGAAATCCCCTTTCTCGACTGCTTTCCGGAGATCGCGGTTCGTCGTGGCGAGGACACGGACATCCACCTTGATCGTCTTGGTTCCGCCCACGCGCTCAAATTCACGCTCCTGCAAAACGCGGAGCAGCTTCGCCTGGAGGTGCGGCGGGATTTCGCTGATTTCGTCGAGCAATAGCGTGCCGCCATCAGCCAGTTCGAAGCGTCCTTCGCGCCGTTCGGTGGCGCCGGTGAAGGATCCCTTTTCATGGCCGAAGAATTCGCTCTCGATCAGGTTCTCGGGAACTGCGGCACAGTTCACCTTGATGTATGGCGAGCCGGAACGGCCGCTCGCGTGGAAAATCTCGTGGGCGACCAACTCTTTGCCGGTTCCATTTTCGCCCTCGATCAGCACCGTGGCCTCGGTCGGCGCGACCTTGCGGATCATCTCGCGCAGATGAGCAAATGCCGGACTGGTGCCGATGAGATCACGCGAGTCGCTGAGATCCGCGCTCAGGATTTGGTTCACGCGGACGACTTGATTGTAAGTCTCAGCGCGGCGGATGACGACCTCGATGTTATCCTTGCCGAACGGCTTCAGCAGATAGTCGAAGGCACCGAGGCGCATCGCCGCGATGACGGAATCGAGGGTGGCCTGCCCCGACATCATGACGACTTGCGGGCGGTCAGGCATTTTCTGGATGCGCTCCAAAAGTTCGATGCCGTCACCATCCGGCAGCCGGATATCGAGGAAAACGAGATCGAAGCGGTCGCTCCTCAGCAAGCGGTCACCGCCAGCGACGCTCTCCGCACTGGACACTGCGTATCTCTTCGTGCGCAGCCACATCTCAAGCGCCTGCCGGATCGCCCGTTCATCGTCCACGACCAGGATTTTTTCGAGTGCCATTTTCGAGCGCCATCATAGGCGGCGCTAAAACGGTCGCAATCCAGAACTTCCGCAGCGCAGCCCTCAGACCGCGCCTGCGTATGCGCGTTGGAACTGCGCGGCCGGCGGACGAATCGCTGCCGCCGCAGGGCGCGGGACGACATCGCACTGGAGAAGGAGTTGCTCATTTTCGCGATCCACCAGGAGCGCTTTCATGATCGCCTGCTGTGCCTTTTCCGCCGCCGCACGGACCTCGGGCGTGGCGCGACCGGCACTGCGCGCTCGGATCACGGAGAAAGATGCAGTCAGCTCCGCGAGCATGGCGCGCTTGGACTGGAGCAGATCCTCGTCCGGGGCCTTCCCGGTACTTTTCAGCGCGCGGTTTTCCTTGAGGATGATCTGGTGAAGGGATTCGCAGATTTCACCGTGAGTGCGGAGAGCTTCGGAAAGAGGTGCTGGATTCATGGCTTGATTACAGGCGGCGCGGCCTTGGCGAGCGGGTTGCTGAGAAGTTTCCGGAGATTCACTGCTGCGGAATTGCTCCATTCGAGATGGCTGGCGCGCCAGCGTGCCATGTCGAGAATCGTGCGCAGGATTTCCGGGAGCTTGTCGGCTTCGCGGCCCGGCTTCTTGGCTTCATCCATCAGGAACTTGTAGGCGTCCGCAGCACGGTCGCCATAGCGCAGACGCTCGAAGCAAAGGCCCATCTGATAAAGCACCGGCCACTGCCACTCGGGATCATCGCTCAGCGGCGCGATCGCCTGATAAATCGTCAGCGCACTGAGGGCGTCGCCTTTCTGGTAATACGAATTGGCAAATTCGTTGCCTGCCTTCTTTTTCCAATAGATCCATTTCTCCGGATCCTTGTCCTTCTTCCCAGTTTCCGCGCGCAGAAGTCCCAGAATCGTATCGAAGGCCTCTGTGGCGCGGTTCTGCGAGCGAAAGGCGCTGGCGAGCAAATACCGGCACTCGGCCGCAGCGGGATCGTCCGGAAAATCCTTCAGGAAAAACTGTGCGGAGGTGATGGCTCCCGGCACGTCGTCCAGGACAAAAAGGCAATGCGTCAGCTTGAATCGCACACGCGCCTTTTCCTCCGGCGGCATGTCGAGCCGGGCGACCAGCTCGTAGTATTTTTTCGCATTCGGAATGTCATTCGTCTTGAAGAACGTCTCCGCAATTTCCCACTGCGCGCGCTGTGCGAGATTCCGATACGAGGGAAGATCCTCGCCGCCAAATTTCAACGTGGAATTCAGCACCATGTAGAAGCGTGCGATCGCGAGCTTTGGCACACCACTTTCCCGATAGAGCAGACCTAGCCGGAAGATGAGTTCGGGCGTCCCGACATCGTCCGGGAAAATCTTCACCATCTTTTCATACACAGCGATGGCGCGCGCATGCAGATGCCGCTTTTCGTAGTCTTCCGCGAGTTCCCGGAATGCGTTCTTCTTTTCCGCCATCGGCGCGTCCACCCCGGCAAGCAAACCCAGGAAATGATCCACGAGCGGCCATTTGCCCTGATCGGCCGCCTTGCGCGCAAGCTCCGCGTAACCCGCGATACCCGTGCGCGCTTCCGCCTCTTCGTCTGCGGATGCGAAGCCGCAAAACCCGATTACCCCCGCACACAGGAGCGTGCGGATTCGGGAACCGTTACGGCTTCTGGGTGTAGCTCGCTTTGCTCTTGGGCAGTTCATTTGGCCGGGCAGGTTGGAAGATGGGATCAAAAAGATAGAGACGCTTGGCGGGGTTCGCTTCCTTCTCACGGAAAAATCCCAGCACTTCATCCGGCACCTTGCCGAGATCCGGCTCGGGCAGCGCCAAATCGTCCTTCTTGCCTCCTTTGCCGGAAGATTTTGGCGGATCCTTCGCATCCATGTCCGGCAGCGGCGGCAAGGCGGGCTTCTCCGTGGCCTTCGCCGCAGCAGGCAGAGGCGGCGCGAGACGTTTGGAAAACGGCGGCGGCCCTTGCTCGATCCGCATCGGCACCGGCCCGGACGTAGCGAGATAGCCCTCAGAGCGGAAAATAAAAGGATACGTCCGCGACTCTCTGAAAGTCCGGCGAGGGACTTCATCTTCCCCGGCGTGAGCCGCGGCGGCGGCACCTGCCAGCATAGCAGCGGCGAGATAGCGCAGGGTGACGTGGAAATTCATGGCAAACTGCATAGCAATTAGGCTGCCAACCCGATGAACGAAAAGCTCCCCCGGCACGAGGCCGGGGGAGCTTTCGCAAAACCATCCGCAAATCGCTATTGCTGCAGCAGACGCATGACCGACTGCGTGCTGGAGTTCGCCTGGGCGAGCATCGCCGATCCGGCCTGCACGAGGATGTTGTTCCGCGCCAGCTTCGTGGATTCCACCGCGACGTCGGTATCCACGATTCGGCTGTTGGCCGCTTCGAGATTATTGCGGTTCGTCGAAAGCATCTCCGCGTTGAAGTTCAGGCGGCTGCTTTCCGCGCCGTTCTGCGCACGGAGAGTCGCGACGCTTGTGGTCGCGGCAATCGTGTTGGCAGTGGAGAGCGCACCGAGATTCGCAGCAGCAGTGATGGTGCCCACAGCCGTGGCGAGGTCTGCTACTGTGATATTCTGTGTCTGGGAGGCATCTTCTGATATCCCCACCACGAGCGTCGCGCCGCCGAAAAGGTTGACGCTATTGAATTGGGCCGCAGTCGTACTTGTGAGCTGGTTCTGCAGCGCAGTGAACTCTGCATCGTAGTTCGCCACATCGCTCGCGCTCTTGGTCACGTCGGTCGAGAGCAGCTTGAGCTCCGAGATGCGGTTCAGCACCTGCCCGGCGCTTTTCAGTGCGCCATCCTGCGTCTGCAGGTAGGAGCCGGCATTTGCGATGTTGTTATTCGCCGCGTCCGTGCGGGCGATTGCGGCTTCCAGTTTCATGGAGACCGCCAGGCCACCGGCGTCGTCCGCCGGGCTGGTGATCCGCGACCCACTGGAGAGTCGTGCGAGGCTCTTCTGGAGCATCGAATTGTTGTGGTTCAGGTTCATCGCGGCTGTGGAGGCCGAGACGTTCGTGTTAATGATAAGTGCCATATTGGTACTCTGTCCTTCCTTGGATTATTGATTGCGACGTCCGTGTCACATGCGGACCACTTTTAGTTGGAAGTGTCTGGTCTCACTTGTCGGAGCATTGACCCCGACACATATGCTTTCGGCAGACGGCGTCAGAACTTTAGCAAAAACTTTTCGCAGCATGGAAAAAATGAGCGCACCACTCTGATTCACCTGCCACCGAAGGTCCTTTGCAGGATTGAAAGTGGTCACGTTTTGGACCTGTACGACGAAGCGTAAATATGCAGCGGCGTGCACCTGCATCAGAGCGACATGGGACTCCTACCGCCGTGCCCTGATGGCATCCTGTCACCTGCCGGCTTCACTATTCCCAAAGCGCATCCGGGAATGAAAAATATACAGGACCACCGCCACGGCTCGAAAAGGCTCTCTGAAATCACGCCAGCCCAGCTCCTGCGCATCCCGTGCGAAAAGCGAAAAGCTCCCCCGGCGCTGTGGCCGGGGGAGCTTTCGTGAGTTTCCTACTTTCCGGGTGGAATTATTGCAGCAGGCGCATCACCGACTGCGAACTGGAGTTCGCCTGGGCCAGC
>JBBRPQ010000051.1:0-30591 GCA_038227825.1 Chthoniobacterales bacterium
GCCTTTCCGCCCGCCATGCAGCTACCGCGCCGCCCTCCGCAGTCGCTGAGCTTGGGGTCGTTAGGCCAAAGCACGTCCAATGGCTCCCAATCAACTGACCCGTGAAGAATGGAAGCACGTCCTTCGGACTGCTCTCGGAATCTGCGAGACGCTTCCGAAATGCGGTAGGTATCAGCCGTGCTATAACGCGACGAGGTGGGATCTCGATGATCTTTACCGCGTCGCCCGAGGAGACGCGATTTCATCTCGATCCATAGTATTGCAGCTTGTCGAAGACAAGCAGACTCAAGGGGCTTGGCCGCGCGGAAGATTTGAACCCAAATTCTGGCTGCGAGCCAGATGGGAAACGGTAGTTTTTCACGCTGAAGAGATGTCGGGAGAATCCAGATATTCGGCCAACCTTTCCGCCGCGAACCCCACCACGGACGCCCAAAAAGCCATAAAACTGCTTTGGTTAGATTATTGGGATGAACAGCTTGTAGATCATTGGTTGAGTCGCAGTCTTGGCGAATACACCTACTACGAAACTTACAAGATGGACCCCGAGGACTACGCGAACTGGAAGCAATGGACAAGAAAGCTCGAAGCCGGGCTTTACCTGAAATGAACCAATGGCCTAACCATGCGCTGCAGCGAACGGGCGTCTCGGTCACGCCGCCTGCTTCCGCCGCCGCCTTGCCGCCCACCGCGCAGGCGTCGCGCCCGAGCCGCCCGTCGCTGAGCTTGGGGTCGTTAGGCGTTGCTACGCCGTAACCAATTCGCATGATGCGGCGTCATCAGCGTAACACAGCATATGAAGCATCTTGTCCTGACATTCGCTCTTACGTTGGTTTTCCTAGCGACCGGGTGCTCGGATGACGCATCGGGACGCGCGCAGACTCTGCGCGACATGGCCGCTGCTCAACGGAACAAGAACGCCGAAGAGGTCGAGCGCCTGAGCCGCGAATACACGCGTCTCCTCGGCTCCAAGGCTGGCGTGCCTGACAGCGAAGCGAAATTCTCTCCCATCCCACGCGATGCCACGCGGCTAACTTCCGAAGAAGCCAAGCGAGCCTTTACCCCGATGCTCGAACGACTGGAGAAGGAGGCATGGTGGACGCAGCGCCCGAAGACGGAGGATATGCCATACCCGCTGCGCATGGTAGCCTCCGTGGTGGAGGGCGCTCTGGCCGCACATCGGGCGGGCTGCGAGCACCCCGACCGGCTGCTGAAAGTCGCACGCGAGGGGGCGGATTTCCTGGTCTGGGCGCAGGAGCAGGGCGGGCACGGTTGTTTTCCCTACCCGGCCATGCGCGGCAAGGATGGCCGCTCAGGCGAGCTTGCGGAGCAAGGGATCGCCAAGGCCACTGCGCAGGGACGGCTGGGTGAGGTGCTTCAGAACGGCTGGTTTATCACCGACGATGGGAACGGGGACTTGCAGTTCGACAACGGTCTCGCAGGGGTGGCGGTGCTGCGATGCTACGAGGCAACCCATGATGAGAAATACCTCCGCTCCGCTCGCGCGGCGGCAGATTGGGCCGCGGCTGCACCGGCGGTTAGGAATTGGAATTACAACAGCTTCGCAGTTTTCCTGCTCGCAGAGATGTTCCGGGTCACCGGCGAGCAGAAGTATCTCGACGCGGCAAAAGAAAAGGCGCGGCTGGGAATTTATCCGGGCCAGCTCACGGAGGGGCCGAATCGCGGGCGGTGGAACGACCGGCACAATGCCCGCCTGGTTTATCACTACATCCTGCTGCGAGGCTTGGCGTCGTTAGTCGCCGTCTTGCCGGATGACGATGCGGATTTACCCCGCGCCCGCGAGGCGCTCGTGCTCGGCTTGCGCGTCCGCAACGCGGAGATTGTCATGCAAGGCGTGGCAAATCCCGAGACGGTGCTGGATACGCTTTCCCGCATCGTGCTGGCTCCACGGCTGGCGTCGCTGCCGCCGGATGCAGGTGTCGCCGCCGCGTATAGCTCGGTGGTCCGTCTGGTCAGCGCGAAGTCCCGCCGCGAGAGTATGCCGATCCCGCCGGGTGCATGGGGTCTCGCCTTGGAGTCGCTCAGCAAGCAACCATGATTTTGCAATGACTCCAACGCACCAAGCCGCAACGCCACCAATCCAATGAACATTCCTTTCAAGCCCTTCAAAAGCGACGCAGCAACGGCTCCGGCCTACTGGTTTCTCGATTGTCTCTGGATCATCCACGCCACCGGCGCACAGACCGGGGGCGAATACTCCGCCATAGAACAACTGATGCCTGAAGGCTCAGGCCCGCCACCGCATGTCCACTCCATTGAGGAGGTTTTCTACGTGAGTGAGGGTGAGATGACTGTCCATATCGGCGAGGAGATTGTTGTCCTAGGCCCCGGCTGCATGGGCCATGTGCCGCGCAATACCGTGCACTGGTTCAAAACCACCAAAGGACCGTGCCGGGTTCTGAACTTCTATATGCCAGCGGGCTTTGAGCAGGCCCTTATCGGGTGCGCCCAGCCCGCAGAGGCCCGGACGCTACCGCCAAAAGGCTACGACAAAGCGACCCACGAACAGAAGCTCCAATTTCTAAACAACTACTGGAGTTCGCAGCCGAATGTTCCGTGGGCCGTTCAATAGTGGGACGAGGGACGGGCTGATTATTCGTAAAGTCCCGGCGCTTGAGCTTTGCTGGTGGGCCGTGCTGGTTTCCGCGCCATGGGCACGCTCGCCGAGATCGGAGAAGCCATCGGCACCAGCCCGAGCGGGAGCAGTTCTTTCACCGGATGTGGGAAAGGCACACCACTGCGCCGGTGCCGTATCACGACATCTGGATTGCCGCGATCGCCGAGCAGCACGCCTCCGAAGTGGTGACGCGTGATGCCTGTTTTGACCGGAATGCCGGGCATCCGGCGTGTGGGATGACAGGAGCGGCCAGGAGTCGCACGCATGGCAATGATGGGTCTGGCACCTGAGGCTCCCGCTGGAGGCGTGCTGATTTTCCTGCCAAGAGGCTTTGCCGGCGAGCAAGGGCGTCCTCCACTCGGAGCAAGGGCGTTCAATGCGTGCGGGCGATCTGTGCGACGCTCTGCGGCATGTGGATCGTCCGTCTAGCACTGCGCAGGCCGTACACGTTCGTCGTGGCGGCGCTCGTGCTGCTGCTCATGGTGCCGTATATCCTGCTGCGCACGCCGGTGGATATTTTTCCAAATATCAACATCCCGGTGATCTCGGTGATCTGGCAATACGCGGGGCTGAATGCGCGGGAGGTCGAGCAGCGGATCATCTACAATCACGAGCGTTCGCTCTCCGCGACGGTGAACGACATCGAGCATGTGGAGTCGAACAGCTACAATGGCGTGGGCATCATCAAGGTCTTCCTCCAGCCGGGTGCGAATGTGGACGGTGGGGTGGCGCAAATCACCGCGGTGGCGCAGACGATCCTGCGGCTCATGCCGCCGGGCCAGCAACCGCCGCTGGTCATCCGGTACAACGCATCCACGGTTCCGATTCTGCAATACAGCCTATCGAGCAGGAAGCTGAGCGAGCAGGAGGTCGCGGACCTCGCGCTGAATCAAGTGCGCGTCGGCCTCGTGAATGTGCCGGGCGCGCAGATCCCGTGGCCATACGGCGGGCGCTTGCGAACGGTGGTGGTGGATCTGGATCTTCCTGCGCTGAAGGCAAAGAACCTCCGCCCGCAGGATGTGGTGGATGCTGTGAACCTGCAGAACCTGATCCTCCCCGCAGGCACGGCGAAAATCGGTGACACGGAATACAACATCGAGACGAACAGCAGTCCGCGCGTGCTGGACGATCTGAACAATATCCCGGTGAAAATCGTGAACGGCGCGACCATCTATATGCGCGACGTGGCGCAGGTGCGGGATGGGTTTAATCCGCAGACGAATATCGTGAGGATGGACGGTCAGCGCGGCGCACTCCTCACGATCATGAAGAGCGGCTTTGCCTCCACGCTCGATGTGGTGCGGAAGATCAAGGAGCAACTCCCTCAGGTGAGGCGCACGGTGACGCCGGATCTGGACATCAAGGAATTTGCGGATCAGTCGCTCTTCGTTCGCGCGGCGATTGATGGCGTGGCCAAGGAAGGCGTGATCGCTGCGGCGCTGACTGCGATCATGATCCTGCTCTTCATCGGATCGTGGCGGAGCACGATCATCATCGCGCTGTCGATCCCGCTCAGCGTGATCGCGTCGCTCGCCGCGCTCAGCGCACTTGGCGAGACCATCAATCTCATGACGCTCGGCGGGCTCTCACTCGCCGTCGGCATTCTCGTGGATGATGCGACGGTGGAGATCGAAAACGTCCACCGGCAGATGGCGATGGGGAAGCCGCTCATCACTGCCATCCTCGCTGGTGCGCAGGAGATCGCGCTGCCGGCATTCGTGAGCACGCTGTGCATCTGCATTGTGTTTGTGCCGATGTTTTTTCTCACCGGCGTCGCGCGCTTTCTCTTCGTGCCGCTCGCCGAGGCCGTCGTCTTTGCGATGCTCGCGAGCTACGTGCTTTCGCGCACGCTCATTCCCACGCTGGTGATGTGGTTCTATCGCAACTCGCCATATCACAGCCACGAGGTCGAGGATGCCGAGGACATTGCCGACGAGGCGCCGCCGCGCGGATGGAGCGCGCCGTTTGTCCACATCCAGCGCGCGTTCGAGCGTGGCTTCGCGAGATTTCGGAATGGCTACCGCGCGCTGCTCGGCACGGTGATGAAGCATCGCGGGAGATTCGCGATTGTGTTCCTCGCGTGCTGCATGGGTTCTTTCGCGCTCGTGCCGATGCTCGGGCAGGACTTCTTCCCGAAGGGCGATGGCGGGCAGTTCCGACTGCACCTCCGTGCGCGCACCGGCTCGCGGATCGAGGAGACGACACGGCTCGTGGAGCGCGTCGAGCACGTGATGCAAGAGGTCGTGCCGAAGGAGGAAATCGCCGGCATCCTCGATAACATCGGCATCCCATTTTCCGGCATCGCGCTGAGCTACAGCAATAGCGGTGTGATCGGCACCGGCGATGCGGACATCCTTGTGTCGCTGCGCCCCGGCCATCGTCCGACGGATGAATATGTGCGCGCCCTCCGCACTCGGCTGAATCGCGAATTCCCTAGCACGACTTTCTATTTCCTCCCCGCCGACATCGTGAGTCAGACGCTGAATCTCGGCCTGCCCGCGCCGTACGATGTGCAGATCTACGGTCGTGACCAGACGGCGAATCGCGCCGTCGCCGCGCGGCTCGCGGAGAAAATGCGGCGCGTGAACGGTGCCGTGGACATCCGCGTGCAGCAGCCCGCTGACCAGCCGCGGCTGACGGTGAATGTCGATCGCGAGAAGGCCACCGAGATCGGCCTGAGCGAGCGCGACGTCGCGAATTCCGTGCTCCTCGCGCTGAGCGGCAGCGGCCAGGTGCAGCCCACGTATTGGCTGAATCCGAAGCTCGGCATCCAGTACACGATCAACGTCCGCGCGCCGGAGCACGTGATGGATTCGCTCGGCGCTCTGGAGACGATTCCGATCAGCGGCGGACGGGCAGGGGAGGGCGATGGGCAGATCCTGACGAATGTGGCGACCATCGAGCGCGGGCAGGATTCACCGGTGATTTCGCACTACGATGTGCTGCCGGTCATTGATATTTTCGGCGGTGTGAGCGGGCGCGATCTCGGCGGGGTCGTGCGCGATTTCCAGCCGCTGATCGAGGAGGCAAAAAAGGATCTGCCGCGCGGGAGCTTCATCGTGGTGCGCGGCCAGGCGGAGACGATGAACAGCAGCTACGTCGGTCTCGGTGTCGGTCTCGTGCTGGCTATCGCGCTCGTGTATCTGCTGCTCGTGGTGAATTTCCAGAGCTGGCTGGACCCGCTCATCATCATCAGCGCCCTGCCCGGCGCACTCGCGGGCGTGGTGTGGGCGCTGTGGGTCACGCAGACTCCGCTCAGCGTTCCCGCGCTCATGGGCATGATCATGAGCCTCGGCGTAGCGACCGCAAACTCGGTGCTCGTCGTCAGCTTTGCGCGCACCAATCTGCAGGAAGGTGTGGACGCTGTAGCCGCCGCGCTGAATGCCGGCAGCATCCGGCTGCGCGCCGTGCTGATGACGGCGCTCGCCATGGTCATCGGCATGCTCCCGATGAGCCTCGGCCTCGGCGAAGGTGCCGAGCAGAATGCCCCCGTCGGCCGCGCTGTGATCGGTGGACTGCTGCTCGCGACCCTCGCGACGCTGCTCTTTGTGCCGGTCGTGTTCGCGATTTTCCACCGCAATACGAAGCCAAAGACCGAGGCACCCGAACTGGCGGACACACACGAACCAGAGCTGGCAATTCACTGATTTCCCATGAAGACACAGACCGATTTCCTAGACGGTTCCGCCGATGCGCGCCAAGCTTCGGTCGTGCTCGAACCGTCGCCACACGAACATCCGCCGCAGCGTGAGGCTGGCAGGCACAGCGGCCCGCCGCCGTCCGGTCCGCGCCTTGGCAAAATCCTGATCATCGCGGTGATTGTCGCAGCCGTTGCGTTCGCCCTCGGATTTTTTCCGCGTGCAAAGGAGCGCGCGGTGGTCCGGCACGAGACGCGCGAACTTTCGATGGTCACGGTGGAATTCACCTCGCCAGTAACTGCGAAGGCTTCGGAGCCGCTCGTTTTTTCCGGAGAGATCAAGGCGCTCAGCGAGGCCGCGATCTATGCGCGGGCGAACGGCTACGTGCGCCGCTGGCTCGTGGATATCGGGGCGAAGGTGGAAAAAGATCAGCTCCTCGCCGAACTCGACACGCCCGAAGTCGCCCGCGACCTCGCACAGGCTCGCGCGGAGCTCGTGCAGGCCGAGGCTTCGAGTTCGCTCGCGGGGACCACCGCGAAACGCTGGAAGGAAATGCTCGCTGGAAAAACGGTGAGCCGCCAGGAGGCGGATGAAAAGGCGGGCGATCTCGCGCTCAAGCAAGCCATGGTGGATGCGGCGCAGGCAAAGGTGGAGCGGCTGGAGGAAATGGTCGGCTTTAACCGGATCACTGCGCCATTTGCCGGCACAGTGACGATGCGAACGCTCGACGTGGGCCAGCTTGTGAGCGCCGGCGCGGGTCGCGAGCTTTTCCGCATCGCACAGGCGGACCGGCTGCGGGTCTTTGTGCGCGTGCCGCAGAATTACGCACGGGCGATGACGGCCGGAAACTCTGCCGAACTCACGCTGCCGGAAGTCGCGGGGCGCATCTTTGAGGCGAAGATCGTGCGGACCGCGGGGACGCTCGACGCGGCTTCGCGCACGCTGCTCACCGAACTCGAAGTGGACAATGCGAAGGGAGAGCTGTTCGCGGGCAGCTACGTGCAGGTGCGTTTCAAGGGCGCGCAGCCCGATGCCGTGCTCACGATTCCCGCAAATGCGCTGCTCTTCCGCATCGAGGGCACGATGGTCGGCGTGGTCGGCGAGGGCAATCGAGTGACGCTGAAAAAGGTCACACTCGGTCGCGATTTTGGATCGTATGTGGAGGTGCACAGCGGCATCACGGCTGCCGATCGCGTGATTGTGAATCCGCCAGATTCAATGATCGAAGGCGCCGAGGTGCGTCCGATCCAGACTGCCACGGGTGCGAAATAGGCGAGCGGCTTTTCGAAGGTTGCAGTCACGGACATCCGCCCCGTAATTTCTGTGACATGAGACCGCTGCTCACTCCTGCTGACACGCAAATGGCGCTGAGTCAGGATAGCGCATCATCTTTCGCGGAGCGCGACGGAAGTGTGATGATCCCAAAGCACAGGCGGCGCGCTGCATGGTTGGTGATGCGGGTGACGAATGCGTTCTTTCGTCTCGCGCGAAATCCTGTCGAGGCAATCGTCGATGATGATCAGTGGAAAAAGTGGGAGGTGGATTGCTTCACGATGCTGCATGCGCCTGAGTTTGGTGCGGTGCTTGATGAGTCGGGTGTTCCCCTCATCTCGCTGCTGCCCGGCAGGGATCTCTCGCAGCATCTCAGGGAGGGCTCGCTGAAGCCGGAGCAACTCGCGGCCGCGGGGGCGGAATTGCGGCGCACGCATCTTTTGCATTCCTCTCACTACGGTGGAGGCTGGAGTCACAGCGATCCTCACACCGGGAATTTTGTATTCGATGCGGCAACGGGTCGGGCGCGGCTGCTGGATTTTGAAATGCGGCATTTTCGCGAGCTGCCGGAGCCGCACCGGCATGCAGATGATCTGCTCGTGATGCTTCAGGATGTGTGTGGTCGCTGCGCCCGGGATGCGTGGCTGCCGCTTGCGATGGGATTTCTCGCAGCCTACGGGCGGGGCGAGATCGTCGCGTTGCTGCCGGACTTGCTGCACGTGCCGCGCGGCATCCCGCGATTGTGGTGGGGAGTGCGCACGACGTGGATGCGGCGCGCGGAACTTGAACGGCGCATGAGTGAATTGCGCGAGTCACTTTTGCAAAACTCCGGATCGCCGGAGATGGGGAATTTTTCTCCTGCGTGAATCAGCCTTCTTTTGTTCGGCAGCCCAGGGAATTGGTCGCCGTGACCCACTCTGCGACGGGCACGCCGGCGATGAGGTGTTCCTGAAGGATGCGCTCGAAGCGCTCCGTGGTGATGCCGCCATACCACACGCCTTCCGGATACACGACGAGCCACGGTCCGCCGGTGCAGATGCGGAGGCACTGCGCCTTGGTGCGCAGCGCGCGGAGTCCAGTCTCGCGCACGCGACGCTTGATGGTTTCCCACACGATTTCCGCGTCCGCCGGTGCGCAGCAATCGGGCCCCATGCAGAGGAACACGTGCCGTTCGGCAGTTGCGATCGCGGCTTTCTTGAGTCCTGCATTCAGTTCGGCGTCCATTCCTGGACATTACGCGGTGTCGGTTCAGGCGGAAGTTTTTCGTAACGATTCGGCTTTCCGCGGAGTCTGAATGCGCAACCATGAAAGCCATGAAGCTCATCACCATTCTCGCTCTTATCTCCACTTTTGCGGTCGCCCAGGAAATCCAGCAGGTCTCTCCCGAGCAGGCTGGAAAAATTGCGCGCAAGGTCACCGAAGCGATGGGTTCACCGTCGGACGCGCCTTTCGCCGTGGATGCCGATGTGGAAAAAGCCACGGCCATCAAGGGCAGTGGGGAAGTGGGCCTGCTCGCGATTCCAGATAAAATGCTGACCGTCGAAAAGGTGAGGGGCGCGGGCAAGGCGCTATTCGCGCTCGGTCAGATGTGGATGCGCAACGTGGTGCCTGCGGTGGGTAATGCAGCGCCGGACGCGGCGAAGCTGCGTACGGTGACGGTGCATGAACGTGATCAAGATGCGAAGGTGGAGGTCTATTTTCTCGGCATCTCAAAGGCCGACGCCGGAGATCTGGAACTGTGTCTCTATGCGAAGGACAAGGAGCCGCTGATGAAGGTGCCGTTCGTGAAAACAAATGCACCTGAGAGTCCGGTGCCGATTGCCCTCGATGGGCGCAAAGAGGGTGAGAACACGGGCGTGCTCGTGGTGACGGTTTTCGGCAGCTATAAAGCGGACATCACAGTGATGAAGCCGCTAGAGTAGCGCAGACGCACAGACCACACGAAAGGATGGGTCTCGTTACCGCAGTGAGCCCGGCTCGGGATCGATGTCTTTCTTCGGTGCGAGTTTGGGATTTGTGCTAGGGAGGCGTTGGAGGACGCGGTCCAGCATCGCCTCCTCCTCAGGGAGCAGGCGATCCCATTTGCTGCCGAGCAGCAGATACTCTTCCGCTTTCGCAGCGCGGCGAGCGCCGGCGAGGAACATGCCGTAGTAGATTGCGAGGGCGGGTTCACGAAGTTGTGCTGCCGAGAGTGTCTCCATGATTTCGGTCGCAGCGCGCGCGCGGCCTAGCTGGTAGAGTGAAAGGGCGTAGGTGGAAACGACCTGGGGATTCGTGGGGTTTTCCTTGTAGAGCGCCTCGGCAGCCAAGTGTGGCGAGCCTTCCTCAGTGCGACGGAGCAACGAGAGAAACGTGTAGTTGTTGCGGACCGTGACGCTCTTCGGATTTGCCTGGAGCATCAGGCGAGCGAGTTGGCGAAGCTTGTCGGTTTCACCGTGCTTGAGGGTACTGACCCAGAGGCTCTGGAGGACCCAGGTCGGGCTTTGCGTGCTTAGGGTGGCGATGCTCCAGAGCACATCCTCCGCACGATCTGCCCATCCCCATGTGGTGGCGGCGCGGGCGAGTGTTTCCAGACGTTCCGGCCGATTTTCCGCAGCCGCGACTGCGGCCTTCCATACACCGGCCGATCCATTACGATCCCCGGATTGATCCATGGCCCAGGCGAGTGTCGCCAGGCGGACATATTCCATGTATTTCCACTTTCCCGCGGATCCCCTGAGCGACTTTTGCAGATCGGCCCAGTTCTTGGAGACTGCATAGGAATCTGCGACTGCGATGGCTACGGGTGGGCGAGAGACGAAGTCCTCGCGGATCCTTGGGAGCAGAGTCGGAACCTCCTTCGCATAGCCGTTACGATTCATCCATATGATCATCTCGTAGGCGTAGTCGGAATGCTCCGTAGCCTCCGCTTCCAAGCGTCCGCGCCAGATTGCAAAATCAGGATCCTTCAGTGTGCGGAGCGTCGAGAGGCGCAGGAGCTTATCCGAAAATAGCGCCTTCGGATCATCGGCGAGAGCTGCGGCGAGCTGCCGTGCAAGGGCTTCTTCACCATGCCGCAGCGCATCTGAAAGCAGTGCGCGCATCGCGGGTATTCGCTCCTTTGAGGTGAGACTCAGTTGCTTCAGTAGTTCGAGTGCATTGGTGCG
Source organism: Chthoniobacterales bacterium (assembly GCA_038227825.1). GTDB lineage: Bacteria > Verrucomicrobiota > Verrucomicrobiia > Chthoniobacterales > Chthoniobacteraceae > SXWH01. The sequence goes on from JBBRPQ010000051.1 coordinate 10,692, forward strand.
TTCGACGCTGGAGCCCAGTTTCAGGCGCACTGCGGCCATGTTGAGTTTGAATCCATCCTCGCTTGCATTGAGCTTTGCGGCTTCCGACCAATGGAATTCCGCCTTCACTGCATCGCGCTTATTAAGCGCCACCAATGCGGAGAGATGATGGAATCGCGCTGTGTCGTGGTCTTCGAAGGGAATGTTCCGAAGGATTCGATCGGCTGTGGCGGTATCTCCTGATTGGAGTGCCGCAGCAGCCCATCCGATGGAGTTTTCCAAGTCGTTCGGGACGAGGGCGGCCAGCTTTGCGCGCCACTCGATTGCCAGCGGCGAATGGAGCGCATCAAAGGATTGAGCCAAAATACGGATGGCTTCCGTGCTTTTATCGTTGAAAGCGAGTGCGTTCTTCGCGTCGAGGATCGCTCTCTTGTAGTCGGGTTTTGCAAAAAATGCAGCCGCTCTATCAAGGTGCCGCTTTTCCCGCCAGTGGTGATAGTACTTCCTTGCTGGAACGGCTGCAAAGTAAGCCCCGATGGTGAGCGCGAGCAATGCCCCGGCTATCCATATCCACTTCCTGCTTCCGCGCCGTTTGGAATCTGGGCCCAAACGCGGTCCCCATCCACGGAATGATTGGTCCGCGATGTGATCGACCAGACTCACCCGTCTCCCGTGGCAATCCTCGCAACAATTTTCCAACGCCGTTCCTCTGGCGCTTGTCTGAAACTCCTTGCCGCAATCGGTGCACGTCTGAAGTGTCGATGCTTCCGGCCGCGCGAGAGGGACAATTTCCCTCGCAATCATCTGGAACTTATCCGAGAGAGTTTCGATCAACTGCGCCCGTCGGGAACGGCAGGGTTCACAGAACTGAACTTCTCCCTTAGTGCCCTTTGCAAGCTGATACCTTGCTCCACAGTCGGCGCAAATGCGGCGACCTGATGCTATGGCTCGATCTGAAGCGGGGAGCGGGTCGGACATCGGGGCCTAAAATGTAGCACCTTCCCTGCGAGGAGGCAAATTTCCTCCCAGAAAATTAATGTATTTCTCCCTCGCTGGCCGGGATGCCGCTTAAGCAGTCACTAGCGAGCGGCGACGAATGCGTGCCGCACTGCCGAAAGCGATAAGTCCGAGACCGGTGAGCATTCCGAAGGAGGAAACCTCCGGAACTGCTTCGACAAACGTGATGTCGTCGAGGAGGATTTCTTGGCCAGACGCACCGGCACCGACGAATGAAATCCGCTCGCCCCCGCCACTGCTATAAACGTCGAATAGGACGTGGGTCCAGCCCGTCGGCACAGGGATGCTACCTGGCAGATAGGTAGTGCCGCCCGTGACGGCAACGCCGCCATTGGTGGCTGATCCACCCCAATTTACGGCCAGGAAATTGTCGCTACCACTTGACCCTTGAGTCGAGACCCAATAGCCGACGGTGTACCATGTCCCGGCAACAGCACTGGTCACTTGGGAAATGAAGGCATCATACGGAGTGCCAGCGGCTGTCAAAACAGCGGCAAGCGATCCGCCGTGAGGGCCGGCGCCGCCTAGCGGAAAATACCCCTGTTCGTTTGTGGCTGTGGCATAAGCAGTGCCGGTGCCGCCTGGGTATCCACTGCCGCCCGTGTCCCATCCGCTGAGGTCACCCAAGATTGTGGATGTAGAAGTGCCGCCAATGGCGGTTCCGCCTGCTCCGGGCAAAGGAATGGTTGCACCGGCTTCAAAATCGCCGTTCATGAGTGCGGCGTGGGCAGTTGTGGAGAGCAGGGAACCTGCTAGAGCGATCACCGAGAGGGCGATGGAGGATAGAAGGGGACGGGTCGAGGAGTGTTTCATAAATTCTTCATGATAATTGCGACTTTTCGAATCCTGCGCAAGTACTCTTTTCAGTTTTCAGTATCAGAAAACCAGAAGCAATTCGAGAGCCAAACTATGGAAATGAGAGTAAATTCTTGTAAATGTAACAATGATTTTGAGTCGGCGAGACTCGATTTTTGCTAGGCAAAAGGTGCCTGTTTCGCCGTATTTACAAACGTCAACTGACGCGGCACCGTAACGTGATTTCCCAATTCTTGCAGATTGGAAAAACTTATTATCGTTTGGTTTCAGCTTTCACGCGATCGAGTAGCGCCTGCTCTTCCGGGAGCATTGGGGAATTTGCGCAAAGCTTCAGGTATTCTTCCGCTTTTTCCGCCTGACCGTTCGCGATGAGGAAGATGGCGTGGTAAAGCGCAATCTGAGGCTGGCGGAGATCCTCCGGCTTGAGGGTTGCCATCATTGCGGCGGCTTCCGCGGGTTTGCCCTGCTCGAAGAGTGAAAGGGCGTAGGTGGATGTGACCATGGCGCTCGTGGGGTGTTCACGGTGGAGGGCCTCTGCCATCTGGTGGGGGTTTCCTTCGGGTGTTTTCGTGAGGAGGGTCAGGAACGCGTAATTGTTCCGAGAGATGACACCTTTGGGATCCGCTTTTGCGAGAGTGCTGCTGATTTTCTGGAGTTGAGGAGTGTCCTTGCGCTCGTAGGCATCCTTCCAGAGTGAATCGAGCACCCAGCGGGGGCACAGTGGCAAGGCTGCAAGTGTCCGCATGGCTTCATCCGCCCGCTTGGGCCATTTTGCGAGAAGTGCGAACTTCGCCATCCGCTCCATGGCATCTGCACGCGTCCGCACAGGGAACAGCGCCTCATTCCATTCTTTCGCCGCCTCTTCTGCGTCGCCGAGATTTTCGAGGGCGCATGCGAGGAATGCCTTTCGCATGTAGTCAAGCTCTCCCCATTTTGCGGTGGCAACGACGTCCTCCAGCTTTTGCCAATCTGCCGTACGCATGTAGGCCTCTGCCACGCCGATGCTTACAGGCGGCTTCATGGTCATTTCCTGTGGCATCCAGCGGACCCATTCAGAGACCAAGAGGGGAAGTTCACTCGAATTCATCCAGATGAGCAAAGTGCTCAGTTCCACTGGGTCAGCGACAGCGGCATCGCGCAATTCCACGAGATAGGGTGTCGCACGCGCATCATTGATCATGCGGAGCGTGGCGAGCCGCGTGAGTTTGTCTTGGAAAGTGCAGTTCTTCTCAGCGACGAGCGCATCCGCCAGATCGCGGGCTTTGACTGGTTCCCGGTGCCGGATCGCGTCACTTAAGAGCATTCGCACTGCTTCAACCCCGGTCGCCGGGTTATTCCGCATTTCTTCCAAGCTCTCCAAAGCTTTGCCGCGGATTTCCTTATTCCTCGATTCAAGGCGCAGTGCGGCGAGGTTCAGCTTGTATTGTTTGTTCTCGGGATCGAGTCGCGTCGCTTCCATCCAGTGGGCTTCCGCGTCTGCCGGTTTTTTTCTCTCGATGGCGATGGCTGCCGCGACTGAGTGGAAAGTTGCGTTCTCCCTGGCTTTCGCATCGACGGTTGCCAGGAGCTCCTCGGCCACACCCAATTCTCCGGTCCTCATCGCAGCACGCGCTCGCGCGATGGTGGTCTCCGCGTCGTGGGGCTGCAAACTTTCGAGCCGCGCCCACCATTGATCGGCTTCCGGCGCCCCGGCGGCATCGAGCGATTTCGCCATCACGCGTGTGGCCTCCACATCCACCGGACGATGCTTCAATGCGCTCTTGGAGGCCGCGAGGGCGCGTCTCAGATCTCCCTGCGTGAAAAATTCCGACGCCTGCCGTGCAAAGCGGCGGGCATTCCACTCATGGTAAGCCCTGCCGACGTAGGGCTTGGCGACAATGCCGATCGCGGTCCCGCCGACGCCGAGGATGATGACCCAGTATCCGATGAGTCTGAGTTTTCGTGGAGAGATGCGTGCCATGGCCTTGGTTTATCTGATGAGGTGAGATCTGGGGGGCGGCGCGACCTGCGGCAGGCGGCCAGCGGTGCGCATCTTATGGAAAAGCACATCACAGGCAAGCATCCGTATCGTCTTCCCGATTTTACGGAGCGTTTCCGATGTTTCCCTTGGCATTTCCGGCAACTGTGGAAATCTCCCGTGGATGAACCAACGCTGGCGGGGATTTGCATGGATCTCCATCCTCACCTTTCTAATCCTGTGGGCCGGACTGATCCGGAGCCTCAGCTCGTTCTGGTCCACGAATCCTCAGTACGCCTACGGCTGGACGGTGCCCGCCCTCTCGCTTTTCCTCCTGTGGGAATGCTGGAACACCCGGCCTGCTGCCGTGCCTCCACAGCGCCGAGGCATCGCCATCGTCGGCGCTGCAGTCCTCGCAGCGAGCATCTTGCCCGTGTATCTCCTCCTCGAAGCCACGCCCGACTGGCGTTTCGCGCACTGGGCCTTTGCCATTCAAGTCGTAGGCATTTCACTCTGCGCTGTGCACATCGTCGGCGGACGGCCATGGCTGATGCACTTCGGATTCTCCATCGCGTTCATTTTCGTCGCCGTCCCGTGGCCGATGAAAATCGAGCAATGGCTCATCCACACATTCAGCGGATGGGTCTCGACGCTCACCGTCGGAGGTCTGAATCTCTGCGGCATCCCGGCGATCCAGGATGGCAACGTCATTGAAATCAGCACCGGCAAAGTCGGCGTCGAGGATGCATGCAGCGGCGTCCGTTCCTTTCAGGCTACGATCATGGCCGCCCTTTTCCTTGGGCAGCTTTGGACGTTCGCTTTGCGGCCTCGCCTCGTGCTCCTCGGCTCGGGCGTGGTCCTCGCATTTTTCTGCAATGCCGCCCGCGCGCTCATCCTCTCACTCGTGGCTGAGAAGAAGGGCGTCGGGGCGATTGATCAATGGCACGATCCCGCCGGTTTCACCATTCTCGGCGTCTGCTTCCTCGGGTTGCTCGCCATCGCGCTGTGGCTGCGCCCCAGCCATGGCCGGGCACTCGCGCCAGCGGAGAGCGCCCCGCCGCAAGGCCTTCCCGCCACATTCGTTGTCATACTGTCCGCGTGGGTCCTTTTCATCGCCGTGGGCACCGAAATCTGGTATCGCAGTGCTCCGCCACCGAATGCCGCATGGTGGCGCATTGAATGGCCCGAGAAACAGAACGGTTTCGCCGAAATCCCGATCACCCCCGCAGTAAAGGACATGGCGTTCGACATCGGCAGGCAGGGCCACTGGCGCGAGAGCGATGGCACACTCTGGACCATGTTCCATTTCCGCTGGCTGCCCGGCCTCGCCACCACCCGCATCGCCGCTCGCTGGCACAATCCAGACATCTGCCTCATCGCCGCCGGATTTCAGCGTGTGGCTGAGTATGAGCCTACGATCATTCGGAAAGGTGACATCGAGATCCTTTTCCGCACCTATCGCTTCGACGTGAAAGATCAGAAAAATTTCGTCTTCTTCTGCGTCTGGGAAGATCGCCGCGACCCCGGTGAAGAGCTCCGCCCGCCAGACGAATGGAACCCCGGAAGCCGCATCCGCGCAGTGCTCCAGCGCAGGCGCCACCTCGGCCAGCAGGTGCTCGAAGTGGCCATCAGCGGCGTCGCGGATGAAAAAGCCGCACTCGCACTATTCAGGGAGCGCATCGTCTCATTCGTCCAGCCGGACTCGATCCTGCCCGCCGCCATCGCGCCCGCGCCCGCCACTGAGGCGAGCGCACGCTGAGTCACGTCACTTCCTCATCAGATACGCGAAAAGATCGCGCACCTGCTGCTCGCTCAGCGCATCGAGCAGACCATCCGGCATCAGCGACATCGGCGACGCCGTCAGCGACTTCAGATCCGCGCGGCTCAGCACGAGCTTCTGCGAATTCAGATCGCGCATCGTCACCGACTGCGGCGTCTGCGCCTCGATGAAGCCCGTGAGCGTCTGCCCGTCCTTCGTCACCGCCGTGAACGCCGTGAACTCCTCGCGGATCGCCAGGCTCGGGTCCACGATCGCCGGGAGCATGAAGTCGAGATTGTCCCGCTCATAGCCCGAGAGATCCGGTCCGATCTTCCCCCCTTCCTTGCCGAGCGTGTGGCACACCGCGCACATCGTCTTGAAAGTCTCATGGCCCTTTTCCGCGTCGCCTTTCGCGCCGGAGAGAAGCTTCCGCACCTGCGCGATGCGCGCCTCCTTCGCCTCGCTGCTCTGCTTCAGCATGCTCCAGTGCTTCGCGATCAGCGCATCGCACGCCGCATCGTGCAGGCTCTGGATCGCGAGCAGATTCGCGGAGGTGAGCTGCTCTTTTTTCACGCCGCCCGTTTCGACTGACGCAAGCATCTGTTTGGCCCAGCCCGCCCGGCTGCACATCGCCGCAAACGCCGAGGCGCGCGCCTTCGTCGGCATCGCGGATGCGAGTTCGAGGAAAGTGCGCGCAATGTCGTCGCTGCTGAAACGCTGCAGTGCATTCGTGAGTGCAAGTTGCATCGCCTCCGCCTTCTCGGTGCGCAGCATCGCGAGAAAAACCGGCACCGCCGCGTCCTCTCGCCGCTCCGCGAGCAGCTCGATGAGCCCGGTGCGCTCTGCGCCTTTCGACTTCGCATCGCGTACGCGCTCCATCGCGACATCCAGCGCCGCCGCATCGCCGAGCCGCACACCGAGCCGCACGAGCACATTCTGCGGCCCCGCGTCTTTCCACAGCGCCGCAAATCCTTCGCGCAACGACGGCGGAATTTTCCCGCTGTCGCCGCCCTGCAATCCCGCATCCATCCCCTCTGCCAGCTTCAGCCGATCCTCGCGGGCCGGCGCGAGCGCGAGCAGCTTCGCGCAGAATTCCAGTCCGCTGCCCGTGCGTTCCGCGGCGAAACGTTGTCCCAGCCGCGCTGTGATCGTCTGCTGGAAAATCGGTGAGGCCCACAGCGCCCTGTCACCAAGCATCGCCAGCACTGCGTCGCGATTGATGAAGTCGCGATTGATGATGTCGCACTTGCTCTCCAGCGCCCACCAGATCAGCAGTGGCTGATACTTGTCGCCCGCGTCCTCGCTGCGCAGCAGCAGACTGCGGATGATCGGCAGTGCAGAGGAAGCGGACAGCCTGCGCGCGGTGCTGGCGAGCTGTGTGCGGACTTCCACGTCCGTCTCCGTCGCGGCTAGTGCAGCAAGCGAATCCATTGTATTCGAATTCATCTGATCAACATGGTGCCTCAGTTTTTCGGTCTCACGCTCAAGTTCACCAGCCGTGAGAATTCTGCCCAAGTGGATCGCACACATGTCCCCGAGCAGCCGCACCGTCCAGTAGCGCACCATCGGGTGTGAATGTTTCAGCGTCGTGAGCGCGTAAGTTTCATCGAAGCCGCCGCACGCATTCACCGCCCAGAACGCCTCCAGCGCGAGCTGCCCGCGCTCCTTCGCCACGATCTCGCGCAGCTTCGGCACGAGCGACGCATCGCGCCGATCCCACAGCACGCGCAGCGCAGTCTGTCGGTGCCATTTGTTCGGATGCGAAAGGCGCGCGATCAGCTCGTCGCCAGTCATCTTCGCAAAGTCGAACGTCTCCAGTTTCGTCTCCGTGCCCGCCGCACGCATCCGCCAGATGCGGCCCGATTCCTTGTCCCAAGTGTCGCGCGGATCGAGGTGGCTGAGCCGGCTGTCGCTCCAGTCTGCGATGAGCACGGAGCCGTCCGGCCCCACCTTCGTATCCACGGGGCGGAACCAGTTGTTCGACGACTCCACGATCACCGGCCCGTCCTCGGTACGGAACGTGGAGGTGTCGCGATACAGCGCCGTGCTGATGACGCGGCTGATGAGCGACATCGAGGCGATGAAGCGTCCCTCCAGCGACGGAATCGCGCCGCCCTCGTAGATCGCCATGCTCTGCGAAAAACGCCGCGTCTCGCCCTTGTGCGCCATGTGCAGAAACCACCCGAACGAATACGGATTCATCAGCGGCCCGTGCTTGCCCCAGTTTTTTTCAAACGCGCCGCCTTGCGGATAATGCAGCCCGCGCGGGCTCCCGTTCGTCCCGGAAAAAACGCGGCCCTCCTTGTCGAAATCGAGGCTGTAAGTATTTCCGCCGCCCTCGGCAAAAACCTCAAACGCATCCGTCTCCGGACTGTATCGCCAGATCGCCTGCCCGAGAAATTTCACGCCGCGAATGTCCGCCGTGCAGGTGCTGCCGTGCGCGCCGTACAGCCAGCCATCCGGCCCCCACGCGAGCGAGTTCGCGCCGCTGTGCGTGTCTTCCAGCCCGAAGCCGCTCAGCACCACGCGCGGCGGGCCATCGGGGATGTCGTCGCGATTTTTGTCCGGGTAAAAAAGCAGATACGGTGGATTCAAAACCCACACGCCGCCGCGCCCCGTCACCACGCTGCGCGCGATGTTCAGGTCGCTCACAAAATCCTTCGCCTTGTCGAAAACACCGTCGCCTTTCGTGCTCTCCAAAATCGTGATCCGATCCGCGCCCTTGAAATGATTCGGCGGCGGCGGCGGCACCTTGTCGAACACCGCACGCAGATACTCGTCGTATTTCAAAACCTTCAGCCCCGCGGGAAACGGATACTGCAAATACTGCACGACCCACAGCCGCCCGCGCTCGTCGAAATTCATGTTCAGCGGCTGCCGCACCATCGGTTCGCTCGCCACGATGTCGAGCGCGAGCCCGTCGCCGACCTTGCACGCCGCGAGCGACTCCGCGGGCGACGGCATCGGCGCCTTGTCGCCGAGCGCACCGCGCCCGGTGAAGCGCTTCACGAGTTCCGAGATCTCGGGCGAGAACTTGTCGTCGGGCTTTTGGTCCGCTGCATATGCGGGCGAAAGCGTGCAGAGCGTGATGAGGGAGAGCAGGGGAGAGATTCTCATGGTGGGGAGCAGTTTTACTTCAGCAGGTTTTGACGGAGAAACTCGACGGTCGCGAGGAACTGGAAATCCGCGTTCGGCTTTTTCGCAAAGCCGTGGCCTTCATCGCTCGCCTCGAGATACGACACCGTTCCGCCGGCCTTGCGCATCGCATCGCGCATCGAGTGGGCAACGGATACAGGCACGCGCGGATCATTTTTTCCCTGGACGATGAACAGCGGCTTCCTGATCTCCGTGGCGTGCGCGCTCGGCGAAATTTTCGCGAGGAAATCGCGCATCTTCGGATCGCGCTCGTCGCCGTATTCCACGCGGCGCAGGTCGAGCCGGTACGCGCTCGTGTTCGCGAGGAAGGTGAGAAAATCCGCGACGCCGACGACATCGATCCCGCAGCGCAGTTTGTCGCCGAAGTGGACCATCGAGGCCGTGCTCATGTAGCCGCCGTAGCTGCCGCCTGTCACCGCGAAGCGCTCCGCGTCGAGCCGCCCGTCCTTCGCGAGCGCGTCGAGAAACGCTCCGATGTCCTTCACGCTGTCCTCGCGCTTGAAGCCATTGTCGAGCGCGAGGAAAGTTTTCCCGTAGCCGTCAGAGCCGCGCACGTTCGGGTAGAAAAGCGCGATGCCGAGTTCGTTGATGTAGTAATTGTTCCGGGCCTGAAAGACCGGCAGCGACTGGCTCTCCGGCCCGCCGTGGATGCTCACGAGGCACGGACGTTTTCCGGGCCAGCGCTTCGCATCCGGGCGGTAGAGGAAGCCGCTCACATTCACGCCATCGAATGATTTCACCCGCACGATTTCCGGCTCGGAAAATTTCGCAGGATCGAGCCCGCCGATTTCGCTCTCGGTCCAGCGCGTGAGCTGCGCGGTGTCCAGATTGTAGCTCCACGCATCGGTCGGCGACTTCGCGGAGTTCATGGAGAATGCGATCTCGTGGCCGTTGGAATTCCATGACACGGAACCGATCACGCCGAGCGGCAGCTTCGGCTGCGTGATGATCGCGCCCGTCTGCGGATCGAGAATCCGCAGCACACTCGCGCCGTCCTCATTGCTCACGATCGCCATGCGCTGGCTGTTCGGCGAGAGCGCGAAGTCCTCGATGTTCCACTGGATATCCTTCGCCAGCACACGCGCTTCTTTCGTCGCGAAGTCGAGTCGCACGAGGTGCATGAACTCGCTCCCGCGATCCGTGAGCGCGTAGGCGAACGAATCGTCTGAGCCGAATGAGGTCTCTCCCCACGATTCCTTCTCCGCACCCGGTGGAGTGAGCGGTTCTGCCTTTCCGCTCGCGATATCAAGCAGGTGCAGCCGGCTTTCGTTCGCGGAAATGTATTCGCCGAGCAGCAGCTTCTTCCCGTCGTGCGACCAGCTCTTCACGCTCCATCCGCCCGTGCTGACCTGGAAGACCTCGCGATCCTTTTCCAGAGTAAATGGATCCATGATCCGCACGTCGTTGTCCTTCCCGTTCCGCCGCGTGGAAGTGTAGGCGAGCTGCTTGCCATCACGCGACCACCGAGCGCCCGTGTTGCGCGATTTGCCATCGGTGAGCAGCGTCGTGCGCCCGTCTGCAAAATCAAAACGATGAAGCTGATACGCCTCGCTGCCGCCCGTGTCCTGACTGAAGACGAACGCCTTCCCGAGCTTCGGCTGCACATGCGCACCGCTCACCGGCTCTTTGCCAAACGTGAGTTGCGTGCGCGCGCCGCCCGGTGTTTTCACGCGATGCACCTGCGCCGTGTCGGCAAAGCGCGTGGTGACGAGCATCTCGTGTTTGCCCGGCAGCCAGCCGTGGAAAGCGGCGGTGCGGGATTCAAGATAGCGTCCCGCTGAAGTGCGCGTCTCCGGCGTGATCGGCGGAAGGTTTTCCGCAGTGAGATTTGCCGGGATGTCGCTGGCGTTTGCGAGCGCGACGGCGAGGAGCAGGGGAGCAATGTGTCGGAGCATGGGGTGTGTGCATCCCTTCTACCCGCCCCGCGCGCGGCGATAAGGGAAAAGAACTCAAAAGGTGAAGTCCGTCGCCGCGCAGTCGTCGCCGGCGTGCTGCAATCACGAAGGAACGGGGAGCGCACGCTTCCAGCGTGCAGTGTCCGGCATCCTTGCCGGCCACATGCTTCGTGGGTGACACCATTCTCCAGCTTGCTGCACCGAACGCCAACCGTGGCCTGCGCAGGATGCGCAGGCCGGCACGCTGGAAGCGTGCGCTCCCGTTTTCCTGCCGGATTCGCACGCTTGGCCGGCGCTGATGAGGATGTGCCACAAGGCCGGGCGTCACTCGCGTTGCAATCGCCGGGAGAGTGGAGAGAGTCTGCGCCACTGCCGATGTTGCTCCGCATTTCAGCCGCCATTTTCACACTCGCCACAGCCGCGTCTGCCGGGAGTCCACCGAGCACGGTGACCCGTGCGGAATGCATCGCGACCGCGGAAACCTACCGGATTTTTCAATGGACGCCGACCGCCGCGAACATTCTCCACGGCCCCGATCGCGACGGCATCCGCGTGGACACACCGGATGCATCGTATCGTCCAAAGGGCGCGCTCGCCGGCTGGTGGAAACCCGGCGGGCTCATCACGAGCATGCCTTACAAATGGGGTGGCTTCGACACGCCCGAGACATTTCTCGCGGGCCTTGCCGAGGGCAAGGCTGCCGGCGACGTGGCGACGCCTGAGAAGCGCAAGTTGCTCGACGCGGCTGTGAGCAAGCACGCCGTGGGCATTGATTGCTCGGGCTTCATCTCGCGCTGCTGGAACCTTCCGCGCGCGTACTCCACCCGCACGATCACGGAGCTGTGCGATCCCGTGCCGAATCTCAAAGACCTCAAGCCCGGCGACATCCTCAACACCTACAATTCGCACGTCTTCCTTTTCAAAGAATGGATGAAGGAAGACCGCTCGCGCATGCTCGTGTACACGACTGGAACGAAGCCGATATGGGGCGTGCAGGTTGGGCCGGTGTTCACGCGGCAGATGGCTCCGCTCGGCTTCAAGGCGTGGCGCTATCGCGGGATGAAAGATTGAATGGCGTGCGTTGTGCGCGAAGGTGGCCGGATGTCGGCATTCCAGCTTTCCTCGAATTACTCACCGCAGGGCGATCAGGCGCAGGCCATCGCGAAGCTGACAAAGTCCGTCGTGGCCGGCAACCGGCACCAGACACTCCTCGGCGTGACGGGCAGCGGCAAGACGTTCACCGCGGCAAATGTGATGCGCGAAATCGAGCGGCCGACGCTCGTCATCTCGCACAACAAGACGCTCGCCGCGCAGCTCTACTCGGAGTTCCGCTCGTTCTTCCCGAACAACGCGGTCGAGTATTTCGTGAGCTACTTCGACTACTACCAGCCCGAGGCCTACATCCCGCGTTCGGACACCTACATCGAGAAGGATTCGTCCATCAACGAGGAGATCGAGCGCATGCGCCTCTCGACGACTTCCTCGCTGCTCACGCGCCGCGACGTGCTTGTCGTTGCGAGCGTGTCGTGCATCTACGGCCTCGCATCGCCGGAGGATTTTCTCTCGATGCTGCTCACGCTGAAGGTCGGGCAGAAAATCGGCCGCGAGATGGTGCTGAGCAAACTCGTGGACATGCTCTACGAGCGAAATGACATCGCCTTCGAGCGGGGCCGCTTCCGCGTGCGCGGTGATGTGGTCGAGGTGCATCCTGCGGCGGATGATGAGATCGCGGTGCGCATCGAGTTCTTCGGCGACGAAATTGATCGCATCTCGCGCTTCGATCCACTCACGGGGCACGTGAGCGAGCAACTCACGTTGATCGTGATTTTCCCCGCGAAGCAATTCGTGACGACCAGCGATCGTCTGCGCACCGCGCTCGTGACGATCCGCGAGGAGATGCACGAGCGTGTCATCTTTTTTGAAAAGCACGGGCGCTTGCTCGAAGCGCAGCGCATCAAGCAGCGCACGGAATACGATCTGGAGATGATGCAGGAGATGGGATTTTGCAGCGGGATCGAAAACTACTCGCGCCACCTCAGCGGACGCCCCGCCGGCTCGCGGCCTTACACGCTGCTCGACTTTTTCCCGCGCGACTTCCTGCTTGTGATTGATGAATCGCACGCGACCGTCCCGCAAATCGGCGGCATGTACGAGGGCGACCGCGTGCGAAAAAACACGCTCGTCGAATATGGCTTCCGCCTCCCGAGCGCGATGGACAACCGCCCGCTGAAATTCCCCGAGTTCATGGAAATGGCCGGGCAGACGATCTACGTCAGCGCGACGCCGGGCGAGTTCGAGATTCGCAACAGCGTCGTCGGCAACACGAAGTATCTGCCGGTGAGCCGCACGCAATTCGGCGGCGCGATCGAGGTGCCCGATTTTGTCGTGAGCGCGAACACCGATGTGAGGCCGAGCGGCGCGATCGAGCCCGTGGACAAGTTCGACGTGAACACGCCGGGCAAGGCACTCGTCGTCGAGCAGATCATCCGCCCGACCGGCCTGCTCGATCCGAAGATCACCATCCGCCCGCTCAAGTCGCAGATCGACGAAACGATGGAGCTTTGCCGCTCGCGCACCGAACTCGGCGAGCGCGTGCTCATCACCACGCTGACGAAGCGCACCGCCGAGGATCTCAGCGATTACCTGCGCGATTCCGGCCTGCGCGTGCGCTACCTGCACAGCGACATTGATACGATCGAGCGCGTGGAAATATTGCGCGCGCTGCGCAACGCGGAGTTCGACATCCTCGTCGGCATCAATCTCCTCCGCGAAGGCCTCGACCTTCCCGAAGTCTCGCTCGTCATCATCCTCGATGCCGACAAGGAAGGCTACCTGCGCTCGCAGACTTCACTCATCCAGACCGCCGGCCGCGCCGCGCGCCACGTGAACGGCCAGGTCTATCTCTTCGCCGATGTCGTCACGCGCTCGATGCAGGCGCTGCTCGACATCACCGAATACCGCCGCGCACGGCAGATCGAATACAACGAGAAGCACGGCATCACGCCCACGAGCGTGAAGCGAGCCGTGCAGGAAAGCCTGCACACCATTTTGAAAGGCCGCGAAATCGAAAGCTCCGTCGTGAACGAAGCCGGCGGCAATTTTTCCCTCAGCGAAACCCTGCGCGAACTTGAGGAGGAAATGCTCCACGCCTCCGGAAACCTCGAATACGAAAAAGCCGCGCTGCTCCGCGACCAGATCGCCGAACTGAAAGCCGGTACCGGCCTCTCGAAGATCGAGCCGAAGAAACGTCCGGTCACCTACGGAAAACCAAAGCGCAGCGCGAAGTCGAAGGCACGGGCTTAGTGGTGCCGGATGGATGCCGACTTTACTCATCGCGCATATCCCGCTAACGTCCGTCCATGAACCCGCGCGACCTCATCACGGTGGATCCGGAAATCCTTGGCGGCACCCCGGTATTTAAGGGCACGCGCGTGCCGGTGAAGGCGTTGTTTGAATACCTCTCCGACAGTCTTCCGCTCGATTACTTCCTCGAAACATTCCCCTCTGTCCCGCGCGAGCTGGCCGTCGCGGTGCTGTGTCAGAGCAGGGAGGACATCGAGCATCAGGCCGCCGCGTGAAGGTGCTGCTCGATGAGTGCGTTCCCTTGCAGGTGCGCAACGCACTCCACGGGCATGAGGTCGCCACTGCGCAGCAGATGGGCTGGGGCGGCATCAGCAACGGAAACCTGCTCGCCGCAGCGGAAGGCGCGGGCTTCGACCTTTTCATTCTAGCCGACAAAAACCTGCGTTTTCAGCAAAATCTCACGAATCGTCGGCTCGCGATTTTGGAGCTGTGGACCAACCACCGTCCGACCTTGGAAAAGCACTTCCCCTACATCCGTGCCGCTGTGGAATCGGCACTGCCCGGCACCTATACGCAGATTCCAATCCCGTCCGGCACCTGAGATACGGACAAGGATGGGGCGATGCCGTATTCTCGCTTTCGCCCTTGCCCGAAAGCGTTTTGCGCGGATGATGCGCGGCTTTTCCCAATGCAATACCGAACCTACCTCCTGCTCGGCGCTCCCGGAAGTGGCAAAGGCACCCAGGGCAAAATCCTCGGCAACATTCCGCGCTTCTTCCATCTCTCGATGGGCGATGTCTTCCGGGCGCTCGATACGCGCACGGTCATCGGGCAGAAGTTCATTGATTATTCCAGCCGCGGTCAGCTCGTGCCGGATGAAATCACGATGGAGCTTTTGCGCGCTCACATCGGCCATCTCGTCGGCATCCATGCGTTCAAGCCGGATATTGACGCGCTCGTGCTGGATGGCGTGCCGCGCAATCAGCGTCAGGCGGAAATCATGCGCGACATGATTGATGTCCGCCGCGTCTTTCACCTCTCGTGCCCGGATCGCGAGCAGCTCGTGAATCGCATCCGCAAGCGCGCGCTGAAGGAAAACCGCTTCGACGACGCGAACGAGGAAACCATCCGCCGCCGCCTCGTGACGTACGAGGAGGAGAGCAAGCCGCTGCTGGATTTTTACGGGCCTGCGAAAGTGAGAAATATCAACGCGCTCGCCGCGCCGATCAGCGTCGTGAAGGAGATCGTGGACGCGATCTGCGAGGTGAAGTAGCGGGGCACGATGCGATCCACGAAACATACGAAAGGCACGAAAGAAGAAAATCGTGAGAGGAAAACCGGGAGGATCATTCCGGTGGATCGAGCGCAGTATGGCGCACTCTGCTTTTCGTGCGCTTTCGTGTCTTTCGTGGACATCCTATCTACGATTCTAGGTTGAGCACGATGCGCGTTGTTTTCATCGGCACAGGCGACATTGCGATTCCGAGTTTACGATGGCTGTTGGATGCGCCGGACACGGAAGTCGCCGCGCTCATCACGCAGCCGGACAAGCCCGTCGGGCGGCATCATCACGAAACCCAGCCATCCGAGATGAAGCGTCTCGCGCTGGCACGCGGCATTCCCGTGTTGCAGCCGCTCAAGATGCGCGCGCCCGATGCCATCGCGGAAGTGCAGGCACTCGGTGCGGACCTCATCGTCGTGATGGCGTATGGACAGATTTTGCCGAAGGGCGTCCTTGAGGCCGCGAAACTCGCGTGCCTGAACCTGCATGCCTCGCTGCTTCCGCGCTGGCGCGGCGCGGCACCGATTCAGGCAGCCATCGAGGCGGGTGATGAAAAGACGGGTGTCGCGGTGATGTTCATGGACGAAGGGCTCGACACTGGCGACGTGCTGCTCATGCGCGAGATCGCCATCGCGCCCGACGAGACCGGCGGCACCCTGCACGATCGACTCGCGGAACTCGCCCCGCGCGCGCTCGCCGATGCCGTCGCACTCCTGCGCGATGGTCGCGCACCGCGCACGCAGCAGCCGACCGAAGGTGTGACGCACGTGCGCAAGCTCACGCGTGAGAACGGCCAGCTCGATTTTTCCGCAGGCCGCGAAACGGTCGCGAGGAAAGTGCGCGCGATGAATCCGTGGCCGGCGGCTTCGACGGGTGTTGGCGGCAAGCGGTTGAAGATTTTCTCGGCGACACCGCTTGCGGAGCCCGTGTTCGCATCGGGCGTATTGCAGGCGCGCGAAGATGGTCTGCTCATCGGCACTGGCGATGGGTGCGTGCTCGCGACTGATGTGCAGCTTGAGGGAAAGAAGCGCATGAGCGCGCGTGAATTTCTCCGTGGAAATCCAATCTCCGATGGCCAAATCGCAAGCTGACACCGCAAAGCGCCTCGATGCGCTGGTCTCCAACATCCGCGCCTGCACTCTTTGTCCCAAGATGCACCGTCCTGCCGTCAGCGGTGGAGCAGTCGTGTCGCGCGTGATGAGCGTCGGCCAGGCTCCCGGCGTGAAGGAGCCGGTGCTCGGTCGCCCCTTCGCATGGACCGCGGGCAAGACGCTCTACGGCTGGTTCACCGCCGCGTGCGGCTGGAGCGAGTCGGATTTCCGCGCGAACATTTACATGGCCGCGGTGTGCCGCTGCTTCCCCGGCAAGACGAAGGCCGGCGGCGACCGTGTGCCCGACCCCGGTGAGATCACCATGTGCTCACGCTGGCTCGCAGACGAAATCGAAATCCTGCGCCCGGCGCTCGTGCTGCCGATTGGCAAACTCGCCATCCTGCAACTCATCGAATTCGACAAACTCACCGACGTAATCGGGAAAAAATTCCGCGTGAAGCGGCACGGTCACGAGTTCGACGTGATCCCGCTCCCGCATCCGAGCGGTGCTTCGCCCTGGCATCGCATGGAGCCGGGAAAATCACTGCTCAATCGGGCGCTGAAGCTCATCGTGAAGCACGAGGCGTGGCCGGAAAAGTAGTCCCGAGCCTTAGCTCGTCACCGTCCGTGTTGGCCGCGTGATCCGTGGTTGATTGAACGCTTCCTTTGCAGACGCACGCCATCGCGCGCTGAAGCGCGGGACTACTTTCCGCCGACTTCGATCGCCACGAGCTCTCCGCTGTTGTTTTTGCAAAACACTTTTCCGCCTGAGAGCGCGGGCTGCACCCAGCAGCGGCCACTGAGGACTTTTTTCCGTGCGAGTTCCTTGTAGCCCGCGCCGGAGGCGGCGGCGATGACGAGGTCGCCGGACTCGGCGACGATGACGAGCTTGTCGCCCGCGAGGATGAGCGAGCCGTTGTTCACTTCCTTCGCGCGCCATTTTTCATCGCCGCTCGCGAGGTCGAGGCAGACCAGCGCGGCGCGGCGCTTCCCGGCCTCGCCATCCATGCCGAAGACGAAGCCGCCGTGTGCGACGGGCGAGTTGAAATGCGCGTGCATGTTCTTCGTGAACCATGCCTGCGAGGGCTTGCCACCGCCGAAGTCGAACGCGCCCGCCCCGTGATTGTAGGCGGAGGAGAGGACGACGCGCGTGCCGACGAGGAGCGGGCTTGCGGCGTTCACCTTGTAGGAGGTCTTCCAGTCGTAGCGCGCGGCCTCGGTGCCGCTCGCGGTGTCGAGCGCCACGAGTGAGTCGGCCTTCAGAATGAGGACGCGTCGCGTGCCGTTGAGCGTCGCGGTGATGGGGCTGCCGTAACCGGCTTCATCGTCGCCGGATTTCCAGGAAAGTTCGCCGGTCAGTTTGTTCAGCGCGACGGTGCTCGCGCCTTTGCCGCCGCAGTCGAGGATCACATTTTTTCCATCCACCGTCGGCGAGCCGCTGAAGCCCCAGTCGGGCCGTCGTCCGCCGAAATCGCTGACGAGATTTTTCTCCCAAATCGGCTTGCCGTTCGCCGCCGAGACGCACGCGACGCGGCCGTCTGCGCCGAGCATGTACACGCGATCACCGTCTATCGTCGGTGTCGCGCGCGGGCCGCCTTCGAAGAGATAATTGCCGAGTTTCGCCGTCCATCCGTACGACCACAGCAGGCGGCCATTCGCCGCGCTCAGGCATTGCAGGACTTCCTTCCCGTCCTTGTATCCGGCGGAAAAGACGTGCCCATCCGCGACCGTCACGCTGCTCAGCCCGGTGCCGAGCTGCACGCGCCACAGTTCGCGCGGACCGCCGACAGGGAATGTGCCGACGCTTTCCTGCGTGGAGCCGTTCAGCGCCGGCCCCCGGTAGTGCGGCCAGTCGCCTGCTAGTGCTTGACTGGAAACGAGGAAGGCGAGGGACAGTAGGCGGGCGGGCGCGTTCATGGCTGCGGAGATACACCACGGACTTCGGAAAAGCATCCTGTTTTCGATTCCGAACCCTCGTGCCACGTCACGAAAAAGAGACCTCAGGAAAACTCCTGAGGTCTCGGTCTGCGAATGAAGCGGGTAGCCGCGTTACTTCGCCGCCGTCTCGCTTTTTGCGAGCGCGAGGCGGTCGTTTTTCTTGCGCCGTACGGCGCGCTTCTTCACGTTGTCTTTGCCTTTGCAGTGTCCCATAAGACGCGTATGAGACACGTATCGAGCGCGACTGCCAAGCTGTTTCGCAAGTTTGTCCCAAAATCCGCAGTGGATTGAACCACGAATGGACACGAAGAAACACGAATGAAGAACATGCGGAAGCGGGCGCAAACTTTTACATTTCACCCGGACGGCGGGGGTGCAAAACCGCAGGCGCTGGGTGCAATTTCCGCATTCGTGCATCTGACCGTTCTTGGTTTCCTAACTGCGGCATATGGGTTCGCCGTTTCGCGGGCGCGTGGCACAAAGCACACGAAGGAGATTGAACTGCGGCGGACTTTCCGAAAACTGCACTCGTGTTTGCCGAACCAACATTCATTCCGAGTCAGAGCGTATCGCGTCGCGCCGGGAAAAATCGCGTCGTTTGCGAATGCGGGGAGTTGCTCGGGTGATGGGTGGCAGCTCCTTGGCGGCACCGGTTGAGTTCGCGACTTCGTCGGGCAAGGCGCGCATCGTGTCCTCGCTTGAAGGCGATGATCTCGCGCGATGGCAGAAGGCATTCGCCGGGCACGTGAAGGATCACCGCTATCACCAGATCTGCGCGGAGACGCTCGCGGCGCAGTTCGATCACCGCTACCTTTTCCTGGAAAATTCGGCGACGGGCGAAGTCGCGATGCAGCAGATCTTCATCGTGAAGCAGGACCTCACCGCGGGGATGACGGGCAAACTGCGCGCGCTGCTGAACTGGCCGAGGAAGATTTTTCCGAAGTGGCTCACTCTCCGCATGCTCATGCTCGGCTGCTCCGCGAGCGAGGGCTCGCTCGACAGCACCGCGCCGTGGGCCGTGGATGCGCTGACCGATGCGCTCGCGGCGTTCGCACGCAGCGCGAAGGTCTCGATCGTTTTGCTGAAGGACTATCCGTCGAAATATCGCGATGCGCTGAAGCCGCTGCTCACGCGTGGATACAGCCGGGCGCCCTCGATGCCCGCCTGCGGACTCTCGCTCGACTTCGCGAGCTTCGAGGAATTCCTCCAGAAGCGCGTCAGCTATTCGTTCCGCAAAAACCTGCGGCGTAAATTCAAGAAGCTCACCGAGCATCCGCCGCTCTCGCTCGAAGTCGTGACGGACATCTCGGGCGTGATTGACGAAATTCATCCGCTCTACGTGCAGACTTTCGCGCGCTCAGAGCTGCGCTTCGAGGAACTCACGAAGGATTTCCTGCTCCGCATCAGCCGTGAGATGTCCGACTGCGCGCGCTTTTTCCTCTGGCGGCAAAATGGGAAGATCGTTGCGTTCGCACTGTGCCTCATCGAGGGCGACACGATTCACGATCTCAATGTCGGCCTCGACTACGCCGTCGCGCTCGATCTGCACCTCTACTTCGTCACGTGGCGCGACGTCGTGGAGTGGGCGCTCGCCAACGGCCTGAAACGCTACTACACCGCGCCGCTCAACTACGACCCGAAGTTCCACCTCCGCATGGAACTCGCGCCGCTCGACCTCTACGCATGGCACACGTCCCGCCTGATCAA
>JBBRPQ010000052.1:0-29838 GCA_038227825.1 Chthoniobacterales bacterium
GCCGCCACCCGCTGTGAGCGTCTGCGAATACGCCACTCCCACACCCGCTCCCGGCAGCAACGCCGTCGTGATCTGCGGATTCGCCACACCGCCCACCGCCGCGCCATTGAATACAAAATTCACAGGTGGCTGCACCGCGCTTGCGGGATCAGCCGTGAAGCCAAACGTCACATTTCCATTCACCACGATGGCTGCATTGTAGCCCGTATCATGCACGATGTAGTGCGCCCCGACATGGCTGGTGACCGTGCCGTTCCACGAGTTAGTGATCGTGCCGGGAAAATCAAACTCCAGCGTCCATCCGCTCACAGCGCCGGGTCCGTTGTTCGTAATCAAGAGTTCACCGTTGAGTCCCGTTGCCCACGCGCTCGTGACATTGAACGCGATGCTGACTCCAGCGCTCGCATGCGCAGCGCCAAAAAAGAAACCCAGCAACGTGATGACGACCAACGCGCTTTTTCCGATCAGTGTATTCTTCATGAGCTAGAATGATGGGAATGCGTTCTGCACCAACTGGAGGAATTGGGCCTCGAACCACCGACCGGAGACCGGCGCATTCGGCAAGGCTCCGGTGAGACTGTTCCCATTCAATGAATTGCCGTGGTAGGTCGGATCGCACATCCGATCAAATCCGTGCCCCCCGGGATTCTCGGGGCCGGTCGGGATTAATGAGCTGGAGCCATCAGACTCACCGGGCGGCTTCACCCACACAAAGGCATGATAGTCCGGAGCCGGATTCGCCACGGGCCTTGCACCAATGCCAGCCCCATTCTGATTGCCCCAGTTCCCCTTGTGCGCGCGCTTGTCAATGGTCGTCGCGCGCACGAAATCGCGCAGCGTCGTGGATGTGCTGGGACCGGCCGGCCGGTTCGGACCGCCCCAACCATTTCGCGAAGTGTCACACAGCAGCCCCACGCTGGCGGGATAGGGATCGTTTCCGGATATCAACGCCTTGCGCAGAGCGGTGGCATAGCTCTGCTCGTCTATAAAATCGTTCCAGTCATACCAGCCCTGCAGCGAGCGAACAGGCTGTCCCTTGATCATCTGGCTGGCAATCATGTGCGGCTCGACGAACGCGTTGTAGTTCGCCGTGTTGCTGATGAAGCCGTCCACTTTGCCATTGCCACCCGTAATGCCTGACCCCACGCGCTTCAGCAACTCGACAAATGGCTTGAAATTTGACGGCCAGCCCAGCCAGCCAGCGTGCCCCACATCCACATACGCATAGGTGTTATTGATCGAGCGCAGCGTGCTGACCGCATACTGGATGCCCTGGACATATGCACCTGTCGCCTTGGCCTCCGCGACTTTCGGGAAGCCGGCATTCATGATCAGATTCGGCAGCGAGTCCGGCTCGATGATTAACACAATCCGCAAGCTTCCATATTTTGGCTGCCTAATCGTGCTGAAGATCGCGTCAATGTATTCGCCCTTGTAACGTCCGAGGCCATTCTGAGCGACCAGCAGTTCCCCGTTGGAAGCAAGAGCAGCCCCATCCCGGTTCGGAAGATCATAGATGACGAGACCAATCGCATTGGCACCCTGCGCCAACGCCTGGTCAAGATGACCAGCCAGACTGCGCGGATGCCCCTTCGTTCCATTGACGGCAGCAATGCTGTCCAGCCACACAAAGGTTGGATAGCTCGCCACCTTCCTCATCTGCTGGCCCAGAGCGCCACCTTGACGATCGGCCGCCGCGTTGACCGAGGCCACGTAATCCACATTGCGATAAAAAGTCGCGCCGACAAAGGGGTTCCCCAAATGTTCGCCACTTTGTTGCGCACTGCCAGAGGCCGAACAAATGCGGAAGGGCAGGATGATGCAGGCGACTGCGGCCAAAGCGGCAAAGGTCGCAAGGAATGTTCGATGTGAGATTCGCATAGATGGATTTCGGAAGCAGGGTTGCGTGTAAGCGGGAAGGATTGGATCGCAAAAGCCTGCTAGTCCGCCGGGGCAAATTCCGCCGCGACCTCACACGCTGTTGCGTACTCCACTTGCGCCCAGAACCGATGGTAGCGAAACTCTGGAGCTTCCTTTCGGTCGTAGGCTTTCTTCACCTTGGCGAAATCAGGATCAGCTTTGTATTTTGACCGAATATCGAGGAATTTCACGCCGGGTTTGATAGTGTCGCCATTAGCCATCTTTCCCTGCCATCCCTCAGGCACATAGACCTCCTGCTCGAATATCCGTTTGTAGTCGGCCCGCAATTCCGGAGCCGACAGTCCGCGGTCGTCCCGATAGAGCTTCCAGCTTCGTTCGAGCAATGCGATCGCCAGCTTTGCCGGCGAAGGGTTTTCAGTCCCCCACCGCTTCGTGCCTGCGCTGTAGTGGAGCAGCAGCTTGGCCAGCGAGCCGACCACGCCGATATCCGTAGTCCGACTCACCACCTTCACGTGCAAATCGGCATTGTCGCCGGGCTTTGTCGGTTCCCAGGAATCCGGCTGGCCCGCCCACGCAAGGTCGCTCGGCAGTGAGTAAGCGCCGCCCGCCTCCAGTTTCGTTTCCGACATCGCCCAAGTCACCCACTTGTCGAGAATGGCTTTCGCCTTCGCATCACCGGAAGCGTGATAGTATTCCGCAAGACGCTCGACCGACCAGCATTGAAAGCCGAACCAATTGTTGCTCGGCGGGTCGTGCCACACCGGCTGCCAGTCGTATGTCATCCCGTGAAAGGTGCTCAGACTCTCCGGCGGCTTGTCGTAGCTGCCGTTCCAACTGTTCGTCGCGCCGCCCGCAATGGCTCCCTCGGAAGTTTGCAGCCAACGATAGAACTCTAGCTGCCGTTCCAGACTTTTGCCCCAGTCCCGCGCCCCGTTTTCGCTGCGCGGCTTGAATGCCTGCTGCTGGCTCAAAATCCAGGCCGCCATTGGATTTTGATAGCCCTGATGAACATGGCTGCACCCGATTCGGAACGCCCAGTTCTGATTTTCAATCGGGCCACCCCACGCGTAATACCATGAAATGAGATAGTGAGCACTGTCGTAGCCCTGCCCCGCCGCACCTTGGGGACTCGTGCAGCCCATCTTTTTGAAATACTTGTCGAAAAAGCTGTAGCGAAGGTAATCGCCCATCTTTGCGGCGCGGCCGACGTCAATATCCTTCTTCTGCTCCTTCCCCCAAACGCTGGCCCAATACATCGCCTGCACGACCCGTGCATCGGCGTCGGGTGCAGTCGTGTAGCGCCACTGTTTCGAGTAGTTTTTGTCTCGGATAAAGAGGCTGAGAAAGCCGTTGCTGCCACCCCATTTGAACTCATCCCACGAAGGGTGCGGCACCGTGTGCCAGACCGATTCCTGCACTCCGCGCTGGAAGGTGTTCACATAGGCCGCGCGGCTCTTCCCGTCCCCGCGCTGGCCGTAACCATACCAGTTATCCACGTCCACGAGCCAGTGCATGCCATAGACGTCTGTGGTCTTGTAGGTGTTCTTCAGGTCTTGGAAGATCGGATCTTTCCCAATGCTGACGCCCTGCTCCAGCGGCGACGGGTATCCGCTCATGGATTCATGCTCCGCAGCATAGGTTGCCGGATGTCCGGGGTTATAGAAACGAGTCGTGGGCTGATCCTTCGCACTCGGGATGGCGTGCTTTTCCAAAACCGCCCAAGCATTCTCCAGCTTCGACCAATCACCGGTCGCCCGTCCGTAAGCCGCTTCAAGCCAGATCCAGAAACTGAACGCCTCCGAGGTCGTCATGTGCCCGTAATCGGGGGCCTCGATCATCAGTGTCTCGATGCTGTGATAAGGAATGCCGTCCTGACTGAAGTAGCCGTTCTTCGGGTTGTGCAAGTCCTTCCAAAGCGAGAGGAATCGCTGCTGGAAAATGTTGTCGGGGCTTGCCGCACCGACGACCATAGCGACTTCCTGCGACAGTCTTCCAGCGTCGTTCGGTCGCTTTTGAAAAGGCAAGAACAGCAGAACAAGACCGGCGAGCGCGATGATGAGAGCGAGAACGATTGCCTTCACTTTCGTCACCGCAAGAGACACACCGAGGACAGTGACGGTGGCCACGGCCGTGCTGGCAAGGACGGCGCTCGAAATGGCCGCAGCAAGCCCGACTGGAACTGCCGTGGAGGCAAACGTCGGCAAGGCGGTGCTGAGAGCCGCGGCAGTGGTCGTGACACCGCGCTTGGCAAACAGCCCACGGACCTTTTCCAAAGCGCGATTGACCCGGACACGCGCGGCATCTTCCTCGATGCCGAGCCGTTCGCCGATTTGTCGGAAGGACAAGCTTTCGAGATAGCGCGCAGCGATCAGCGCACGCTCAGCGTCGGGCAGGCAATCAATGAGTTCGTCCAGCAAAGGCGCGATATCTTCAATGGATTCATCGGGAGTGTTCATGGCGTGGAGTTCGGCAGCGGTGGATTCCCGGCGGAGGCGGCGATTTTCACTCCTCACGGCGTCTATGGCGATGGATCGCGTCGTGCGATGGAGCCACGCCGAAAAAGCCAGGCCAGCCGGCACGGACGCAGGCTTCTGCGCCAGTTTGAGAAAAACATCCTGTGCGACTTCCCTTGCCACGACCTCGGATCGTGTCACCCGCCAGGCAGCCGCGTAAACCAATCCAAGATGCCGATCAATGACCGTTCGCAGGGCACCCTCAGACCGGGTGCGGGCGAATTCATCCAACAAGTTTTCCGTGGTTTCCATTTCGGCGATTTACGAGGTATTCGTCACCGACGACGCGAACCGAACAAAAAAACAAATCCCTTTGGCAAGTTCGTGATTCTTTCAGACGAGAACGTCGCCACAGAAGCGCGAGCATACCGCTACAAACTCAATGATGAATCCGGTGCCTAGCGAACCCCCGCCATCGGATCCCGTACAGCGAAAAGCCGCGCCAGCTTTTACCGACGCGGCTTTTGCAAAGTGTTTCGCGTGAAACTCGGATCAGTTCTTGAAAGCGACCGGGGCTCCGGCGCGCATCGCCTCGTGCTGGGCATCGGTGCAGGCGCTGTTGAGCGGGACGGCCACGGGCGCGTCGCTGGCTTGCGTGAGGTTGTTTGCCACGAGCCACTTTTCGAGTTCCTCGCCGGAAATGTCGGGGAGCATCTGGCCATTGATCTCCAGCGTGGGCTGGAGGGACTGGCCGCTCTTCTGCTCCATCTCCCAGCGGTTCGCGGGATTATTGATGATGTCCTTGTCCTCAAAGGGCAGGTCATACTTGCGGAGGACGGCGCGCACGCCGTTGCTCCAGCCGCATTGGGGTTTCATCCAGGCAGTGATTTTCGGTTTGTCCATAGTGGCGAGCATGTTCGTTGCGATACCATGTTCCGCAAGTGCGAACTTCCCCAAAGTGATGCGCATGCTCCCTACCTGAGTGGAGGAAACCACGAATGGACACGAGGGTACACGAATGTCCGGCAATCGGATCGGCAACAGCAATCCACTGCGCATATTTTTCGGAAGCCGTTCAAGATTCCGATGCCTGTGCGGTTCTCCATATTCGTGTGTCTTCGTGTCCATTCATGGTTTCCCTGCCGTGAAATCCGAGGGACGGCGCTACGGACAGGAGTATCCCCTTCACAAAAAGCAAACCGCGGATGCCACACGAGTGCAGCATCCGCGGTTGTGAGTTTTTACTGAAGACGCCGGGCTACTTCTTCTTCGGCTCGCCGGGGCGGTAGTCTTCGAGCGCGGTGGCGAATGCCTTGTCGAGTCCAACGAGATCCTCGCCGGGCTTGATGGCACTCTCGAAGGCTGCGGCCTCCTTCTTCATGTCCTCGTCGTTGTAGTTCGCGGCCTTGACGGAAAGACCGATGCGACGCTCGGCTTTGTCCACCTTGATCACGCGGGCTTCGATCTCCTGGCCGACCTTGAGGACGTCCTTCACTTTCTCGATGCGATCCTCGCTGATCTGCGAGATGTGGACGAGGCCATCAATGCCGCCGTCGAGTTCGACGAATGCACCGAATGCGGCGATCTTGCCGACCTTGCCCTTGACCTTGTCGCCGATCTTGAAGCGCTGCTCGATGTCCTTCCACGGATCGTCCTCCATTTGCTTCATACCGAGGCTGATTCGCTGGGCATTCTTATCGATGTCAATGACGACGGCCTCGACTTCGTCGCCCTTCTTGAGCGTCTCGGACGGGTGGTTGATCTTGCGGGTCCAGCTCATGTCGGAAACGTGGACCATGCCGTCCACGCCTTCCTCGAGTTCCACGAACGCGCCGTAGGCGGTCATGTTGCGCACGGTGCCCTTCACGGTCTTGCCGATCGGGTACTTGTGCTCCATCTCGTCCCACGGGTTCGTGTCGAGCTGGCGGACGCCGAGCGAGATCTTCTGCTCGTCCTTGTTCACGCCGAGCACAATGGCTTCGATTTCCTGGCCCATCGTCAGCACGTCGCTCGGGCGAGCGATGCGCTTCGTCCATGAGAGTTCGGAGACGTGGATGAGTCCCTCGACGCCCTCTTCGAGCTCGATGAATGCACCGTAAGGCATGAGGTTCGTGACCTTGCCCTTGACCTTCGCACCAACTGCGAAACGCTCTTCGATTTTGTCCCAGGGATTCTTGAGGTTCTGCTTCAGACCGAGCGAGACGCGCTCCTTGTCCTTGTTGATTTCGAGAATCACGACGTCGAGTTCCATGCCCACCTTGAGCACTTCGCTCGGGTGATTCAGGCGGCCCCACGTGATGTCCGTGATGTGCAGCAATCCGTCCATGCCATCGAGATCCACGAACGCACCGAAGTCGGTGATGTTCTTGACGACTCCCTTGACCACGTCGCCGGGCTTCTTGCTCGACATAAAGCTGCCGCGTTTTTCGGAACGCTCGGCCTCGATGATTTCGCGGCGGCTGAGGACCACGTTGCGGCGGTCATCGTTGAGCTTGACGATCTTAAAGTCGTAGGTGTTGCCGACGAATTGCGTGAGATCCTTGGGAGGAATGACGTCAATCTGCGAGCCGGGCAGGAATGCCTCGACGCCGACGTTGACGAGCAGGCCGCCTTTGACGACTGCCTTGACCTTGCCTTTGATAAGTCCCCCGTCCTCGAAGACCTTCACGATCTTCTCCCAGTTCTGTTTCGCGGCGGCGCGTTCCTTGGACAGGATGACCATGCCCTCGTCATTTTCCAGACGGCAGATGAGCACTTCGACTTCGTCGCCGACTTCCAAGTCAGCAATGTCGTCGAACTCGTGCGATGCGATGGCGCCTTCGCTCTTGTAGCCGATGTCCACGAGCACTTCGCGGGGGCGGATTTCGAGGATGGTTCCCTTGACGATGCTACCCTCTTTAAAGTCACGAAGCGCCTTCGACTTCGCGAGCAGTTCTCTCATTTCGATCATGATATTACGTATGTTTCAAACCACGGTTACCGGATTATCCCCCTCGCCCGGACATGCGCACATGCGGATGCCTATTACGGGAAAAGGGGCGCGCAAAGTAATGGTCTGTGCCCCCATGTCAAGCACTCCGTCTGCATCGTACAAAACCCATGAAGCGTGCTCACATTTACGAAGTGATGCTTTGCGGGGCATCTCACGTCTGCCCTAATTTGACCCTGTGAATTTCAATCTGCCCGCCGACCGAACCGCTGTGAAAATCTGCGGCATTACGAATCGCGATGACGCGCTTGCCGCCGTGGATGCGGGTGCCGATCTGCTCGGCTTCAACACTTGGACTGGCACGAAGCGCTTTCTGGACATCGCAAAAAACGCCGAGTGGATTGCGGCGCTTCCTTCATCGATCATCCGCGTCGCGCTGCTCGTGAACGCCACTCCAGCGGAGACGCAGCGCGTCGCAGCGTTTGAATTTGTGGATGCGCTGCAATTTCACGGCGACGAGGATGCCGGTTTTTGCCGATGGGCCGCGGGTTTGGGAAAACCGGTCATCAAAGCGCTCCGTGCGAAGGATCGGGGTGTGGCTGAAAGGGCGTCTGAATTTTCCACGACTCACATTTTGCTCGATGCCCATGTTCCCGGCGAATTCGGCGGCACCGGCGCACGCGTGGATTTGGAGCTTGCGCGTGAATTCAAGCGCGCGAACCCGGCGCTCGCGCTCTGGCTTGCTGGCGGACTCACTCCGACAAATGTCGCAGAGGCCGTGCACGCCGTGCGCCCTGCGGTGGCGGACGTTTCGAGCGGTGTGGAGTTCGAGCCGGGCAGGAAGGATGCAGCGAAAATGCGTGCCTTCTGCATGGCGGCAAAGCGCGCTTGAGGTGCGGTCTTTTTACTGCCCAAAGGGCTCGCCGGATCACTCCCGGAGGCAATCAAGAACTCGGCCAGCGGAAGATTGGCCCGCGTTCTGCTTCTCTCGGATTACGATCCATGAAAATCTCAGCCCAAACTCTCGCCAAAATCCAACGCACGCTCGGCGCTCTCATCGTGTCCGTGAGTTCGTCCATCGCTCAAAATGGAGCTGCTCCAGCTCCTCTCGCGCCTCCGGTGGCACCACCCGCGCTCGCGCCCATCGATCCGCCATCTGCCCAACTTTCTCCGCTCACGCCTGCGGCGAATACCGGCAGCCGCTCTGTCGCTCCTGCGCCGATCGAACCCCCTCTCCAGTCGCCCGGCGCTCTGCCGGCTGGCACGGCTCCCATATCGGGTGACGCAGCGGCCGCTTCGTCCGGTGCCGGTCTCGCAACGCTGGACCTCAGCAGTTCCCGTGTGAGTGAATTCCAAGGGGACGACGTTTCACTCGTGCTCCGCACGCTCGCCCGCCAGGCCAAGATGAACGTCGTCGTCAGCCCCGCAGTGGCCGGCCCGATCACCCTGCGCGTGGAGAACAAGACGCCCGCCGAAGTCATTAGCATCATCTGTCAGGCCAACGGGCTCATCCAGGACGATCTGAAAGGCGTGATCTACATCAAGACTGTCGCGGAAAAGCAGAAGGAGCCCACGGAATCGCTTCAGTACACCTTCAGCTACGCAAAGGCCGTGGACATCGTGCCGCTGCTAAAATCACAGCTCACCAGCGCCGACGCGCCGCAGACTGACGTGCGGACCAACACGATTTTCTTCCGCGAGGGAAAAACGAACTCGGACAAGGTCATGAAATTCCTCAAGAGCGTGGACTCACCGACAAAGCAGGTGATGATCGAAGCCCGTCTCGTGGAAGTGACGGCCAATCCCAGGCAGAGTTACGGCATCAACTGGGGCGGAGTGGTCGGCAGTTCTGCGACACCGATGACGGTGAAATACGGTGGTTCGAACATCACGTCCTCACCGGTCGAATCGCCCACAACCGGCAAATATACGTTGACGGACTTTCTCAAGAAAGGGAGCAACGCATCGAGCCTCGCGCAAGATGTTGCCGGGCAATTCTCGATTCTTTCCGTCCAGCAGATGGCACTTACGATTCGCCTTCTGAATGAGGACAGCGACGCCGAATTCCTGGCCAACCCGCGTATTGTTGCGGCCAACAATCAGAAGGCGACCATCAAGATCACCCGCAACCAGCCCGTGCCGCAATTGAACTTCAACGAGCAAACCGCGCAGGCGGTCTTCGGCGGATTTCAGGACAAGGAATTTGGCAACACACTCACGGTTACCCCTTCGATCAACAAGGATCAGTATGTCTCGCTCATGGTGCAGCCGGAAATAAGCAACAAGGTTGGCGACGCCACATTCCAGTTCGGTGGAGCGACGGTCGCGAGCCCGATCATCGACAAGCGCACCTTTGATTCCAATGTGCTCATCCGCAGCGGTGAAACGCTCGCAATCGGCGGCCTCCTTCAGGATGAAGTCTCCAAAAGCAGCAACAAAGTGCCGATTGTCGGCGACATTCCGCTCTTTGGTAAGCTCTTCCAGGAAAAGGTGAACACCCGGACCAAGCGGAACCTGCTCGTCTTCGTCACGCCGAACATCATCAACCAAGGCTACGGCACCGGACTCGAACCGCAAATCAGCGGCCTGAAAAACACCGGCAACGAATTTGCAGACCCGAACGGCTGGAGAAACAACGCACGCGGTGCCATCCGTCTAAAGAAGACGCCCGATGAACCGCTCGCCGCCCAGTATCCGGCCCCTCGGACCCGCAGCATCGGCTCCAAGTACAAGACGAGCGCAATGACTCACGAGTAACCGAGTCCTCCGCAGAGATTCAATTCGCAGACGCCGGTCAGAAATGGCCGGCGTCTTTCCTTTTGCGGACTACGATCCCGCATCCGCGAGCCGACGAAGGTATGGAAAGGAATACAGCCCAGTGCCGTGGCCGTCGCCCCAAGCCGGTTGAATCGCGTAGCCGCCGATCATCTGCCAGCCGCGCAGCTCAAAACTCGACGCCGTGTGCCGCACCTCGGGCTTTACCACCTTGCCGAGTGCATCCGGCTCCCCGCAGCAAGCCGCGCAGGGGCACGACTCCCGCAGTCGCTGCAATTTGAGAAAGGACTCACGTCCGTCGCTCCACGCGATGGCGATTTCGTCGCCGATGATGGCGATGTTCACTGGTTGCAGGCGTTCAGTCATTGGATTCAATCGTCATAGCTTCCCTCACCCCGGTCCGGCTTCCAAGTCTTCCCGCACCGGTCTCCAAAAATCGCCGTCCCCACGCGCACGAGCGTCGCGCCCTCCTCGATCCCCACGGCAAAATCGCCGCTCATCCCCATCGAGAGCTGCGGCAGCGAAATACGGAACTCCTCTTGCAACTGATCGCGCAACTCACGCAGCGCGACGAAAAACGGGCGCGCCATCTCCGCGCGAGGCTGCGGCGGCGGGATGCACATCAGCCCTTCGATCGTCAGCCGCTTCAGCGCGAGCAGTTCCTCGATCTGCGCGCGGATTTTCTCCGGCGAAAATCCAAACTTGCTGCCCTCCCCCGCGACATTCACCTCCAGCAGCACGCGCGGCAGCGCCCCGTCCTCCGTCGCGATGCGCTCGATGTCGCGCGCGATCTCCAGCGAATCCACGCCGTGGAAAAGTTCAAACAGCGGCAGCGCGTGGCGGATCTTGTTCCGCTGAAGATGCCCGATGAAATGCCAGCGCGCGCGCCCCGCCACCAGCGGGATTTTGGCACGCGCCTCCTGCACCCGGCTCTCGCCGAAAATCCCCTGCCCCGCCGCCAGCACCGCGCTCACTGACTCCGGCGGATGCGTCTTTGAAACAGCGACCAGCGTCACATCCGCAGCGTCACGTCCCACACGCGCGGCAGCCGCAGCGACCGCATCCTGCACGGTGGCCAGCCGGCTCTCGATGGATGATTCGCCGGGAATTTGTTCGCCCGTATCAGCACTCGCATTCATGGTCACCGCTTGTTGCCCAGCCAGTTTTCAAAATGCACGTAGATTCGCTTAAAGTCTTCTGCGACCTCGTCGAGACCGCCAGCTTCTCAAAAGCCGCCGCCGCGCACGGCATCACCCAGAGCGCCGTGAGCCAGCAGGTCCGCGCACTCGAAGCCCGCTTCGGCTGCACGCTCCTCGAACGCAGCCGCAGCGGCGTCTCCGCCACTCCCGAGGGCGACGCCTTTTACGCGACCTGCCGCGAGATGCTCGGCGCATGGACGGCATTTGAAAGCCGCGTCGGCGAACTGAAACACGAAGTCTCCGGCGAACTGCGCATCGCCTCCATTTTCAGCATCGGCCTCCATGAACTCCCCGCAAGACTTCAGGTGTTCCGAGAAAAATTCCCGCAGGTGAATGTCCACGTCGATTACCGCCGCTCGGTCCAAGTGTATGAGATGGTGGAATCCGGCGAAGCGCACATCGGACTCGTCGCATTTCCCGCAAAGCGCCCCGGCATCCTGTTCGAGGTCTTCGATGAGGACACCATGGTCTTCATCTGCCATCCGCGCCACCCGCTCGCGGGGAAAAAGCGCATCCCGCTGGCAGCCGTCGCCGGCGAACCCTTCATCGCCTTCGAGCCCGACACCCCCACACGCAAGATGACCGACCGCTACCTGCGCAAGGCAGGAGTGAAAATCACGCCCGTGAATGAATTCGACAACATCGAGACCGTGAAGCGCGCCGTGGAAATCGGCAGCGGCACCTCCATCGTCCCCTCCCGCACCGTCGCCGCCGAAATCGCGAGCGGCCAACTCGCCGCCGTCGAAATCGAATCCCCACGAATGACGCGCCCCCTCGCCACCATCACCGCCCGCAACCGCGCCCGCCCACCCGGCCTGAAGGAATTCATCGCCATGCTGAAAGGTGAAGGCAGCGACGTCTCGTAAGGAAGCACCCCCTGCTCCATCCTATTGCCACGCGGATGTGCGGGCCTCAGCCAGCATCCCGGATGGGCCACACCACCGCCTCAGTCTCCCGGCATCCGTCTTTCCGCGCTTGGCTTCCCCCGTGGGAAAAGGACACATCCTTCGCCGACAGATCCACCCAAAGCCATGCCCGACGAATTCCCCTACGAAGTATTCCTCAGCCATAGCGCCCAAGACAAGCCGCGCGTGCGGCGGCTGGCGGAGCGTCTGAAGCAGACGGGGCTGCAAACGGAGACCGGACTCCGGCTGCGGTTCGGCAGTGCAAAGGAACCCCTGCTCGCGCAAAATTACCGTCCCTAGCAAAGATATGGCACCCGCATCCTCTCATCCGCCACGTTCGATTCCGCAGGTCATGGTCTCCAGCACCTTCACGGATTTGCAGGAACATCGCGCGGCGCTCATCGACGCCATCCATGCGCACAAGCTGCATGCGAATGTGATGGAGAATGACTCCGCCCGTCTCGTCGATGTCATCGAGTCTTCGCTCCAGATGGTGCGCGACAGCGCGGCCTACATCGGCGTCATCAGCCTGAAATACGGCCAGACACCCGAGTGTCCGACTAGGAACCCGGGCAAACTTTCAATCACTGAGCTGGAGTTCAACGAAGCCCAGCGCCTCGGTCGCCCCATCCTTCTCTTTATCATGGGCGATGACCACCCAGTAAAGAAGGCCGACATCGAAAAGGATTCGGAAAAAGAGAAAAAGCTAAACGCCTTTCGCGAGCGGGCCAAGAAAGCCTCACCGGGTTCCTCCGTGAATCGCGTCTATGCGGTCTTCAACAGTCTTGAAGAGTTCAAAGGCAAGCTGGGTTCTTCACTCACCGAGTTGAGCAAGCATTTCGACTCCACCGACGACGAAGGGACTGACGAAGAATCGCCGAAGCCCAATGGCACCCCCATCCCCACACCACCCGCCTTCTACGCCGAACCCGACTACATCGGCTCGCATAAATTCGTCGGACGCGCCGCCGAACTCCAAGTCCTCACCGACTGGGCCGCGCCCGCCGACCCCACGAATCTCCTCCTCTTCGAAGCCATCGGTGGCAACGGCAAGAGCATGCTCACGTGGGAGTGGACGACGAAGCACTCACCGAACGCCCGCACCGGGAAGGACGTTTGGGCCGGACGCTTCTGGTATTCATTCTACGAGCGCGGTGCCATCATGGCCGACTTCTGCCAGCGTGCGCTCGCCTACATGACAGCGCGACCGCTGGAGGACTTCGCGAAAAAGAAAACCGCCGAGCTGAAGCACGAACTCCTCGCCCAGCTCCATGCCCGGCCCTGGCTCCTCATCCTCGATGGGCTCGAGCGCGTGCTCGTCGCCTACCACCGCATCGATGCCGCCGAAGTCCCCGACGAGGAGGCCAACGCCCCCACGGACAAAATCGCCAGCCGCAACCCCTGCGACGCCATCCGCGACGAGGACAACGACCTCCTCCGCGCCCTCGCCGCCGCCGCCCCGTCGAAGATCCTCGTCAGCTCCCGGCTCACCCCGCGCGTGCTGCTGAATCCCTCCGGTCAGCCCATCAACGGCGCGAAGCGCATCACCCTCCCCGGCCTGCGCCCGCCGGATGCGGAGAAGCTCCTGCGCTCCTGCGGCGTCCGGGAGGATTCCGCGGGCGGCATCACCGGCGACAGCGCCGCCATCCAAGGCTACCTCACCGCCAACTGCGACAACCACCCGCTCGTCATCGGCATCCTCGGCGGCCTCATCGCCAACTACCTGCCCGACCGCGGCCACTTCGACGCTTGGGTGGCCGACCCGCAGGCCGGGGCCGCGCTCGACCTCGCCAGCCTCGACCTCATCCAGCGGCGCAACCACATCCTCCGCGCCGCGCTCGACGCCCTGCCGCCCGCGAGCCAGGCGCTCCTCTCCACCCTCGCGCTGCTCACCGACTCCGTGGACTACGAGACGCTGGAAGCGTTCAACCCGCACATCCCTCCTGAGCCGACCTTCGTCAAAGACCCAGATGAAGGTCGGAGACCTTGGACCGAAGCAGAAAGGAGGGCGAATGAGGAAGCCTACCGCGCGTTATCGCCCGAGAAAAAGAAGGAAGCGGACGCCGCTCAAGCAAAAGCAAACGCGGAATATCAGGACGCCACTCGACGGCGAGCAGAATACCTCATAGCGCTCGCCGAGTGGAAAGTGATCGCTTCATCGTCGGCTGCTCGCCCACCACTCGTTAAAACAGTTTGCGATCTCGAAACACGGGGACTTCTGCAATTTGACGGACGAATACGCCGCTATGGTCTCCACCCGGTTGTTCGTGGTGTTGCGTCTGGAAGCCAGCGCGACGACGAAAAAGGACGCCACGGCCAGCGCGTGGTGGACCACTTCTCCGCGCAGCCCCACCGCCCCTACGAAGAAGCCGAGACGATGGAGGATCTGCGCAGCGGCCTGCACGTCGTCCGCACGCTCCTCAAACTCGGCCATTTCCAGCAGGCAGCGGGGTCCTACATGGGCGATTTGGCGAGGGCGATCCGAGTGAATCTTGAAGAAAATGTGGAAACCTTGTCGCTGCTGCGGCCCTTCTTTCCCGAGGGCTGGAGCGAATTGCCGAATGACGTGACGGCCCGGGCCGGCTCCTATCTGGCAAATGAGGCAGCGGCTGCCCTGCATTTTTTGAGTGAACTGAGGGCCGCCCTCTCTGCCTTTGGTGCCACCCTTCAGACCGAGATGGTGATGGAAAATTGGACGGCGACGGCGATTCGGCTCCGCAACATCTCCCGCAACCTGATTGCCCAGAATCGGCTCACCCAAGCTCACCGTGTGGACGGGCTCGCGTTGGAGGTCGCAACCCTCAACGAAGACGAGGAAGGTATCTTCATAGCCCGACTTTACCATTATTCCAACCAGTCGCGGCTGGGCCAATGGGCGGAGGCCGTCGCCACCTGGCGACTCCTCGATCCAATGGGCCGCGCTTGGTTACGCGCCGTCTATCGACCCGGAAGAGCCGAGCGGCATTACGCCCAGTTTCACTTTTGGCAGGGCACCTTGCAGGAAGAGCACCTCACCGTAGCCGAACGCTTGGCGGCGGAAGGCAAGAACCGCTACGACATCCGCGAACTCCACCGGCTGCGCGGCGACTGGCGGCTGGAGCAGAGCGAGTGGGCGCTGGCGGCGGCGAGTTACCAGGAAGCCGTGCGCATGGCCCGCGAGCGCAGCCTCCCGGATGCGGACTCCGAGACCGGCCTCGCCCTGGCCAAGCACCACCTCCGCCCGCCCGCCGACCCGCAGCCCCTAGGCGAGCTTGCCGAAGCCCGCCACGAAACCGAGCGACTGGCCCAACTGCGCGACCCTGCGCATCGCCGCCTCGCCCAGCTCTGGCTCGCCCTCGGCGACCCCGCGCAGGCGAAGCACCATGCCGTGGCCGCCTACCGCTGGGCCTGGGCCGACGGCGAGCCGTATGTCCACCGCTACGAACTCACCAAGACCACCGAACTGCTCCAGCAGATGAACGTCCCCATCCCCACCCTCCCGCCCTACGACCCCGCCAAGGACGAACCCCTCCCGTGGGAAGCCGAAGTCCGCGCCGCCATCGAGAAACTCCGGGCGGAAAAGGAAGCCAAGAAGCGAGAAGCAGAGTGATGGATGGGCGGGCAGACGATCCGCTGGATGAACGTGACGCGCCATCTCAACCTGCAGAAGGACACGAAGTGCAGTCCGTGATGAACCAGTTCGACAAGCGGATCTTCACGCTGCGGAAGTAAGCCGGGAGAGGCCCGAAAGGGAGTTCGCGCTTTCCTCCCGCCGCTAGCGTCTGCTTTGCTCGGCGGATGGCATCACCAGCACACATCGGCATCATCGGCGGCAGCGGGCTCTATCAGATCGATGGGCTCACGGATATTTCGGAGCATCGCGTGGAGACTCCGTTTGGAGCGCCTTCGGATGTGATATTCGGCGGGCGACTCGCGGGACGGCAGATATTTTTCCTGCCACGCCATGCACGCGGCCACCGCATCCTGCCGCATGAGCTGAACCACCGGGCAAACATCTGGGCGCTGCGGTCGCTCGGGGTGCGCTTTGTGATTTGCGTGACGGCGGTGGGATCGCTCCAGCAGGAATATGCGCCCGAGGATGTCGTGCTGCCGTCGCAGTTCTTCGATCGCACGAGCCAGATCCATACGTTCTTCGGCGCTGGAATCGTGGCGCATGTCGCCTTCGCCGAGCCGCTGTGCGGGCCGCTGCGGGAGATTCTCTTCCGCGAGGCGAGCGCTGCGGGATGCCGGGCACACATGGGCGGGACGTATGTGAATATGGACGGGCCGCAATTCAGCACGCGCGCGGAGAGCGAGACGAACCGGAAGCTGGGCTTCGACGTGATCGGCATGACGAATCTCGCCGAGGCCAAGCTGTGCCGCGAAGCCGAGATCGCGATGGCGACGCTCGCGATGATCACGGATTACGATTGCTGGAAGCTCGACGAGGAGCCGGTGACTTCCGACGCCGTGATCAAGCACCTCCACGCCAATGCCGCCGCCGCAAAGAGGATCATCGCGCAGGCCATCCCGCACATCCCCACGGAAGCCGTGTGGCCCGAGCACCGCGCGCTCGACAGTGCGCTGGTGACGGAGCGCAGCCTGTGGCCCGCGGAGACGGTGGAGAAGCTGAAGCCGATCCTCGGGCGCTTCATCTCGTAGGCGCGGACGCTGCGTGGAGCGCCGCGCGTCCCGCCGGCCACGACATAAGCCATAGGCCTGATCTTACTTCAGAGTAGGTATCGAGAGTCCCTCATCAGGGCCGAAGGCCCGCCTCCATACCAGCCTAGGGCATCGCCCTAGGAAGAAAGCCATCGGAAGAAAAGGGCTGAAAGCCGGATCTAACCTTGTGCGCGCAGCGAACAATGGGGCCGGGCTTTCAGCCCTTTGTTCCTCTTTCCATCCATTCCTGGGGCGATGCCCCAGGCTGGGATGGGTTGCGCCTTTGGCGCACAGGACTTCGGGACTTTCGGTATCTACTCTCAGACCATGCGTGAAGCCGGACGTATGGGAGGAAAAATGGCGCTGCGTGTGGTGTCGTCATGGCCGCCGGGACGGGCGGCGCTCCACGCGCGCTCCGCGCGATCCCACCACCTCCGAGTATCCTCCCGCACGAGGTTGAAAACCTCGCCTACTGTGCATCGACCACCGCGCGCTTGCGCGACAGCTTCCGGTTCACAGCACCGAGAAGGTCGCGCATTTCCCGGAGCCGGAGCATCGCTGCGACGGCGGCAAATGCGCCCATCGCCAGCACGATCGTGAGACCGAGCGCGCTCATGCGGAGCAGCAGCCCCATGGTGTGCCATCGCTCGAGGAGAAGCCACTTCGAGCCCCAGCACACGAGCGCGAGCGCATCGCTCGCGAGGAATACTTTCACAAGCGTGACGATGAGCCGCCCCGTATCCATGCGCACGATCTCGCGGCGCATGCACCAGTAGAGCAGTGCGAAATTCGTGAGCGCCACGCAGCCCGTGCTGAGCGCGAGCCCGCGGTGGCCGAAGCCGAGCTTCGTGAACCACGAGTTCAGTCCGAAGTTCACGGCGATGGCGAGGAAGCTGACGAGCATGGGTGTCTTGCGCTTGCCGATGGCGTAGAAGGCAGGCGCGAGCACTTTCATCCCCGCGTATGCGGCGAGGCCGAGAGAGTAAAATCGCAACGCCGCGGCGCTCTCCTCGATGTCGTGCCACGTCACCTTGTTATACTGGTAGATGATGCTCAGGATCTGCTCCGAGAGCATCCAGAGCCCGACGCTGGCCGGGATGGTGAGGAAGAACACGAGCCGGATTCCACGCGAGAGGGCGTCGCGAAACTCCTCGTGATTCCCGAGTGCCGCGCTGCGTGCGAGTTGCGGCAGCGCGACGGTGCCGATGGCCACGCCGAACATCCCGAGCGGGAGCTGCATCAATCGGAATGCGTTGTTCAGCCACGCGACCGCGCCGTCCTCGCAATGCGTCGCGAAGCTCGTGTTCACCATCACATTCACCTGCACCGCGCTCGCCGCGACGACGGCAGGTGCCATGGTGCGCAGGACATCCATCACTCCCGAGTCGCGCCAATTGAAATCCAGCCGCGGACGGTACCCGATGCGTCGCAGCGAAGGGAACTGCACGGCGAGCTGCATGAAGCCGCCGATGAGCGTGCCCCATGCGAGACCGAAGAGCGCGTGCCTCCCGAATCCCCGATCGATCCACCAGGAGATCAGCAGCCCGCCCACGATGCTGCCGACATTGAAAAACGTGGAGGCCATCGCGGGCCATCCGAAGACGTGCTTCGCATTCAGCATCCCCATCACCTGCGCAGCGACGGACACCATGAGGATGAAGGGAAACATCACGGAGGTGAGTTCCGCGGTGAGCTTCGCATCCTCGCCCGTGAATCCGCCCGCGAGCACTCCGATGAGCTGAGGTGCAAAAATCATCCCCAGCACGGTGATGATGCCCATCACCACGATGGTCAGCGTGCCGATGCGGTTCGCGAGCCGCCACGCGCTCTGGTCCCCCTCGGTCGCGATTTTCTTCGAGAAGACCGTGATGAATGCGGTGGAAAGCGCGCCCTCTGCAAACAGATCGCGCAGCAGATTCGGAACGCGGAATGCCGTGATGAAATACTGGAGCGCCTTGGTCCCGAAGAGCGCATTGAAGAGTGTCTCGCGCGCGAGCCCGAGCAGGCGCGAACACAGCACAGCCGCGCCGACCAGTGCGGTCGCCCTTCCTGTCCGAAGGGGTTTCTCAGCCATTGCCGGCAGCTTTCCGAAGGCGGTCGTTGATCGCGATGCCGAGCCCCTCGTCGGGCACGGGCTCGGCGAGGATCTGCTCCAGCCCGGCTGCATCGAGATGGCGGAGCTTTGCAAAAAGGGTGGCGGCGGCTTCGCGCAGATCGCCTTTGCGACTGAGAACTTCAGTGACTTCAAAGCCCTTCACCGACTCCGTCCCCTGCCACGCAAGAAGGCCCATTCTCTGCTTCGCATCGCCGAGCGACTGCTCTCCCGCGGAAAGCAACCGGAGCGGTGTCGCGGGCGCATAATGGCTTTTCATCTGGCCCGGCGCGTTCGGCAGTGCCCGGCGATTCGCTACCGAGACGTTGCTCGCAAAGGGACGCAGATCCTCCGCCGTGATCGGGCCGCTCCGCAGAATCCAGATGTCATTTCCCCGAAGCGTGATCACCGTGGATTCCACGCCGTGCAGCGTCGGCCCGCCGTCCACGATGAGATGGATTTTTCCACCAAGCTCCTCCTCGACGTGCTCGGCGGCAGTCGGGCTGATGCGCCCGAAACGGTTTGCGCTCGGAGCCGCCAGCGGCTGGCCGAATGCCTTCACCACGGATTGAAACACCGGGTGTGCGCTGATGCGCACGGCCACGGTGAGCAGTCCGCCAGTGACGACATCGGGAATGATGTCCCTCTTCGGCAGCACGATCGTGAGCGGTCCCGGCCAGAATTGTTTCACGAGCCTGTCCACCAGCGCACGATCCGCCTGCGGGATTTGCGCGACGCCATCCAGCCATCCCTCATCCGGCAAATGCACGATGAGCGGATCAAACTTTGGCCGCTCCTTCACACTGAATACGCGCATCACGGCATCGGCATTCGTGGCCCAGGCGGCAAGGCCGTACACGGTCTCCGTCGGCAGCGCGACGGGGAATCCTCCCCGGAGCAAATAGACTGCAGCTTCAGTCGCATCCTCGATCTGCCGTGGCGTGAGTGCCTGAGCGAGGTGGGTATTCATGCCCGGTGTGTGAGCGCAGCACGCGCCGCACGGACTGTGGCTGCAGCCTGCTCGACAGTGGCGCCAAACGCCGTGAGATGCCCCATCTTCCGACCGGGCTTCGCGGCAGCCTTGCCGTAGAGGTGGATTTTCACATCGGGAAATGCCGCAGCCGCGGCCCAGTTTGGTTCACCATCGGCCCATAAATCGCCAAGAAGATTTGCCATCGCGGAAGGACGCAACGACTCGGTGCCACCAAGCGGCAGCCCACATGCCGCGCGCACCTGCTGCTCGAATTGGCTGGTCACACTGGCGTCAAAACTGAAGTGCCCGCTGTTGTGCGGACGCGGCGCGAGTTCGTTCACGACGATGCCGCCGTCGGCCATCAGGAACATTTCCACGGCGAGCACGCCGACAAGTTCGAGAGCGACCGCAATGGAGCGCGCAAGTTCCGCTGCGCGAGCCGAGACGGACTCAGGCACGCGTGCGGGGCAAAGCGTCACATCGAGGATGTGGTTCGCGTGTTCATTTTCACACACGGGCCAAGTGGTCATCGAGCCATCGAGCCCTCGCGCGACGATGACGGAAATCTCGCGCTCGAAGGTGATGAACTTTTCCAGCACCGCCGGCTGACCTTCGAACGGCCCCCAAGCTTCGCTGAGATCGTCGCCGGGGCGCAGCTTGCGCTGGCCTTTGCCATCGTAGCCAAAGGCCGCCGTCTTCAGCACAAAGTAGGGTAGCTCTCCAGAGCTGCACTCAGAGGCGCCCGGATTCGCAGCTCTGGAGAGCAGCGCCACGGCATCCGTGAGCTGCGCGGCGCTCTCGATCTTCCGGAATGGCGCGACAGGAATCCCCGCACCAGCGAGAAATTCCTTCTCACGCAAGCGATGCTGGCAGATGTGAAGCACCTTTCCCGACGGACGCACGGGGCAATGTGCAGCCGCCCACTCGACCGTGCGCGATGGGACATTTTCAAATTCAAACGTGAGCACGGACACGGACTTCGCAAACTGCCCCACCGCCGCCTCGTCTTCATAGGAGGCGCTCGTCTCGACATCCGCGACCTGTCCGGTCGGCGTGTCGCTGTCCGGCGAAAAGGTATGAACCCGGTAGCCCATGCGCCGCGCGGCAATCGCGAACATGCGCCCAAGCTGACCGCTCCCCATCACGCCAAGCGTGGCACCCGGCAATATCGCGCCGGGAAGATGACTGTGACCGTCGCTCATGAAAGTTTCTGGGCCTTCACGTCCGCAGTCTGCTTCTTGCGAAATGCGATGAGCTTCTTGCGCACCTTCTCATCGTGCAGCCCGATGATCCCCGCAGCGAGCAGGCCCGCATTTTTTGCACCCGGCTCGCCCACCGCCAGCGAGCCGACAGGAATCCCCGCCGGCATCTGCGCGATGCTGAGGAGTGAATCGAGTCCCTTCAGCGCCCGACTCTGCACCGGCACTCCGAGCACGGGCAGATGCGTGAATGCCGCGACCATCCCCGGCAAATGAGCCGCACCTCCAGCGCCAGCGATGATCACATGGATGCCGCGGCCCGCAGCCGCCTGCGCATATTCCGCCATGAGCGCGGGTGTGCGATGCGCGGAGACGATGCGCGCCTCGTGCGGAATTCCGAATCGCTCGAGCATTTCCACGGCGTGCCTCATCGTCTCCCAATCGGATTTGCTGCCCATAATGACAGCGACTAGTGGACCTGATTTCATGTGCCGCGGAGTGAAAAGTGACACGCAACGGGTGTCGAGTGATGAGTGACGCCCGGGGACGAAAAGTTCAGCCGTGAGATTCCCGCCTGAGCAGCAAAACCACGCGCCCTCACGGTTTCATCCCTCTCGCAAGCCGGGCAGAGGACTCCGACTTTCGCCCGCAATTCGGAAAAATTCCTACTGGGTGGAGTCCAGCACGACAGCCACAAGTCGCAGTATCCGAGTCATCACTTCGGCAGAGCCATGAAATTCGTTCACGAATCTCGCGGGCAACTGCTTCATTCCTGCGGCAGTTCCGAGCAGCGCGCCGACCACGGCACCGCGATGGCAATTGTCGCCACCGACGTTGGCATTCGCGATGATGCCAGCTTCAAAATCCCCGGCATACTTCCACGCGAGGTAGAGCGAGGCCGGAAAGGCGTCGGCGATATAGCACGCGGGACTCACCCGTTGGCCGATGACGACTTCATCCGGCTCGCGCGACCATTGCTCGGCTTTGCGTTTGGAAAACCAATCGGCACCGTGTTTGAAAATCGTCTCGCGGAGATCGGCTCCTGCTGCGGCATCGCAGAGGATTCGCGCCAAGGCATCTCCGGCAGCGAGGACCTCGTCGCTTCGATGAGTGAGATGGATATGCTCACGCACGGCGACTCGCGCGGCTTTCGCATCGGTCGCGAGGAATGCACACAGGATTCCCACATGCGCGAGCCCGCCGATGTGGATATCGCTGCCAGCGCATTTTCGCGGAGGAGTGCCACGCGCGTAGGCTGTGAAAAATTTCCGATGATACTCCTCTACGTAAGTGTCGCGGTGCTGCCCTGGCGTGAGCATGAATGCAATGTAGCGTGCGAGGTAGTCATCGGCGTCGTAGCGCCCCTTCACGGTGAGCGAATCGGCCAGCACTTTTGCCAGTTGGAGATTGAGCGTGCTTTCACCCGCGCGCAGAAACTGATGATAGTGGATGCCGCGCTGGCCCCAATATTGAGCCTGCTCGCGCAGGATATCGCCGTGCTCGTTGATCGGCGTGTATTCGGAGCGCCACAGGATGCTGTCGGCGTGCGGATTTCGCGGTGCCACGTAGTCACGCACGATGCCGTAATCGCGCTTCAGCGCGGAGCAATCGTAATACCAATGGACCGGCATCGCGATCGCGTCGCCGATGAAGGCACCCCACGCGGAACCGGCGCGTCGATCGTCAATTAAAGAAGTCATGTCAGGTGTTGGAGAACGCACGCATTGGGCAAAGTGCGTGTTGAAGAGTTTTGCGGACCCGTTCTGGAATCGGCGGGCAAACCGGCGTGTTCCCACGCGGGGCGGATGACTTCCAGCACGCCAAAAAAATTCGCGTCGAAGTTGCGCGAGATTTGTTCCGCGTCGATCAGCCCACAACGCGCGTTGTTCACGGTTTGACAAGTGCGCGATGATTTTTGGGATTCGTCCATGCTGATTGAAGGAGCAACTCTCATATTACGGCCCTGGAAGCGCCGCGGACGTAGAGAACTGGGCGGCGTCCCAGTTCGCTTCCGCCGGTTGCATTCTGTTTTTGGTGTTTCCGTTGTTTCGCATGAAGCGTATCGCGGAGTGAACAAAGCTCACCGCTCACGGGATGGATTTTAAGATTTCCCGTCTCCGTGCTGCTTCGCAAAAATGCCCACCATTCAGACAACTCCGCACTTTCCCGACGCATCGCAGCGTCTCGCGGCGCGAATGCGGCCGGTGGCAAATGCGGTGATGTATCAGCAATGGCGCGACCTGCTTTTCCTGCACTGGGAATATCCCGCTGCGGCGATTCAAGCGACGCTGCCGGAGGGGCTGTTCGTGGATACCTTCGGCGGCAGGGCGTACCTCGGCGTCGTGCCGTTCTTCATGC
Organism: Chthoniobacterales bacterium; assembly: GCA_038227825.1. GTDB lineage: Bacteria > Verrucomicrobiota > Verrucomicrobiia > Chthoniobacterales > Chthoniobacteraceae > SXWH01. Next base: position 23,406 of record JBBRPQ010000052.1, read on the forward strand.
GGAACATCCGTCCACGCTTTCTGCCCGCAGTGCCGGGCATCTCGGATTTCATGGAGATGAATCTGCGAACTTACGTGCACGACCGGGCGGGCGTGCCGGGCGTGTGGTTTTATTCGCTCGATGCGAACCAGTGGCTCGCGGTGAAAATCGCGCGCCGCTTTTTTCATCTGCCCTACGAACACGCAGAGATGAAATCCCACCGCACGGCGGAAGGACGCATCCACTGCGAATCGCTGCGCACCGGCGCACGCGCAAATGGTGCACGCTGCGTGTTTGAATACGCTCCGGGAGAGGAAGTGCCGCAACCTGCGCCGGGCTCGCTGGAGTTCTTCCTCGTCGAGCGATACCGGCTGTATTCCAGCGCTCCCGATGGTCTGCGGCGCGGCGCGGTTTTCCACGAGCCGTATCCGCTCTCCCTCGCGGACGTGACGGCGTGGGATGAAAATTTGCTGCCGCTGAATGGCTTCACCCCAACCGGCCGTCCGCCCGATCACGCGATCATGTCACGCGGAGTGGACGTCACCATTTTCCCGCTCGAACGCCTGGGGAAATGAGAACCGCTCCAAACGCCCGTGAGCGTGCTGGCAGCGATCAAACTGCTTCAGAAGCGAATAACCATGACCGCATTCCATTTAAAAGAAGCGGTTCACTTTCCCCTCGTCACCCGCAGTCCGGCGTTGAATTCTGAGCGCATGAATGAAACCGCGAAAACCCAGGAGCCGCCCGAGAACATCGTTCTCATCGGTTTCATGGGCAGCGGAAAATCAACCGTGGGACGGATGCTGGCGCGGCAGCTTCGCTTCAGATTCCTCGATACGGACAAGCTCGTCGAGGAGCGCGCGCAGATGAAGATCCCCGAGATTTTTGCAAATCACGGCGAGGCCGATTTTCGAAAACGTGAGACGGAAGCACTCGCATCCCTCAGCGAAATCCGGCGGCATATTCTCGCGACGGGCGGCGGGATTGTCACTGTGCCCGAGAATATCCCGCTATTGCGCTCGCTCGGCATGGTCGTGCTGCTCAAGGCCGCTCCGGATGAGATCTACCGGCGCGTCTCGCGAAATTCCGGGCGTCCGCTGCTGCAAGTCGAGGATCCCCGCAGACGCGTGATGGATCTCATGGCGACACGCCAGCCGCTTTACGAGAGCGCCGCGCATTTCCAGGTGGATAGCACACGCCTCCGCCACGAGGACGTGACGGCGAAAATCATGGAAGAGGCGCACCGCTTTTTTCGTTGGCCGAAGCAGGCCCGCGGCTGATCCACGATGAATCCCGCGGAATTGAAGGCCGCATTTCTGGCAGAGGCCCACGCGCTCGGATTCGACGTATGCCGGGTTGCCTCTGCGGAAAAACCCCCGCACGCAGCGGAGTTCCGCGAATGGCTCGGCGAAGGAATGCACGGCGATATGGCGTGGCTCGCTCGCAATGCTGATCGCCGCACGGATCCGGATCTCGTCCTGCCCTGCGCGCGCAGTATCATCGCGCTGGGGATGAACTACTGGAACAGCGAGCCTGCATCCGACCCGCAGTCTAAACTAGGCCGCATCGCGCGATACGCATGGGGGGACGACTATCACGACATCATCGAGCCCCGCCTCTGGCAGCTCGACGAATGGATGCAGAAGCACGGCGGCAAGCAGCGGCAATACGTGGATACCGGCCCAGTGCTGGAGCGCGATTTTGCCGCACTCAGCGGACTCGGCTGGCAGGGAAAAAGCACGATGCTCATTCATCCGAAGCTCGGCACGTGGCTCTTCCTCGCGAGCATCCTCACGACGCTCGATCTTCCGCCCGACGAGCCGATGAGCGACCATTGCGGCAAATGCACGCGCTGCATCACCGCCTGCCCGACCGGCGCTATCACCGCGCCACACAAGCTCGATGCGCGCCTCTGCATTTCCTACCTCACGATCGAGAACAAAGGCCCGATCCCGGAGCCGCTGCGCCCGCTGCTCGGCGACCGCATCTACGGCTGCGACGACTGCCTCGATGCGTGCCCGTGGAACCGCTTCGCGCAGGAATCCCGTGAGTCGCGTTTCGCTGCGAGGGAGTTTGTCACCATGCCGCTGCGCGATTTCCTCGCGCTCGATGACGAAGCATTCCGTGCGCTCTTCCGCGGTTCACCGATCAAGCGCATCAAGCGTGCGCGCTTCCTCCGCAATGTATGCGTGGCGCTCGGGAACACCGGCACACATGAGGATCTTCCAGCGCTGGAGTCAGCAGCCGCCGATCCCGACGCACTCATCGCGGAGCATGCGCAGTGGGCGATTCGACAAATCAACGACCGCCTTACATCTCGCGTGCCCAGTCCGGGCGCTGCGTGAGGTGGTAGAGCATCTCGCCCGCCTTCGGCACGAGCAGGATGCCCTCGTCCTCGCGGTTCACGTAGTCGGAGACATTGATGCTCCGCGGGTCGCGGTAGCCGACGCTGATCGCCTTGCACACGCTCTCAGGGATGCCAGTCGCGAAGGTCACTTGCACGCGGCACTTCTCCACACCGTTCTCCATTTTCCCGATGCCACGGACATGAGTGCTGTGCGCGATGACACCACGCGGGATATTCCCGAAGCGCTCCAGTTGCGACGTGAAATAGTCCCGGCAGTGATAGCCGATCTCGGCAATGTAACGCCCATGCGTGATGGAAAGTTCGTGAATGTGCGGCGCGTAGATGATGAGTTCGCCGCCATCCGCCACGACGGGTTCGAGCTTGTACATGCACTTTCCGCCCACCCACATCTCGTCGTACATCTTCGGCGCGCACGAGAGGACGGTGTGAAAAGGGCGCTCCTTATAAGTGATGTGGACGCGCCGCGAGACATCGCTCGCAGCGTCCCAAGCGGCCACCGGATCTCCATAGGAAAGTGCGGCAAGTCCGCCGCCGCCATGCGCGGGATCTCCGGGCGAGACGACCATGCAGAAGCAGCGCTTCGGCACGGACACGAGCGAAGCGGCGTAATCCACGACCTTGCGGACGGGCGTCCACTTGTTGCCGATGATCATCGGGTTCGTCACCAATGCGCCGAGCCAGTGGAAATAGTTCAGCACCGTCGGCCCGCTGATGCCGGGGAAGATGTATTTGTTTCCACCGCTGAAGCCCACGACTTCGTGCGGAAAGACCGGGCCGATGATGAACAGTAGATCGTAGTCAAAGACGCGCGCATTCACCTCCACGGGCACTTCCTCGGCGAGCAGCCCCCCACTCAGTTCGCGGCTTTTTTCCACCGAGATTTTACCGACGTTCAGGAGTGCCGTCTGGTCATCCCACGCGTGATTCAAAAGCTGCACTCCCGAATACTTCGCGCGCCGCTGTTCCATCGTGATGCCGAGCCGCTCGCACATCGCTTCTTCGCTCATCGGCTGATGCGTGCCGAGAGCAATCATCACGTCGAGCTTCGCCGTCACGCCACCTATTTGGTCAAAGAGGCCCGCAAACATCACGTCGAGAGGACAGGTCCGCGTGGCATCCGGGACGATCAGCAGCACTTTCTTGCCACGGAATTCATCTGCGGGACACGACTTGGCGATGAATGCACGGGCTTGATCCGGCGAAAGATTCGAGCCTTCGGGAGCGATTTCGGAGAGGGCGGTCATGGTGTCTTAAAATGACGAACGTGGGAGGATGGATGTCGAAGGGAATCCTTGTTTTGAAGTTCAGCGTTTTTCCCGCACCGCGTCCGCCAGCGGTTTCACAAAGGCGCAGACTTTTTCCACGAACTGCGGATCGCTGCCGAACTCCGCCATGCGCTTCACGATCGCGCTGCCGACCACCACTGCATCCGCTGCCGCTGCGACTGCGCGCACCTGCTCCGGCGTGCCGATGCCGAAGCCGACTGCGATCGGGAGCGGCGTCGTCCTCTTGATCGCAGCTACACTTTCGGCGAGTCCCGCGACCACATCACTTCGCTCGCCAGTCACGCCTTCGCGGGAAACGTAATAGATGAAGCCGCTCGCATCTCGCGTGAGGAGTGCGATGCGCTCCTGCGACGTGGTGGGCGCGATGAGGCGGATGCGCTTCAGCGGGCCGTGCATGCGCAGTTCCGGTGAGGCCTCATCTTCATCCGGCGGGAGATCGAGAAAGAGCACGCCATCGACACCCACAGCCTCGGCGTCCGCGAGGAAGGCATCGAATCCGTGGCGATACACGGGGTTCATGTAAGTGTAGAAGACGATCGGGATCTGGCTCTCCGTGCGAATCGCGCGCACGCATTCGAGCACGCCATTCAGCGTCGCGCCGCTGGCGAGCGCACGCGCGCCGGCGAGCTGATTCACCACGCCATCGGCGAGCGGGTCGCTGAACGGCACGCCAATCTCGATGATGTCCACACCCGCACGTTCGAGAGCGGGGACGAGAGCGCGCGTCGCAGCGAGATTCGGGTCTCCGGCACAGACGTAGGCGATGAATGCCGCGCGCCCTTCGGAGCGCAGCTTGGCGAAAGTGGAATCAATGCGATTTTCGGACATGGAAAGGGCAGACAGGATGGCGCGGAGTGCGTGGATGAACAGAAATTTTCAAGTTCATCCGTGCCAGATGCCGCGGGCAAATGCCTGTTCATCGCCTCATTCCCGTCTAAAGAACCCAACACATGCCGACCGCGCCGACGCTGAAAATCAACGAAATCTATGAGTCCATCCAAGGTGAAAGCACTTGGGCGGGCTGGCGCTGCGTCTTTGTGCGGACCACGGCGTGCGACCTGCGCTGCACGTACTGCGACACGGAGTATGCATTTTACGAGGGAAAGAAGCGCACGCTCGACGACATCCTCGCAGAGATACTCGCGTTCGACTGCCCGCTCATCGAGATCACCGGCGGCGAGCCGCTGCTGCAACGCAACGTGCTCCCGCTCATGGCCGCGCTTTGCGACGCGGGGAAGACCGTCCTCATCGAGACCAGCGGGGCGCACGACATTTCTAAAATCGATCCGCGCGTGCATCGCATCATGGATTTGAAGACGCCCGGCAGCGGCGAATGCGCGCGCAATCTGTGGAGCAACATCGCGCATCTGGAAAAGCGCGATGAGGTGAAATTCGTCATCGGCTCACGCGAGGACTACGAGTGGTCGCGCGACCGCGTGCAGGAGCACAACCTCGCTGAGCGCTGCGGCTGCGTGCTCTTCTCCCCCATCTTCAGCCGCATCGAGCCGCGGCAGATCGTGGATTGGATGGTCGCGGACAAAGTGCCCGCGCGCTTCCAGCTTCAGATGCACAAGTTCATCTGGGATCCGAAGAAGACGGGTGTGTGAGGAATTGCGGGCCGGTCAGTGTCCCATTTTGAACCACGGAGGTTCACAGAGGACACACGGAGGAATCGCAGAGGCTCTGTGCTCCTCGGTGCTCCTCTGTGAATGCCTCTGTGAACCTCTGTGGTTTGCTGCAAGCGTTTCAAATCAGGACACCACCCGGATTGAGTCTGCGTGCCTCCTCGCAAAGCATATGAAGTGGCCGTGCGAATCCTGCTCAATACGAACGTGATTCTGGATGTCACCACGCGGCGTCCCGGCCTGTTTGAAGGCATCACCCGCTTCACCGACGGCGGCGAATTCGGATTCGGCGCGGAGATCGGCATCTCCACCGACAAACTCCACGCCCGCGGCCCCATGGCCCTCTAGGAACTCACCACCTACAAATACCTCCTCCGCGGCAACGGCCAGATCCGCGGGTGAGGCTCGGGAGCGCGCGGTTGGCGGAGCGAATCACCCGTCTCTCCCTGGTTCCTGCTCGGTGAACCTCGGTGGTGCAAAAGGGACCAGCCGTTTCCCGGCTTGTGCGCGGGAGTGCGGGATGGGAAAAGCCGCGCACGGAAATCCGCCCACCCCATGAAGCCACTGCTGCACGCCCTCTTCGCCGTCTGCCTCCTCACTGCCTCACTCCCGTCGGCACGGGCGCAGGGGAAGACGACGAATGAAGGCCAGCAGGGCAACGAACGATACAAAAAAGGCGACGTGGATGGGGCGATTGCGAGTTGGACGGCATGGCTGAAGAAGAATCCGAAAGACGCTGGTGCCCACTACAACAGGGGCATCGCCAAGAGCGAAAAGGGCGACCTCGACGCGGCCATCGCCGACTACTCCCGTGCCATCGAACTCGACCCCAAAAAAGCCAACGCCTACCGCAACCGGGGTGCCGACAAAATCGCTAAGGGCGACCTCGACGGGGCCATCGGCGACTCCTCCCGCGCCGTCGAACTCGACCCGAAAGACGCCGGCGCCTACAACAGCCGGGCCAACGCCAAGCGCGCCAAGGGCGACCTCGACGCGGCCATCGCTGACTTCTCCCGCGCCATCGAACTCAATCCGAAAGACGCCGCCTTCTACTCCAGCCGGGGCATCGCCAAGAGCGACAAGGGCGACCTCGACGCGGCCATCGCCGACTACTCCCGCGCCATCGAACTCAACCCGAAATACGCCGGCGCCCACTACAATCGGGGTATCGCCAA
>JBBRPQ010000053.1:0-29417 GCA_038227825.1 Chthoniobacterales bacterium
GACAATTCCTTCAAGGCCTACAATGGCGGTCGTCTCGCCGAGGCGTGCCGTCTTTTCACGCAGAAGATGATCGCGGGCAAAGGCACCGTGGGCATGTCGCTCACCGGCGCGCTCACGCCGGCGGGGCTGGGCAAAGCGGCGATCATTCCGCTGATGAAGGCGGGCTTTGTGGACTGGATCATCTCGACCGGCGCGAATCTCTATCACGACATGCACTACGGGCTCGGCATGAAGATGTATGCGGGCTCGCCGTTCCTCGATGACGTGGTGCTGCGCAAGGAGGGCATCATCCGGATTTACGACGTGCTGTTCGACTACGACGTGCTGCTGGATACGGATGCGTTTGTGCGCGAGGTGATCCAAGGTGCGGAGTTTCAGCGCACGATGGCGACGGATGAGTTCCATTACCTGCTCGGGAAATATGTCGCGGCTCGCGAGAAGAAACTCGGCATCAAGGAGACGAGCATGCTGAGCGCGGCGTATCACTACGGCGTGCCGATTTTCACGAGCAGCCCCGGCGACAGCAGCATCGGCATGAATGTCGCCGCGATGGCGCTGCGCGACTCGAAGCTGCTCATGGATGTGAACCGCGACGTGAACCAGACGGCGGCGATCGTGTATGCGGCGAAGTCGAGCGGCGAGAAATCGTCGGTGTTCATCCTCGGCGGCGGGTCGCCGAAAAATTTCATGCTGCAGACCGAGCCGCAGATCCAGGAGGTCATGGGCATCGAGGAGCGCGGGCACGATTACTTCCTGCAATGCACCGATGCGCGCCCGGACACCGGCGGCCTGAGCGGCGCGACGCCCGCCGAGGCGGTGAGCTGGGGCAAGATCGATCCCGACAATCTCCCCGACTGCGTGGTGTGCTACGCGGACTCGACGATCACGCTGCCCATCATCACCGCCTACGCGCTCACGAAGGTGAAGCCGCGCAAGCTCAAGCGCCTCTACGACCGCCGCGACGCGATGCTCGAGAAGGTGCGCGAGATGTATTTCAAGCACGGCCGCGTTGCGAAGATCGAGCACCGCACGGACCTCGACAAAAAGAAGAAGCCCGTGACGGGCCGCAGCGGTCGCAGCGTGACGAGCACGAAGCGCGATGCCTAATCACGAGCAGCACCGGCAACGCTCGCGCGAGGACTGGGTCTGCCAGATTTTTGCCGCAGGCAAGCCGATGTATGCGCATGTCGTCGGCACAATCGCGAAGGTGGAGATGGAGGTCGCGAGCACGCCGGACCGAGTGGACCATGTTTGGATCACGCTCGATGTCCCGCCGTGCGGCACGGTGCTGCTTTCCGTGAACACCATGTCGCGGCTGAACCGCCGGGAAGGCTTCGACTCGACCGTCCGCGTGGCGATCGTGAAGACGAGCTATGCGGGGATGCCTGAGCCTTTCATCGAGGAGGCGATGGGCCTGGACTACGCGACCATCGAGGCGCAGTTCCACCCGCGATGGGAACACTTCGAGCACGATCCACTTGCGGAACTGCTCATGGCGAAGGCGCGCGCCGCGCTGCGCATCGAGGCGTGGGGTGAAATCTACCACGACCCTCAAATCGGCCTGCACCAGATCCACAGCCGCCGCGCGAGCCGCGCAGTGAAGACGGATCTCATCGGCCACGATGGCGCACTGCGCTTCTACCTGCGCGAAGGCCACGCGGAGATGTTCCTCTTCAAATACTGCGGGCAGGCGTAAGCCGTAGCCGAGCTCGTGAGAGCGCAGGCACACTGGACACAGCAGCCCGAAAAATCAGCCCACGCTTTGACAAGCGCGGGTACGAGCTAGCCGATGTTCCCCTTCTTCATCTCATCCATCAGGTAATCGCACGCGCGCCAGGCGAGCGCGAGGATGGTGAGCGTGGGATTTTTGTACGGGTTCGAGACAAAAGGGCCGCCGTCTGTGACAAAGACGTTCGGACATTCCCACGTCTGGCACTGGGAATTCACCACGCCGTCCTTCGCAGTGGCAGACATGCGCGTGGTGCCGATTTCGTGGTTCACGGAGCCGCCGGTGGTGATCGCCTTTGCACCGTCGGTCTCCACTTTTCCGATCACTTTGCCACCCATGCCCTCGATGATCTGCGCGAAGGTCTGCTGCATGTGCGCAGCCTGCTTCAGCTCGTGATCGCCCCACGCGAAATGGAAACGCAGCACGGGAATTCCCCAGCGGTCCTTTTTCTGCGGATCGAGTTCGCAGAAGCTTTTCTCGTTCGGGATCATCTCGCCGCGCGCGCTGAAGCCGATGAAAGAACCGTAGTAGCGCCGCGCCTCGTCCTTCATCGCGCGACCGAAGCTCGTTTTCGATGGAATCTGCACGCTCGCGCCGGGCATCGTGCGCCCGCCGCCCCAGCCGATGTAGTAGCCGCGCGCGAAGCCGAGCTTCCCCGCGAGCTGATCCGCATACGGCCACCACGGCGCGTAGGTGTGAAAGGCCGAGGTGCCGTCCTCATTGTGCGGCGGGCAGTTTTCGAGCGCGGGGATTTGTCCGCTCAGCGCGCCGCCGGTGCTGTCGGTGAGCCAGCGTCCGAGGTGTCCGCTGCCGGCGCCGATGCCGTTTGGAAAATGTGCGGACTTGCTGTTCATCAGGATGCGCGTGCTCTCTAGCGCGCTCGCGGCGAGGATGACCACGCGCGCCTTCACGTGCTCCTCCTTGCCGGTCGTGCGGTCGATGAAATGCACGCCAGTCGCCTTGCCCGATTTGTCCACGGTGACCTCGCGGGCGAGCGCATCGGTGATGATGTCGAGGTTGCCCGTCTCGATCGACGGCGGGATGAGCACCGTCGTGCTCTGGAAGTTCGCCTTGATCGCGCAGCCGCGTCCGCACGGCGTCGCGTAGAAGCACGGCGCACGGTTGTTCAGCGGCTTCGTAAGGATCGCGTGACGCGACGGAATGACCGGGATGCCGAGCTTCGTCGCCGATTTTTTGACGAGCATCTCGTACGCGCGCGGCCTCGGCGCGGGCTGGAAAAAATCGCTGTCGGGCGCGTTCTCGATGCCGGACTTTTCGCCAAAGACTCCGATGAGCTGATCCACCTTGTCGTAGTAAGGCGCGATGTCCTCGTAGTTGATCGGCCAGTCGAAGCCGAGCCCATCGCGCGACTTCGGCTTGAAGTCGTACGGCCCCATGCGCAGTGACACGCGGCCCCAGTGATTTGTGCGCCCGCCGAGCATCCGCGCGCGCCACCACATGAAGTTCTGCGTCGGCTTCATGCGGTTGCCATTCGAGCCCTCGACCCACGATCCGTCGGCGAGGCTTTTCACCACGTAGGGCTCGTCCTTCACGACCCATCCGCCGTTCACCGTCGCGTCGAAAAATCCATTCGGCTTGTCCGTCGTGCCCGTGTTGCGCAGCGGCGCGTCGGCGTTCGACTGGAACATCGGCGTCTCCATGATCGGATCGTAATTCCGCCCCGCTTCGAGCATCAGCACCTTCATGCCGGCCTTCGCGAGGACGTATGCGGACATGCCGCCGGCAGCGCCGGAGCCGACGACGGTGGCGTCGTATTTTGGGGCAGTTTTACTGGCAGGGATAAAGGCCATTCTGCGGAGACATGCCCGGCGAATGGCGAACGATCAACCTTGGAGTGCGGTGGCAGAGCGAGGAACGAGCGCCGACACCGCCTTCGGAGGGCGGAGGCAGGGTGTGGCGCAGGTGTCCCGGCCCACAATCCCCTCCGAAAGCGGCGTGGCGCTTGCGCTTCCCGCCGCACTCCAAGGTTGCCCGTGCCGTTCACAACGCACACTCTGAGCTGATGGCGCGACGTGAGATTTCCTGGCCCCATGCACCGGTTCACCGGCTCGGTGAGGCTGGCACGTATTTTCTTACGGCGGCGACTTACATGAAGCAGCATTTTTTCCGCGGACGGGAACGGCTGGAAGTGCTGCATCGTGGACTGCTCACGGTGGCACGCGACTTTGGCTGGACGCTGGAGGCTTGGGCTGTGTTTTCAAACCACTACCATTTTGTGGGGCACTCCCCACGCGGCGAGGAGACGGCGGATTCGCTACGGGAGATGGCCGCGATGCTGCACGAGAAGACGGCGAAGTGGGTGGACAAGCTGGATGGCACGCCGGGGCGAAAGGTCTGGCATAACTATCGGGAAACGAAGCTGACCTTCGAGAAGTCCTACTTTGCGCGGCTGGCCTACACGCATCGCAATGCGGTGAAGCACGGCCTTGTGCCGGTGGCGAATCAGTATCCGTGGTGCTCGGCAGCTTGGTTCGAGCGGGAGGCAACGGATGCGCAAGTGAAGACGATCTACAGCTTCGGCGACAAACGGATCACTGTTCACGACGACTTCGACGTGAGCCCGGAGTGGTGAGGGGACTTTTGAAAACTCGGGCGCACCTTGGAGTGCGGTGGGAAGCGAAGCGCGACACCGCCTTGGTGCCATGCGTGCGAGGAACGACTGCGGTGGGAAAAAACCGACTCTCCCACCAGAAATCCCCTCCGAAGACGGCGTGGCGCTTGCGCTTCCCGCCGCACTCCAAGGTGCCGCGCGCGAGTTCGCGAGCGTCCAGCAGACGTTACGCGAGGCCGAGATGCTTCAGCACCTCCGGCGGCGGCGCGGGGAATTCCGCCATGGGAAGATTGCCGACGTAGCCGATCGCCTTCCATCCCTCGGGCGTCGAGTAGTAGCCGCCCGCGGCGCGGTCGCGGAATAGCTTGAAGAAATCGTAGCCCTTTTTGTGCGCGTCCGTGTCCGTCTTCACGATGTCGTCGAGCAGCGCGGTGTGCTGCTCCGCTGCGGCGTCCGCGAAACCTTTGCCGAAGCGCTTCTTCGACTCCTCCTCGATCCACGCGAGCCCCTTCTGAATCGCCGCGCGATCCTTCTCCTGCGCCTCGTAAGGCGCGCTCACCCATTCATCAATGAACTCCATCACGCCGACCTTGCTCGCCGCCGGGCCGTGCTCGTCCGCGGGAATGATCACATCCGCGAGCGCGCTCACGATCCGCTTTTCCGCATCGCTCAAAATGAGCGGCCACGGGATTTCCTTCTTCAGCAAATTTGGATCAGTGCCGATGCCGCGCAGAGGCGTGGCGGCGAAGGCGTTCAGCTCCATCGCAGTCAGCGCGACGGAGACGCTGATCACACGCTTGAGCGCTTCGCGGCGGGAGAGGGAGAAGGGTTCGTTGTTCATATCGGGATGCAGGCGATGGGGTGTCAGATGTTTCCTTTGCGCAACTCGTCGGCGAGCCAGGTGCAGCTTCGCATGGCGAGCGCCATGATGGTGAGCGTGGGATTTTTGTCAGCGTTGCTCGCGAACGGGCCGCCGTCGGTGACGAAGAGATTTTTCACTTCCCACGCCTGACTCCACTGGTTGAGCACGCTGGCCTTCGGATCAGCACCCATGCACGTCGTGCCGACTTCGTGGATGATCGTGCCGCCGCCCATGATCGCCTTTTCGGGGTCCGTCTCGACGCGGCCCGGCTTGCCGCCCATCGCCTCGATGATCGCCGCGAAAGTCTTCTGCATGTGGACGGCCTGCTTCTTCTCGTGGTCGCTCCATTTCCAGTAAAAGCGCAGCACCGGAATGCCCCATCGGTCCTTCTTGTTCGGGTCGAGTTCGCAGTAGCTGTCCTCGTTCGGAATCATCTCGCCGCGACCGCTGAAACCCACGCTCGCGCCGTAGTAGCGCCGCGCGTCGTCCTTCATTTTTTTGCCGTAGGCCTTCGAGTCCGGCAGACTCACTCCCATCTCCGGCATGTGGCGTCCGCCGCCGATTTCGATGTGGTAGCCGCGCGCAAAGTCGAGCTTCCCAGCGAGCTGCTCTTGGTAGAGCCACCACGGCGTATAGACGTGCATGGCGCTCGTGCCGTCGGCGTTGTAGGGCGGGCAGTTTTCCAGCGCGGGAATGTGCCCGCCGAGATTGCTGCCCACGGTGTCCATGAGATAGCGGCCGACCTTGCCGCTGCCATTCGCGAGGCCGTTCGGGAAAAGCGCCGACTTGCTGTTCAGCATGATGCGCGCGCTCTCGCATCCGCTCGCGCAGAGTACCACGACGCGTGCCGTCGCGCGCTCCTCCTTGCCCGAAGCCTTGTCCATGTAGAGCACGCCCGTCGCCTTGCCGGATTTGTCGAGCGTCACCTCGCGCACCATCGCGTCCGTGATGATGTCGAGATTCCCCGTCTCGACCGCCGGCGGGAGCAGCACCGTCGTGCTTTGAAAGTTCGCCTTGATCGAGCAGCCGCGTCCGCACGGCGTCGCGTAAAAACACGCAGCGCGATTGTTGATTGGCTTCGTGAGGATCGCCATGTGCGACGGAATCACCGGGATGCCCAGCCCCTTCGCGTGCTTGCGAATGAGCATCTCGTGCGCGCGCGGATGCGGCGGCGGCTGGAGCGATCCGTTGCTCGAGTCAGGCGTATTCTCGAGTCCCTCGTTGCTGCCAAACACACCGACGAGCGCCTCCGTTTTGTCATACCATGGCTCGATGTCCTTGTATTCAAAAGGCCAGTCGAGCCCGAGCCCGTCGCGCGACTTCGGCTTGAAATCATACGGCCCCATCCGCAGCGAAATGCGCCCCCAGTGATTCGTCCGCCCACCCAGCATGCGCGGACGCCACCACGTAAAATTCTGCGTCGTGTTAGTCGCCTTCCAGTCGCTCGCCTCGTGCCAGCCCGGCTTATCCTCGCGCTTCACCATGTAAGGCTCGCCCGGCACCGTCCACCCGCCGTTCACCGTCGCGTCGAAAAATCCAAAGTGCTTGTCCGGCGTCGCCGTCCCGCGCAGCGGCGCGTCGGCATTCGTCTGGAACATCGGCGTCTCCATGATCGGGTCGTAGTTCCGCCCCGCCTCCAGCATCAGCACTTTCAGCCCCGCCTTCGTGAGCACATACGCCGACATGCCGCCCGCCGCCCCGCTTCCCACGATGATTGCGTCGTAATTCGGCAGAGTCTTGCGGGGCGTGATGACTGGCATGCGGGGAGAAATGCACAACGTGCGACGGACGATCAATATCCAACGTGCGGCAATGCTGCCCGTCGTAGCGTAGCTCTCCAGAGCTGCGCCCCCGATTCAAACTGCACGCGCGCCTGCATTCCAACTCCCGGCCTGACTCTTGAGCGAGTGCGCGATGCGCAGCTCTGGAGAGCTACGCTACGGGCTCGCGCTGGATGCAGACTGCGGCGAAGGTGCGGCGCTTTGATCACCATCGTCCATCAGCGCGGACTGCACCTGCCGGAGCACGACCTCTGGCTCGACCCGCATCGCGGGAAGCCGCTCGCGTTTGTCTCGCACGCGCACGGCGATCACATCGCGCGGCATCGCGAAGTGCTGATGACCGCGGCAACCGCGCGCTTCATGCGCGAGCGGATGCCGGGCAGGCGCACAGAGATCATCGCGGGCTTCGGCGAGCGGCGCAAACTCGCCGGTGGTCACGCGACGTTGCTCCCCGCAGGACACATCCTCGGCTCGGCCCAGCTGTTTTTTGAAAGTGAAGCCGGCTCGGTGCTCTACACCGGCGACTTCAAGCTCGCGCACGGCCTCGTCGCCGAGCCGTGCGAATGGCGGCACGCGGAGACCCTGATCATGGAGACGACATTCGGCCTGCCGCGTTACCGGATGCCGCCGCGTGCCGAGGTCGCTGCGCGCGTCGTGGCATTTTGCCGCGAGACGCTCGATGCGGGCGCGGTGCCCGTGCTGCTCGGCTACTCGCTCGGCAAGGCGCAGGAAATCGTGCGCATCATCCTCGACGCCGGCCTCACTCCGATGTTGCACGAGGCGGTCTGGAAAATGACCGCGATTCACAGCGCCCTGAGCCCGGATTTTCCGGACGGCAGCGTCCGATTCCGCACATCGAAGGCGAAAGGCCATGTGATCGTCTTCCCGCCGAACGCGGCGAAATCAGCCGACCTGGAAAAAATCGGCCCGCGCCGCACAGCGATCCTCACCGGGTGGGCGATCGACTCCAGTGCGAAATACCGCTCGCGGTGCGACGAGGCATTCCCGCTCAGCGACCACGCAGACTACGACGAACTGCACCGCTACGTCGAACTCGTGCAGCCGAAGCGCGTGCTCACTGTGCATGGCTTCGCCGCGGAATTCGCCACCGACCTCCGCCGCCGCGGCGTCGAAGCATGGGCGCTCGCGGAGGACAACCAGCTCGAACTGAAGCTAAGCTGAAATGCGGAGCCGACGCCTCCAATGTGGAGCCGACGACTCGTCGGCTCTTGGCGTGAGCTTGCAGTAAGACGGTCAGGAAAGGAAGACCGCCATCCCGCCCAAATGCCACCCTACCAAGCCGACGGGTCGTCGGCTCTACATTTTGCCCTGCCGCTCCGGCGGAATGCGGATACTGCTCCTACTTCGCGACCTTTACGTCCTTGTGGTTCGATTTTGCCGCTGCGGATCGTGGACGACCGGCGAAGACGCGCGCGCGTTCGCCTGCACCGAGTTCGCGCCATTGGCCGGGCATGATGCCGGCAAGATCGAGTTCGCCGATCTGCACGCGGATGAGACGCAGCGTTGGGTGCCCGATGGCGGCGGTCATGCGGCGCACCTGGTGGTTTTTCCCCTCGATGAGCGAGAGCGCGATCCAGCAGTCGGGGACATTTTTGCGGAAGCGCACGGGCGGATCGCGCGGCGGCACGAAGGGCTGCGGGGAGAGCATCCATGCGCGGCACGGCAGAGTGCGCTGTCCTCCGATGACGATGCCGCGCTGCAGCTCATCGAGCGATTCGCGTGTCGGGATTCGTTCCACCATCGCCCAGTACGTGCGGCTGTGCGCGTTCTCGGGCGCGAGGAGTTTTTTGTTCAGAAATGGTTCGTCGCTGAGCAGCAGCAGGCCCTCGCTGTCCGCATCGAGACGCCCGAGCGGGTAGGCGTGTTTCGGAAAGCCGAATTCCGCGAGCGTGCGGTGCTTCGAGCCGTCGTCGGTGAACTGGCTGAGCACTCCGAATGGTTTATTGAAGGCGATGAGCATCGGTCAGGAAAATCGGGTAATCACGAGCGCGGACAGTGCGCAGAATTTCGCTGCTGTCGTGGATGAATTTGGAAATCAGGAAACCAGGAACTGCGGCGGAGCGCCCCCGCATTGTCGGATTCATGGCTTCCTGGTTTCCAAATTCATCCGCATCGGTCACGTGTCGAACCTCGCACGCTGCTCAAGCGACTGCGTCCAGAGCGAAATCGGCAGCGTGATGATGAGGTAGCCGATCGCGAGCGGCAGGTAGGTTTCAAAGGGCTTCAGCGTGTATCCGTTCACATTGCTCGCGGCATTCGCCAGCTCAGCGACGGAGATGATCGAGAGCAGCGACGAGTCTTTCACGAGGGAAACGAACTGCCCCGCGAGCGATGGCAGGATCTGCCGGATGGCCTGCGGGAAAATTACGTGGCGGTATGTCTGCCGCGTGGTGAGACCGATGGCGCGCGCTGTTTCGAGCTGCGACTTGCCGACGCCCTCGATGCCTGCACGGATGATTTCGCTGATGTACGCACCGGTGAACGCAGCCAGAATCAGCGGGCCGACCACGTAACGACCATGGACGTGGAGCGCGTTCGCGAAGACGTAGAAGTAGAGATAAATCTGCACCAGCAGCGGTGCCCCGCGCGTGAGTTCGACGTAGATGCGGGAGAAATATTGCAGCGGCAGAAATGCCGAGCGCCGCGCGAGCGCGAACAGCAGCCCGAGCACACAGCTCAGCGGCAACGCCAGCGCCGAGATGCCGACCGTCGCCAGCCAGCCATCGATGAAAAGCCGGCGGTATTCCCAGACCGGCTTCCAGTTCCAGTGGTAGGGCAGCGTGAGCAGCGCGGCGACGATGATGCCGATCACCAGCGCGAGGGCGGACGCGAAGCTGATCGCCCGCGTGAGTGGATGGCTGTGACTCGGCATCGGGCAAAGCTGCACAAAGGCGCGGCGTTTGGCGAGCGGCGCAAGGAGCGGCGACATTCCTGTCGCCGGCCAAGGTCCTGCGCCGGAGGCGCTCCCCTCGTGGCATAGCGGTGGATGTGCAGGCGGGCGTCTGGCAGGCCGCTTTCCAATAATGGAGCGCCTCCGGCGCTTGTGAAGGACGGCGACAGGAATGTCGCCGCTCCCAGTGGGCTCGATCACGCCTGTGGCATTTCCAGCAAGGTAAAGAATTTCCTTGCCATACCGTGTTTTCAGGAAATAATGAAATCCAGATATGAAAGGCAACACTCCAGCCAGCAATGCAGGGGAGGCCTCGCAACTTCAGGCGGCGAAGGACGAGTTCATCACCCAATGGGGGGCAATGGGGAGCGCATGGGGTGTCAACCGCACGATGGCGCAGGTCCATGCGCTGCTCATGATCAGCACGAAGCCGCTGACGACCGACGACATCATGGATGAACTGAAGGTGAGCCGCGGACATGCGAATACCAACTTGCGTGAGCTTTGCGGTTGGGGGTTGATCCGCGGGATTATACCGAAAGGTGAGCGGAAGGAGTTTTTTGAGGCGGAGAAGGACATTTGGAAGATGTTTTGCATCATCACGCGGGAGCGGAAGCGCCGCGAAATCCGCCCGGCCATCAATGTGCTGAAGGACTGCCACGAACGCACGGAGACGCTGAAGGGCGGCGAGGCGGTCGCATTTTCAAAGCAGGTGAAAGCACTGCGCGAATTTCTCGAAATGACGGATGGCATCCTGAGCAAAGTCGCTCGGTCCGAGAAATCCATCATCCTGCCCTGGGCCTTTAAGTGGCTCTCGTGATTTCCTTTTGTCACATACTTCCATTATTTCCTGAAACTACGATAACCCACAAAACAAAACACACCATGAACTACACGACCGCCTATCACCTCCTCTACCTCGCCATCAGCCTCGCGGTGACCATCTGGGTCGCGCGCACCCTGCACAAGAATGGGCGGATCTTTCTCGTCGATGCATTCCACGGGAACGAGCAGCTCGCCGACAGCGTCAATCATCTGCTCGTCGTCGGCTTTTACCTCATCAATATCGGGTTCATCACGCTCGCCGTGAAAAGCGGGACGCGGCCCTTGGATTTGCCAGAGCTGCTCGAAGCCGTATGCAGCAAGGAGGGCGTCGTGCTGCTCACACTCGGCGCGATGCATTTCCTGAACATCTACATCTTCAATGGCATGAGGAAACGCGCGCTGCTCCACATGGCGCCGCCGCCGGTCGCTCCCACGGCACACGTCGAAGTGAGGCCCTGAACAAACGGAACCACACCTATGAAAAAGCTCTACGTTCTCTACGATGCAAAGTGCGAGCTTTGCCGGCGCGTGCGGGTGTGGCTGCAGGGGCAGCCGCCGTTCGTGCCGCTCGCATTTTTGCCACTGCAAAGCCCGGAACTGGAGGAGCGATTTCCGGGCATCACGGCCCTGGAGCCTGCGCGCCAGATCCTCGTTGTCTCGGATACCGGCGACGTCTGGCGCGGGGCTGATGCGTGGATCATTTGCCTGTGGGCGCTGCGCGAATTCCGCGAATGGGCGCAGCGTCTCGCGAGCCCGGTACTGCGACCGTTTGCCATGCGCGTTTGCGACATGGTGAGCCGGAACCGGCACCGCTTCAGTCAGTGGTTCATTCGGACCAGTTCGCAGGAAATCGCGGACACGCTGGCCGGGCAGGAAAGCACACAGGCAGCGCATTTGTGCGATACGGGATGCGACGCTGTGCCATCTCAGGAAACGGTTGGCGCGCTTCGAGGAAGATTGGGACGCTGACGGAACAGCGCATTCGCAGCAGCCATGCAGTGCGCTATTTCGCGGCGGCGGGGACAGTCACCGCGTGCGAAAAGTAGCGGACTTCGTTTTTTGCAAATGCGTCGGGGTGATTGGCGAAGCCCTTCTTCAGCGGCGCGGAATTTCGATTCGTGCCGCCGGCCTGCGTGATCTGCGGGCCTTCGGCTGAGATCTCCGCAGCGGTCTTCGTGCTCGGGCGGATGAGCGCGATGTGGCCGGATTTTTTCGGGTCGGGACTTTTATATACGGCAACGACGAGCGTGCCGTGGTTCGCGAGTTCCTGCGCGGCGAAGGCGTCCTTCACCAGCGACCAGCCTTTCGCTTTGCCTTCGTCGGAGGGCAGCCAGTCGAACTGCGCATTAGCGAGGAGCACGGCGCTGTGCTCCGGCGGGCGCAGGATGTAGATGCCGAGCCGCTCGCACGCGGCGGCGACGAACTGGCTGCAATGCGTGTGCTTGCCAGTGTCGGTCACGGGTTTGCCGGTCGGCTCGCCGGTACGCCATTCGACGATGGCTCCGGCGATCCAGTGTTCCTGGACGTGCATGGAGTCGAGGAACTGCACGAGCCTTTCGCCGCCCGCCACGACCGGATCGGCTGAAGCGATCCGTGCGAGGATGACGAGCGATGCGACGATGCGGAGGAATGCGCGCATTTTGTCAGCCGCTCGGAAGTGCGAGGACCGCTACTTTTTCGGCACGTAGCCGCGGACGAACTCGATGCACTGCTTGGCCTCGGCGAGGTTGTCCTCCTGCTTGTATTCGTACTCGATCGAGATCGGGCCGACGAATCCCTGCGTTGCGAATTCATTCAGGATGGCGGGCACGTCGCTCACGCCGGTGCCGTAGGGAACGTCGTGTCCGCTCGGCAGCGGGGCGTGGAGATCCTTCAGGTGGCTGCTCATGATGCGGCCTTTCAAAATTTGCAGGCAGTCCACGACTTTCAGGCCGCTGCGGACCCAGTGGCCGGTGTCGGCGCAGGAACCGATGCGCGCGTCGCGATCCTTGCAGACTTCGAGGATGTAGTTCGGATCCCACATGCGGTATTCGGGATGATCGGGTTTCTTCGGGTGATCGTGGAAGCCGACCTTGATGTCATATTCCTTCACGAGCTTCTCGAAGGTATCAATCGCGTCCACCGACTCCGTATTGATGACGCGGATGCCGAAATATTTTGCGAACTCAAAAACTTGGCGCGACTCGGCCTCGTCCTTCGAGAGACCGACGACCCCGTAGGCGACCGGCGTGATGCCGTGCTCCTTCAGCTTTGCCTTCACCTTTTCCCACACGGCCTTCGTCGCCTCAGCATCGAATTTTTCCGAGGGGCTCTTGCGATCCTTGCCGCGTCCGACCGCGTGGCCGAACTGCACGTCGGCCTCCTGCGGCGAGAGCTTTTGTCCGGGGAAAAATTCGATCGTCTTTGCTCCGGTCGCCGCGGTTTTCTCGATGGCCTCGAAGACGGTGAAGCGGTTAAACGTCCATGCTTGGCAGCCGATGACGAAGCTGCCCTGCTTGAGATTGTCCGGGAGCGGATCGGCCGCGCGGAGCGGGAGCGATGCGGCGAAAAGTGCGAGGGTGAGGAGGAATTTCATGAGTCGTCCATTGGCGTGGAGGCGAGTGGGGAAGTCAAGCGCCGCGCTCGTGGATGCGCTGAGTTTGGCCTTGTCCGGTCATGGAGACGGCAACACGCTCTGAGCTCGTGAAGACACGTCCTCTCACCTTTCTCGGATGCGCCATCGCCATCGCATTCACCGCGGCACTTTCACCGATCTGCCCGGCCGAGCAGACGTATTCGGACACAGAAGCCGGCAAGCACGCGGGTGATGAGGCGACCGTGACGGGAAAGGTCGCATCCGTCTCGAAATCGGGAAAAGGCACGACGTATTTGAATTTTGGGGAGAAATTCCCGAAGCAGACTTTTAGCGGCGTGGTCTTCGCGAAGGATGCGGACAAAGTCGGCGATCTCGCGCAGTACGAAGGCAAGACGGTCGCGCTCACGGGACGCATCGAACTTTCGCCCGACGGCAAGCCGCAGATCCTCATAAAGTCAGGCGACCAGGTGAAACTCGCGGATGGCGCAGCAACCGCTGCGGCTCCGACAACTCCCGCACCGACCACTCCGATGCCTGCAACGCCGGCGCCCACTGTTACGTCCGTCCCGACGACTCCCGCGAGTCCGACTGCGAAACCGACGCCACCGCCACCGGTCATCGAGGGTAAGCGCGTCGCACTCGCGGCAAACTGGGCCAGCGCGCCACAGACCGGCGACATGACGCGCAAGGATCTCGCGATGCTCTTCGGCAGCCATATCAGCTCTGGGGAAAAATTCATCGCCGAGGATTCCATCGTCATCTACCCGGAGGTGCCATACCTCACGCCTCTCGCCACCGCGAGGAAGAGTCTGCGCCTCGAAAACACGAACCCGGGTCGCACGAAAATCACCACGCCGGGCCTGCCCGTCGGCTCGCTCACGGCGAACGCTTTCACGGGTGTTTTTCCGGGCGGATACACGACGCTGACGCTCGTAACGGACGTCTCGGATCAGGTCGTGAGCGTGCACCTCACCGATTCGAATCCCCGCGTGCGCACGGCGGACATCACGGACACCGGCGGCTACCACACTTACAATTTCATCGCACAGCGCGACAAGTCGGCGGGGCAACTCGTCATCAAGCACGAGATTGTCCGCGAGGGCGCGCCGGCAGGGGTCGTCGTCGTGGATTCGCTACTGATCGATCCGACTGCGGCCGATCCGAACGCACCGCGCACTTCACCCAAATCCTCTAGGACGACTGCCTCGCTGCACTCACGCACGGGCAAGGTCCTCGAACGCTCGCGCTGGTATGTGCCAAAGCCGCTTGTGAACGTGATCCTTCGCGCCTCGGGAAATCGGTGATGCGCACGCTTCGCAGTCTGCTCCCCATTTTCGCCCTCGCAGCCTCCTCCTTCGCCGCGGAGCCGCGCGACATTTCCGCGGAACTCGAACCGCTCCGCGCGAAATACAAACTGCCTGCGTGTGCATCGGCGGTCGTTGAAAATGGCGCCATCACCGCCATCGGCGCGACGGGACTGCGCCGCGCGGATCGCGATGTGCGAGTGACGCTCGGGGACATCTGGCACATCGGATCGTGCACGAAGAGCATGACCGCCGCGCTCGTCGGCATCCTTGTAGATGCGGGCAAACTCCGCTGGGACATGCCGATCACGGAGACGCTGCCCGGCGTGCCGTGCGATCCCGGCTGGCGGAAAGTCACGCTCTGGCATCTTGTCACGCAGCGCAGCGGCATCGCGCCGATGTCGCGAGGCGAATGGCGCACGCTCGACGCCGGGAAAGGCACGCCACGCGAGCAGCGCGCGACCTTTGCACGCATGCTCCTCGCACACGCGCCCGCGAAGCCGCCGGGGAAATTTGAATACAGCAATTCCGGCTACGGCCTGCTCGGTGCGATCATCGAGTGCGCGGCGGATATGGGCTACGAGGACTTCCTGCGTGCAAAAATTTTCACACCGCTCGGGCTGAAGACCGCCGGCTTCGGCGCGCCGGCCAGGCCGGGGAAACTCGATCAGCCGTGGGGCCACTATCGCGACGGCGAACGGCTCATGCCTGCGGAGCCCTCGCCGCAAAATCAGTTCCCGCCCGCGCTCGCGCCCGGCGCGTGCGTCCACATGTCGCTCGGGGATTTTGCGCGGTATGCTGCGTGGATTTCGAGCGGCGAGCCACGCCTCGTGACACCCGCGACTTTCAAATACCTCCAGACCCCCCCGGATGACAGCGCCTACGCGGGTGGACTTTGGACCACGAAACTCCCCGGCATCGGCGGCGCGGCGGTGTGCCATTGCGGACACATGGGCGGATTTTTCGGCGTCTTCCATGCGGGCCCAAATGTCGCGTGCGTGTCCGTTTTCAACACGGAAGGCGGCGGCTGGGAATGGCTCGGGGACGAAATCACGGCAGTGGCGCTGAACGCTGCGGCAAAAGCGCGGTGAGCGGGAATTTCCGACGCTCCAAACTGCCTAACGCAGCGTCAGCCGACGGGTCTTTCAAGGCGGGCAGGCTTAATTGCGACTCAATCGCAATTCTTCTTGCGACCGAATCTCATCCATTGTAATAAGAACCATACCGATGCTTCCCGTTGTCTCCAAACTGACACTCGCGACCGCGAAATGCGGTGAACAGCTCCGTGTGCGCCACATCTGCCCCGACTGCCCGCATTGCGTGCGGCTGCGCGAACTCGGGTTCCGCGACCATGTGGTGATTCGGAAAATCGCGGACGGGGCGGCCGTCATTTGCATGCTCATGGGCACGCGCCTAGCGCTGGGCCGAGAGCTTTGCGATCACGTTGAGGTCGAGCGCTTCGCAGCCTGAGCCGGCCATGAGCGACAGCGCGGAAATTGCGCAGCCCCGGAACGACGCGGAACCGCTGAGCAGTCTTCAGCCGGGCCAGCGCGGAAAAGTGATCGCCATCGAAGTCCCCGGCTCCATGCGCGGGCGCATGATGGAAATGGGATTCACCATCGGCACAATCATCGAAGTCGTACGACTCGCGCCGATGGGCGATCCGATCGAATTCAAAGTCCGCGGCGCGCATATTTCCCTGCGCAAGGCCGAGGCTGCGGGCATCCGAGTACAGCGCCTCTGAGCCATGGCCGAGCCCGCGCCAGTCTTCCGCCGTTTCGCCATCGCCGGGAATCCGAACGCCGGCAAGAGCACCATCTTCAACCTGCTCACCGGGATGCGGCAGAAGGTCGGGAACTATCCCGGCGTGACGGTGGAAAAGAAGACTGGGCGATTTTTCGGCAGCCACGGCGAGGCGATGGAACTGCTCGATCTGCCCGGCAGCTACAGCTTGCAGGTGCGTTCGCCGGATGAGGCGGTGTCGCGCGATGTGCTGCTCGGCCGCGTATCCGATACGCCGCGACCGGATGCGATCATCGCAGTGATCGATGCCTCGAATCTCGACCGCCATCTCTATCTCGTCGCGCAGTTTCTGGAGTTGGAAATCCCGGTCATCGTCGCGCTGAACATGGTCGATGTGGCCGAGCAACGCGGGCTCACGATTGATCTCCTCGCGCTGCGAAACAGCCTCGGCGTGCCGGTGATCCCGATGGTCGCAAGCCGCGGCCAGGGAATCATCGAGCTGAAGCAGGCGCTCTCCCGCGCGACATTGCAGGTCTCCGATCGCAAGGCACAGCTACCGATCGTCCTGGAACGTGAGGTCGCCGCGCTGTCGCGCATTTTGAAATGCAACGCCGCCAGCGTGCGCCCGGAGGCGATGCTGCTCCTTTCGCTCGAAGATGAACGACTTGCCGCAGAGGTGAAAGGCGACACGGCATTGCTCAAGGAAATCCAAGCCGCGCGCGAACGGCTGAAGCTCAGCGGACTCGACCCGATCGCCGCGCCGGTGGATGCGCGCTACGCGTGGGTCTCGGAAGTCTGCGCGTCCACCGTCCACCGGCAGGGCGAGGATTCGCACGGGCTCACATTCAGCGATCACATCGATCAGATCCTCACTCACCGGGTGTGGGGCTGGCTCGCATTCATCGGCATGATGTCGCTGATGTTCGTGTGCATCTTCGTCGTCGCAAAATGGCCGATGGAGTGGATCGGCGACGCGAAGGATGCGCTCGCGAACTTTGTCCGCGCGCACATGGCCGACGGCGATTTTCGCAGCCTTGTCGTGGACGGCGTGATCGGCGGCGTCGGGAACGTCGTCGTCTTTCTTCCGCAGATCCTGATCCTCTTTTTCTTCCTCGGGCTGCTGGAGGACAGCGGCTACATGGCGCGCGCCGCCTTCATCATGGATCGGATGATGTCGCGCGTCGGGCTGCACGGGAAATCCTTCGTGCCGCTGCTGAGTTCGTTCGCATGCGCGATTCCTGGCATCATGGCGACGCGGACGATTGAAAATCGGAATGATCGTTTCGTGACGATCCTCGTCGCGCCGCTCATGTCGTGTTCCGCGCGACTGCCCGTCTATGCAGTCATGATCGCGCTGCTCATGCCGGCTTCAAATGTGTGGAGCAAGGCGGGCGTGATGCTGTGCATGTACCTGATCGGCATCGTCGCGGCATTCGTGATGGCGGGACTTTTCAAAAAGACGATCCTGCGCAGCGAGACGCCCATGCTGCTGCTGGAACTCCCGCCTTACCGCGCGCCCGTCTTTCGCGGCATCGTGCAGCGCATGTGGGAACGCGCCGTGATTTTCATCCGCCGCGCGGGCACGGTGATCCTCGCGCTGAGCGTGATTCTCTGGGCGCTGCTGCATTATCCGAAGCCGACCACGCCCGAGCCAACGCCTTCGGAAATCCTGTCGCACAGCCTCGGCGGGCGCATGGGCCATGCGATCGAGCCCATGATTGCGCCGCTCGGCTACGATTGGAAAATTGGAATCGGCCTTGTGGCATCGTTCGCCGCGCGCGAAGTTTTCGTCAGCACCATGGGCCAGATTTACAACATCGAGGACGCGAAGCAGGACAACGAGGATCTGCGCACCCAGATGCGCGGTGAGCGCCGGGCCGATGGCACCGCAGTCTTCACGCCGCTCACGTGTCTTTCGATCATGGTCTTCTACGTCCTCGCGATGCAGTGCATCAGCACCGTCGCCATCGTGCGGCGCGAGACGGGTTCGTGGCGCTGGCCGCTTTTCCAAATCGCCTACATGACCGGACTCGCGTGGATCGCGGCGTTTGTCGTGTATCAGGGCGGACACCTGCTCGGCTTCCGATGAACGCAACCGTCCAGCAAATCCTCGTGGCTGCAGCAGTCATCGGCGCGCTGCTTTACCTCATCCTGCGCGGGCGGAAAAAGAAAGGCTGCGACAGCGGCTGTGGCTGTGCGAAAAAGGAGCCGCTGAAATAGCGGGCGCGCAGGGAATCATTCCGATGTGCGGAGCAAGGCAGGCACGGGATTTTTCTTCTCCTGATCACCACTCTCCTCACATAGCGGAATGACGAACTGAAACACCACCCAGCCCGGCTCCGAGGGCTCAACGGTGAGTGTGCCGCCGTGCGCCCGGACGATTTCGCGCGCGATGCTGAGGCCGAGACCATGGCCGCCCACGCTCGTCTCGCCGCGCGTGCGGGAGGTTTCCACGCGGAAGAAGCGGTCGAAGATGCGCTCACGATCGACGGGTGAGATGTCCTCGCCGGTATTCGCGATGCGGAACACTGCCATGCCGCCGGCAGCCAAGAGCTCGCAATGGATGGTGCCGGACTGCTGGTTATATTTGATCGCATTGTCAAAAAGGTTCAGCACGAGCTGCCGGAGGAATTGCGTGCTGCCCTTCACCCGGATGCCATGCGTGAGGTGCAGCTCCACGCCGATTTCCAACCGATCACCGATGATCTCGATATCCTCGGCGAGTTCCTCGACCAGTTCGGTAAGGGCGACCATTTCATCGCCGACCTTGAATTTTCCCGCATCCGCACGAGAGAGAAGGAGGAGGCCCTCGACAATGTGAATCAGGCGCCCGGTCTCCTCCAGCAGATCGAGAATCGTGCGCTCGGTTCCGTGCGGAATCTCACCGGATCGGAGCACCATCTCCAGTTCACCTCGGATGACGGTGAGAGGCGTCTTCAGTTCATGGGAGGCGTCGGCGCTGAAACGCCGCGCCTGCTCGAAACTGAGCTGAAGGCGATCGATCATCTGGTTTAGCACCGTGGTGAGGTGCCCTATTTCATCGCCGCTGCCTGTGACCGGCAGGCGCTGATCGAGACGGTCGGCGGAGATGTGCTCGGCGGCATGCACGATGTCGTCCACGGGCTTCAGGGCCTTGCCGTAAAGCCAGCGCGTGCCGACGACGAGCGACATGAGCGCGAGCGGCAGGATGATTGAGTACGTCCACCACATGCTCGCTTCCCATTTGGCAAAGGGGCTGATGTCCATCGCCACACGGACCAGCAGGGTGTTTTTTTTGAGCTGCAGGATCCGTGCAGTGTCCGTTTCGTTCAGGTCTCCGGTGATGGCGACACCTTCAGGGCCTTTCGGCAGGGCGTTGTTGCCAAGGGTCTTCGTTCGGAAAACGAGGTTCCCAGGTGGCTGCTCGATTTCAAAACTGTACAGGCTGACGACCCTGTTGAAGAGCAACGACAGTTCGGCCGGATCATTCCAATTCAGCGTGTGACCGACCTTCCGCACGCTGTCAAAGACGCTCTCCGCCTCGTTGCGCAGCGTCGCATCGAGTTGCTGGAGCGCCTTCGACTTCAGCGATTGCCCCGCTAGCCATCCGAAGAGGCCCACGGAGAAACCGCCGACCACGACGGTCCACATGACCAGGCGCGTCCGCAGCGGCCAGCCTTTCATGAACTAGTCCGCCTTCACGCAATAGCCGACGCCGCGGACGGTATTGATGAGGCGCATTTCCTCGCCGTCGTCGATTTTCCGCCGCAGCCGCTGGATGTACACATCCACGAGATTCGTACCGGGATCAAAATGATACTCCCAAACGCGCTCGATGAGTTGCGTGCGCGTGACCACCTGGCCGGGCAGCCGCATGAGATGCTCGAGCAGGCGGAATTCCCGTGCAGTGAGATTGATGCGCCGCGAGCCGCGCGTGATTTCACGAGTCACGAGGTTCATCACAAGATCGCCGACCTTATAAAGTGTGATGGTTTCCCCTGTGACCCGCCGCACGAGCGCACGGATGCGCGCGATCACCTCATCCATGGAAAATGGTTTCGCCATGTAGTCGTCCGCGCCGAGATTCAGGCCCTCGATGCGCTCGCTCACATCGCCACGCGCGGTGATGATCATCACGGGTGCAGTCACTTTCCGCGTGCGCAGCATCTTCAGCACGCTGAGGCCGTCACGTTTGGGCAGCATGATGTCGATCACGATCGCGTCGTATGGATTCTTCGTAGCCCGCTCGAGTCCGTCCTCTCCATCACCGCTGATGTCCACTTCGAATCCCTGCTCTTGCAATCCCTTCTTCAGAAGGCCCGCAATCTTCGTTTCGTCTTCGATGACCAGTAGCTTCATAGTTCAACAGGTGTATCCGCTGTGTGCCCGAAAGCTTGGCAAAACGGAATAAATTTGGTGTTATTCCATTACTGCATGACTAGCATGCAGTTTCTCACCGCCCCAGCACTCAAGACTTCCTGCCGGGAAATTCACCCGATCCTCAGGCAGGAAACTTGCTCTCTCATTTTTGCTTATCATGAAAACAGCCCGCCCAATCGCATTGGCATGCGCCATCATCGCATGCGTCCCCAGCGTGTCGTCCGCACTCGGAATCCGCATCGCGGACCAGGATGCAAGTGCCACTGCCCGTGGCAACGCCTTCACGGCCACGGCCGACAATCCCTCGGCAATCTATTACAACCCCGCCGGCATCTCGCAGCTTTACGCGCCGCCGCTCACACTCTCTTCCGGCACCGGAAAGACAGCGCACCCCGTCGAGCAGGATGGCGAAGGCGGCCTGCGCCTGCGGATGGGCGTCTATTCCATCTCACTCGGCAGCGAGGTGAATCTCGGCGGCGGGACGCGTTCCTTTGACATCAGCCACCGCTGGCAGGCGTCTCCGACGTTCTACGCGACTTGGAAAAAGGAGAATTCGCCCCTGACTTTCGGTCTCGGCCTGTATTCGCCTTACGGATTCGGCATCTGGTATCCGGAAAATACCCCTATCCGCCAGCTCGCCATCAGCGGCAGCATCGCCTACACGAGCATCAATCCGGTCGTCTCATGGCAGGTCACTCCGAAGCTCTCCGTCGCAGCCGGCCCGACTTTGAACTATGCAAAAACGGGCCTCAAACGCGGAATTTTTGTTCCGGGCGATGGCTTTGAATTCGAAGGCAGCGGCTGGGCGCTGGGCGCAAATGCAGGCATCATGTGGCGGC
This sequence comes from Chthoniobacterales bacterium, assembly GCA_038227825.1. Taxonomy (GTDB): domain Bacteria; phylum Verrucomicrobiota; class Verrucomicrobiia; order Chthoniobacterales; family Chthoniobacteraceae; genus SXWH01. Next base: position 21,501 of record JBBRPQ010000053.1, read on the forward strand.
CGACTCCCCAGCACAGCTTCGGCCTCATGTACCGCAGCGAGACCCAGGTGACCTTCGACGGCCACGCGCGCACCGCCATTGGTGCCTTTGACAACCGCGAGACCGGCACCGCAAACATCGTCTTCCCGCAGAACATCGTCCTCGGCTACAGCTTCCGCCCGACTCCGCGATGGAACTTCGAGGTGAACGTGGACTGGACGGACTGGGATCGCCTTAACACCGTCACTCTCAACAAAGTCAGCGGCAGCGTGCCGCTCCCCTTCAACTGGCAGTCCTCGTTCTTCTACGAGTTCGGCGCGACTTACAAATTTGAAGGCGGCTTCACCGCCAGCGCTGGCTACATCTACAGCGAAAACAGCGTGCCAAACGGCTCCTTCAATCCGATTGTGCCGGATTCAAACCGCCACATCTTCAGTGTCGGTCTGGGCAAACAGTGGAAGAAGCTTGATCTGGACGTCGCATACCAATATGCGCACGGTCCTTCGCGCACCGTAACAGGACTTGCAGCAGGAAATTATCAATTCGACAGCCATGCCATCTCTATTAGCGCCGGATATCGTTTCTAAGGTCAAAGAGCCCGGCGTGGCGAAACCCATACTCCTTGTCGTTGACGATGAGGAAGGGCCACGCACCTCACTGAAGGTCGTAATGAAGGGCGATTACGAAGTCCTGATCGCCTCAAACGGCGTCGATGCGATCAAGCTCGCCCGCACGAACAAGGTGGATGTCGCGATCCTCGACATCCTCATGCACGGCATGTCCGGCGTGGACGTCCTTCGTGAGCTGAAGGCCATCGATGAAGACATCGAAGTCATCATGCTCACCGCTTATGAGACTCTCGAGACCGCCCGGCAGGCGCTCCGCCTCGGCGCACGCGAGTATCTCAACAAGCCCTTCGACATCGCCGCACTCCGCACGGCTGCCCGCAGCGCCCTCAGCAAACGTCGCACGAATCAGGAACTCAAATCTGCGCACCAGCAGTTGAGGGAACTTCAGGACGAAATCTCCACTGTCGCCGGAGGCACCCCGCAAGTTCGCGCAGGCGATACCGCGGGAAACATCCTCCACGATCTCAACAGCCCGCTCACCGTCATCAACGGCTTCATCGAGCTCATCAACAAGCAGGTCGGCACTGCCGCGAGCATCGAGGGCGCGGAGTTTGAGGAAATGAAGACCAGCATCAGCCGCGTCCACAGTCAGGTCGTGCGCTGCCTTGAGATTTCCCACCGCTACCTCGGCGTCCGGCATGCCGGGAACGGGAGCACCCGTGAAAGTGCCGTGGTGAACGAAGTGCTCGTGGATCTGGAGGAACTCCTCAGCAAGCACCCCAGCGCGGAAGGCTGCGAGCTCACGATCAGCGAAATGGAGTCGCCTGTCCAAGGAGCCATTTCCGCCACCAACCTCCTCCGCGTCCTTCTGAATCTCGCGCTCAACGGACTCCAGAGCGCCAACGCCCCGCTCCGCGTCGAAATCATCGCTCAAGGAATCCCGGCAAAATTCGACTTTTCCGGATTCACGAACGGCTCCAACGAACGTTTTGTCGCCTCCAGTCGCTTCAAGGGCGGTGAGCCGATGATCGCCATCACCGTCCGTGACAACGGCCCTGGCATTGCCTCCGAGATCATTTCGCGACTCTTCAACGAGTCCGTGACCACCAAGCCGCCCGGCAAAGGCACCGGCCTCGGCCTCGGCAGCGTCAAACAGCTCGTCACCGAAGTGGACGGCGCCATCCGCCTCACCACGAAGGCCGGGCAGGGAAGCTCCTTCACCGTATTCCTGCCGCAGGCATCCTAGGTTGGGGGGAATTCCTCACGGCAAGGCCTTCCGCGACGGCCTCGAAACGAGCCGAAATGCACGTTTGCTTCGCGGCAAATACGAAGCGCAAGCGTTGATGATTCGTTTGGTGCATTGTCCAAGATTCTGCATGAGCGCAAATTCTCAGTAGATCTGAACGCCAGTCGCTGAGCGCGGGTCTCACACTTCATGCCCGCCGGCCCGCACGAATCCCAGCTTCCACCCGCGCCACCCGGACGCGGCGCGGGCATCAATACACCGAACCGCTTCGAGTCCCAGCGCATCGAGATCGAACCGGACGCGCTCGTGGACGACGACGGTGAACCGCTGCCCGTGCGCACACAGTTTTTTCGCGACGATACGCAGGGCATCCTCGCGTGGAATGACTCGCCGGACATCCCCTTCCGCGTCGGCTGCTCGCCATATCGCGGCTGCGAGCACGGCTGCGCATACTGCTTTGCGCGGCCCTACCACGAGTATCTCGGCTTCAGCGCGGGCATCGAATTCGAGACGCGCATCCTCGTGAAGGAACGCGCGCCAGACTTGCTGCGCGAGGCGCTCTCGAAAAAAAGCTGGGAGCCGCAGACCATCGCGATGAGCGGAATTACGGACGTGTACCAACCCGTCGAACGCCGCATGCAGCTCACCCGGAAGTGCCTCGAAGTGTTCGCGGAATTCCGCAATCCCGTCTCGCTGATCACGAAGAATCATCTCATCACCCGCGACGCCGACGTGCTCGGCGAACTGGCAAAATTCCGCGCAGTGAACGTCGCTATCTCGCTCACGACACTCGACGGTGAACTCACAAAAAAACTGGAACCGCGCGCGAGCACCCCGCCGCGCCGGCTCGCAGCCATCCGCGAACTCACCGCCGCCGGCGTGCCCGTCTCCGTGCTCACCGCGCCGATCATCCCCGGCCTGAACGATCACGAAATCCCCGCACTGCTCGCCGCGGCGAAAGACGCAGGCGCAGTCACCGCGCACTACACCGTCGTGCGACTGCCGCTCTCGGTGGAGCCGATTTTCACCGATTGGCTCGCACGCCACGTGCCCGGACAAATGGAAAAAATCCTCGGCCGCATTCGCGAATTTCGCGGCGGCGAATTGTATCGCGGCAAATTCGGCGAGCGAATGTCCGGCACCGGCGCGGCGGCGCAGCAACTGCGCCAGTTTTACGAGGTGAGCTCGCGCCGTGCCGGATTCGCTCTGCGCGACGAGGCGCTGGACATCGGTGCTCGCGGCCTGAGCGCAGAACACTTCCGAGTGCCGACCGCGCAGATGATGCTTTGGTGAAGGCTGGAAAACGATTGTCACGACACCATGAATCTCCTCACTGCCGCCCTCATCGCCCTCGTGTCATTTTCCCTGCACGCCGCCGATACCCCTAAATCTTCTGCCCCGACCGAGACCGATGCGCGTGTGCAGTCCGACGGTCCAGGCTGGCGGCTCGACAAGGCGAAGGTCACGAATCCGAAACTTCCTCGCGTGCTTCTCGTCGGCGATTCCATTTTGAACGGCTACGGAAAATCCGTCACCGCCGCGCTCGAAGGCAAGGCATTCGTGGACATGTGGGTGAACCCTTACAACCAATCCGAACACCTCAACAAACTCCTCGCCGAAGTGCTGGCAAACGGCCCGTACGACGTCATCCATTTCAACATGGGACTGCACGGCTGGCAGAAGGGGCGCATCAAGGACGGCACCTTCGAGCCACTCACAAAGGCATATGTGGAAGTCATTCGGACGAAGTTGCCGAAGGCAAAAATCATCTGGGCCAGCAGCACGCCCGTGACTGTGAAAGGCGAGCCGACGAAGCTAGACCCGGACATCAACACCACGATCGTGGAGCACAACCGCATGGCCGCAAAAGTGATGTCTGAGACGCACGTCCCAGTGAACGACTTCTACACCCTGCTCGCATCGAAACTGGAACTAGCGCGCGGCGATCAGTTTCACTGGAAAGGCGACGCGTATCAGATCCTCGCGAAGTCTGCGACCGACTCCATCCTTCGCGAACTCCAGACGCACTGAGGCTGCGTGCAGTGACCCGAGTCCGAATCGAGCCTCAAGAGGGAGCACCGATGGCAGTTTCCATCAGCGTGTGCTCAGTCCATTCCGCGGCGGGGCGCACGGACGCCAGGCGGCCGCGGCACATCACACCGATGGTGTCGCACACCCCGAGCAGTTCCGGGATGTAGCTGCTCACAAAAAGCACCGCGCGGCCCTGCGCGGCGAGTTCGCCGATGAGCCGGTAGATCTGCGCCTTGCTGCCGACATCGATCCCGCGCGTCGGCTCGTCGAGCAGCAGGATTTTCGCGTCGTGGTGCAGCAGGCGGCCGAGCGCGATCTTCTGCTGATTGCCGCCGGAGAGTTCGCCGATGGGCTGCTCCGCGTCGCGCGCGCGCACGTCGAGCTTTGCCATCCACTGCTGCGTCACCGCGCGCTCGCGTCCGCGGAAAAGCCAGCCGCCGCGCGCGACCGGGCGCGTCGCGGTGAGATTTTCCGACAGCGGGCGCCGCAGCATCAGGCCCTCCTCTTTTCGGTTTTCGCTGAGAAGGCCGACGCCCTGCGCGAGCCGACGCGCGGGTGATGTGGAAAAATCCTCGCGTCCGAAAACTGCGATGCGATCCGCGCCCATCGCATCGAGACCAAAAATTCGCCGGAGCAGTTCCGTCCGCCCCGCGCCGACGAGGCCGAAGATGCCGAAGATTTCGCCGGAGCGGACCTCGAGGATACCGGATTGAGGATACCGGATACCGGAAAGATTTCCGCCTGCGGACGCATCCTTCTTTCCGGTATCCGCTTTCCGCTTTCCGCTCTCGGTCCGCAGCACGACCTCCCCACATTCATGCGCGATTTTCGGATACAGCTCGCTCACCTCGCGCCCGACCATGAGCCGGATGATGTCCGCGAGCGGCGTCTCCGCCATCGTGCCGGAGTCCACGCTCTCGCCGTCGCGCAGCACCGTGAAGCGGTCGCACACGCGCCGGCATTCCTCGAGGAAATGGCTGATGTAGATCACGCCCGTGCCGCGCGCCTTCAGCCGCGCGATGACGGCGAAGAGCCGCTCCGCATCCGCCTGCGTGAGGCTGCTCGTCGGTTCGTCGAAAATGATCACGCGCGGCTCGCCCGCCAGCGCGCGCGCGATTTCCACGAGCTGCTGCTCCGCGATGGAGAGCGAACCCACCGGCGCATCGAGCGGCAGATCGCCGTGGCCGAGTTCCGCAAGCGCGCGCCGCGCCGTGTCGCGCATCGCATCGCGCCGCAGCCAGCCCCAGCACGACGGCTCCGCGCCGAGCGTGATGTTCTCCGCGACGCTCAGGTCGCGCGCGAGGTTCAGCTCCTGGTAAATCATCGCCACGCCCGCGCGCCGCGCCTCGAGCGGAGTGCGCGGCGCAAACGGCTGCCCGTCGAGTTCGATGCGTCCGCCGTCCGCCTCGTGCGCGCCGCTGAGGATTTTCATGAGCGTGCTCTTCCCCGCGCCATTCTCGCCGATGAGCGCATGCACCTCGCCCTCCGCGACCGCGAGCGAAACACCCCGCAAAGCCGCCGTCGCACCGAAGCTCTTGCGCACGTCTTGGAGGAGGAGGCGGTGGGACATTGCGGTTTGGTTTTGTGAATGTGAGGCGCGTGGTGAAAGCGACGGGCTCTCGGTGAAAGCGGGAGGCTTGATGAAAATGACGGGCTCGGTGTGATTTGTCAGCGTTGCAGTTTGTCAGCACCGCGCACCTCACACATGCGCCTGCAATGCACCACGCACTGGCCGTGCGATGCGCCGTGATCGTGTGCATCTTCGCCCGGAGGGCGGACGGAAATTAGCCGGTGGCGCAAGCCACCGGATCACGTCCCCACGAGACAACATCCGCCCCGGCAGGGGCGGCGGAACGGCGTCACCACAGATAGCGATCATCGAATTCCACAGCACCGCGCCGGAGAAATTCCAGGTATTCCTCCTGATACGTCTGCGTTCGGTGGTGCTCTTCCTGCCGTGCGATGTATTCGCGCACCGCAGCGCATTGCGGCGCACCAACGGTGAACCCGCCGTAGCCCTCCTGCCACGCAAAGGCGCGGTCGCGGATTTCATCATGCACCCAGCGTGAGGAGACGGCTTTGATTTCGCACATCACGTCCGCAAGGCAATGTATCGCGCGCAGGCCGATGAGGAGATGCACATGATCCGCGACTCCGCCGATGGCCTCCGGGATTCCGCCGAGGGTGTTCACCGTGCCGCCGAGAAATGCGTGCAACCGCCCGCGCCACGCGGGTGCGATGAGCGGCGCGCGATTCTTCGTGGAAAAGACGAGGTGGTAGTGAAGCGAGAGATGGGTGGAGGGCATGGCGGCATTTTTCCAGCGCCCCTGCCGGGGCGCATGTCATTTTTTTCGATCATCCGGTGGCTGGCGCCACCGGCTAATTTCATTTGGCCCTCCGGGCCATGAAGCACTTGCATGAGACGCAAGATTCGCGAGAGCATCATCGCTGCGGTTCTTGCGCGCCAAGTGTCGCGAGTGAAATCGAATCTACCGATAAAAATCCCGCCCGGAGGGCGGACGGAAATTAGCCGGTGGTGAAGCGAGCGCAGCGAGCGAGAACCACCGGATCGTGTCGTCAGAAAATCATGCGCCCCGGCAGGGGCGCGGGAAATGCCGCCGGAATTCCGCCGCCCCATCCGGGGCGGTTGCGTTTGAAAATCCGTGATCCGGTGGCTCGCGCCACCGGCTAATCTCCGTTGGCCCTCCGGGCCATGCGCGCGCCCCTCACGCAACTTGACGGTCGCAAGTCGAAGGCCATTCTCGCCGCGAATGAGCACGCCAACAGCACTGACCGACCACATGGAGGAATTGCTAGAATCCCTTCAGACGAATAACGCAGAAACCCGACGAGCGGCAGCGGTGGAAGCAGTCGCAACTTCTAGGAGACTGCGCAGCATGGCGCATCTTGGATTCCCGGCACTGGTGGAAGAATACTGCGGCTATTTTGAAATGCACGTAGAGCGGCTAGCTTCAGTATCAGACACTCCCGACGGGAATCATAACGAACTGCTCGGTGCGATGACCGCACTCGCAAAGCTCAGGGGAGAAATGGGCTTTGATCTGAACTAACTTTTCTTACTTGCGGCAACCGACCAGCACGTTTCGCAATCGCTGTTGTGCTCCAGCGGGAATTTCGTCGCTGAAATCGATCCGTCCATCGTCCCAGACGCGGATAACGGCGGAATCGAGTTCAGACTCACGGCAAATGTCCCTGCATGCAATCTTGGCGGTGTTCGGCAATTCATCACCCTCCACCTCGATGCGGCTCTTTTTCAATCGAACAATCGATAGCACCACAGGCCCACTCGCAACGTAGTCATAGAGTTTTTTCGCGCCGACCGCTACCGCTGACCACACCGCAGAACGCAGTAAAAATTGCCACATGCGCGAAAACTGAACAGCCAAGCGCAGACTGACAATCAGGAAAATCGAAGCCGGAGATTTTACGGCATAACGGTGAGACTCAGGCTCGGCTTTGCGTTCCGCTTACCCTTCCCGCTTACTTCAAATACTTCTCCAGCGGCGGACGCAGCAGTTCCGCATTCGCGGGGTCGGCCATGTTTTCCTTCGTCACCACGACCACGCCGGTATCAATGCGCTTCTCGACGGGCTTGCCTTGCAGGTGCGCGACGAGCGCCTTGAGCGCGTCGCCGCCGATGCGCATCGGGTTTTGCAGCACGAGGCCTTGCACGTCGCCTTTTTCCAGATCCACGACGCTCTGCGTGCCCGCGTCGAAGCCGACGATTTTCACCTGCCCGCCGGTGCGGCCGATTTCGCGCAGCGCCTTCGTGACCGCGGTCGTCACCGGCTCGCACGGGCAGAAGACGCCGTCCACTTCCTTGCCGAAACGGTTCAGGAGATTCTGCGCCTTCGCGTAGGCGCTGTCGCGCGTGGAGCCGGCGAACTGGTCCGACGAGATGAGCGTGATACCGGGGAATTTTTTCATCGCGTCGAGAAAGCCCGCCTCGCGCTCCTCGGTGCTGTTCGAGCCGATCATGTAGCGGAGCAGGATGACTTTTCCCTTTTCGCCGAGCTGTTTCGCGAGCGCCTCGCCGCCGAGCTGGCCGCCCTTGAAATTGTCCGTGGCGAC
>JBBRPQ010000054.1:0-29129 GCA_038227825.1 Chthoniobacterales bacterium
CCGCGCAGCTCGGACTGCCCGCCGGCACTTCGCGCCGCAACGACACGCACGATGTGTGGATTGACTCCGGCGTGTCGCATCAGGCCGAGACTTCGCGGCATCCGGAACTGAAGGCGTGCGGCGGTGTCGCCGACGTTTACCTCGAGGCGACCGACCAGCATCGCGGCTGGTTCCAGTCGTCGCTCATGACGAGCGTCGCCATCACCGGCCACGCGCCGTATAAGACGGTCATCACGCACGGCTTCGTCGTGGACAAGGACACGAAGCGCAAAATTTCCAAGAGCGAGCAGGGCGCTTACAAGAAGCCGATGGAGGCCGAGTATTTCGTCGGCAAATACGGCGCGGACATCGTGCGTCTGTGGGCCGCGAGCGTGGAGTTCACGAACGACGTGCCGTTTTCGGAGGACGGCTTCGCGCGCACGAGCGAGGCGTATCGGAGCTTCCGCAATGTGCTGCGCATCCTGCTCGCGAACATCTCCGGCTTCGAGCCGCAAGGCGGCGAAGACGCGAAGGGCGCGACGACGGTGGACAAGTGGGTGCTGTCGAAATTGCAGGGCGTCATCGCGACGTGCCGCGCGGCGTATGAGGCCTACGACTTCCGCCGCGTGTTCGAGACGCTGAACCAATTTTGCACCGTGGATCTCAGCGCGCTCTACGTGGACATCACGAAGGACCGCCTCTACTGCGACGCCGCAAACTCCCCGCGACGCCGCGCCACGCAGAGCGTCATGCACGCGTGCTTTTCCGCCGTGGCAAAACTCCTCGCGCCCATTCTCGCCTACACCGCCGACGAGGCGTGGGAATTCGCGGGCCACAAGACCAGCATCCACATCGAGACATTCCCCGATGCAAACGCCGCGCTGCGCGACGAGGCGCTCGAAGCAAAAGTGGACGAATGGCTGAAACTGCGCGCCGCTATTTACCAGCAGGCCATCGAGCCCGCGCGCCAGGCGAAGACCATCGCGAAGTCACTCGAAGCCGCCATCACCCTCGAAATCGCCGACACCCAGCACGCCGCTCTGAATGCCGACAAGGCCGAGCTGGAGGAATTCCTGATCATCAGCGAACTCACCCTCGCCCCTGGCAGCGAGCCTGCGGCGAAGGTCTTCCGCAGTGGCCAGCCGCAATGCCCGCGCTGCTGGCGTCAGCAACCGCTCACCGCGAAAGGCGTGTGCGCGCGCTGCGACGAGGCGCTGCCCGCGTGAGCACGCGTTTCCAGCGCCCCTGCCGGGGCGCATTCCATATTGTCCCGTTGATCCGGTGGTGTTCGCTTCGCTCGACCACCGGCTAATTTCCGTTGGCCCTCCGGGCCATGAACCGCTTTCTCGAAGCTCGATCACACCATGAAGTTCCTCGCGTCCATCGCACTGCCGGCCTACGCGCTCGACCAGTTTACAAAGTGGTGGATTTTCACCCACTACGCGCTGGTGCCGAGTGAACGGAACGTCGCGCTGTTTCCGGAGACCATCGTGAACACCGGGCACCTGCCGCTCCAGTCGGACGTGATCCCCGGCTGGTTCCAGATTGTTCATTGGGGCAATACCGGCGCGGCGTTCAGCTTCCTCAGCGATCACCCGTGGGTGTTCATTGTGATTTCGATCGCGGCATTCATTGGCCTACTCATCGCGTGGAGGAAAAATGTCTTCAGGGACACACCGTCACGCATCGCCGTGCCGCTGCTGCTTGGCGGCATCCTCGGTAATATCACCGATCGTTTCATCCACGGCTACGTCGTGGATTTTCTGCTCTTCGATCTGCACGTCCCTTTTGCAAATCCGTGGCCGGCGTTCAATGTCGCGGATTCATGCATCTTCGTGGCCGCCGGGCTTTTCGTGGTGGCGGCAATCCTCGATGCGCGGAAGCAGCGCGCGCAGAGCGTGCAGAAGTAGCGGCTACTGCGCGCGGAATCCGAGTTCCTCGTCCGCGGTGAGCAGCTTTGCGCCCTTGATGATCCGGCAGAATTCTTTCTTCGTCGCGGTCACATGCTTTCCCTCGCCGGTCGCGAGATTCTTCATCGTCTTGTAGCTTACCTCCAGACGTTCCAACGCGACGATGCGCAGGAATTCCCCTCCGAGATGCCAGACTTGGTTTTGGCGCAGTTTCATTGCGCGCAGCTTATCGCGCCGGCGCAGCGCTGCGGCGAACGGAATCTTCACGCATCGTAACCGCGCTTGTGAATGTGCGGCGATCCATTGCTTCATTTCGGGAGGATCAGCCCGCGTTTTGACAAACGTGGCTACGGATGCTGTGCGGTTTCTTTTCTCGACGCCGCGCGTGCAGAAAAGGAAACCTCTGCGCGCGATGTTCCGCGCCATCATTCTCCTCACCAAAGGCATCCTCCGCGACACGCGGCTGAGGCGGAATCTCATGCTGTGGATCATGCTCGCGGCGATGGTGATGCTTTTCCTCGGATCATGGCTGCTGTCGGGCGACTGGGCGCGGCGGCACGTATGGCTGTACTTTGCATACTGGGCGGTTTGCGCGTGGCTCACGATTGCGGGCATGCTGCTCGCGGTTTTCGACATGCTGATCATCCGCGCCGCCGGGCGGACGATGAGGCGACGCATCGAGGACGACATCGCGCACATTGACGCGAAGACGAAAGGGGAGCCGAAGTGATCCGCACGCGTGAGGAACTCGAAGCGCAGGAGCGCGTGGTGCTCGCGGGCTATGCGCAAAAGTCGGGCGATTCCGAGGGACGCATCTATCCCGAGCCGAAGCATCCGCATCGCACGGACTACCAGCGCGACCGTGCACGCGTGATCCACAGCCGCGCGTTTCGTCGGCTGGAATACAAGACGCAGGTTTTTCTGAACGGCACCGGCGATCATCTGCGCACGCGGCTCACGCACACTTTTGAAGTCGCGAACATCACGCGCACGGTCGCGCGTGCTCTCGGGCTGAACGAGGATCTCGCCGAGGCCATCGCGCTTGCGCACGACCTCGGGCATCCTCCCTTCGGGCACACGGGCGAGGAGACGCTCGACAAGCTGATGCGCAAGCACGGCGGCTTCGATCACAACGAGCAAAGCCTGCGCATCGTGGATGTGATCGAGCTGCGCTACCCGAAATTCCCCGGCCTGAATCTCAGCCACGAAGTGCGCGAGGGGCTGCAGAAGCACGCACGCTTTTACGAAAGCGCAAAGCCCGGCGGGAAGCGCACGGCGCACCCGTCGTTGGAGGCGCAGGTCGCGAATCTCGCGGATGAAATCACATATTACAGCCACGACCTCGACGACGGCCTCGATTTCAAACTGCTCCAACCAAAACAACTCGCGGGTCTCGAGGCATGGCAGGGAACCGAGGAGCAGGTGCGCCGCGATTTTCCGGAGCTGAAGGGCGCGGAGTTCCGGGCGTATGTGATCCGCTGCCTGATCGATCGCCAGGTCGCGGATGTCATCCGCATGAGTTCCGGGCGCATTGATGCCGCGGGCGTCCGCAGCGCCGATGAAGTGCGCATCCACCGCGAGCCGCTCATTGCTTACAGTCCCGAGTTGCGACGCGCGAATGTGCAACTCCGGAAATTTCTCTACAAAAATCTCTACTATCACCCGCGCGTCGCGGGAGCGAACAAGGCAGCGTGCGAAATGCTGAGTGATGTCTTTACCGCGTATCTGAAAAAGCCCGAATTGCTCGGGGAGGCGACGGCGCGGCGCGTGGACGAGGTCGGCCTGCACCGCACGGTTTGCGACTACGTCTCGGGCATGACCGATCGCTATCTGCTCGATGAGCACAGGCGGCTTTTCAAACCCGTGGCTCGAACTCGGGCGGCGAAGGTCAGTGCGAAGAAGCCTTCTCCGCCCCGAGGCCGGTCGTCGCGCGGACGTTGAGTTCGTCGAATTTCGATTCGGCATGCGGATCGCGTGCTCCGATGAGCGTGCCGATCCAAGCCGCGAGGAAGCCGAGCGGGATGCTGACGATACCCGGGTTCTTCAACGGGAAAATCGGAGCCGCTTTGATGAAGGCGGCACCGCTCGGGTCCATGATGGAAGGACTTAGAATGATGAGCAGGATGCTGCTGCCGAGCCCGACTGCGAGGCCTGCGACGGCGCCTGTGGTGTTGAAGCGTTTCCAAAAAATGCTGAACAAAATCACTGGCAGATTTGCCGATGCGGCGACCGCGAAGGCAAGACCGACGAGGAAGGCGACATTCAGCGAGCGGAGCTGGATGGCCAGAAAGATGGAGACCGCGCCGACGACAAAGGCGGTGATACGCGCGACGCGGACCTCTTCGCCAGGCCGGTGCTCCTTGCCGTGGTGGATGACATTGGTAAAAAAATCATGCGCGAAGGAAGTCGAGGCGCTCATCGTGAGACCGGCGACCACGGCGAGGATGGTGGCGAACGCCACGGCGCTGATGAAGGCGAAGAACCATTCGCCGCCGAGTACCTGTGCGAGGATGGGAGCGACCATGTTGCCATCGGGCTTGCCGGCGGCGTCGAGCGGGATGTCCGTGATTTTCAACAGGGTCGCCGCGCCGAATCCGAAGAACGTCGTGAGGATGTAGAAGACGCCGATGATCGCCGTGGCCCAGACTACGGAGACGCGCGCGGTCTTGGCATCCGGCACGGTGTAGAAGCGGACGAGAATGTGCGGCAGGCCAGCGGTGCCGAGCACGAGGCCGAGTGCGAGTGAGAGGAAGTCCACCGCGCCCCACGGATTCTTGGCGGTCGTGCCGTAGGCGAGGCCGGGGTCTAGGAGGTTGATCGGCGGCTTGGTGCCGGCGTAGTCGGCGGCGGCCACGTGATTGAAGAAAGTCGTGAGGCTGTAGTCGTGGCGGCTAAGTACGAGCCAACTCAGGATGAATGCACCGGCCATGAGCAGGATGGCTTTGATGATTTGCACCCACGTGGTCGCGAGCATGCCACCGAAGACGACATAGACGAGCATCAGCGCGCCGACGCCGATCACGGCGGGCACGAATTCCACACCGATGAGCACTTTGATGATACCGCCGGCGCCGACCATCTGCGCGATCATGTAGAAAGTGGAGACGGTGAGCGTGGAGAGCGACGCCATCGCGCGCACCGGGCGCGGACTGAGACGATACGCGAGCAGGTCGGCCATCGTGTATTTGCCCGCGTTGCGCAGCGGTTCGGCAACGAGGAAGAGCACCGTGAGATAGGCCACGAGGAAGCCGACGGAGTACATGAAGCCGTCGTAGCCCTTCAGACAGATGATGCCGCTGATGCCGAGGAAGCTCGCCGCGCTCATGTAGTCGCCCGCGACGGCGAGGCCGTTCTGCCATCCGGTGATGCTGCGGCCTGCGGCAAAATAGGCGGCGCTGCCCTTTGCCTTGCGCGCGCTGAACCAGGTGATGACGAGCGTCAGGGCCACGAAGCCGAGGAAGAGCCCGAGTGCCGGCTTGATGAATGCGAGAGTGAGAAACATGTCGGACTAGTGCGAGGTGGTGATTGAGTCGGGGGCGAGGCGCGCGAGCAGCGCTGCATTCATTTTATCCCAGCGGCGTGCGATGCGGACGTAGATGCCGCACAGCGCCCACGTCATGATGAATTGCGAGAGCGCAAAAAGGTAGGCCGCATTCACTTTGCCGAGCACGGGCTTCTTCATGATTTCCGGGAAGAACCCGACGAGCACCGGAAGCGCGGTGTAGTACACGAGGAAGAAGATCGTTGCGGGAATGGTGAACCGCCGGCGCGCCCTTTTGAGTTCCAGAAATGCCGGGTCGTTGGCGATCCGAGTCCAGTCGGCCGAGGGCGGTTTGTTCATGGGGCGCGAAGCTAGCAACCGCGTCGCTCGTGATGCAACGTCCCTTTTCCTTTCCGGAAACTACTTTACTGCAAGCCCGAAGCCGTCGGCAGGTTTGCCGTCGTCGTTCAGTTTCCCGCAAGTCCAGAGCAGGCCGCGCGTGACGAGGTCGAGATATTCCGGGGCGGACATCGTGGTGTTCGCGTGGCCGAGCGTGGTGGTGAAGGTGCGCGTGTTTTCGTACGTGTTCACCCAGATCACGTTGTGGTCCTGCTTCGTGTCCTCGCCGTAGGCCTTCGCGAGCGGGACGCAGTTCGGCCACACGAATTCATTTTTGTAGAGTTCATCCTTCGGGTCGAGCCACTCGGCGGGGAAGCCCTTCATCACGGGATGCTCGGCCTTGATCACCTTCACATTCAGGTCGCGATTTTTCTCGTGGCTGCGCGAGGTGATGCCGATGGCCTTGCGCCATTCATCCGTCGTCCCGGCGCGATAGCTGTGCGACGAGCAATGGAGGAAGACGGCCGGGATGCCCGCCTTGTGCGCCGCTGTGATGCTTTCGATGAAGGCGTTGTCGCCCACCATGCCGAAGCATTCGTTATGCACGATCACGTCGTAGCCTTTCCACCAGTCGGGCTTCTCGTAGATGCTCACGCGGTGGTTGCGTTCGTCGCCGCCTTTCGGCGCATCCTCCTGCACGATGGTCCACGTGACGTTCGCGCGGGCGCTGATGCCCTCGGAGAGGATCTGCTTCTGGTTTGTGTAATCGTGGCAGCACCCACCGCAGACCATGAGTGCGCGGAGCGGAGCCTGCTTTGCGCCAGCGATGGCAGTGCGGCGGAAAATGCCCGCGATGGCGAGGAGGGTGAGTGCGATGAGGAGGAGGCGCTTCATGAGGGCGTTTGTGAGCGGTGCGGTCTGCGGATGCAATATCGGAGCGGCGGCAATCGGCGGCACTGCGCCTGCTTTCCGTGTGGTGATGTTTATGCGCCTGCTGCCCAAAATGATCGCCACCGCGCTGCTTGCTTGCGGCGTGTGGTGGTACGTGTCCGGGATGCCGATCCATCATCCGCCCGGCGTGCTCGTCGCAAAGGAGCCGGTGCAGAAGAACATCGCCGGACAGCCGCTCATCAAGATAGGCGAGTGGCAGATCACTGAGGTCGCGGAGTATGAATTGCACGGACGGGTGCTCGGAAAGAAGCGCTATCACAGCGGCCCGAGCGCGGACCTCGTCCCGATCGACCTGGCGGTGGGGTGGGGGAAGATGAGCGATGAGGCGGTGCTGAAGGATTTGGACATCTCGATGACGAACCGGTTTTTTTTCTACGAATGGCAGAACGAACCCCCGATTCCGCAGGATGAGATCAAGGTGTCCGCTTCAAACAATCATGTGATCGCTGCGAACGATGACGTGCAGAAAGCCATCCGCAGTCTGCGATGCGGGCAGATCGTGACGATGAAGGGCTACCTCGTGAACGCCTTCGGCCCGGATGGCGGCACGTGGAATTCCTCGCTGCGCCGCGACGATACGGGAAACGGCGCGTGCGAGCTTTTCTATGTCGAGAGTGTGCGTGCGGTGAATTCCCTCGCCGAGGAAAATGCCGCTGCACCGAACGAAGTTCCCCGGCAGCTTACTTCTTCAGCGCGGTAGCTATGTCGGCTGCGACTTTGGCTGCGAGGCTGGCGTAGCCTGCCTCCGTGAAGTGGACATTGGATGGGCGCTGCCACTCGGCGAGCTTTGGCACGCAGAGCGCGTGGAGATCGTCAGTCGGGACGCCTTCATCCTTCATCACGTGCGCGGCAGCTTCATTGTATTTTTTTTCGTCGCCCGCCACGCGACCATCGGAGCCTTCGGGCACGGGGGTGGTCGTCGCCCAGATGAGTTTGGCACCGGTCGCCTTCATCTTCTTCACGAGTTCGCGGAGATTCCTTTCGTATTCATCGGGCGTGGATACCTGCGGCGCGGTCAGCTCCATCTTTCCATCCTTGAAATGCTTCAGGTCATGCAGGCCCCAGTTGAAATGGATCACGTCCCATTTTCCCTCAGCGATCCAGCCATCGATGTATGGCAGAGCGTCCTTCGTCGAGCTGCCGTTGCGCGGGATGCGGTGCAGGTTTGCTTTGCCTTTCAAAAGCTCCCGCGTGGGCAAAGTGTAGCCCATCGAGATGCTGTCGCCGATGAGGAGCACACGCGGCAGTCCGGGCACGTCGGTGATTTTTTCGAGCGAAGGATCGGGCTTGCGTGCTGGGCGCTGGGGCTTGGCCGCGTCGGGTTGCTGGGCGTTGGCGATGGCGATGAAGCCGAGGAGAATGAGGAGGAGTTTTTTCATGGGGTGTGGGGAATCATCCAAGACAGGACCCGCGCCTGAAGCAACACCAGCACGCCTACGAGTGCCGCGAGTGCGAGGCTGTGCCAGAAGACCGCACGCAGGATGGTGCCTGCATCGGGTGCGCCGGGCGCGCCTCCGGTTGCCGTCTGTGCGACGACGATGCTTTGTGCGTCGATCATCTTGCCCATCACACCGCCGGAGCTGTTCGCGGCACAGGTGAGGACTGGCGGGAGTCCGATTTGCTCGGCTGTGACTTTCTGGAGATTGCCGAAGAGGACATTCGACGACGTGTCGCTGCCGGTGAGAGCGACGCCGAGCCATCCGAGCAGGGGCGAGAAAAATGGGAACCACGATCCTGTCGCCGCGAATGCGAGGCCCATCGTCGTGTCCGAGCCGCAGTAGCGCGTGGTGAATCCGAGTGCGAGCATGATGGCGATGGTGAGCAGCGAGATGCGCACCTTCAAAAACGTCTGCCAGTACGAGCGCACAATCGCCGCGGGCCGCATCCCGAGCGCGAGTGCGGAGAGGATCGCAGCGATGAGCAGCGCCGTGCCAGTGGCGGCAAGGAATGAAAAGTCGAAGGTGCCTTTTTCAAACTCCGGCTTCACGACCACAGGCGGCATGCGCTGCACGCTCTCGTGCAGATATGGCACCTTCCAACTCCACGGTGTCGCAGCCTTCAGCCATTTCTCGATCGGCCCGACTTTCCAAAGTGCGACGAATGCCGCGAGCATGATCCATGGGAGCCAGGGGCGGAGTGTGGATTTCGGGTTTCGGATTTCGGGTTTTGGATTTGTGGCGTCGCTTGCCGATTCAGGTTTCCAAAACTGCAGAAGCACCACGAGCGAGAGCATCGCGGCGATTCCCGCGACGATGTCCACGAGCCACGGGCCGTGGAAATTGCTCACTGCCCACTGCGTGACGCCGAAGCTGAGTCCGCACACTAGGCATGCGGGCCACACCTGGCGCATTCCCCTCGATCCGACCTGCGCGGCGATGAGCCAGAATGGAACGATGAGCGAGAAGAACGGAAGTTGCCGCCCGACCATGGCGCTGAGTTGCTCGACCGGCAGGCCGGTGACCGTCGCGAGTGTGGTGATGGGAATGCCGACGGAGCCGAACGCGACCGGCGCGGTGTTGCCGATGAGCGCGAGCTTCGCGGCTTCGAGCGGCTTGAAGCCGAGGCCGATGAGCATCGCGCCGGAAATCGCGACCGGCGCGCCGAATCCCGCGCAGCCTTCGACAAACGCACCAAAGCAAAATGCGATGAGCAGCGCCTGGATGCGCGAGTCTGCGGAGAGGCGTGCGATTTGCGATTTGATCTGCTCAAAGGTGCCCGTCTCGACGGCGAGCCGATAGGTGAAGACCGCATTGATCACGATCCACCCAATCGGAAAAAGCCCAAACAGCGCCCCGGTGCCAGCGGCGGCAAATGCAACGGGCGCGGGCATTCCAAAAACAGCGAGCGCAATCCCGATGGCGGCCACCAATCCCGCGAGTGCGGCGAAGTGTGCGCGCACATGCCATACTGCAAGCAGTGCGAGCAGCAGCACGGCGGGCGCTGCCGCTGCAAGCGAGGACGACAGGAGGGAATGCAGCGGATCGTAGTTCTGGGGCCAGGGCATGGGGAGAAATGGCGGATGATGAATTCTGCATTCTGAATTGGGAATGACGAATGGCTGCGTTCTTCGAAGTGCAAACTCCCTTCACGCGCGGCTTGCCTTCTTCATTCAAAACTCACCATTCAGCATTCTCCATTTCCGCTGATGCCCACCCGCCGCCTCCAGTCGCTCCTTTTCGTGCTCTCGTTCATCACGTTCGCGTGGTTCCACCAGGGTGGCGGATGGAACCAGAATGCGCGTTTCGCCGAGGTGCGAGCGATTGTCGAGCAGGGGCGCTTTGCCGTGAATGACTACATGGTCTATCGGCCTGGTGCAGGGCGGCACCTGATTCGGGAGCATGTGGAAAATGCGGAGTTCATCCGCGACGGAAAAGTCCACCGCCTCTGCTGGGGAAATGACCCCTGGGACTACCTGCTTGCGTCGGTGAATGGAAAGCCGATCGATGACGGCACGCCGCTCGAAGTGATCGGGTGGGACACGTGTACGGGCGATGTGGGCATCGCGCCGGATGGACACTTCCACCCGAACAAGCCGCCCGGATCGTCCCTCCTCGCGGTGCCGCCATACTTTGTGCTCTACCACGCAGAACGCTGGCTCGGGCTCGATGCCGACGACTGGTGGGTGATGACCGTGAACGCGTGGCTGTGCTCGGTCTTCACCGTCGGTCTCGCGTCGGCACTCGGCGTCGTGCTCGTGTTGCGGGTCGCGTCACAGATGTTCCCCGGTCATCCTGCGGCCGCACTCGGAGCCGCGCTGGCGTTTGGTTTCGGCACCACTTTCTTTCCCTTTGGCACGCTGATGTTCGATCACAACATCACCGCAGTGCTGCTGCTCGCGAGCTTCGCCGCGGCGCGGAATGGAAGAGCGATGCCTGCCGGCGTGTGGGCTGGCATCGCCGCGGTGACGAATTATCTCGCGGCGATACCCGGCGCATTCTTCGGCGTCTGGCTGCTCCTTCGCGGTGCGCGCCGTCTTGATTGGAATGCAGCCGTCCGGTTCACGCTCGGCGTCCTCCCATGTCTCGCGGTGCTGCTCGCTTACAATGTCGCCGCGTTCGGTTCGCCCTTTGCGCTGAATACGAGCTTTCAGAATCCCGTCTTCAAGGAAACCGCGCCCGCCTTCCTCGGAATGTTCACCGCACCGTCGTGGTTTGCCGCGCTCGTGATCACCATCTCTCCGTGGCGCGGCATCTTCATCCTGTCGCCGGTGATCATCGTCGCGGTGCTGTGGATTTTCCGTCGGGGAAAAAGCGCGCTGCCGCCTGCGGAACGATGGCTCATCCTCGCGTGTGCGGCGTTTTTTTTCCTGATCAATGTGTGCTTCAACGGATTCCACGGCGGCTTCGCTGCCGGGCCGCGGTATCTCATTCCGGCGATGCCTTTCCTGTGCCTCGCGCTGGCGCCGGCATTTGTCCGCTGGCCTTGCGCGACGACTGCGCTCGCCGCCGTGAGCATCGCGCAGCAGTCGTTGCTGACGGTGACAGACGCGCTCAATCCGCTCGGCATCGGCGCGCATGCATGGGTGAACCATCCCGGCGAGTGGAAGGAGAAGATCACCGGCAACAGCCTCGTGTGGCGTTACGCGTGGCCGATATTTGCGCACAATCGCGCGTGGCCTGTGATCCATGAGAAGTTTGAGGAGTGGCTGCGCGGACATCGCAGGGACTTGGAAAAGAAGGGCGTGCCTGCTGCGGAGATCGACAGGGATCTGGCCGAACTCCGCGCCACGACGTGGGAAAAAATCGTGCGCGGCGAGACCGAGCCATTGTGGATCGCGGCGATGGATGGCCCCGTTTCATCGAACGTGATGGGTCCGTGGGACGGCACCTATTTCCAGAAATTCCCCGCACACTCACAGGCCGCGACGTGGTCCGCATTCAATCTCGGCGAACTCATCTTCCCCGCGAGCCGCTGGAGTCTCGCGCCGCTGGCTGCGATGTGGATTGCAGGCGCGCTGGCGCTCCGGCGAAATGTCCGCGCGGTGTGAGCGATCCAGTCGCAGCAGCGAACGCAGCACGATCACGCGCTTTCCGAAAGGCGCAGCATCATCCCAGCCCGAGCCATGCGAAGCCGATGCGCAGCCAGAACGGAATCGTGAGCAGGCCGAATGCGGTGCTTGCGAGGACGATTTGCACCGCAGTCCCGATGTCGCCGCGGAAATGTCGTGAGAGCAGCACCGGCACCATCGCGCAGGGCATTGCGGCCTGCACGGCGAGCACGCGCTTCAGGTCCAGCGAGATCGGCAGCCATTTTGCCGCTGCGAGGAAAAGCGGCGGGAGCAGGGCTGCGCGCACGAGGCATCCGGCGAAGGTGAGGCCGGCGCGGCGATCATCGCGCAGCGCTACGACGGAATCCGCCAGCGTCGCACCCGTGAGCAGCAGCGAGAGCGGGATCGCCGCCTGCCCGAGGTAGTGCAGGGAATCCAGCGCCACGCGCGGCAGCCAGTCGGCGGCATGTGCGAAGTTCAGCACCAGCGCGCCCAGGATCGCGAAGAACGGCACCGTGAGGACTCGCCGCCATGAACTGCTGCCCGAAAGCAGCCAGATGCCGAGCGACCAGAGCCCGAGTTCCAGGCCGATATTGTGGATGAAAAGGACGCCGGTCGTGTCCTTGCCAAAGAACTGCTGCACGATGGGAATCGGCAGATACCCCCAGTTTGGGATCGCTGCGGTGAAGGCGAACGTGCGGCCCGGCTGCGGCGATTTCAGCCGGAGCAGTCTTGCGCAGAGCATGGAGATCGCAAAGCACAGCACCAGCAGCGCGAATCCCAGCGCCGGCGCGACCGCGACCGTGCTCAGGTCGCGCAGTGCCGTGCTGTTCAGCAGCGTGTCGGCGATGAAGCACGGGTAGAGGAAATTCACCGCCACGGTGAGCAGGCTCGCATCCGCCTCGGGCCGCAGCCCGTGAAAGCGGCGCAGCGCAAATCCACACGCGAGCACGACGAAGGTCGGTGCCACGGAGCCGAGCAGCAGTGCGTAGGTGATGGTCATCCTTCCAAGTCAGCCAGGCACGCGCGTGCGATGCGTGCGGATGTCGGCGCAGTGGCGGTGCTCAATCCGAGAGACGGGGAAGATCCAGTTCCGAGCTCCTGCGGTTGCGCGGGGTGGGTTTTGAGGAGATGGCTTCGTATGCCGCGTTCCGATCCGCCGGCGGTTCAAAGTGTCCGCCGGGGAGTTCCTGCGGCAGAGTCTTCGGGTGATCGCGCAAGTTCGGCTTCACCGACTCGCCGAGGATTTTGAATTTCTTCTTCAGCAGGAAGACCTCCATTTCATTCAGCCCGCGCGGGAGGGTGATGATCCCATCCGTCACCACGCGATCCACGATCATGTCGGCCACCTGATGGTTGCCCATTTTCGTGGATACAAAGATGACCATCGCGGCACCGCGGAGCTGGCCGCTCATGTTTTCCAGGCGGATGCGGCCCTGCGGAGTGAGCTTCAGCACGCAGCCCCACGAGCCGTCCTTCGCAGGGAAGGGGAGTATCTTTTCGATCATCCGCTCGCTGATGTCCGCCACCTTGCTCAGGTAGGCCTGGCGGCGCTGGTACACGAGATTCACCGGGATGGAAAAGGTGTCGCTGTCGTTCTTGTCCGCCTCGGTGTGGATGCGCACGGTGATCTCCGGCTTGCTCGACATGGCTGGGCAGAATGATGAAAACGCGAGCGAGAGGATCGCAGTGCAGAGGAGCGGGAAACGCATCCGCCCACCTTCCGGGGCAGAAAAGCGATTTGCAACACACGAACGCCATCCGCCACATTGTCTGAATGAAGATGTTCCACCTCGCCCTCTGCGCCGCCATCCTGGCACCCCTGCATGCGGCTGATGAAGCCCCCGCGCGGCCCGGCTTTTGGAAGCGCACCTTTCAGAAGACCGCGGACGGCGTGGGCTCCGTGTGGGACGGGACGAAGAACGTCGGAAAGAAAGCCGCCGGAGCCGTCGCCGCGCCTTTTGCAAAAAAGGGAGGCAAGGACGCCGCCCCGCCACCCGCGCTGCAGAATCTCACCATGACCATGAAAGTCGAACCCGCGCAGATCCGCCTGCCCGATACCCGCGCGATCGAGGTCACCGTCTCCCTCGTCAATACCGGCAAGACCGGAGTGCACCTGGAATTCCCCACCTCCCTCCGCGTGGACGTGCTCGTGAAGGACGCCCGCGGCAAGATGCTCTCCCGATGGTCCGACGATCAGCCGATCGAAAAAGAGCCCGGCATGCTCCTCATCAATCCCCGCGAGCGCCTCGAGTATTCCGCAAAAATCTCCACCCGGGAAATGACCGCCGGCCAGCCCTTCGAGATCGAAGCCTTCTATCCTAGCTACGAAAAGCTCCGCGTCGTCAAAGCCGTGACGCCAGTGCGCTGAGGGGCAGAAGACCTGCGAGGATCAGAGTCCCGCCTCCGTACTAGCCGCCTTCACTTCTCGGATTTCGCCCTCTTCTTGGGGCGCGCGATGGCGATTTCGAGCGTGCCTTCTTCATGCGGGCGTTCGGGATAGGCGAGCTTCACGCAAGTGCTCGCGGCGTCGATCACCTGCTCTATCGTGAACGGGTATCCTTCCGGCACCACCGCTTTGGAAGCATCGATCGTCACCAGCATGTCCTTACCGTTCTCCTTGTAGTCGCCACTCACTTGGATGCCATATTGCGAGACGAGGTTCACATCGTGCCGTTCCCAAGTGCCATCCGTAGGCGGCACAAATGGCTTCGCTATTGCCGAGAAATGCCACTCCGGCTCCGCATAAAAGGTCGCAAACGGCACTGCCACGATAGAGATCCGGGGGTCCGTATCCGAACCATGCAGATAGAGTGGCAGTGAAATCGAATCGAGTCGCAGCTCCGATCCAGAAGTGAACGGGGCCAGACTCAGGAACAACGCCGAGAAAAGTAGCTTCATGTGGGACATCGGAGAGAAAATGTTTACTCGTGCCCCCGTTTGCAAGTTCCGGCGGCGTCCTCTTTTGAAAGACGGAAGTTCACTGCGGAATCGCGAGCCATTGTGCTTCTCGGCGTCTCTGCCCTTCTTCACGAATCGCTCGTAAAGTCAGATCCTATCCTGAGCGAGGATGGACCCAGCGCAGAGCGCGGACCCACCCACTATTCTCGGCTGATGATGCCGGCTTTCTCCAGCGGATGCATCCCGTGCTGCACCAGTGCGGGCGCATTGCCGCCGGGGAACATCTTTCCGGGATTCGCAATCTCGCCGGGATCGAAGGCGCGGCGCAGGCGGCGCATGAAATCAATCTCCGCGGCGCTGAACATCTCCGGCAGGTAGTCGCGCTTTTCCACGCCGATGCCGTGCTCGCCTGTGAGGCTGCCGCCCATCTCCACGCACATGCGCAGGATGCGGCCTGCGAGTGCTTCCGCGCGTTCGAGCGCACCGGGTTCGCGGCCCGTGTAGAGGATGAGCGGGTGCAGATTCCCGTCGCCGGCGTGGAAGACATTCGCGACGCGCAGCCCGGCTTCGCGCGACATCTCGCCGATGCGCCGCAGTGCTTCGCCGAGTCGTTGGCGCGGGACGACTCCGTCCTGCACGATGAAGTCTGGCGACAGTCTTCCCACAGCGCTGAATGCACTCTTGCGGCCCTTCCAAATCGCTCCGCGTTCGGCGGCATTCGCGGCGACGCGCGTTTCGACGGGCTGCGATTTTGCAAGCAGCGCGTCGAGGTGCGGACGCTCGGCGGCGACCTTTTCGCGCGGGCCTTCGAGTTCGACGATGAGCATTGCCTCGCAGCCGCGCGGGTAGTTCGCATGAACGGCGGCTTCCGCAGCTTGGATCGCGAGCGCATCCATGATCTCGATCGCGCCGGGCAGCAGGCCGCTGGAGACGATCGCGCTCACGGCGTCGCCTGCATGCTCCAGCGTTCGATAGCCGGCGAGCACCGTGTGGAAGCACTCCGCGCGCGGCAGAAGTTGCAGCGTGATCTCCAGCGCGATGCCGAAGAGCCCCTCATTGCCTGCAAAAAGCCCGGTAAAGTCCGGTCCGCACTGCTCCCTGCTCGCGCTTCCAAATTCCACGACCTCGCCCGTCGCCAGCACGGCCTTCACGCCGAGCACGTGGTTCGAAGTCATCCCGTATTTCAGGCAATGCGCGCCGCCGGAGTTGAACGCGACATTTCCGCCGATGGTGCAGATCGTCTGCGACGAAGGATCGGGCGCGTAGTGCAGCCCGTGCGGTGCGGCGGCATCCGTGACGTGCGTATTGATCACACCCGGCTCCACGACCGCGATGCGCTCGCGCGGATCGAGCCGCAGGATTTTGTTCAGCCGGTTCAGCGCGATGACGATCCCATCCGCCACCGGCAGCGACCCCCCGCTGAGGCTCGTGCCGCTGCCGCGCGCGACGAAGGGAATGCCCGCCGCATGACACCCCCTCACCAGCGCAATCACCTCCTCCTGCGACTCCGGCACCGCGATGGCGAGCGGCGAAGTGTGAAACGCCGTGAGCGCATCGCTCTCATACGCCGCCCGCTGCGCAGGTTCGCGGAGCCATCGCTCCGGCGGGAGCAAGGCGGCGAGTTTTTCGAGGGCGGACGAATGCAGGGCCATCACGCACAACGTCTCAGCCCTGCGCGGGAATCGCAAGCAGGCGCCCATCGCGAAGGCTCGGACCCCAAGGCACGTCCGTGCGGGGAATGGGGCGGGCTTTCAGCCCTCTGCTTTTTGCCGCACGATTCCTGGGGCTGCGCCCTAGGCTGCTATGGAGGCGGGCCTTTGGCCCTCGATGCGTCAGCGATCGCCGTGATGCGTCATACGGTTTCCGCAGTGAGACTTCGTGATCGGCGGCGGAACGGCACAAGGAGCAGGGGCGCCCTCGCCCCGTCGCTCATCGGAAACGCGGGGCGAGGGCGCCCCTGCTCCTTGCCCGCGCTTCCGGCATTTTAAACGTGGAAGTCGTATCAGCCGTGATGTGTCAGCGGTCGGCGCGATGGATCAGCGCAGCAGTTCGCCGAGCGCGGCGAGGACGAGGTCCACGTTGCGCTGGGTGGCGGAGTGGCCCATGAGGCCGATGCGGATTGCTTTGCCGGCCATCGGGCCGAGGCCGGCGCCGATTTCGATTCCGTATTCTTCGAGCAGGCGTTTGCGCAGCACGGCTTCGTCTTTGCCGGCGGGGGCGTGGATGCAGTTCAGCGTGTGCAGCGAATGCTTCGGCACGTAGCTGAGGCCGAGTTTTTCCAGGCCGGCGCGGAGGCGGAGGTGCATCACGCGGTGGCGCTCGATGCGGGCGTCGAGTCCTTCCTCGATGACGATCTGGAGCGCCTCGCGCAGGGCGTAGGTCATGTTGATCGGCGCGGTGTGGTGATACACGCGGCCGCCGCCTGCGCCGGGGTTCATGTAGTATTTGCGCAGCAGCGAGACATCGAGATACCACGATTGCACTTTCGTCTTGCGCGCATCCATGACGGCGAGCGCGCGGTCGCTGAAGCTCACGGGCGAGAGGCCGGGCGGGCAGGAGAGGCATTTCTGCGTGCCGCTGTAGATGGCATCAATGCCCCAGTCATCGACCGCAAGCTCGTGGCCGCCGAGGGAGGTGACGGCATCGACGACGAAGAGTGCGCCTTTTTCACGGCACATGGCGGCGAGGCCTTCGAGGGGTTGCAGCGCGCCGGTGCTGGTCTCGGCGTGGACGATGCCGAGGAGTTTCACCTTCGGGTGTGCGTCGAGTGCGGCGGCGATCTGCTCTTTGGAAATGATGTCGCCCCATGCGGCTTCAACGGCGTGGACGGTCGCGCCGCAGCGTTCCATCACGTCCTTCATGCGTCCGCCGAAGACGCCGTTCACGCACACGATGGCTTCGTCGCCGCGTTCGAGGAGATTGGTCGCGATGCATTCCATGCCGGCCATGCCGGTGCCGCTGACGGGGAAGGTGAGCTTGTTCTGCGTGCGGAAAATCTGGCGGAGCAGTTCGCACGTCTCGTCCATGATGGCGAGATACTGGGGGTCGAGATGGCCGAGCGTGGGCGCGCTGAGCGCGCGGAGGATGCGGTGCGGCACGCTGCTCGGGCCGGGGCCCATGAGGATGCGTTCGGCGGGGTTGACTTGGCTGGCGGAGGTCATGGTCATTTGTGAAAAAGGGGCGGAAGCGTTAGCAGCTTTTTGAAAAAGGGGACACCCCGATTTCTTCGGCAGCATGCGATGTGGCGCAGATCAACTCGCCGTCTCGACAATCACGCGCATGCCGTCCACGGCGACCACGCGCACCTTCGTGCCTGCGGTGATGAAATCTCCAGCGGTGATGACGTCGTGCGCATTGCCGCCGAACTCCGCCTTTCCCGCAGGGCGCAACGTGGTGGAGGCGACGCCGGTGTCGCCGGTGTGGAGCTCGAAATTCACGACGGGCACGGTGACGGAGGGGCCGTTCTGCGAGGATGTCGAGAGCACGAGGCGGCGGAAGATGGAGGTCTGCGGGAGGAACTTCGCCATCACGGCCATGAAAATGCCGCCGCCTGCGAGTGCGATGACGAGATTCATCATCGGGCGCTGGAGTTCTTCCGAGCTTGGGATCGCGGGGGTGCCCGGCCAGTGATCGACCATGGCCCACACGAGCGAGCCGAGCATGAGCAGCACGCCGATGAGTCCCGGAATCATCGTGCCGGGGTGGAGGAAGAGTTCGCCGAGCACGAGCAGGAGGCCGACGGCAAAGATGATGACCGCCTCCCATCCTGCGAGACCGGCGATGAAGTAACTGCCGAAGAAGAGACCGAAGAAAACGATGGAGAGAATGCCGAAGATGCCGAAGCCGGGTGCCTTGAATTCCATGTATCCGCAGGCCATGCCGGCCATGAGCAGCAGCGGCGAAATCATCGTGAGCCATGATGCGATGGTCTCAAAGCCCGTCGGCTCGATTCGCCGGATGCTTCCATTGAGGCCCGCGACTTTCATCAGATCCTCGATGCTGTCCGCGCGACCCGCGGCGAGGAGGGGCTGGCCGTCGTAGAGTTTCGTGGCGTCGTCGGTGTTGAGTGTGAGCAGGGTGTCCTTTGAATCGACGGCAACTTCGCCGCGCTTTACTTCGCTTTCCTTTCGCACGAATGCCTCTGCGACGTCCTCGGGATGGCCGCTCGCCTTTGCGGCACCGCGGGCTTTTGCCACGACCATCGAGGTGCTTTTCTCCTTAATGGTTTCCTTCAGGTCCTCGCCCTCGCCGCCGACGACTGCGGATGCGCCGATGACGGCATTCGGATGCATGTAGATCTTCTTTGCCGCGAGCGAAATGAGGGAGCCGGCGGAAATCGCCTTGGTGTTCACGAATGCGAAGGTGGGGATGCGCGAATTGAGCAGGGCGTCCATTTCATCCATCGCGGAATCCACGCGCCCGCCGAAGGTGTCCACATCGAGCACGACCGCGCTGGCATTTTCACGCTGCGCTTCCTTCAGCGCGCGGCGGAGAAAGAAGAACTGCGGCTCGCTGACGGTGCCGTGGATCGGAATGACGAAGACGGGGCCGGGTGCCACGAATGTGACGGGAGGCGAGGACGGTTCATCCGCCGCGAGCAGCGGGCCGGCGAGGAACAGCAGGAGGGTGAGCCAGGGCCGAATGATCATCATGCCGCAGGGTCATGGCGCGTGCGACGTGGCTCAAGGGAAAACGCAGAGTTGCAGAGTGAGGACACGCGGATAGTTTGGCAGCAGTGTCTCTGAAATCTCTCCGAATCCTCAGTCTGCTCTCAGCCGCTTTCCTCGCCTCGTGCGCGAAGGACAGCGTTCACAAGATGGTCGTGAGCGTGCCGGACCAGAAGATGGCGCTCTATCGCAAGGGACAGCTCATGAAAGTGTACGATGTCTCGACGTCGAAATTCTGCGTGAGCAACCGCGAGGGCAGCTACGGCACGCCGCTCGGGAAGCACGAGATCGCGAAGAAGATCGGCGGGGGCCAGCCGCAGGGGATGAAGTTTTCCAGCCGTCGGCCGACCGGCGAGATCGTGCAGGCGAATGCACCGGGCCGTGATCCGATCGTGTCGCGGATTTTGTGGCTGGATGGCAGGGAGCCGGAGAACCGCAATACTTATTCACGCTGCATCTACATCCATGGCACGGCTGAAGAATGGAGCATCGGCACTCCGGCGAGCTACGGCTGCATCCGCATGCGGTCACGTGATGTGGTGAATCTTTTCAACATCGTCGGCATCGGTGCGAAGGTCGATATCGTCAACCAGTCGCTCGCACTTCCCGGCTCGCAGGCTGCAGTGGAAGTCTCCGGCGAGAAAATCGCGAATGTCGGCGCGAGCGATTCGGCGCCGAGGTAGCGCCGAGGTAGCGCAGATTCAGCGCGAGAGGTCGTCCTGATTCAGGATGATGAAGCCGCTGCCGTTCAGCACGGACATGGCGCATTCGTTGTCCTCAACGTGCAGTGCCAGCGTGGCATGGCCGTGCGGACGCGTGAGTAGTGCGTAGGCGCCGAAAATATTCACCTCCGCGGCGAGCAGTGCGGTGAGGACCTGGCCGAAGTGATCGGCCTCCTTCAATTCCACGACGACGAGCGGCCACGTGGAGTAGGGGATGGAGTGCAGGTGGAAGATTCCCTCGACTGCATCCGGGTCGCTCACGACGACGCGCACGATCGCGGTGTCTGCGCTCGGCTCGATGGTGGTGCCGAGGACATTCACCTGATGCTCCTGCAGCAGTCGCACGACATCGAGGAACGCACCGACCTTATTGCGCAGGAAAATGCTGAACTGGATGACGCGGTCGCGGGCTGCACGGGTCTCGGAGGACATGGTTGGCGGATTCTTGGATGGCATTGCTTATTTGTAGGAATAGACTAGGCAAAAAGGGACGGACGTGCCTGTGGTTTCGCTCACGCCGACGATGTAGGTGCCGCTCGTGGCGGGTGCGAAAACGGCGGCGGCAAGAGGGCCATCCTGATACGACTCGACGGTGAGCGGTGCGCCGTGGATGTCGTAGATTTGCACGGCGATTGTCGTGGAGGCCGCGTTCGTCGCGGCGGTGAACCAGTAACGGTTTCCCGCGAAGAGATTCACGCGTGCGAGGGCTGGCTTCGTGGCGGGCAGCGTGCCGGACCATGTGCGCTCGCGGAGGCGAAAGCCGTCGTTCGTCCACGCACCGGCCAGTTCGAGTGCGGCGCGGCGGCAGGTCACCACGGCATCGCTGCTTGCCGGGGCGGCATTCAGGGCAATCACCAGTGCGAAGAGGGAATCGAGCAACGTGGTCATGCTCATTTTTCCGGTGCGACGATGATGCTGATCATGGCGGCAGTCATTCGGTGCATCAGGAATACCTTGTCTTTCGCGGGCGTCCTGCCTTCGGGAAATGCGAGTGCCTTGCTGAGTTCGGGCAGTCGCTGCTGAATGTCCGCGATCACGGGAATCCCTCTCGTTTTTGCCGGCAGTGCACTCAGCCGGGCGGAAAAGAATTCGCCGATTGCAGAACCGCGCAGGATGTTCACGTCGTCCGGGATGTAGTTCGCCACGAGTTCCGCGGTCGCAATGTTCACGGCACGCAGCCAGCAGCCGAGCGACATCAGCATCGCGAGATCGGCATCGCGCTGGCCTTCCATTGTTGCGGCGAATTCACCGCGCACGGCCTCGATTTCCTCGAAGAGCGCGTCCCACTGCCGACTGTCGGCAAAGTCCGCGATGCTGTTGCTTCGCACCATGAATTCCTGCTCCAGACCGAGGCCCTTCGCGATCAGCTTGATTTCGGTGGAGACGTTTTTCACCTGCTGGCGATCCTGCGCTTCGACGGCGAGGAAGGCGTCGGCGAGGCGGATGCCGAGATTCAGCGCGATGAGCGGACGGCTGATGTGCGACCCTGGCGGCTGCTTGCGGAAGAGCGCGGCCCAGTCCGGCTTGCTGGATTTTCCGAGGGCAGTGAAGAGCTCTCCGGGATTCGGGATGGAAAAGCCGACGATGAATTCCGCCTCGCGAATCTGCTCCGGCGTGAGCGCCTCGGGAGCCGCCGGTTCGGCGTATGCACACGCCAATGTCCCGAGCAGGACAGGCAGGCAGGTGCGGCGAAACATGTGCTCAAGATGGCCGCGAACGCACAATCGTGTCGAGCCGAGAGTCACCGCGCGGAATTTTCTCCAATAAGCGGGGAGTGCTCGACACGCCGGGATGTGGTCTTTAAAAGCCGCCCCTCTTATGAAAGCAAAAGTGATCGTGATGCCGAAGCTGAGCATTCTCGACCCGCAGGGCGTCGCCGTGCGGGAAGCGATGCGCCACCATGGAATGCCGGGCGTGAAAAGCGTGCGCGTGGGCAAGATGCTCGAAGTCGAGGTGGATGGAGCCGACGAGGCGAAGATGCACGAAATCTGTCGTGAACTGCTGAGCAATCCGGTCGTCGAAGACTATCAGCTCGTGCTGGAGAAATAGCCCATGCGCGCCGCCGTCATCCGCTTTCCCGGCTCGAACTGCGATCAGGACTGCCACCATGTCCTGCGTGAATTCGGCTTCGATACCGACTTTCTCTGGCACAAGGAAACCAGCGCTGCGGGCTACGATCTGATCGTGCTGCCGGGTGGCTTCAGCTATGGCGATTACCTTCGCTGCGGGGCCATCGCACGCTTTTCACCGGTGATGAAATCCATCGTCGAGCAGGCTGGAAAAGGAGTGCATGTGCTCGGCATCTGCAACGGTTTCCAGATCCTCTGCGAGAGCGGCCTCCTGCCAGGAGCGCTCATTCGCAACCGCGACATGCATTTCATCTGCGAGCACGTGAACCTGCGCGTTGAGAACACGGCGAATCCGTTTCTGTCATCGTCCAAAGTCGGCCGCGTGCTGCGAGTGCCCATCGCGCACGGTGAGGGAAATTTCACCGCCGACGCCGACACGCTTCGCGCGCTGAATGCCGAGGGCCGCGTGCTCGTGCGGTATTGTGATGAGGCAGGCAACGTGACGCCCGAGGCAAATCCAAACGGTGCCGCGGAAAACATCGCCGGCATCTGCAATGCCGGACGGAACGTCTTCGGCCTCATGCCGCACCCCGAGCGCGCGTGCGACGGAGCGCTGCTCAGCACCGATGGACGCGTGATTTTCGAGTCACTAGTAGCCACGCTCGGAAAATCGCGGGCCGCCTGACCCCGGAGCACGCCGGGCTTTTCGCTTGCCCGCCGCTCATCGCAGCCCTTTGCATACGCGCCCTTCCGCATGATCTACCCGAACTGGCTGACGCTCAAACTGACAATGCTCGCCGTCGGAGGCGTGCTGCTCGCGATTCATCTCCTCGCGTTTGTGAAGGCGCGCACGGTGCAGGAATGGCTGCGAAATTTCCCGCGCAACCGCGAGTTTGGCGTGGTTCTCTCGATTGTCGCGGGAGCGTGGTTTTTCTTCCTCGTTCAGAAGATGGATCTCGGCGACTTCGATCCTTGGCGGAATACGGTAATGATCGGCACCCCGATCGCGACCGCGCTGGCCATCATGTTCATCCCCGATTTTCTCGCCGTCCGCGCGCTCGGAGCATGTGCGCTGCTCGCCGCGGAGCCGTTGCTGGAGTCGGCATTTTTGCGTCCTGAAAGTGTCCGGCTGCTCCTCGTCTCGCTCACGTATTTGTGGATCATCTTCGGCATGTTCTGGGTGGGGATGCCTTTCACGCTGCGCGATCAGATTTCCTGGGTGAGTGCCTCTGAAAAACGCTGGCGAGCCGCGGCTTTCGCCGGGCTCGCCTATGGAGCGTTGCTCGTAGCCGGTGGGCTACTTGTTGCCTGAGACGATATCGCTCAGCTTGAAGATCGGGAGGAACATCGCGATGACGATGCCGCCGACGATCACGCCGAGGAAAACAATGAGCAGCGGCTCAAGCAGTGAAGTGAGTGCTGAGAGCATGGCCTCGATTTCCTCGTCCCAGAAATCCGCCATCTTCTCAAGCATGGTGTCGATTTTGCCAGTGCTCTCACCGGCGGCGACCATGCGGAGCATCATCGGCGGGAAGATGGCCTGGCGGTTCAGTGACGCCGTAAGGTGATCGCCCTTCTCGACATCGGCGGAGACGGACTTGATGGCCTTCGTCACCACGCTATTGCCGGAGGTGTCGCCGACGATCTGCATGACTTCCAAAATCGGGACGCCCGAACGAATGAGCTGCGCAAAAGTGCGGGCGAAACGGCTCATGCAAATCTTATGCGTGAGGGGACCAAACACGGGCAGCTTCAACTTCCACTTGTCCCATGTGTCCGCGCCCTTTTCCGTATCGAGCCACGCGCGGATTCCATAAAACACGCCGACCATGGCGCCCACGCCATAGTACCAATACTTGCGCATGGCATCCGATAGATCGATGAGGAATTGCGTCGGTGCAGGGAGCTTCGCACCGAAGTCCGCAAAGATGCTGCCGAAGACCGGCACGACTTTGACGATGAGGAAAATCGTAATGGCGAACGCGATGCTGATCACGATGACCGGGTAGGTCATCGCGGACTTCACCTTCTTGCTCAGTCGCGCCGAGGCTTCCAGGAATCCTGCGAGACGATCGAGCACCTCGGAAAGCATGCCGCCGGATTCACCCGCCTTCACCATCGAGATATACAGGCGCGAGAAAACCTTGGGGTGCTTGCTGATCGCGTCGTTGAAGGTAGAGCCCTCCTGCACATACGCGGTGATTTCACCGATGACGCGGCGGAGACCGGCCTGCTTCTTCGGGTCGGATTGTTCAAAAAGTGCGGTCAGCGCGCCCACGAGCGGGAGTCCCGCATCCACCATCGTGGCGAGCTGGCGGGTGAACATGACGAGATCCGACTGGGGAACCTTCGCTTTCGCACGGGTGATCTTGCTGGCACCTTTCTGCTGGATGGAGAGCACGAGGAGACCTCGCGACATCAGTGCATTGACGGCGTTTTCCTCGTTGATTCCCTCCTGGACGCCGTTTGAGATTTTTCCCGCAGAGTCGCGAGCTTGGTAGGCAAAAGTGAGCATAGCCAGCGAAGTAGCAATGCCAGTGCCAACCGAGCCCGGAAACTCAGACAACCGGTCGGGGGCTGGAGTTTTTCAGGCTTTCCGCAGCGTAGTCGGGCGGATGTAGCGGTCGTCCGACTCCGGGTAATCCAGAGTGTAATGCAGGCCGCGGCTTTCTTTTCGCAGCAGCGCGCTGTCCACGATCAGGCTCGCGACGGTCGCGAGGTTGCGCAGTTCGAGCAGGTCTGTCGTCACCTTGAAGTCCCAGTAAAATTCCTGAATCTCTTGGAGCAGGTTCCGCAGTCGCGCGCCTGCCCGCTGGAGTCGCTTGTCCGTCCGCACGATGCCGACGTAGTCCCACATGAGTCGGCGGATCTCTCCCCAATTGTGATAGATGACGACGAGCTCGTCCACGTCGGTCGCGTCACCACTTTTCCATTCTGGCAAATCCGTGAGCGCAGGCTCGGCGGGTGCGTTCCATTTCTCCAATGCGATCGCCGCGCGGTGCGCGAGGACGACCGCTTCGAGCAGGCTGTTGCTGGCGAGGCGGTTTGCGCCGTGCAGCCCGGTGCAGGCGACTTCGCCAATCGCAAACAGGCCGGGAAGGGGAGACGCGCCATTCTCATCGGTGACCACGCCGCCGCACTGATAATGCGCGGCCGGCACGACAGGGATGGGCTGCTTCGTGATATCGATTCCGAACGTCAGGCATCGCTCGTGGATCGTCGGAAAATGCGCGTGGATAAAATCCGCAGGCTTGTGGCTGATGTCCACATACACACACGGACTGCCCGTGCGTTTCATCTCCGCATCGATCGCCCTCGCCACGATGTCGCGAGGGGCCAGTGCCCCTCGCGGGTCGTATCGGTGCGCAAACTCCTTCCCTTTTGCATCCACGAGTTTTCCGCCTTCGCCACGGACTGCCTCGCTGATCAGGAAACTTCGCGCCTCGGGGTGAAAAAGGCATGTGGGGTGGAATTGGATGAACTCCATGTTCGCCACCGCCGCACCTGCCCGCCACGCCATCGCCACGCCATCGCCCGTCGCGATGCTGGGATTCGTCGTGTAGCGATAGACTTTCCCGCAGCCGCCCGTCGCCAGGACGACCCGATCGGTCCGCAGCGTGAGCACGTCGCCAGTCACCTCATTCAGCACATATGCGCCGACGCAGCGATCCTTCATCGCGGAAAGGCCGAGCTTTCGCAGCGTGATGAGATCCACCGCCATGTGATTTTCGAGAAGTGTGATGCGTGGTTCCTTCGCGACAGCCTCCAGCAGCGCCCGCTCGATCTCGCGGCCGGTCGCATCACGCGCGTGCAAGATGCGACGGGCCGCATGCCCGCCTTCGCGCGTGAGATCGGGCGTGCCGTCGGAGTGTTGGTCAAACATCACACCAAGTTCGATCAGTTCCGCGATGCGTCCCGGCCCGTCGCGCACGATACTGCGCACGACGGCCTCGTCGCAAAGCCCCGCGCCGGCGATGAGCGTGTCCTGCACGTGCGATTCGATGCTGTCCGTCTCATCCGTCACACACGCGATGCCGCCCTGCGCCCACGCGGTGTTCGACTCGGCCTTTGCCTTCTTGGTGATGATGACGACCGTACCGTTGCGCGCCGCCTTCAGTGCGAAGCTCAGCCCCGCGAGGCCGCTGCCGATCACTGCGTAGTCAAAATGGAGCATGTTTGTGGAACGTGTGGTCAGCGAAACTGGATGTTATCGATCAGGCGCGTGCGACCGAAGAAAACCGCCATCGCCATCGTGTCGCCACGCTGCGGCTTTTGCGTCCGGGCGAGCGTCGATGCGTCCACGACCTCAATGTAGTCCACTCTTCCAGTGCGGGAGATTTCCCGTTTCGCAATTTGGATCAGCTTCGCCGCTCTGTGTTCACCTTTGTGAAAAGCAGCACGCGCCGCGAGCAGGCCGCGCCGCAGTGAGGGACCCCCAGTGCGCTCTTCCGGGGAAAGGTAGGCATTCCGCGAGCTGAGCGCGAGCCCGTCATGCTCGCGCACTGTCGGCTCAAAGACGAGCCGCACCGGCAGATCGAGATCGCGCACCATGCGCGCAATCACTGCGCATTGCTGGAAATCCTTCAGGCCAAACACCGCCACGTCAGGCTGCACAATCGTGAAGAGCTTCAGCACGATGGTGGTCACACCGCGGAAATGCCCGGTCCTCGAGGCGCCGCAAAGTCCGCCCGACACGCGTTCCTCATTCACCCAAGTCGAAAAATCCGCGCGGTACATCTCGCCCGCCGGGGGGTGAAAAATCGCATCCACGCCGAGCGAGGCGCACAGCTTTTTGTCCTTGGAAAACGGGCGCGGGTAGCGGGAGAGGTCCTCCTTCGGCCCAAACTGCGTCGGGTTCACAAAGATGCTCACAACCACGTGGCCCTCTTCTCCTGCGAGCGAGCGAGCGCGTCGAATCAACGCTGCGTGACCCTCATGCAATGCACCCATAGTGGGCACCAGAACGATGTGCCCGCGCGCCTTTGCGCGAAAGCGTCTGGCGCTTGCGATGGTGAGAAGAATCTTCAGCCTTGCCGTGCCAGTTTATCGCTGGGCGATGTATGCGATCATTGCCGGTATGGCTGGGCGGACGCTTCGCAGCCATACCGTCTGGCCCAGGTAGGTGGTCCCGTAGGCGGTGCCGACATGACTGCCGGGAGGCCACGGATCCTGCACCAGAAACACCGTGCCAGTTCCGTCCTGGGCTCCGTCGCTGAGCATCCCGCTGAACACCACCGCGTGCGCAACGTGGACACCTTGAAAGGCAACCCACGCCGGGGCGCCCCGCACCACGTTCATGACTTGGGACGCTGGTGGCGCGGACATGTTGTTCACGACTCGCCAGCCGAGACCTCGAACAAATGTCTCCACGTTGGCGAGGCTAATTTCCAGTCCCCCAGTGCTGTCGAGCGTGGCTCTGCCAGGGCCGACCGAGCGGTCACCAAAGATGATCGTCGCTGCTGCAGACCAGCAACTCATGTCAGTGGGCTGGCTAAACGGCGTAACCCGGTGGCGAATTTCTGTGATGGGGCCGAGGGCTGTCCAAGTCGCCGGGCCTGCGACGCCATCAGCGGATATCCGCGCTCCGTGTTGAAATGTTCTGAGTGCGGCTTGTGTCCGCGGGCCGAAACTTCCGTCCTCCGTGAGAAACGGGCTCGCGCCCCGCTTATTCAGCATGCGCTGCAGGAACATCACTTCTGCTCCGTGGGAACCATTCGAGAGGGTGTGCATGGGGTTTCCTTTCTTGGCGGCATTTGGGTTGAAATAAACTTCAACTCGTTCCTCCGCACTTTCCAAATTCAACAGCTTTGGGCCGGTCTGGGCAAGCCTGTTTTCCACCCCGTGGCGCGGCACTCACAGGCTGCGGATCATTTTCAGCGCTTCGCGCAGCCGCTCGGTGCCCGTCTTCGCTGCGAGGCGGGGAAATTTTCCGCCGATCAAAATGAAATCGCCGCCGCGCATGAGCATCAGCTTGCCGTCCTTTACCTCGACGCCGGAGATTTTGCGTGCCGCTGATGAGATGCGGATTTCTGTGAGCGTGAGGAGATTCTCCACTGCCTCGGGAAAGCGGCCGTAGCGGTCGCGCCATTCCTTGCGCAGCTTGTCGAGAGTCTCCTGCGTGGCGAGGGCATTGATCTTTCGGTAGGCCGCGATGCGCGGGCCGGTTTCGCTGATGTATTTCGTCGGCAAAAAGGCAGGTGCATTCGAGGACTCCGCGCCTTTACCCACCCATTCCACTTCCCTTTGCAAAATGAAATCGAGCCGCAGCGCGACCTCGATCCGCTTGGTGCCTCGTTCCCCCTTCAGCTTCGCGATGGCCTGGCGCAAGAGCGCGCAATAAAGCTCAAAGCCGATCGTCACGATGTGGCCGCTCTGCGCGGTGCCGAGGATATTTCCCGCGCCACGGATTTCCAGATCGCGCATCGCGATTTTGAATCCCGCGCCGAGCGAACCGTATTGTTTGATGGCGTTGATGCGTTTGCGTGCTTCGCCACTGCCCATCATGTCGCGCGGCAGCATGAGGTAGGCGTAAGCCTTATGCTGCGCACGGCCCACGCGTCCGCGGAGTTGGTAGAGGTCCGCGAGGCCGAAGCGATCCGCGCGATCAATGATGATCGTGTTCGCATTCGGGATGTCCACGCCGCTCTCGATGATCGTCGTCGAGATGAGCACGTCGGCGTCGCCGCTCACGAAGCGATGCATCACTTCCTCCAACTCGTGCTCCAGCATCTGCCCGTGCCCCACGATGGTGCGCGCATTTGGCACGAGCATTTTTATTTTCGCCTCCACGCTCTGAATGTCGCCCACGCGGTTATGCAAAAAGAACACCTGCCCCTGCCGCTTCAGTTCGCGCTGGATCGCGTCGCGGATGATGCGCTCGTCGTACGGGCAGATGAGCGTCTCGACCGGGATGCGGTTCGGCGGCGCGGTCTCGATGGTGCTCATGTCCTTCGCGCCCATGAGCGAGAGGTAGAGCGTGCGCGGGATCGGCGTCGCCGAGAGCGTGAGCAGGTCCACGAGCGGCCACATCTGCTTGAAGCGCTCCTTGTGCAGCACGCCGAAGCGCTGCTCCTCATCAATCACCACGAGCCCGAGGTCCTTGAACTCGACATCCTTCGAGATC
>JBBRPQ010000055.1:0-28482 GCA_038227825.1 Chthoniobacterales bacterium
CGAATCGTCAGGCCACCGCGCTGAAGCCGAATTCGCCCGACTGGCAGCATGTCCTCGCGGCATTGTCTGGCGACAATTCGCGGACCACCACGCCTGCAAGCTATGTGCGGAATCTCTTCGATCCCTACGCGTCCGAGTTCGACAAGCACCTGACCGGCCACCTGCAATATCGCGTTCCGGAACAACTACTCGAAGCCATACTCGCGGTCGCTCAATGCAGGCATTTTGAAGTCCTCGATCTCGGCTGCGGCACCGGGCTGTGCGGCGAGCAATTTCGCTCGATCGCCACGCGGCTCATCGGCGTGGACCTTTCCCCGGCGATGATCGCGCAGGCCGCGGCTCGGAAAATCTACGATGAACTTGTCACCGCCGAAATCTCCGATGCCATGTGCGCGCGGCAGGACCATTTCGACCTCGTCCTCGCTGGCGATCTTTTCATCTACGTCGGCGATCTCGGCGACACCTTCCGCTCCGCTGCGCAACTCCTGCGCGCAGGCGGACTCTTCGCGTTTTCACTTGAGCGGCACGATGGCGAGAGCTTCGTCCTGACATCGAAAGTGCGCTTCGCCCATTCGCTCGCCTACATTCGCACGCTTTCGATCAGCCACGGATTCACGGAATTACACCGCCGCGAGATCGTCGTGCGAAAGAGCGGTGCCGACGATGTCCCTGGATGGATCGTGGTCCTGCAAAAGTCTGCCGGCCCGTCGCACTCTGATTGACGCCACGAATGCTTGGCTGAAAGTGTGCCACTGATGAACCGCCCCAGTTTCCTCCTCATCGCCGCCATGACGGCTGGGACGATCTCCTTTTCTCATTGTGCGAATGCCGCCACGAAGACCAACGATGGTTCGCAGACGGTGAGAGCATTCGTCGATCAGCACTGCACAAATTGTCACGACGCCACGGAGAAAAAGGGCGGGCTCGATCTGGAAGCGCTGCCGATCAAATTCGACTCGGAGAAGGATCGTGCGGAGTGGGTGAAGGTGTTCGACCGCGTGCTGGCGGATGAGATGCCGCCGGCGAAGAAGCCGCGTCCGGATGCGGCGGCGAAGCGTGCATTGCTGGAGACCATCGGTGGCGGGATCGTGAAGGTTGAGAAATCGCTTCAAGCTGCGGAGGGACGAGTGCCTTTGCGTCGGCTGAACCGGCTGGAATTTGAGCGCACCGTGCAGGAACTGCTCGGGGTGGAAACGCCGATGCTGCACATCCTGCCGAGCGATCCGCCTTCGCACGGATTCGACACGGTGGCGGAAGGGCTGCGCATCTCACAATTGCACATCGAGAAATATCTGGAGGCCGTGGATGCTGCGATTCCCGAGGCGCTCGACTTTCGTCCGCCTTCGGACAAGGAGCCGAAGCGGTATTTTTACAAGGAGGAGCAGGGCGTGAAGAGGCAGCTCGATGTGGCGGACGGCGCGCCTGATCCGAAGAATCAAAACAAGATTCACCACCAGATGCTGAAGGAATTGCCGGATGCGATTGTGTGGTTCAACGCGGGCTATCCGCAGGCGGACTTGAAGCAGTTTTCCGCGAAGCAATCGGGTCGCTACCGCATTCGCATCTCGGCCTACGGACACCAGACCGATGGCCGCGATCTGATGATGCGTGTGTACACGGAAAACTATCGGACACGGCGACCGCTCGGCTATTTCGACATACCGCCGGACAAGCCGCGTGTGGTGGAATTGAACGTGACACTGAACTCCGGCGAGTTTCTGCGCATCGAGCCGAACGGCATCGGTGCCGATTCCCAAGGCAAAAACGTACACAATGAGGGCGCGCCGAAATACAAAGGCCCGGGGCTCGCGCTGCAATGGGCCGAGCTCGAGGGACCGCTCGCGGAGAGCTGGCCGACTCCGGGGACGAAGCGGCTCTTCGGCGACATCCCGCTCGTGGAAGTGGCGCAGAACAGGCAGACGTGGCGTCGAAATCACAAGGTGCCGTACGCGCTGAAGCCGGGGAATCCGAAGGGTGATGCGCAAAATGTAGTCGAGCATTTTGCGCAGCGCGCATTCCGGCGTCCGCTGGAGACCGGCGAGGCGGAGCCGTTCACAAAACTCGTGACGGATGCGCTCGATGCGGGGAAATCCTTCGAGGACGCGGTCGAGGTCGGATTTCGCGCGGTGCTCACGACGCCGCAATTTCTCCTGATCGAGGAGCGCCCCGGCAAGCTGGACGACTACGCACTCGCGTCGCGCCTATCCTATTTCCTGTGGAGCACGATGCCCGACGACGAACTGCTTTCCCTCGCCGCCGCGAAAAAGCTGAGCCAGACCGCGACGCTGCGTGCGCAAGTGGAGCGGATGCTAGCCAGCCCGAGGGCGCGTGCATTCACGGAGAACTTCGCCGGACAGTGGCTCGACCTTCGCAACATTGAGGCGACGACGCCGGACAAGCGGCTGTATCCCGAATTCGACGAGGTATTGCAGAATTCCATGATCGGCGAGACGGAGGCGTTCTTCACCGAGATGCTCGTGCGCAATGAGAGCACGGCGAACTTCATCCACTCCGACTGGCTCATGCTGAACCGGCCCATCGCAGAGCACTACGGAATCGAAGGTGTGAAGGGCGAAAGTTTCCAGCGCGTGAAGCTGCCCGCCAACTCGCAGCGCGGCGGACTGCTCACGCAGGCGGCGATTTTGAAGGTGACCGCCAACGGGACGGTGACATCACCGGTGATCCGCGGCTCGTGGGTGATGAAGCGCCTGCTCGGCAAGCCGCCACTCCCGCCACCCGCGGACGCCGGCACCATCGAGCCCGACACCCGCGGCGCGACGACGATCCGCGAGCAGCTCGCCAAGCATCGAAACTCGGAGACTTGCGCATCGTGCCACCGGAGCATCGATCCGCCGGGCTTTGCGCTGGAGAGTTTCGATGTCATCGGCGGATGGCGCGATCGCTACCGTTCCCAGGAAAAAGGCGACAGCCCGAACCGAAAACTCAACGGAAGAAACATCTGGGAATACAAACTCGGCCTGCCCGTGGACGCATCCGGCGAACTCTCCGATGGACGAAAATTCCAGGACATCGCGCAATTCAAGAAGCTGCTGCTCGGCGAGAGCGACCAGGTGCTGAAGAACGTGACCGAGAAGCTGCTCATCTACTCGACCGGCGCGGGCATCCGCTTTGCCGATCGCACAGAAGTCGCGCGCCTCACCGCCAGCGTGAAGGCGAAAAGCAGCGGGCTGCGCACGCTTGTGCATGAGGTTGTGGAGAGTCCGCTTTTCCTGAACAAGTAGCCCGCCCTCGCCATGAACATCGCCCATCAACCCATCTCCCGCCGCGCATTCCTCCGCAGCACGGGCGTCGCACTCGCGCTCCCCTATCTTGATGCCATGTGGCCGCGCGCATTCGCCGCCGATGCAGCCGCACCTCGCAGGATGGTCGCGATTTGCACTTCGCTCGGCATCTACACGCCGAGCCTTTTTCCAAAGGAAGCGGGCCGCGACTACACGCTCACGCCCTACCTGCAGCAGCTCAAGGATCACCGCTCCGACTTCACGGTTTTCTCCGGCGTCTCGCATCCCGATCAGGCTGGCGCGGATGGCCACACTTCGGAAATGACATGGCTCACTTCCGCAAAGCACCCCGGCCTCGGAGGCTTCCGAAACACCATTTCGCTGGATCAGTTCATCGCGGAAAAAATCGGCATCCAGACGCGCTACCCGTCGCTCGTGCTCGGGACAAACAACACCAGCCAGAGCTACACGCGGAGCGGCGTCATGCTTCCTGCCGACACGAAGCCGTCGCAGGTTTTTGCGAAGCTCTTCCTCGAAGGCAGCAAGGACGCCGTCGCCGCGCAGATGCAGAAATTACGCGAAGGCCGGAGCATCATGGACACCGTGCAGGGACAGGCGAAGCGCTTCGCCGGGCGCGTCGGAGCGGCTGACCGCGACAAGCTGGACGAATATTTCACCTCCATCCGCGAGATGGAACAGCGCCTCGTCCTGTCCGAGGAATGGGCGCGCAAGCCGAAGCCGAAGGTGGACGCGCGGCCGCCCACGGACATTGCCGAGGACAAGGATCTCATCGGGAAGATGCGCCTGCTATTTGAACTCGTCCCGCTCGCGCTGCAGACGGATTCCACGCGCACGATCACGATCCTCGTGCAAGGCCGCGGCGACGTCCCTCTGATTGACGGCGTGACGATGGCGCACCACGAACTTTCGCACCACGGCCAGGACCCGGAAAAGCTCAAGCAGCTCCAGCTCATCGAGGACGCCGAAATTCACGCGCTCGGCGGCCTGCTCACCGCGCTGAAGGCGAAGAAGGAAGGCAGCGGCGCACTGCTCGACAACACGATGGTCCTCTTCGGCAGCAACCTTGGGAACGCGAATTCGCACGACACGAAAAACCTGCCGCTCGTGCTCGCCGGCGGCGGCTTCAAGCACGGCCAGCACCTTGCGCTCGACACCAAGAACAACACGCCCTTCTGCAATCTCTTCGTCCAGATACTCCAGCGGATGAACATCGAGGCCGACGCCTTCGGCTCCAGCACGAAGGCGAGCGTGCCGGGACTCGAAGTCGCGTAGGGAGTGCTCGACTTTTGCGAACCTTCCCTGTTTTTCCATACTGCTCACGTGCGGAGCGCCCATGGCCAACCCCAATGATTCCCTCCACAATGACCCGCGAGGACTAGCGCAGGGTGGCGAAGCGGCACACGAGGCACCGCTACCCCCGGAGGAAAGCGCGCGGCTGGCCCTGCTGGCGGAATGCCACATCATGGATACGGTCGCGGAGCGGGACTTCGACGATCTCACGATCCTCGCATCCCAGATCTGCGGGACGCCCATCGCGCTGATCTCGCTGGTGGACGAGGCGCGGCAGTGGTTCAAGTCGCGGGTCGGCCTGGAGGCGACGGAGACGCCGCGGCGGCTGGCCTTTTGTGCGCACGCCATTCTCGAACCCGGCAAGCTGCTCGTGGTGCCGGATGCGACGAAGGACCGGCGCTTTGCGGAAAATGAACTCGTCACCGGAGAACTGGGCATCCGCTTCTATGCGGGCGCGCCGCTGGTCATGGAAGACGGGATGGCGCTCGGCTCACTCTGCGTCATAGACCGCCAGCCGCGTGAACTCTCAGCGAGCCAGAGGACGGCGCTGGAGGCGCTGGCGCGGCAGGTGGTGTCGCAGATCCAGTTGCGCCGGCAAAATGTCGCCCTCCTGCATGCGCGCTCCGAGCGGGAGCTGTTCTTCACTCTGCAGATCACAATGTTCTGCATCGTGGGCACCGATGGATTCTTCAAGCAGCTCAATCCCACCTTTGGCGAGACGCTCGGCTACACCACCGGGGAATTGCTCGCCTCATCGTTCCTCTCCTTCGTGCATCCCGACGATGTGGCGGCGACACTCGCGGAGGTGGATTGGCCGAGTCATGGCATCCGGACGCGGGAATTCGTGAACCGCTACCGCTGCAAGGACGGCAGCTACCGCTGGCTGAGCTGGAGGACGGCGCCTTCGCCGGAAGGGCTGCTGTATGCCGCCGCCCGCGACATCACCGAGGCGAAGAGGGC
This sequence comes from Chthoniobacterales bacterium, assembly GCA_038227825.1. Taxonomy (GTDB): domain Bacteria; phylum Verrucomicrobiota; class Verrucomicrobiia; order Chthoniobacterales; family Chthoniobacteraceae; genus SXWH01. The sequence goes on from JBBRPQ010000055.1 coordinate 5,514, forward strand.
AGAGGACAAATTGCGTGCTCTCAGTGAGCTGCGGCGCGGCATCCTCGGTAGCGCGGTGCATTGCATCATCGCGACCACGCCGGAGGGCCTCATCACGGAGTTCAATCCCGCGGCGGAGCGGATGCTCGGCTACAAGGCGGAGGATATGATCGGTCACCTCACGCCCGCGATCATTCACGATCCGGAGGAAGTGGTGGCGCGCGCCGCGGAATTCAGCGCGGAACTGGGCCGGACGATCGAGCCGGGCTTCGAGGTTTTTGTCGCCAAGTCACGGCTGCGGCTGCCAAACGAGCATGAGTGGTTCTACGTCCGCAAGGGCGGCAGCAGGTTCCCCGTGCGGCTCACCATCACGGCACTATGGGACGGGCCGGGTAAAATCGTGGGCTTCCTCGGCATCGCCACGGACATCACCAAGCGCAAGTACGCCGAGGCGCGGCTGATCGAGAGCGAAAAGCGGTTCCGCGAGGCGATCGAATATTCCGCCATCGGCATGGCGCTCGTGGGCCTCGACGGGAGATGGATGAAGGTCAACCACGCGCTCTGCGCCATCGTGGGCCGGAGCGCGGAAGAATTGCTGCGCGGCAAATTCCAGGATATCACGCACGCGGACGACATCGATGAAGACATGGCCCAAGTACAGGCGTTATTTGAGGGGAAAATTGATCATTTCCAGAGAGAAAAGCGCTACTTGCACGGCGAGGGCCGGATCGTCTGGGTGATGCTCGCCGTCACGCTCGTGCATGATGCGGATGGGAAGCCTCTCCATTACGTCGCGCAGCTCGATGACATCACCGAACGCCGCGAGGCGGCGGAGCGGATGAAGGCTTCACTCGCGGAAAAGGAGACGCTGCTCAAGGAGGTGCATCACCGCGTGAAGAACAATCTCCAGGTGATCACCAGCCTCCTGGAACTTCAGTCCGCCAGCCTCTCCGATCCGGTGCTGCGGGCGCGTTTCCGCGAGGCGCAGGATCGGGTGCGCGCGATGGCTCTCATTCACGAGGGACTCTACCGGTCCGGCAATCTCGCGGCGGTGGACTTCGGCGTGCATGTCCGCAAACTCGTGGCGAGCCTCCTGCGCTCCTACAGCACGGGTGCCGTGCCGATCGCCTTCCACGCGGAGACGGATGAAGTGCAACTCGACATTGATGTCGCGGTGCCGCTGAGCCTGATCGTGAATGAACTCGTGACAAATGCGTGCAAGCACGCCTTTGCCGGCGGACGCGGCGGCACCCTGCATCTCATCTTCCAGGCCCGCGAGGCGGACATGCTCTTGCTCTCCATCGGCGACGACGGGCCGGGGCTCCCGCCGGGCTTCCAGTGGGAAAAATCGCCCTCCCTCGGGCTCAAGGTCGTGCGCATCCTCGTCTCGCAGATCGGGGGCCGCATCGGCATGCCGCGACCATCCGAAGCCAGGTTTGAAATCATTTTCCCCCGCAACCGCAAATCAGCGAATCCGACATGACCACCCCCGCCAATATCCTGATCGTCGAGGACGAAGGCCTCGTCGCCTACGACCTCCAGTCCCGCCTGGAACGGCTCGGCTACAGCGTGGCAGGCATCGCCGACACCGCCGAGAGCGCCGTGGCCCTTGCCACGGAAAAGCGGCCGGATCTGATCCTGATGGACATCCACCTCGCGGGCGGCTCCGACGGCGTCGAGGCTGCGGTAGAAATCCACGACAAGCTCGGCCTGCCGATCATTTTTCTCACGGCCTATGCCGACAGCGGCACGCTCGATCGGGCGGCGAAGGTCGCACCCTTTGGCTACATCGTGAAGCCCTTCGAGGAGCACACCATGGCGGCCACGGTGCAGATGGCGCTGGCCCGCCGCGTGGCCGAACTCAAGATGGCGCAGATGGAACGCTGGCTGGCCACCACGCTGCACTCCATCGGCGATGCCGTCATCTCCGTGGATCGCGCGGGGAGCGTGAACTACTTTAACCCCGAGGCCGAGCGCCTCACTGGATGGCTGCGCGGCGAGGCGCTCGGCCGCGACTACCGCGAGATCCTCATCTTCGTCCACGAACAGCCCGACATGCTGCCCCCCGCGCATCCCATCGCCCTCGCGCTGGAGGCCGGTCTCGTCTTCCAGCTCAGCCCGCAGAGCGAGCTTATCACCAAATCCGGCGCCCGTATCCCCGTGGATGACAGCGCTGCGCCAACGCGTGACGAAATCGGTGCGGTGAATGGCGTGGTGATGATCCTGCGGGATTGTTCGCAGAAGCGGCGCGACACGGAGGAGCGGCGCAAGATCGAGCAAAAGATGCAGGAGGCCCAGCGCCTCGAGGGACTCGGCGTGCTGGCGGGCGGCATCGCGCATGACTTTAACAATCTCCTCGGCGTGATGATGATGAATGCGGAACTCGTGAGCCTGCGAATCCCGCAGGCAACCACCGAACAGCAATGCCTAGGCGAAATCATCAAAGCCGGGGAGCGTGCCGCTGATCTCTGCCGACAGATGCTCGCCTACGCCGGGAAGGGGAAATATCGCGAGGCTTGTTTCGACCTGAGCCTCGTGGTGGAGGACACCGTCACCCTCCTGCATGTCGCCATCAGCAAAAATGCGGAGCTGCGCCTTGCCCTTGCGCGCGACCTGCCTCCCGCGCTGGGCGACACCAGCCAGATCCGGCAGGTGATCATGAATCTCATCATCAATGCCTCCGATGCACTCGGCGACGCACCCGGCACCATCTCCATCCAGACGCAGATGGTGGCCGCCGATCCAGCCCTGCTCGAAACCGCCACGGTGGGCCGCGATCTGGCCGCCGGGGAATATCTGCTGCTGGAAGTCCGCGACACCGGCTGCGGCATGAGCGAGGAGACAAAGGCCCGCATTTTCGATCCCTTCTTCACCACCAAATTTACCGGCCGCGGTCTCGGCCTGGCCGCGGTGCTGGGCATCGTCCGCAGTCATCGTGGCGCGCTCATCGTGACCTCTGCCCCCGATGCAGGCACCTGCTTCCGCGTGCTCTTCCCAGTCGCCGCGGGAAAAGCGGAGGCTCTGCCGGAGCACTCGGAATCGTCCGGTCATTGGCAGAGCCACGGCTGCCTCCTCGTGGTGGATGATGAGGCCACCATCCGCACCGCCGCCGCCCTCGCCCTGCAGGACTCAGGATTCATCGTACTGCAGGCGGAAAATGGAGCCCAGGCTCTCGAAATCCTCGCAAAATCGCACGAAAAAATCCGCCTCATCCTCACGGATCTCACGATGCCGCGGATGAACGGCTTTGAGATGGCGAGGGAAGCCGCCCGCCTCTATCCAGCCATACCGGTGCTCGTGATGAGCGGCTTCACGGCCGAAGCAGCCGCGGAACGCTTTGCCGAACTGCCCCTGCGAGGCTTTCTGCAAAAGCCATTCTCCCTGCGCGCGCTGGAGAAATCAGTACGGCAGATTCTGGGAGAGGCGTAGGCTTCCCAAGGAATCGATCAGGATCGGAAGATACCTGCAGCCGGGAGATGCTGCGATCTGCGGCCACGGAAAAGCCGCTGTTGTTTTTAAAGTGTCCGTGATCCACCACACACACCGCGTCACATGTGACCAATCATCGCGGCGCCAAATTCCGAGCACTTGATCTCGGTCGCACCCTCCATGAGGCGGGCGAAGTCGTAGGTCACTTTCTTCGCACCAATCGCGCCATTGATGCCCTTGACGATGAGGTCCGCAGCTTCATTCCAGCCGAGGTAGCGGAACATCATTTCGCCGCTGAGGACGACACTGCCGGGATTCACCTGATCCTTGCCGGCGTACTTTGGCGCGGTGCCGTGAGTGGCCTCGAAGATGGCGTGGCCGGTGAGGTAGTTGATGTTGCCGCCGGGCGCGATGCCGATGCCGCCGACCTGCGCGGCGAGTGCGTCGCTGAGGTAGTCGCCGTTCAGATTCAGCGTGGCGATAACGTCAAAGTCCGTCGGGCGCGTGAGCACTTGCTGGAGCGCGATGTCTGCGATGCTGTCCTTGATCACGATGCCCGCGCCGGGCTTGCCTTCGGGGATTCGGCACCACGGGCCGCCGTCGATTTCCACCGCGCCGAATTCGCTCTTCGCGAGTTCATACGCCCAGTCGCGGAATGCGCCTTCGGTGAATTTCATGATGTTGCCCTTGTGGACGATCGTGAGGCTCCTGCGCTTCTGCTCGATGGTGTATTGGAGCGCAGAGCGGACGAGGCGCTCGGTGCCGGGCTTCGATACGGCCTTGATGCCGATGCCGACGGACTCGGGCGATTCGGCGGCGAAGCGGATCTTCTTGTATTCCTTCGGGAAATTCTGCGCGAGGAATTCGAGCGTCTTCGTCGCCTGCTCTCCGCCTGCCTGGAAATCAATCCCGGCGTAAATGTCCTCGGTGTTCTCGCGGAAAATCACCATGTCCACTTTTTCCGGATGCTTCACAGGCGATGGCACGCCGGTGAACCACTGCACAGGGCGCAGGCACACGTAGAGATCGAGCATCTGGCGCAGCGCGACATTCAGCGAACGGATGCCGCCGCCGACGGGCGTGGTGAGCGGGCCCTTGATGCCGACGAGGAATTCCTTGAACGCGGTGACCGTGTCATCGGGCAGCCACGAGTTGAATTTCTTGAACGACTCCTCGCCGGCGAAGACTTCCATCCAGGAGATTTTCTTTTTTCCACCGTACGCTTTTTCAACCGCTGCGTCGAAGACGCGCACGCTCGCCGCCCAGATGTCGGGACCGGTGCCGTCACCGCGGATGAACGGGATGATCGGGTTTTCAGGGACGCTCAGTTTTCCGTTTTGGATCGTTACCTTTTCGCCGGTCGGAACAGTGCAGGTCTTGTATGGCATGTGCGTTTTTTTGGATATGAAGTGCGCAGCTAAAGCAGACCTGCGGCGCTAGGTCGAGCGTGTGTTGAAAATTCCCGCGTCATTGCGCCTGCGAGGCGGCAAGCACATAGGCGAGCACATCGTGATTCTGGGATGCGGAAAGATGCGAGCGTTCGGCCATGTCGGCAATGATGCCCGGCCAGCGCCCAGCAGTATATTCGCGAATGGCCTCGGGCGCATGGCAGCGCGTGCAGTTTTCGAGATAGACGCGCCGCCCCCTTTCGAGAGATGCGGAATCCTTGCCGCGCGATGAAATCATCGCGACCGGAGGCGCAGTCGTTTCCAGATTTGCGCAGCCGGAAAGTAAGGCCACTGAGAAACAAGCCAGCGCTGCGCACAGCTTCGGGAGCAAGCGACGTCCGGGTGTGTTCACAACTTTCATCCTCTTTTCATTCAGGATCATCTTCGGCGTTACAGGGCACAATGAGGTTGGCGTCCGCGAAAGGAAAGCCGCGATCATCCGACGGAGATCCCTTCCACGCGGATCAGAATTTGATTCCGAATATCATGCGCGTCTGGATGTCCGGCTCGTCCTTGATGTTCGTGCATTGGAAAAGGGTCGCGGCGGTGACGTAGCCACGCTTGAACCGCCAGGAGACGTTCGGTCCGGCGAAGAGGATATTTGGCCCGGACTTTGACCAATCTTCGAATGCCACCTCGTGCACCAGTTCCCCTCCCGCGCTGAATGCAGGCGTGAACTGGTAGCTGACGCCAAAGGTCTGCTCCAGCTTGCCCGTGCGCTCGTGAAGCCCTTGGCCTGCCCATTCAGCTTCCAGCACTCCGTTCCATGCGACGATCAGCTTGCCGATGTTTTTCTGCAGAAGCAGCTTTCCCTCTACTGCGAAAAGATTGCGCCCTCCTTCGACCTCAAGGTAGACCGCCGAACCGATCGGATCGGTGGTCGGATGACTCATGCGATAAATGATTTCCGCAGACGCGCTTTCGTAGCGGACGCTGTTGTCGTGCGTTGCGTCATTGGTCAGGTTCCAGTTTGCGAGATAGACGCCGAGTTGCAGACGATCAGTGATGCCGTATTCGATCTCGGTGCGGAATTTCCAGAGGTTGGTGTTATCGCCACCTCCCCGCCGAGCCTGCCAAGTGATCCAGTTTTCCAACTCCACCTCCCCCTTTGCCGCAGTGATCGTCTCGTAGGTGAACGCAAAGTGGCGATCGTCCGCGGAGGCGCTGGACAGGCTGAGGCTGAGTGCGGTGGAGGCTAGAAGGCTCGCGTGCAGGATGCGTTGAAGGTTCATGAGTTGTGAAGAAGCTGAGTGTATGGTTGGTTTATGCGACTGAGACTGAATCGCATTACAGCCATAAACACCATGCGATATTGCATGTCAATAGCTTTTGGGACTCAGTCTCATTTCAATCTTCAGGGTAAATTCAGTTTTTTGTTACTGAGAGACTGTCAAAAAAGTCCGAATTGGTTTCGAATATGCCCAAGAAATATGCGAAAGAGCGCCAAATTCGGCGGAATACCATACTTTCTTCGTGTCGTTTCGCGTGTTTCGCGGGCCAAACCGACTTTCTACACGGTCTCCCAGGGCCGATCTCCACTCTGAAACCGGATCCGAACTACGGTTTTCCCTGGGGCACAGGAGCTTCCCCTGCGCGCTCGAATTCCAATTTCAAACAAAGCACCACGAGCAGCGCGATAATCACGCAAAGAAGGATGATCAGCCGGGTACTCTGGCGAAGGCGCAGAACTGAGGCGGTGCCAGGTGCTTGCAGCGGGCCTACTGGAGAAGATTGCGGTGTAGATTGGAAAACCTGCAAGGCTGCTTGAAGCTCCTTCACAGTCTGGTATCGATCCTCGCGCTCCATCGCCATCGCTTTGCGGGTGATTTTCGCCAGAGCTTCCGGGATCTTGCCTCCAGGAAGATGCCGCAATGGCTTTGCTGACTCGACTTTTTTCGACGGGTGCATGGCGATCTGCGGGGCGACTTCTCCATCCGCGACGCTCTGCAACAACACCCCCAAGTCCTCGCCACTCACCGGCGCCTCCAGCGTGAGAACGTGGTACAGAATCGCTCCGAGCGAATAGATATCTGTGCGCGCGTCAAACTTCTCATTCTCGCCGCGCGCCTGCTCCGGAGCCATGTATTGCGGTGTGCCGAGCACCATGCCGGCCATGGTCGCCATCCCCACGCCTTCATCCTGACGCGCAGACCTCACCATCGTCCGGTCCGGCTCCATGCCGGCAGCCTCATTGCGGCCGGAGGCGCGAGCGAGCCCCCAATCCATCACGAGCACCTCGCCGTATTCGCCGAGCATGATATTCGCGGGCTTCAGGTCGCGATGGATGACGCCTTTGCTGTGAGCATAAGCCAGCGCATCGCAGACCTTTTGAAAAATCGTGAGCAGCACCACGAGCGGATATTTTTCCAGAGTGCCAGCCGCACCGACTTCGATAAACTGGAGCAAGTCGTGCAGCGTGGTGCCGCGCACAAATTTCATCGTGTAGAAGACGTGCTCGTTTTCATCCACTCCGAGTTCATACACCGGCACAATATTGGGGTGCTCAAGCTGCCCGGTGATCTGCGCCTCCTCGATGAATCGCACGGTCTCCTCACGCATCCCGGTGGCGCTCATCATCTTCATCGCGACCTTGCGTCTCAGCAGCTTTTCCTGCGCATCCACGATCATCCCCATACCACCACGCGCGATGATGCCGCCGATGTCGTATTTTTTCTCGCGTAAAAACTCAGCCGGCAGATAGCGTTTCACGAGGGAGCCCTGTGACCAAGAGGTCTCCGATACCTCGTCGGTTTTCAGCCGCTTCAGCGTCATCGTCACCGCGCCGAGGCGGATGATTTGGTTTGGAAAAAGGCGCGTATTTGCGGCAATTTTCCGCTCGGCAACGTAGGTGCCATTGGAACTGCCGAGATCCTCGATGAGCGCATGATCGAAGTTGACCGTGAGCTTTGCATGCCTCCGCGAAACACCTTCCACGCCGACGACGATCTCGCACCCGTTCTCACGTCCGATGACGTAGTCACCAGGCGCGACGGTCTTGCGGAGGATCTCCGCACCGTCCTTCAGAAAGACAATTTCGGTTTCCGGCGTATTCAAGACACCTCAACTACCATATGAATCGGCGGTGACAATTCGATTCCACGCTTTATGGCCTTCGCCAAAAAACTCTGCGATACATCGGACGTGAATTCACCGCGTCCCCTCCCCATCTGGCTGCTTCTCGCTGCACTCGCGATGTGTGCGACCGGGCATCTTTTTTCCGCCCAACTCGAAATCCTCGAGGTGCGCAGCGTGAAGCTGAAGGCAAACCCGCTCGGTGATCCCAGCGTGCGACGAGTCGCGATGCTCGTGCCCGACGGGGCGAAACGCGAGACCCCACTGCCGCTGGTGATCTATCTGCCGGGCTGGGGCGGATCGTCGGAAGACGTGATCGCGGAAGGCGGCGGATGGCTGGCACGAGCGGTGGACAAAATGGCGGGCTCAGGACTCGCGTTGCGCATCGCGGTGGTGGATGGCCGTTCGCATTTCGGAGGCAGCCAGTTTTTAAATTCCGGCGCGACCGGCGAATACGCGGACTATGTCGCGGACGAAATTTCTGCTGCCGTCGAAGCACGTTACCCGCTGGCCAAGAATGCTGCATTTCCGCGCATCATCGCCGGGCATTCGAGCGGCGGCTACGGAGCGCTCATGCTCGCAGTATCGCGGCACGAGAAATTTGCCGCCGTCGTCGCGCTCTCGCCGGACAGCGATTTTGAAGTCACGCACAAGCCGATCGTCTCGCAGCCATCCGTGCGCGCGATCACTCCGGCGGAGATCGAACGAGTGATGACTTCCGGCGCAAAGTCGCGACTGCCGGGCGACGGACTCGCGCACATGGTCATGGGCCTGTGCGCGAATTATGCACCGATCGCCGGCAAGCCCGGACGCTTCGAGTGGCTCTACGACGCGAGCGGAAAATTCCGCGCCGAGGCGTGGCAGCGCTGGCTCGATGTGGATCCGCTGCACGTCGTGCGGAAACGCGCGGATGCTTTCGCACCGGCGCAGCGCGTATATCTCGACGGCGCGGAGCACGACGAATTCGGCGCAAATATCGGCGCGCGGAAAATCTGGGAAGTGCTGAGGGAGCGTAAGTCACCCGTCACTTTCTACGAGTCCCCCGGCCACCACAGCGACCGCCTCGCCGAGCGGCTCGTGCGCGGGCTCGGCTGGGTGATCGGAAAGTAGGAAACCAAAACGCCCGCCCTCCGGACTGGAAGGCGGGCGCTGAATTTGGATTTGAGTTTGCCTGACTAGTCGCGATCTCCGGACCACCTTGTGCGCTTCGCTTCGACGATCACGCCGGCGGAACTGCACGTCCAGTACACGTCGCCGTCCTCATTTACGGTCACGTCCGTCGGCTCCGGATCGCCGGCATTCACGAGCGTGCGGACTTTCGTGCGCAGATTCAGCTCCCAGACTTTGTTCTGGCCGCCATTTTTTCCCGACACGCCGGGCGTCGGCACTTCGGTCCAGTAAAGACGATCACCTTTCTTGTTCAGCGCGATGCCCGTGGGCTTGTTCAGTCCGCTGAGCAGCGTGGTGGTCGCTCCGGTTCCAGTCTGCTCAAGAATCACGCCCGCGGTTTTGCACGTCCAATAGAACTCCCCCTTCTTGTCCACGACGATGTCCGTCGGCTCCGGTTCGCCGGTGTGCAGCACGACGCTCTTGGTGCCATTGAATACGGCGACGCTGTTTGTGCCACCCTTCGATCCGGGGACGCCGGGAGTCGGGAGCTGCGTGTAGTAGATGTTGCCCTTCTTATCCACAGCGACGCCGCTGGGCTTGGCCAAGTTTTTCAGCACGGGCGTGGTGACACCGTCGCGCCCCTGCTCGAGGATCACGCCTGCGGATTTGCAGGTCCAGTAGAGGCTGCCCCTTTTTCCGAGCGCGAGGTTCGTGGGCTCTGGTTCGCCCGTGTGAAGCGTGAAGATTTTGCCGTCTTCGAGATCGAGCATCTTCACGGCATTGCCCGCGCCGGGCACGCCGGGGTTCGGCACTTCGCTGAAGTAGATTTCATCGTCGTCCCCGGCCACGATGCCGGTGGGCCGATGAAGGCCGCTGGCGACGACGCGGGTGGTGAAGTCCTGCGCGTGCGCAGTGACGAATGTGGTGAGCAGCGCCGCGCCGATGGCGAGCGTGCGAGGGGTGAGGATTGCTGGCAGTAGTTTCATTGTTTTTTGTTTTGAGGTTGCGACTTGCATGACCCGTAACAAACGCCTGCGCGGAAAAGTTCCCGGTCTCGCGAACTTTTGAAAAATAATCCCGTTGGTTTGCTCGCCGTGTCGCGGATACCGTCCGCCGAGATTTTCCATGGCATCGGAGTCCCCACATCCAGACGAGAGCGCCGCCGCGCGATTCGAGGCGGCAGCCGTGCCGTGGATGGGTGCGCTGCACCACAAGGCGCTCTCGCTCACGCAGCGTCCCGCCGAGGCCGCCGACCTCGTGCAGGAGACTTACCTTCGCGCCTTCCGATCATTTTCCAGCTTCACGGAGGGAACTAACTGCAAGGCGTGGTTGTTCACCATTCAGTACTCCATCTTCGTGAACAAATACCGCAAATCGCAGCGCGAGCCGGAAATGGTCTCGCTCGATGAATTGAGCGGGACGCTCGAACGCACACTCGCCGATCCGGAATGGGAGCGCGCGGTCAGCGATCTCTCCGATTCCGGGATCGACTGGTCCGGGCCGGAAGTCGCGCAGGCGCTAGCCGATCTCCCGGAGAGTTTCCGCACCGCCGTGATGCTCGTGGACGTGGATGAATTCAGCTACGAGGAAGCCGCCGGGATTTTGAAATGCCCCGTCGGCACGCTGCGCTCGCGCCTTTCCCGCGCCCGCGCGATGCTCTTTCTAGCCTTGCGCGATTACGCACGAAAAATGGGCTTCCTCCCGAGGACACACGCCTGACATGCCCGCACCCGACCGCCATTTCAAAGAAGAGATCCACGACCTGCTCGACGGGCGGCTCGACGATGCCGCGCGCCTCGAAGTGGAGGCGCATCTCGAAAACTGCGAGGAATGCCGGCGCGCATTTGAGGCCATGCGCTGGACGAAAAAATTCGCCGCCTCGCACTTCGCCGCACCGACGGAGGCACCGGCGGAATTGCACGCTCGCATCCTGCGCTCACTGCGCGCCGAGTCGCAGCCCGTGAACATCATCACCCCGCCGCCTTCGTTCTGGAGGAGACGCACATTCCTCGCCGTCGCCAGCGCCGCCGCTCTGATGATCAGCGCCGCACTCGCATTCCTTCACTTCACGAGGAAGCCCCAGATGCCAGCCGTCATCGCCGAGCTGTACCGCGACTACAAGGCGCAGCGGCTCACGCTAGAACTCAGCACGACCGACGTGAAGGAAATGGAATCCTATTTTGCCGCGCACAGCGTCGCATTTCGCACGCGCGTCTTCGATCTCGGAATGATGAAATACCAACTCGTCGGTGGCCGAGTGGATCGCGGGCGTCGCGTGCCTGCCGCGCTCTTCGTCTATCGCGGGCCGGATGATCGCGTGCTGCTTTGCGAGATGTTCTCGGGGAAAATGTCAGACCTTCCCGCCACCACCGAAGTGCGCGAACACAACGGCTTCCGCTTCCAGATTTATCGCAACGGCGACCGCACCGCCGTCTTCTGGCCCGAGGGCGCGGTCGTCTGCGCGCTAGTTTCCGACGGCCCGCCGGAGGATGTGATGCAGTTGGCCTTTGCCAAGGCCATGGCACCGTAGAGCAGGGGACTTTCCCCCTCCATGGATCCCATGAAACCGGCTTGCTTCGGCGCTCAGCGCACGACGCCGAATTCCGCGCGGCGGTTCTTTGCCCACGCGGATTCATTCGAGCCGGAGTCCGCAGGCATCTCCGCGCCGAAGCTCACCGTCTGCAAACGACCGCCGGATACGCCGAGCTTGATCAATTCCTCGCGCACCGTCAGCGCGCGGCGCTCGCCGAGACCGCGATTGTATTCCGGCGTCCCGCGCTCGTCGGTGAATCCGGCGATGATGATACTGTTGCGGTTGCTGCGGCAGAATTCCGCGACAGCCTGCAGCTTCGGCCGCTCACCCGCGCCCACTGCAGAACTGTCGAATCCAAAATGCACGGGCGAGAACCGCGAGCGGTCTACATTCGATCCGAGAAATGAGACGCCGTCCATCCGATCCGGTAGCGCATTCCCGAGCGGCGTGCCAGATACCGAATCGCTATCCGAGCCACCGCTGCCGCCGGCACCGTATTTCTGTCCTCTCGATGCACAGGCACCGAAAGCTAGCGCGACGATCGAGAGGAGGATGCGAGTGGATTTCATCGTCCGCAGTGATGGCGTGATCCGCACTCCGCAGTCGAGGCAAAACCCCATCCACCGACCATCGCTGCACGGCCTCAAGAAATGGCTGGCCTTGCCATTTCAGCGCGGCTCCATCACTTTCATGGGGATGCTTCTTCGCTCCCTCCTAGCTCTGTCATGCGCCGTCGTGCTCGCGACTGCGCAGGATTCTGGCAAGGTGGCAGAGCAGCCCACTTCGTTTTCCGTGTGGCTCGACTTGAATGTCCTCGCAAGACCCGGCGCTCCGAAGCCCGCACTGCCAATCTGGTTCGAGTCATTCCAGAATGAACCCGTCGCCGCCAAGGACGGCGAACCACCACGCACCGTGTACCGCCTGCGCTTGCGCCGCATGCCTTCCCTGCATCGCGAACTCCTGCTTCGCGTCTTCTTCGATGACATCACCGGCATGCAGCCTGCCGTCTCCGCATGGACGGAAAGTGGGCGCTCACTTTTCCAAGGCGAGCCTCTGGGTGCCGGCGCAGGCCTCCCGACCAGTGACAGCGTCGTCGTCCCCATCGACGGTGTGGACTACGTGGACGTCATCGTCCCCGGCAATGGCAGCAATCTCCGCGGAGTCCTCGCGAGCTCTCTGAAGGACGTGACGGCGAAACAGACGATTGATTTTCATGCAGCGACGGAGGTGCAGGATCCATTCGGCAATCTCCCGCCGACTCAGCCCTCCGAGGAGGACTCCAAGCTTTTTGGCCGCGTGAAAGCGACCGTGGACACCGGCATCGTGCGCCTCTCGCGCAAAGGTGACGGCACCGTGCAATGGCAGTTCGATCTGAACGGTCAACCGCTCGCTGCGGTGGTCACGTTCGACGTGCTGAATGCGGACCTCACCGCTCCACCTGTCGTCTCGGTCAATGACGGACAACCCGGCTATGCGAGCGTCCACTTCCCGGATCTCGCCGATCCGGGCTTCCGCGGCGAGTCGCGCCCGCTCGAAGGAATGCGCTTCCAATACACCGGCTGGGTGCGCGCACAATTCGCCATCCCCGGCAAACTCCTGCACTCCGGGCAGAACGCCGTGAACATCAGCGTCGGCGACGACAGCGGCACCATCGCCGTGCGCAACGTGGAGTTGCAACTGAAGCATAACTGGAAACATTTCGACTACATCCTCACCCCTGCCAGCAAATGAAACGCCTCCACCCAAAACCGAACGCGGGCTTCACGCTCATCGAGATCCTTCTCGTGATCATCATCATCATCGGACTGATGGCCGTGCTGATCCCGAACATCCGTAACGCGATGACTTCCTCCCGCGCGAGCACCGCGGAAATCTACATCAACCGGATCGCTGGCTCGGTCGCACGTTACGAACTGACAAACGGCAGACCGCCGAGCACAGAGCAAGGCCTCGCCGCTCTCATCCAAAAGCCAGCCGGCGAACCGGTTCCCCGGAGGTGGAGCCAGATTGAGGAAAAGATCGAACTCGATCCGTGGGGTGAGGCCTACCACTACGAATTCCCCGGCAAACACAATACGAAGAGCTTCGACGTCTTCAGCTCCGGCCCAGATCGCCAGGCTGGCAACGAAGACGATATCGGAAACTGGGATTCTCCGCAGAGCAAATAGCCAAATTCGGACGGCGCGAAACGCCGAGAGGAAAACGGAGTCATGAATATTCAGTCGAGAGCCTGTGAAATCACACGCCACTCCTTCTTCCTCCCGATCCTCGCTGGCATACTCCTGCTGCTGACGCCCACGGTTTGCCTCACAGCAGAGCGGGACGAGATCCAAAGACGCCCAGTCCAGTCCACGGTGATCGCATCAGTCGGCTACGAGGCGAAAGGGCGCATACTGGAACTCGAGTTTCAATCCGGCGCGATTTACCGATACATCGACGTGACCGAGGACATCTTCCGCCGCCTGCTCGCAGCGGAATCAAAAGGCCAGTTCTTCGGCGCGAACATCCGCAACAAATTCCGCAGCGAACTTGTGAAACCGCGCGCAATAAAATGACGAAGGATGAAATCAAACTCGTCGTCTTCATCCTGAGTGCATTCCTCATCGGCGCACTCACACAGCACTATCGCACGCGCATTCCAAATGCATCGGAAGCCCCGGTGACTCCCCCACCCCATGGCTGGGCAAAGCCGCCATACGTGCTCAAGGAAAAAAAGAGCAGCCGCCCGCCTGCCACTGACACGGAGGAGCAATAGCGAGACGGCGATGTGCTTTCCGCATGAATGCCAGCCATGGGAATTAGGTGCTAGTAATACCTTGCTTATACATACTCGATATGTATACTGCGTGTATGAAGCTCACACTAAACATTGACGATGAACTCCTAGAGCGAGTCCGGGAGACCACTGGCGCAAAAACCAAAACCGAAGCGATTCACGTCGCACTGAACGAAATGGACAGAAGAAACAAATTGATCGCATTGTTGGCGAAGGACGATTTTCGGATGACCTCCGAAGATTGGAAAAACGCATGGGTGGATCCCGGCGCGGACGCCGAGGATTTCACTGCGAAGGTCGCCGAGACCCCCGGAAAATCCACGCCCGCCGCCGCAACGAAGAAGGCTGTAAAACATGAGCGCAAGCCCCGTCCTCGTAGATAGCTGCTGGTACATCGATCACATGCGCGCGGGACGGCATCCGCTGCGAGAGCTGGAGCACATCGCATTCTCGCGGGACATCGCCACCTGCGGGATCGTGCGCGCGGAAGTCGCCCGAGGCATCCGCGATGCCGGGCTCCTGAAAAAATTCCGCGCCCGCTGGGACGTGATGCTCTCCGTGCCGCTGGACAACCGCCTACTCGCCGAAGCCGAACAGCTCGCCTGGCAGCTCGACCGCGCCGGCGTGATCCTGCCGCTCACGGACATCCTCATCGCCTGCTGCGCGCGCCGCATCGGCGCGGTCGTGCTCACTTTCGACAAGCACTTCTCGCACATCCCGGGAATCCGCTGCACAGACAGAATCCTCTGACCTCAGCGACTGCACTCACCGGCGGTGCCGCGTGCGGTATTCGCTCGGGCGCCAGCCGACCCACTTTTTGAACGTGGTCGAAAAGACGAACGGATTCTCGTAGCCGACATCGTGCGCGATCGTTTCGATCTTGTCGTTCGCCGTCGTGAGCAGACGGGCGGCGAGTTGCATGCGCAGGTAGATGACGTGGTTCATCGGACTGCGGCCCAACTCACGACGGCAAAGGCGGCGCAGATGTTCGCCACTCAAATGGCAATACGTTGCGAGGCGTGTGAGTGACCACTCTTCACCGAGCCGCGAGGCGACGTGCTCCCATAGATGACCGAGACGGTCGTCCGTCTGCCAAGGACTCGCGAATCGCGTGACGTAAATCTGGATCAGCTCGACCCAGTGCGCGATCGACGCTGGCGCAATGCGGCTCCGCATTTCATGCCACAGCCCGAGCACCGCCGCGCGCAGCGGTTCCGGATCGAATTTCGCGACTGCGGGCGAACTCGTCGCGATGGCCGGCTTCTGATCCGGCGGCTGCTGATACCGCACCCACGCGAAGCGCCAGCGCACACCCGGCAGCGCCTTGAAGGCAAGCAGCGCGTGCGGCGGCGCAAGGCAGCATTCGCCCACGCGCAGCACGCGCCAGCCGCCATCGAGGAAAATGCGCCCGCGTCCCTCGAAACACGCGAGCAGGTAGGTGCCGCCGAGATTTAGCCGGACGATCTCATACGGCACCGCTGCATCCGCGATGCCGACATGCGCGATGTGGTGATTCGCGAGCGCCGGGCAGTCGGAAGCCCGCACACGCATCTCCCGCGTGTCCGCACCGAGGCGGTTGGTTTCGATGAGATGCTTGTCGTTCTTAGGCACTGGCTCGCTCGGAATTAGCAGGCAAAGCCGAGAGGCGCGAGCGTCGTATTTGCCCGAGCAATGAGGCCGGAGTCCTATTTTTCCGGAAAATCCCAAACCCAGTCACCGACATACGTTCTGCTGTCGAAATACGTGCGCTCGGAATTCTTTTCGTCGAGCACGCGTTTGCCGCCGTCGTCCCTGCCGTCAAAGCCCACGCTCCAGAGCGCGTATTTTCCATCGGCGGTCCTGCGATAGGCCATGGCCTTGCCATTCATCGCATCCTGCGGCAGCGGCTTTCCATCGGTCAGCTTCACAGTATCGAGAGAGTCGGGATAGCTTCCTTGCACCACGCGATGGCGCTCCAGCGCGCAGGCGATGACGGCCTGATCGATGAGCGTCTGCGCGTAGGCGGCGCGATAGATGATGTGGTAGATGGCGGGGACGATGTATGACGTCATGATCCACGAGGGATGGGTCCATATCTTCGATTTCATGCCCGTGATCTCGTTCTCGAAATCCTTCGCTGCCTGGAAAGCCGCCGCCCAGCCCTTGTTTCGTAGCGGCTGGATCATATGGTGGAATTCCCGTTCGGCTAGCACGGAACTGTTCATATCGAAGAAACCTGCCGGAATCGCGCGGAAAGCAAGATTGGCCAGTATCCCGCCGCTATTGCCACCCAGGCCTTCGGAAACCCCAAAAAGGATCTGGCAACCGTCGTCCCGTGCGCCTTTCACATATTGCAGCATGTTCACGGCACCGGCCATTTCACTGCGGCATGCGTGCAGGAGCGCGCGATGAAAATCCAGCCCTGAGAGTGTGGATTCCAACCGTGCGAAATCTTCGGCGGTTCCGGCATGTGCGTCACAGAGTTCCCATACTGCCCCGCACAGCATCCCCGTATCCGCAGCGCCGACGAGCAAGCCGATCAGGAATGGATCGTTCAGGCTCGCCTCGCTGAGGCGCGCGAGTATCAGGGCGGTCTCGTGCGCTTTTGCTGCCTCGCCTGCGCGAGTCGCGGCGATGGCGCGCAAAGTCAGCGACCGGTTCACACCCCTCGCCACTTCGTAGTCCGGCAGGGCGATGGAAAAGAGATTCGGCGGCAGCTCGCGGGTTTTCCATTCGGGTGTCCATTGGGCCTTGGGACGATTGAGTCCGGCGGCGAGTTCCTGGAAAACGGCGTCATGTTTTGACAAGGCCACGAGGACATCGCGCGCGGTGTCGCCCGAATCCGCGGGCATCGTCAGCGAGCCTTCTTTGCGCAGCCAGTCGGCCCATGCCTTCAGATCCAAATGTCGGCCGAGCGCTGCGTTGGCGAATTTCGGGCGCGCTCCTACTTTGTTTCCCAGTGGCAGTTTGACCGCATCGAGCCGCTTGCGCTTTTCCGCAGGAACGCCCTTGTTCTGGTCGCCGTCCACCACGAGTGCGAGATCCTTCAGCAGTGGAATCGCGCAGAAATTTTCCATCTCAGGGACTGGCTCACGCATCGTCGCCCGGAAATCAATCGTCTCGCCTTCCGCCTTCAGCATCGCCTGCACATCGCGCCATCTGCGCGCGCTGCTCCAGTTCACCCAGGCGCAAAACAGCAGCAGGAGTGTGACGAGCGTGATCGCGGTCCACGTGAGGCGGCGGAGCCAGCGACGTTTGAGAAAATTTATCATTGCAGTTCGAGGTTGAGGTTCATGTTTCGTTGAAATGCGAGCAGGGTGTGTGGCGATGCGTTCAGTTCGGTGGACGGCGCGTGCGCGGCTGCGAAGCCGTGCGTCGCGGGCGACGCGGGATCTTTCGGCGCGGTGAGATTCAGCACGAGGATCGCGGCCCACGCGGCGGCCCACGAGAGTGCGAGCCATTTCGGCGGGAGCGTGCGCTTCATCGAGATCGCATCCGCCACATCCGCCTCGCGGCGCGCTCGGGCAAGGATGTCGGCCTTCCACGCCTGTGTCGGATCGGGGCGATGCAGGGCGCCGGTCAGCGCGCGCAGTTTCTTTTCGATGTCGTCGTTGTTCATTGCAGTTCGTCGTAGAGCGGGCGCAGCAGCGTCCGCAGTTTTTCCAGTGCGTAGCGGCAGCGGCTCGCCGCCGTGTTCAGCGGGATGCCCTGCGCCTCGGCGATTTCCTCGAAGGTGAGCCCGTCCCAGAGTTTGAGCTGCACGACGGTCCGCTGCTCCTCCGGCAGGGTTTTCATTGCGTCGGCAAATCTCCGTGCGAGCAATTCAGCATCGGGATTCGCGGCGCGCTGCACGCCCTCTTCGAGTTCCCGGATCAGGCGCTCCTCGGAATCCCAGCGCACCTTCCGCCGCCGCAGCCAGTCGATGGCGAGATTGTGCGCCAGCCGGTAGAGGAACGCCTTTTCGCTCTGCATGTCCGTCTTTGCACCGCGCGCCAGCCGGATGAAGACCTCCTGCAGCAGGTCGCGCGCATCCGCCTCGGTCTTCGTGAACGTGACCAGATAATGGAAAAGCCCCGACGCGTGCGCGTCGTAGATGCGTTCCAGTTCGTGGTCGCTCATGGTGGGGATGGGATGCGGCGGTTTCAGTTACCCGGACAAGACGCGCGAGGGCGGCGTATTTTTCTGAATTATTTTGGATGTCAGTCCGCATGGCGGTCGGGAACGCACGGTTTGCGGCGACGGCTACGCGGTGAAGCGGGGGGAATGCGGAGCCAGCCTGCAAATCGCATCGTGATTGCAGGTCCATCGTCCGAAAAGAGAATCCCACTGTATTCCTCAACCCTCTATCAAAAATGGACCGACACTATTTGGCCGATTTTGGGGAACCCTTGGTCCTGATGGTGAGAATCAGAAACACATCGATCATTTCAAATTCCTCGTCCTCGGTCGTGACGATCAGCGTGCGGCCTGCGCGAGAGATCGAAATGAAATCGGGATGCGGCACCTGAATGTTGCGGCCATCTGCGAGACAGACCGTGAACGGCTTCCACGGCGAGGCGTGCATGAAGTTCTTCACAGCGTCTGGACTCATCCAGCGCACATACACCTGCCGCGAAGTGTGCGCAAGCCGTGCCTGCGCGCGTGCATCCGCGATAGCGAGGGGTGCGTTTTCGCGATGGCATTTCGGCAAAGGCGTGGGGATGCTTGCGGGTCGTTGCTTTGCCATCTTTGCAGGCACTTTCCCCAACCTCATTCTCGAACACCATGAAACGTATCCTCACACTTCTCGCCGTCGTCCTATCCATCGTGAGCGCGCAGGCTGAGCCGCCGCGCGTCTTCATCCGCGGCGGGAAAAAATCGCATGGGCCGGAGGCGCATGAGCATCAGCGGTTCCTGGAAAAATGGACGCCTCTGCTGACGGAGCGCGGGATGAAGGTGGATGGGGCGCTGGAATTTCCGAGCGAGGCGCAGCTCGATCAGACGGATGTGCTCGTGATGTATGCGCAGGATGGCGGGAACATTTTGCCGGAGCAGCGGCCTCGGCTGGAGAAATTCATCAAGCGCGGCGGCGGGATCGTGGTGATTCACACGGCTTCGGTGGCGAATAAGGCGGACACTTCGCCATATTGGAAATCAATCATCGGCGGTTCGTGGGTCGCGGGGCAGACGAAGTGGAAGGAGGGGCCGATGGATCTCTACTTCACGGAAAATCAGCGGCTCGATGGCGGGCATCCGATCACGAAGGGCGCGTCGAACTTCCATTTCGACGACGAGATTTACTACGACATGGACATTTCGCCGGACGTGCGCGTGCTTGCGACGAGCTACACGCCGAATGTGAAAGAGGGGAAAAAGGTCGCGGCGGGCGGGAAGGCGAACATCTACGACATCCAGCCGCAGATGTGGACTTACGAGCGCACGGCGGATGGGGGCACGCAGCCTTATCGCACGTTCGTTTCGATTCCCGGCCATCTGTGGAGCACGTTTGAGCGGCCGAATTACCGCGCGCTTTTGCTGCGCGGGATCGCTTGGGCGGGGAAGCGCGCCAACGTCGATGAGTTTTGCAAGCCGGAGGAAATTTCCTCGCTCACGTATCCCGAGGGCGGGCCGCAGAAGCCGGAGCAGACGCTGGCGAATCTCGAAGTGCATCCCGACTTCACGATGAAGCTCATCACTGCCGAGCCGCTCATCAGCAAGCCGATGAATTTCGACTGGGATCCCGCGGGGCGGCTTTGGGTTGCGGAGACGCCGGAGTATCCGAATGGCCGTCGCGGAATGCGTCCCGATTATCGCGGTAAGGAGTGGAAGGATCACGGCGGCATTGATCCGCTGCCCGGCGAGCAGACGCGCAAGGGGCAGGACAAAATCAGCATCCTCACTTCGAGCAAGAGCGACGGGGTGATGGACACGAAGCAGGTTTTTTACGAGGGGCTCGAACTCGTCACGGGCTTCGTCTTTCACAAGGACGGCGTGATCGTCACGCAGGCGCCGGACATTCTTTTCATCCATGACGCGGGGCCGGACGGACGAGCGCGCAAGGTCGAGAAGCTCTACACCGGGCTCGGCACGCAGGACACGCACGCGGTCATCAACAATCCGCGCTGGGGCTGGGACGGCTGGATCTATTGCACGCACGGCTATAGCGCGGGCGATGTGACGAGCGCGGATGGCTCGAAAAAATTCGGGCGCATCGGCTCCGGCGTCGTGCGTTTCAAGCCGGATGGCTCGGCTTTTGAACAATACTCGTCGAAGGGCGGCAACACGTGGGGCCTCACGATCACGGCGGACAATCGCGTGATGTGGACGCAGCCGACGAGCGGCCAGCTCCTCATGCAGACGGTGCTGCCCGAGTATGCGCTCGCGCGCGGAAAAATCGGCAACACGCCGAGCTTCAGCGTCGTCGAGCCGTCGCTGAAGACCTTCCCGCTCATGTCATGGGAGCAGATGGCGTATGTGCAGATTGACTGGGTCGGCAGTTTCACCGCGGCGGCGGGCTGCGCGATTTACGACGGCGGCACGTGGCCCGCGGAATACAACGGCGACTATTTTTGCACGGAGCCGACAATCAATATCATCCACCACGCGCGCCTCACGCCGCAGGGCAGCAGCTCCACGTTTCACAAGCTGCCGGGGCGCGAGGAGACGGAGTTCGTGCGCAGCAAGGACATGTGGTGGCGGCCCATCGAGGCGCGCGTCGGCCCCGATGGCGCGCTCTACATCGCGGACTTCTACAACCAGGCCGTCATCCACAACGACACGCGCGGCCCCGACCACAACAAGGTCAACGCCGCCGTGCGCCCCGACCGCGATCACTACTTCGGGCGGATCTGGAAAATCGATCACAAGGACGCGAAGAAGATCGCGGTGCCGGATTTGTCGAAGGCGAGCCCCGAGGAATTGGTCAAGGCGTTGGCTCACCCGAACAAAGCGGTGCGCATGACGGCGAGCAGGCTCATCATTGAGAAAAGAACATCCAGTTATCCTGGATTGGGCGACTTGTTCAAAGAGCCAAACTTGTCGCCAGCGGCCAAAATCGCAGAGCTTTGGACGGTACAGCGTTATAATTGGTTTTCCTTCCAGACTGATGTTCGTCAGTGGGTTTCCGACAGTGATGCCTCTGTGCGACGGAATGCGGCGAACATCCTGGAAGAGATCTATGTCAATTCACAAAACAGCCTGATGAGTGGTGGCCTGTTCGTGAGGCTCGAAGAACAGAAAGAACACGGGTTGCGATTGCTTGGCGATCCCGATGCCCAAGTTCGCATCGGAGCGCTTCGCGCGATCGGAGCGATCAACTTGTCGGACGAAGCCGCAAAAGCGATTGTTGCTGCATGGCCGAACTTCGACGACGACTTCCAGCGCAGCGCGGCGGTCGGCGCGGCTTCGCGCAATCCAGTCGCGGTGATCTCGGCGGCGCTCGATGCCGCGAGTGATCCGGGTAGGGCGGGTTTGCAACCCGCCGTGCCGGGTATTTTACCCGGCACATCGGACGTTGAGGGATCGTCGAAACGGGACTCGCCTTCCCGCAACGATCCGGGTCGCGCGCCTGCGACAAACGAACGCACACAGACGCCCGGTGCGCCGGGTAGAATACCCGGCGCGGCGGGTAACATACCCGCCCTACCCGATGCATCGTCACTCGCTCCGCTCGTCGCGGCTCTGACTGAGGGCATCACCTCTGCGGACGATGCGGCGAAACTCGTGATCGTCCTCGCGGGAAAACCCGCATCAGCGGATGCGCTGAAACGCACGATCCTCGATGGCCTCGCGCGCAGCGTGAAGGACGCGCCCGCGATGACGCCCGAACTTTCCGCCGCGTTCGGAAAACTTCTCGGCGGCGTTGCCCGTGCAAACACGAATGTTGAAATGGCGAACGCATCACTGGCTGGCAGCGCGCTCCCGCTGGCCGCGCGTTGGGACAAGGCCGGCGCGCTGAAGTCCGAGGTGCAGAAACTCACCGGCACGCTCCTCGCGCAGCTCGCCGACGCGAAGGCCGCGGACGATGCGCGCATCAATGCCGCGGGCAGCCTCATCGGCCTGCGCAGCACGAATGCGGAGATTTTGCCCGCGGTGATCCGCCAACTCGGCGGGGAAGGCAGCGCGCCGTTCAAGCGGCAGCTCATCGTTGCCCTCGGCGAAACGGGCGACGCCGAGGTCGGCAAGGCGCTCGCCGCAAACTTCGGCAAGCTGCCCGCCGACTCGCAGACTCTCGCCTTTGACACGATCCTCAAGCGAGCGGAATGGACGAATGCACTGCTCGACGAGATCGGAAGACAGTCGTCCCGACTGTCAGGGCAGGCGGCCGTCCCGGCTGCCGCCGGACAGGCTGGAAGCCCGTCTGCCGTGACAGGCGGGACGCCTGTCTTCCCGGCGCTGAGCGCGCTGCTGAATCCCGCGAACGCCGCGCGCCTGCGCACGCATCCCGACCGCGCCGTGAGCAAGCGCGCGACGCAGATGCTCGACGAATTGAACCCGCTCGCGAAGGCGAAGAAGGACGCCATCGCGAAGCTGCTGCCCGCCGTCGAGCAGCCCGGCGACGCGGTGAAGGGCAAGGCGCTCTTCACGGTGACGTGCGCGATTTGCCACAAGTTCGGCGACGCCGGCATGGACATCGGCCCCGGCCTCACGGGCATGGGCGCGCAC
>JBBRPQ010000056.1:0-27499 GCA_038227825.1 Chthoniobacterales bacterium
CATGCAGGATGTGCGCAAAGACAACGACGAGGCGGAGCGGCTGTATCGGCGAGCGTTGGAGCTGGACCCGAAGCACGCGAACCACACCGGCAACTATGCGGAATTCATTTGGGAAGTTCGTAAGAACAACGACGAGGCGGAGCGGCTGTATCGGCGAGCGCTGGAGCTTGCACCTGATTCACCGGATCGGATGAATGGCCTTGGCTGGTTCCTCACCTCGGTTCGCAAAAAATATGACGAAGCGGAGCCTTTGCTCCGCAAGGCGCATGAACTGGCACCGGATGATGGAAATATCTGCAGCAGTCTTGCCGTTATCCTCACCGATATGGGAAAGCAGCTCGAAGAGGCGGAGCGATTGCATCGCCGGGCCGTGGAACTATCGCCAGAAAATGCGGAATGCGCGTGGTACTTCGGGCGGTTTATGGAAAATGTCCGCAAGAACATCCCCGAGGCGGAGCGGCTGTATGAGCGGGCGCTGGAACTGGAGCCGGACAACGCGGAATGGCAGACCTATCTCGCGGCGTTCCGGGGCAGGAATAAGAAGAAATAGGACGAGCGGCTGGGATGGGGATGCTTGGAAAATAGCCCAGGGCTGAAGCGCTGGATCTCCGCGCCTAACAAGCCGGCCACTGCCTGAATCCGCGCCTGCTTTGCGGAGATCCGATCGGGGACACGACGGAGCGTGTCTCCATTGGGCGGCTACGCGATGACTTCGTTCACCACTTCGCCATGCACATCCGTGAGGCGGAAGTCGCGGCCTGCATAGCGGTAGGTGAACTTCTCGTGATCGAAGCCGAGTAGCTTGAGAATCGTCGCGTGCAGGTCGTGGACGTGGACGGGTTTCTCGACGGCCTTGAAGCCGAACTCGTCGGTCGCGCCGTGGATGTGTCCGCCTTTCACGCCACCGCCGGCCATCCAGAGCGTGAAGCCGTGGTGGTTGTGGTCGCGTCCGTTTTTCACGCCGGCGTTGTTCGAGCCGGGGGTGGAAATTTCGACGGTTGGCGTGCGGCCGAATTCGCCGGAGCAGATGATGAGGGTGTCCTTGAGCATGCCGCGCTGCTTCAGGTCGGTGAGGAGCGCGGCGATGCCCTGATCGCATTCGCCGGCGAGCTTGCGGTGATTTTTCTCGATCTCGTCGTGGCTGTCCCACGGCTGGCCGTCGCCGTGCCAGACTTGCACGAAGCGCACGCCTTTCTCCAGCAGGCGGCGCGCGATGAGGAACTGCTGCGCCTGCTTGCCGGGGCCGTAGAGATCCTGGACGGCCTTCGTTTCGCGCGTGGTGTCGAAGGCGTCGCTGGCGTCCATCTGCATGCGGTAGGCGAGCTCGAAGGACTGGATGCGGGCTTCGAGTTGCGCGTCCTTGGCGCGCTTGGCGAGGTGCTCGGCGTTGAGCTTTTGCAACACGTCGAGCTGCGCGCGCTGCTCGGTGAGGTTCACCCGCTTGTTATGGATGTTCTCGATGAGCTCCTCGATGGTCTGCTTGCGCGTGTCCACGTAGGTGCCCTGGAAAATGCCGGGGAGGAAGCCGCTCTGCCAGTTCTGCGACTCCTGAATCGGATAGCCGGGGCAGAGCGAGACGAAGCCGGGGAGGTTCTGGTTTTCCGTGCCGAGGCCGTAGGTGATCCACGACCCCATGCTCGGGCGCGGCAGGCGCGAGTCGCCGCAGTTCATCAAAAGGAGGGACGGCTCGTGGTTCGGCACGTCGGCGTGCATCGAGCGGATGAAGCACATGTCGTCCACATGCGCGGCGGTCTTCGCAAAAAGTTCGCTGACCTCGATGCCGGACTTGCCGTATTTTTGGAACGAGAACGGGGACTTGAATGCGTTCGTGGTCTTGCGCTCGGTGGGCAGCTTGTTCGGGATTTCCTTGCCGTCCCACTTGGTGAGTTCGGGCTTCGGGTCGAAGGTGTCCACCTGCGACGCGCCGCCATTCAGGAAGATGTGGATGACGCGCTTTGCCTTCGGCGCGAAGTGCCACGGCTTGCGCGCGGCGAGGGGATTCGTGCTGGAGATTTGCTCCGCCGCGGAAGCGCCCGCCGGGCCGAAGATGCCGGTTTCACCGAACATCCCGCCGAGCGCGAGCATGCCCATGCCCATGCCCGTGCGGCGCACGAAGTCGCGACGGGTGAGGAAGAGGTGTTCGGCTGGCGTGGTGTGGTGATTCATCGGTTGTGCAGTGAATATATTCGGAAAGGCGCAGCGAGCTTATGCGGAAATGCGGATTTTTTTCAGCGCATGCCGGTGTGCCTTGTAGCGTAGGTCTCCTGATCTGCGCGATGGTTGCGGCGGCACGGCCGCGCAGCTCTGGAGAGCTACGCTACAAAAAACGCCGTCGCTCACGGCGGCGCGGGAGTGCCGCGAGGCTTTGGACTGCGGAGGCTCGACTCCGCTTTCCCTTTCGGCAGACGGCGCGTGAAACGTCGTCCAAAGCACGGGCGCAAACGTGCGCTCCACATCCAGCGACGTACGCGGCTCTTTCGCCCGCAAAGCCAAAGCGGAGTCAAGCCTCAGCAGTCCAAAGGCTCGCGCCAGGTTTGGCGAAGTTTCCACAGTCTCATCATCACACAGATGAGACGACATGGTGGCGTATCAGTTTGAAATCTTCTGTCTTTGTCTCGCTCCTGCTCTCGTCGCCTCAGTTTGCGAGAGCACGAGCAAGACAAAGAGTAAGAGCCGCCGCTCACTCAAACTGATACACGACCGACGACATTGCATTTCGCCGACAGCAAAACGACGGGCAGGACGCAGTGCGTCTGCCCGTCGTCGGCTGAGATTTCAGGGCATAAAAAACCCTGCGCGGAAATTTTCATCCCGCGAAAAAATGTGATGCTTCTGCGGCACGTTGCGCCGCGGTTTCAGCGAATGTGCGGGCTAGTAACGGTCGCGGCCACCGCCGCCTCCGCCCCCACCACCCCCACCACCCCCCTAGCCACCCCCGCCGCCACCAGCACCACCGCCGCCGCCGCCACGATAGGGACGACGTCCGCCGCCTCCACCGCCGCCGCTGGGACGATCGCCGTAGCCGCCACGATCACCGCGAGGAGGTCCATCGAAGGAACGCTGGGGGCGATCTTCTTTCGGACGGGCGATGTTGACCTGCCATTTACGGCCGTCCACTTCCTTGCCGTTGATGGCTTCGATGACGCGATTTGCCTCCTCTTCCGAGGACATCGTGACAAATGCGAAGCCACGCGAACGACCGGTTTCGCGGTCGAGCATGAGGCTGCATTCGGTGACGGTGCCGCAGGCGGCACAGGCTTCTTCAATGGCTCCCTCGGTGGTGGCCCAGGCGAGGTTGCCGACAAACAATTTGTTGTTCATGGATTACTGTTACTTGTGTTTTTGCCGCAGACCGACATGCGACTCTGGAGAGGCGCTGAACTGACACTTGGCAAAAACGCCGAAGCCCACTTTCGTGCGGCTCCGGCGGGTAGCAAGGACTGCCCGGCTGTCTAACGACGGTGTGGACATTGATCAAATGTGCCATGGCTGGCAAGCAAGATTCCGTGCGGAAAATGGGTGTCATCCGGATGCCCTGTCCGTGCATTCCAAGCTGCCGGGATTTTCTCGCCTCATTCGCCGCGGGCGGCAAAGTTCACGCATGGCGGATTTTTTCCAGACAGGCGCGATTGCCACGCTGCACCGGCTCGGGCCGCCGAATGCGGCGCGACTGGAGGCGGAGCTGTGTGTGCTTGCTGAGAAGACGCCGATCGCGCTCGTGCTTCCGTGTCACGTGCGAGAACTCGGCACGCCGGCGCTGGAGCGGATTCTCGTTGAATTGAAGAGTGCCAAATTTCTGCGTCAGATCGTGGTCGGCATCGATGGCGCGGACACGGCTGCAAAGTGGGCGCGGGCGCGAAAAATCTTTGGAGTCCTGCCGCGGGAGCCGCTGCTGATTTGGAACGACGGCCCGCGCATTTCACGGCTGCAGCGCACACTCAGGCGACGGAATTTCGGCGACGGCTCGGCTGGAAAGGGGCGCAATGTGTGGCTGTGTCTCGGCGCAGTTTTCGCTGCGGGGAGCGCCCGTGTCGTCGCGATGCATGATTGCGACATCGCAAACTACTCGCGCGAGATGCTGGTGCGGCTTGCCTATCCGCTGGCGAATGCCTCGCTGGGCTTCGATTTTTGCAAAGGCTATTATGCGCGGGTATCGGATCGGCTTCACGGCCGGGTGACGAGGCTGCTCGTCGCGCCGCTGCTGCGAGCGATGAGGGACATTCTCGGACCTCATCCGTTGCTGGTGTATCTGGAGGCGTTTCGTTATCCGCTCGCCGGTGAGGTTGCGATGCGAGTGGATCATGCGCGCGGCATGCACGTTGCACGCGACTGGGCATTGGAGCTTTCAATGCTCGCGGAGACTTACCGGCGGAGCACTCCGGCGGCGATTTGCCAGGCGGAGCTGTGCGACAATTACCAGCACAAGCACCAAAGCCTCTCGCCTCGTGATCCATCGCGCGGGTTGCACAAGGTGGCGCGAGAGGTGGCGCTTGCAGTTTTCCGGGCAATCCAGACGGAAGGCGAGGGGATGGGTGCGGCGCTGCTCGCCGCGGTGCTCGCGACGTATCGGCGCCACGCTACCGAGGCGCTGCGTCTCTATTCTGCGGATGCGCTCATCAATAGCCTCGAATACCCGCGCGAAGACGAGGAACTCGCAGTGCAGACTTTCATGCGCGCGATCCGGGAGGCGGCGGATGCCTTTCAGAAAAGCGCGCCCAGCGCTGCATCGCTGCCAAGCTGGGAGCGAATCGCGGCGGAATTCCCGGCCTTTTTGTCAGAGCTGCACGATGCGGTTAATGCGGATACTCACGCCCGTCGCATAGAATGATTCATCAAAGTGGCAAGATTACCCTTGACCATGCCGAGCGTGGCCGCGATGTTCCGCGCCCTTTTCACCCGTAACCTTCCTATATTTATGAGCCGCGTTTGTGACATCAATGGAACCAAAGCCCTGAAGGGCAGCAAAATTCACCGTCGCGGTCTCGCGAAAAAGAAAGGTGGCATCGGTCAGCACGTCACCGCGATTACGAAGCGCTACTTTCAGCCGAACCTGAAGACCAAGCGCATCTGGGTGCCGGAGATGAAAAAATTCGTCACCGTGAAGCTCACCGCCCGCGCGCTGAAGACCGTCTCGAAGAATGGCGCATATGCCACGCTGAAGAAAGCCGGCATCGTCGCCTAACCCGAGTAGCATTCTTTCTCTCAAATATTCATGGCATACACAGTCGTCAGCAAAAAATCCGGCAAGACCTACCACCTTCACGCGCGCCAGCAGGTGCTCAAGGGTGGCAAGGAAGTCACTCTCTACTTCTTTGGCGGCGAGGCGAAAGCCGGCGCCATTGACGCCCTGCCCTCGGGCATGGAAGTCATGGAAAACGAGCGCACCGGCCTGCCGATGCTCCGTAAGATCAAGTAACTTCGGGCGGACATTCCCTTTGAAAACTGGCGGCTGGGAGCTTGTCTCCGAGCCGCCAGTTTTTTCTTATTCTTAATCTTATTCTTACTCTTAATCCCGCGCTGGGGTTTTCCGAGGCAGAGATTAAGAATAGGATTTAGAATAAGAATAAGAGGCCGGACTGATCCCATTTTTCACTGCTGTACACACCGACAAATCCCATGAGCCAGAAACGCATCCCTGTCACCATCCTCACCGGCTTCCTCGGCGCGGGAAAAACGACGCTCCTCAACTACATCCTCAAGGAAAATCACGGCTACAAGTTTGCCGTCATCATCAATGAGATGGGCAAGATCGGCGTGGACGGCGCGCTCGTGGAGAAGACGGACGACGACATCCTCGAACTCAACAACGGCTGCGTGTGCTGCTCGGTGCGCAAGGATCTCGTCGCCGGTGTGCAAAAGCTGATCAAGCGCGGCGGTTTTGACTACATCCTCGTCGAGACCACTGGCGCAGCAGACCCGCAGCCGGTCGCGCAGACTTTCCTGAACATCCCGCAGCTCCAGAATGTCGTGATGCTCGACTCGATCATCACTGTCGTGGACGCCGAGCAGATCGAGAAGCAGATGAAGGCGCAGGAGACCGCGCGCGAACAGATCGCGATGGCGGACTTCGTTTTGCTGAATAAGACCGACCTCGTGGACGAGGCGCAGCTCGTGAAAGTCGAGGGCATCATCCGCGAACTGAACCCGCACGCCCGCTCCATCCGCACGAACCAGTCGCAGGCGAACCTCAAGGAACTGCTGGACATGAACGCATTCGACCTCGACAAAAAACTCGAGATCGACCCCGCCTTCCTCGACGAGATGCGGAACCGGCACCACCACGACATCAACAGTTGCTCGTTCACTTTCGAAAAGCCGATGGTCATCGAGAAGCTGGAGTTCTTCATCCAGGAGATGAGTGAGAAGGAGCAGATTTACCGCAGCAAGGGCTTCCTCAGCATCGCCGGAAATCCGCGCCGCGCCATCTTCCATGGCGTGAACAACCGCTTCACGCTGCTGTGGGATCGCCTGTGGGCGAAGGACGAGAAGCGCCAGAGCCAGCTCGTCTTCATCGGTAAAAATCTCGACGAGGCGAAGATTCGGAAGTCGCTCGAAGGCTGCATCGCGTAGCGCTTCTTTGCGGCGATTTTTTCCCGTCTCGGAGAGGGGCGGGCCAAAGTATTCCTGTTTGGCGGTGTCTTAAACGGCAGCGTTCGTGTCATTGAACATGCGTCGCGCGCGTCCGATTGAGTGGCGTGGCAATTTTTACAACCCCAACCCGTAAGTCTATGAAATCCTCCCTCGTCCTCCGTTCGCTCGCATTCGCGGGCTTCGCCATTTCTTCCCAATTCGCAGCGCGCGCGGATGTCCGCCTGCCCGCGATATTTTCCGACCATGCAGTGCTGCTGAGCGGTGCAGCGGTGCCGGTGTGGGGCTGGGCGGATGCGGGGGAAAAAGTCGAAGTGTCGTTCGCAGGGCAGACGAAATCCGCGACGCCGGGCGCGGATGGAAAATGGATGGTGAAGCTCGATGCGTTGAAGGCTGATGCGAAGCCGCAGGAGATGACGGTGAAGGGCAAAAACACGTTGACCGTGAAGGACGTGCTCGTCGGCGAAGTGTGGCTCGGCTCGGGGCAGTCGAACATGGCGATGCAGGTGAGTCGCGCGAAGGATTTCGAGCAGGAGAAGGCGGCGGCAAATCTACCGCTCATGCGGATGTTCACGGAAAGCTCGGGCGCATCGGCGAAGGCCGAGGAGAATGGCAAAGGCTCGTGGGTCGTGTGCTCGCCGGAGACGGTCGGCACTTTTTCCGCGACGCTCTTTTTTTGCGGACGGGAGATTCACAAATCGCTCGGTGTGCCGACGGGCCTCATCAATTCCTCCGTCGGCGGCACGCCCATCGAGTCGTGGATCGCACCCGAGGCGCAGGCTGCATCGGCGGAGCTGAAGGCATTTGCCGAGACCGTGCAGAAGGCGGAGGCGAAGGTGGACATCGAGAAGCAGAAGGCCGTGTATGAAAAGCAGCTCGCGCAGTGGAAGGAGGACGTGAAGAAGGCGAAGGCCGAGAAGCAGCCGCTGCCACGTGCGCCGCGCGATCCCGTCGCCACGCGTGCGCGGAAGGGGAACATCGGCGGGCTTTTCAACGGCAAGATCGCGCCGCTCATCCCGTATGCGATCCGTGGCGCGCTGTGGTATCAGGGCGAGGCGAATACGACGCCGGAGAAGGCGGGATTTTACCAGCACCAGCTCGCGCTGCTCGTCACCGACTGGCGCCAGCGCTGGGGCAGCGAGTTCCCGTTCGCGTGGGTGCAGCTCCCGAATTTCACGCGCCCCGGCGACGGCTGGCCGCTCGTGCGCGAGGCGATGCTGAAGACGCTCAGGCTGCCGAAGACCGGCATGGCGATCACGATTGATATCGGCGAGCAGAAGAACATCCACCCGCTGAACAAGCAGGAGGTCGGGCGTCGGCTGTCGCTGTGGGCGCTCAGTTCCGTTTACGGGAAAAAGGTCGAGAGCGCATCCGGCCCGCTGCCTGCGGGACACCAGGTGAAAGGCGACAAGATCGTGCTGAAGTTTTCGCACGCCGACGGCGGACTCGCGGCGAAGGGAGGTGATCTGCGCGGCTTCATGATCGCGGGCGAGGACAAGCAGTGGAAGCCTGCGGCCACGCAAATCGTCGGCAACACGGTGGTCGTATGCAGCCCGGAAATCGCGAAGCCCGTCGCCGTGCGCTATGCGTGGCAGGACTGGCCGGAGTGCAATCTCGTCAACGGTGCCGGTCTGCCTGCGTCGCCATTCCGCACGGATGAGTGGAAGTGAAGCCCGTTCGATGAAGAGTTCGCTTGGCAGCGCCCGGATTTTCATTTGCCCGGCCAAGTGCCGAAGCCTAGCTTGAATCCCATGAGCATTGAGCAACTCGAAGATCAGGTCTTGCAGCTCCCTCGCGATGAGCGTCGCCGCTTTGCCCGCTGGTTTTACGAGCACGAGAATCAGATCGTGGAGCCGCGCGAGGAGGATGAAATCAGTGCCGCGACGAAAGCGGAAATTCTCCGTCGCAGCGCGGAACTCGATGCGAATCCCGGGCTTGCCGTGCCGGTGGCCGTCGAGTGGTTTGAGCAGTTGAAACGCCGGCTGGCCGATGGAACTGCTCAAGCATCCGCTCGTTGACTGCGACATCGAGGAGGCGGCGCTGTGGTATCATCTGCGCGATCCTGCGGCGGCGGTTCGATTGATTGATGAGACGCTCGTCGCGATGCGCGCGGCTGCGGCACATCCACTGCAATTTGCCATTCGCTTTGGGGATGTCCGTCGTGTGCGGCTGCATGGTTTCCCTCACAGCATTTGGTTTCGACTGCGCGGTGAATCAGTCTGCATTCTGGCGCTGGCGCACGGCGCACGCGATTTGGAGACGCTGCTCCGTGGTAGAAGCATCCCCAACTGAATCGTGCCCGCTTGAACGTTCCATTTTATGAAAATCCTCCTGCTCCTCGCCACGCTCACACTTTCATCCCTCGCCCTCGCGGAAAATGCGAAGCGCCCGAATGTCATCGTCATCCTCGCCGACGATCTCGGCTTTGCGGATGTCGGCTTCAACGGCTGCAAGGACATCCCCACGCCGCACATTGATTCGCTCGCGCAGCATGGCGTGCGCTGCGTGAACGGCTACGTGTCGCATCCCTTTTGCAGCCCGACGCGCGCGGGGCTGCTCACGGGGCGCTACCAGCACCGCTTCGGCCACGAGAACAATCCTGCGTGGCTGCCGGACGATCCGGACATCGGTCTGCCGCTCGATCAAATCACGCTGCCGCAGGTGTTGCAGAAGGCCGGCTACGTCACCGGGGCGATTGGAAAATGGCACCTCGGTGCGGAGCCGCGGTTTCATCCGAATGCGCGCGGCTTCACGGAATACTTCGGCTTCCTCGGCGGCGGGCACATGTATATCCCGGGCATGAAGGGCGGCGTGGAATACACGGTGCCCGTCATTCGCAACAAGGAGCCGGTGGACGAAAAGGAATACATGACCGACGCGCTGTCGCGCGAGGCGGCGGCATTCGTCGCGAGGCACGGCAAGGCGCAGCGGGTCTCGGAAAATGCGGAGCCGTTTTTCCTCTACGTCGCGTTCAACGCCGTCCACACGCCGCTGCAGGCGACGGAAAAATACCTCTCGCGGTTTCCAAAAATCACCGACGAGCGCCGCCGCATCTACGCGGCGATGACGAGCGCGATGGACGACGGCATCGGCCAGGTGCTCGCCGCCGTGCGCGACGCGGGCATCGAGAAGGACACGATGATTTGGTTCTTCAGCGACAACGGAGGCCCGCCCAAAAACGTCGCGCCGACGGACAACACGCCGCTGCGCGGCTTCAAGGGCTCGGTGTATGAAGGCGGAATCCACGTGCCGTTCGCCGTGCAATGGCGCGGGCACATTCCCGAAGGCAGCACGTATGCCGAGCCGGTGATCTCGCTCGATGTCTTCGCCACCACCGCCGCGCTCGCGGGCGCGCAGACTCCAGCGGATCGGAAAATGGACAGCGTGAACATTCTCCCGCACCTGCTCGGCGAAGTGAAGACCCCCCCGCACGACTGGCTGCACTGGCGCACCGGCGGCGGCACGACATGGGCCGTGCGCGAGGGAAACTACAAGCTCGTGATGGCCGCGAAGGGCCAGTCGGAGCTTTTCGATCTGAAGGCCGACATTTCCGAGTCGCACAACCTCGCCGCGGAAAAACCAGAGCTCGTCGAGAAACTCACGAAGGGCCACGACGCATGGAACGCCGAGATGATCCCGCCGAAGTGGGAAAGCCCGCCGGGCGCGGCGAAGAAGGTGCCACAGCAGGCGAAATAATTTTCGCCATATCGGCGACTACGGCTGAATCACAGCGAGTGTCGGCGCGATGTTTCGGAAGTCCGTTCCGTTCCGCGTGATGATGCCTTGGAAACGTGTCGCGAAGGCCGCAATCATCACATCAGCCACGGGACGCTTGGCGAAATTGACCTGCTTTCGCCGCGATTGGAATTCATGCCGTAGACGATGCGCCAGCGCTGTATCGCGCGATGTCCACGGTTCACCGGTTTCGATTCCAGCACTTTTCAGGAATGCCTCGGCCGCTGTGTCGTCGCCTCCGAAGGCCGGACCCAACTCGATCAGACTGATCGGGCACACCACCAGCCCGTCGGCAAGGCTGCTTTGCAGTCAAAGCGTGGAGGCCGGCTCGAACTGCGGGTCGCCCGTCACGAGATCCAGCAGCACCGAGGTGTCCACCACCCATGCCATGCTCAGCCTTGCTCCCCGGCGCGCAGTTCATGCATTGCTTCGTCTGTTGTTTTCCACGGACAGTTCGCCGCGAATCGCCGCCGTGCCCCCTCCACGCGCCGCCGGTAATCGGCCAACCCCGCAGCCGTCATTTCAGCATCAGCAGCCCCGGCACGAACCCCCGGAAGCAAGACCTCCACGCTTGTCCCGTTCGGCACATGGACGGGCAAATGGATGGTGTCGTTCTCGACGATGACCGTGATGCTCATGCCGACAAAGCTAGCATTCGTGGGGGGGGACTGTGCAAGGGCCACGAAGCATGGAACAGCGAGATGATCGCGCCAAAGTGGGAAAGCCCGCGGCCTCTGGCGCGGAAGGCATCGGTGAAACAATCAGTCCGTCCCTGCTCCTTCTTGTGGGCCGGCTGGCCCGTCCGCGCCCGTCGCCCCGCGAAAGCTTACGCAGTGCCCGGTCAGCAGTCCTGCCGGGGCCTAGTAGCGGCCCCCGTTATACTGTCCGCCGTAGTAGTATTGGCCGTTTTGATTGTAGCGCTCGCGGTAAGTGCGACCATTGTAGCGGTATTGCCCCTGCTCGTGATGGCCCCCGTAATAGTAGCGGCCATCGTGCTGGTAGTATTCGCCGCGGTAGTTGCCCGGCAGGCTGGCGTAGAAGCCGGGTGTCGAAATGACGGCGGTGGGGCGGCGATAGTAGCCCCTTTGCTCCTCGATGATGCAGGAGGGCAGCAGGGCGATGGTGGCGAGTGCGAGCACGGGGAGGATGAATCTTCGGGGGAGGGTGGCGGTTGTTTTCATGTTACCGAAGACTTCGCGGCCCGAGTGCCTGCTGCGTGCAGGAATCTGTAATTATCCGGTGGCACCGCCGAACGGGCAGTCTGCGCATAAGAAAGGCGGGGCAGCGGGCTGTTCTCGGGCAGCCGCCGTTTTCCTACCCGCACCATGAACCGCTCCCGCCTTTCGCACCGGGGACGAGGGACGGACGGATTATCCGTTTCACGGAAGCCGAGGGACGGACAAGCTATCGACTATTCCACGACAACTGCCGCCGATGCACACCATGAAGAAACCAACGACCAAACCTAAACCGATGCGCAACCGCATCGCCGTGACGCTGCACGTCCTCCGCAGCCGGCATGATGTCTTTGCGATGGCCAGCGAGGAAATCGAGCGGCGCACCGGCAAGGCTCCGGGCATCGAGGCCATGATGGAGTATGAATTGGAAACCACGGTCTGCCCCGATGACCTCGCGGACTTGTATTGCGGCAATGTGCTGAAATGGCCGCAGGAGAAGGTCGAAAGGTTTTCCAACAACCACACCGGCAGGCCGCGCGTGCGCAAGCGCAGCGACCCAAAGCCGACGGAACGCTGACGGGACGAGGGACGGGGGACGCGCTGATGATTCGCTGCACAAGACCGTGCATTCCCGAAATTGCCCGCTAAGGTTGCCGCGCCATCGGGGCTCTTCCTCCACAACCTCAACGACTCCATTCTATGATCCGTATCCCTGGACAACCTGGCCGCGACCTCTGCGACTCCCACCTCGGCATCACGCGACGCGACTTGCTGCGCGTGGGCGGCAGTGCGCTGATGGGGCTCACGCTGGGCTCCGTCTTTTCGCTGCAAGCGAAGACGAAGGCTGCGGCTGCGGCGACGGGGGCGAATTTTGGCAAGGGCTTCGGCAAGGCGAAGCACATCGTGATGATCTACATGCAGGGCGGGCCTTCGCATCTCGACCTGTGGGACCCGAAGGAAAATCTGCCGGACAAGATGCGCAGCCCGTTCAAGAGCATCCCGACGCGCATCCCCGGCGTGCATTTCACGGAAGTGCTGCCGGAGCTGGCGAAGCTGAATGACAAGTTCTCGATGATCCGCTCGATGAGCTACACGCCGAACGGGCTCTTCAACCACACCGCTGCGATCTACCAGATCATGACGGGCTACACGACGGACAAGGTGTCGCCGTCCGGCCAACTCGAACCGCCGAGCCCTAAGGACTTCCCAAACTTTGGCAGCAACATCATCCGGCTCAAGCCGCCGACGGAGCCGGTGCTGCCGTTCGTGATGCTGCCGCGTCCGCTGCAGGAAAGTAATGTCGTCGGCAAGGGCGGCACCGCGGGATTCCTCGGGAAGGCATACGATCCTTACACGCTTTTCCCCGAAGGCGACGACCTCGACCTCACGAAGATGAATCGGGTGAAGGTGGACGATCTCAAGCTGCGGCCCGACGTGTATGCGCAGCGTCTCCAGCGTCGCGCACGGCTGCGCACCGCGATTGATGACACGATGCCGGACATCGAGAAGGCCGTGGAGGGTTACCATCTCGACGAATATTACGACAAGGCGCTGAATCTCATCAGCAACGGCAAGGCGCGCGAGGCCTTCGAAGTGGACCGTGAGGACGACAAGATGCGTGCGCGCTACGGGATGAATACTTTCGGCCAAAGCCTGCTGCTCACGCGGCGGCTCATCGAGGCCGGTACGCGCGTGGTCGAGGTGATCTGGCCTAAGGTCGCAAACAGCGACAATCATTCTTGGGACATGCACACGGGCCTCACGAGCCGCATGAAGGATCAGGCGGGACCGATGTTCGACAAGGGCTTCTCGGCTTTCATCCAGGACATGGAATCGCGCGGTCTGCTCGAGGAAACGCTCATCGTGACGCTCGGCGAATTTGGCCGCAGCCCGGAGAAGGGCGTGAGCACGAGCGGCAACGTGAACAGCTCCGACGGACGCGATCACTGGCCTTACTGCTACACCGCAGTTGTCGCGGGCGCGGGCACGAAGCGCGGCTACGTCCACGGCGAAAGCGACGCGACCGGCGCGAGCCCGAAGGACAAGCCCGTGCATCCGACCGAACTCCTCGCGAGCATCTACCACGCGACGGGGATCGATCCGGAGACGATCGTTTACAATCACCTCAATCAGCCTCGTGAGCTGGTGAAGGCGAAGCCGGTGAACGAGCTGTTCGCGTAGAGTAGTCCCGAGCTTCAGCTCGCCGTGCACTCGTGTGACCGCATGATTTGCGGGCTGACGATCACTTCCGGATATTGCCTTTGCGCGCAACCTTCATGACGATGAGTGCCTGACTTTTCCGCATGCGTTTCCTCATCCCCTCTCTTGCACTGATCGCAGTCCACGCCGGCATCGCCGCGCCACTCGCACCGAATGCACCGAATGCACCGAATGCACCGAATGCACCGAATGCACCGAATGCGCGTGCTGCCGCCGGTGCGCCGGCGGTCGCGAACTGGCAGTCTGCGGAGCGTGCGAAAATTCTCGTGGGCGTCCCCGCACTTCCGAAGCTCGGGGCACCGGGGCCGGTCGCGCTGTGGGGAGCGACAGCGTTTGCGGTGATCGCAACGGGCGGCGAGGGTGACAGCAAGGCGGAGACGACGCTCGTGGGCGCAGCGGGTTTTGAAAAGGGACGCATCGTGCTTTTCGGCCACAACAGTTACCTCAACCCCGGCGACGGAAACGAAGCGAGCGTCGGCGTGCTGCTCTTAAATTCTGTGAAATGGAGCACCACGAAGCAGAAGCCGCGCGTGGCCACGAATGACTCGAAGAGTGAGGCGTTCCTCAAGTCGAAGGGATTCGATGTTAAAAAATTGGCAGGCGGGCCGGAGAAGAAGAACATTCATGGCTTCGATGTGCTCGTGCTCAACGCGCAGGGCATCACCGCCGACGCCGAGGGGCAGGCCGTGCTCGACTTTGTGAAGGCCGGCGGCGGCCTCGTCGCAGGCATGACGGGCTGGGCCTTTGAGCAGACGAGTGGCGGCAAGAGGCTCAACACGGGCAACGCCCTGAACGTCGCGCTCGCAGCGGCAGGCATCGCATTCACAGATGCGGGCATAGGGAAAGATACGCATTTCACTCCTCGCACCGAGCTATCGCCGCTCCTGAATGCGCAACTCGCGCTCGACGCGATGTTACGCACGCAGAAAGGCGGCGCACAGCTTGCGCCAGCCGAATTTGCGCAGGGCAGCAGCGCGATCCAGATTGCACTGGCTGCGCAGCCTCCGGGGCGCTCGGCATTTCAGGTCGCGGCGATTGGCGCGATGGCTGGCGGCACTGCGGCGATTCCCACGGCGAAGAAGCCGCTCACGCAGGACAAGGACGCCGCAGCGCGCAACAAGCTCGGCATTGAGACGCGCATTTTGAAAATGGCCGCGGCTGCCGACATCAAGCCGCATCCGGCAGCGAAGGAATTCCCCGGCCTCGCGCCGGCGGACGCGCTGCGCGTGACGCGCGATGTCACGATCCGCCCGAATATTCCCGGCTGGACGAGCACCGGCCTGTGGGTGAATGCGGGCGACAAGATTTCGGTGAAGGTGCCCGCATCCGCCGTGGGCAAGGGTTTCTCCGTGCGCATCGGCTGCCACAGCGATTCGCTCTACCATCTCGACAAATGGGAGCGTGCGCCGGAGATCACGCGTTCCATTCCCATCGAGGCCGAGACGACCGTCGCGGCGAATGCCTTCGGCGGACTCGTCTTCATCGAGGTGCCGGGCAGTGCGAAAGTGACGACCGATTTCAACGTGAACATCGCGGGTGCCATTGAGGCGCCGCTTTTCATCCACGGTCGCGACGATGATGCGAAGTGGAACAGCGTGCTCAAGCATCACAAGGCACCGTGGGCGGAGTTCGTGTGCGACAAGGTGATCCTCTGCTGTCCGACGGAGAATGCGCGCAAGGTCACGAACCCGACGGAGCTGATGAACTTCTGGACGCGCGTCGTGGATGCTCAGGACGAAATCTCCAATCAGGCCAAGGAGCGCAAGCGGCCCGAGCGCATCGTGTGCGATGTCCAAATCAGCGCGGGCTACATGCACAGCGGCTATCCGATCATGGTGCCCGTGAGCGCCGCGGATGAGATGATCACTTTCAATAAACAGAAGGCACCCGGCTGGGGCTACTACCATGAACTCGGGCACAATCATCAGCGCGGCGACTTCACCTTCGACGGAACAGGTGAGGTCACGAACAACGTGCTCGGCATGTATGTGATCGAGTACGTGCTTGGGAAGGATCCGCTCACCGGACATGGTGCAATCTCTCCTGCAAAACTGGACGAGCACATCCGGCTCATCCGCCGGCTCGGTGATAAGTTTGCCGTGTGGAAAAAGGAGCCCTTCGTCGCGCTCACGACTTACATCCAGCTCGTGCAGGGATTCGGCTGGGACTCATGGCGCGCGTATCTGCACAGCTTCGCCGATCCATCCTTCGGTCCCGGGCCGAAGAATGACGACGAGAAGCGCGACCAGTTCCTCGTGCGCTACTCGAAGATCACGAAGAAAAACCTCGGCGACTTTTTCGACTTCTGGGGCATCCCGGTGAGCCCATCGGCGAAGGCCGAGGTGAGCAAGCTGGAGCGCTGGATGCCGAAAGGCATCTGAGCCCGCGGTTCACTTTACCATTTCACCGACGAGCAGGATCGCGCCGGGATAAAACGCAGTGCCGTTGAAGCGCTCGGGCTTGTCGATCGTGTTCTTGTTTTTCGTGAGGATCGCCGCCTTGTCCGGCTGCTCGGGGTGAATCTCGATTTTCACCGTGTGAATCTCGTCGGGCAAATCCGCGCCGATCATCAGTGTAGCGAGCCGGTGATACGTGCAGTACGCATCAAAGCGCGCCACGGTCTTCGGTGACTGGCCATCGAGCGTCACGACGACCTGCCCGCAGTCCGGCCCGATGATGTCGTAGATCGCCGCGCGCGTGCCTTTGAACTTGAACGTGAGCGTCTCGCCGGGCTGCGATCCTTTGTGCAGCGAGGTCATGCGATTTGCCCAGCGCTTGCCGAAGTCGTCCCTCACCGGATCGAGATGCGCGAAGCCTTTTGAAAGCGTGGCTTCGCTGATCGGCACGAGCTTCGCGTTTTCAAAATTTGCAGCGATGAATGGCGAGGGGAGTGTATGCGCGGCGGGTGATTTTGATGCCGCAGCAATGGGCGCCAGCGAGCGCACGATGGCCTGCAGGTAAAGTTCGTGGCCGGTGTCCACATGCGGATGCACGCCATCCGGGGCGAATACGAACTTGTCGCCTAGCGCCTTCTTCTCATCGTCGGTCTTAGGCAGCGGCGCCTTCCAGACCAGCTTTCCTTCCTTCGCGAGCTTCGCGACTTCCATCCCCATGTGGATCGTCGGGATGCCGTAGTGGTCCGCGATCTTTTCCATCGCACTCGCGGAGCGCTGGAATTTGTCATCCAGCATCGCGGCTGAGTGCGCCTCTGTGAGCGTGTACACAAAGCAGATGTCGCACTGCGGCAGAGCACGCCAAGTCTGCCGCACGATGCCTTCCATGCAGCGGAAAATCTGTTCGGGCGAAGCGCCGCCGTCATTCGTGGCGAACTCGACAAACATCAGATCCGGCTTTTGCGTGAGCACGTCCTGCCGCAATCGGAATACACCGAGGTCCGACCCCGTGCCGCCGATGGCAGCGTTGATTTCGCTGAACTTCGCCTGCGGATACGACTTCTGAAAATGCGCCAGCGTCTTTGGCCGCCAGCCCGGCTGCGCTGTGATCGAGCCGCCAAAATATGCGATGCGGATTTCCGCGCCCGGCGTATTCGCCTTTGTGAGAAAATCCGGGAGTCCCGCGCGAGGCCGGCACTCCTGTGCTGGCGCGAGAATAAAGTCTGCGTCAGCAGCCCGAACGAAGCATAGACCGGCAACAAACGACAGAAGGAGGCAGCGGAGGAGGGTAGTCATGACTTTGATGCGGGATTGCTGCAGAGATTGAGCCGGGCATGCGCCGGTTTGTTTGGGATGCTATCGGTGCGAGTCGGAAAATCGCGAGCAGGTTCTCGCCTGCATTGAGGGATGTCCATCCGGTGTGCATGTTTGACCGGTGCCCCTTGAGGGCTAAGATGCAATCTCACGACGCACTCGTAGCTCAACCGGATAGAGCATCGGTCTTCGAAACCGAGGGTTGGGGGTTCGAATCCCTCCGGGTGCAGTGAATTTGATTGGGGAGCGGTACGATTCCGTGCATCGATATCGGATCCTCCGAACCATGAATTTCTCAGATGTCTCCCGTCGTTCGTTTTTAAAATATTCCGCGGCGCTCGCTTCCGGCGGGTCGCTTTTTTCCTCATTGCAGAGTGCAAGAGCGGTGACTGCTGCGGCCCCGCTTCTCGCATATGTGGGAACTTACAGTGCGCCTTTGAAAGATGTGAGGTCCACGCAGGTCGATCTTCCGCCGGGAAATGGGCGCGGCATTCACATTTTCCAAGTGGACCGTGCGACGGGTGCGATGACGCCGCGCGCAGTGGTGGAAAACGGCGGGAGCCCGAGCTGTCTGATTTTCAACGACGCTGGCACGCGTATGTATTCGGCGAATGAGACGGACCGAATGGGCGAGGCTGATCCGGGGACGGTGAGTGCGTATGTGGTGGATCGCGCGGATGGCGCTCTGAAGCTGCTGAATACGGTGAGTTCCGCCGGTTCGGGGCCGACGCATGTGAGCATCCATCCCTCGGGGCGGTTTTTGTTCGTGGCGAATTACTTCGGCGGCTCGGTGACTGTGCTGCCGATTTTGCCGGATGGAAGCCTCGGTGCGGCGAGCGACACGAAGAAGGACGCGGGCACAGTCGGCCCGAAGACGGCGACGACTGCACCTGCAGGGAGCTTTGCATTCAGTGGTCACGACCAG
This sequence comes from Chthoniobacterales bacterium, assembly GCA_038227825.1. GTDB lineage: Bacteria > Verrucomicrobiota > Verrucomicrobiia > Chthoniobacterales > Chthoniobacteraceae > SXWH01. Next base: position 18,354 of record JBBRPQ010000056.1, read on the forward strand.
CCGCATGCGCACATGATTCAGGCAGACATGGCGGGGCGTTTTGTGATGCATTCGGATCTAGGGCTGGATCGGATTTTCGTTTGGAAATTCGACGACCGCGCGGGCGTGCTCACGCCGAATGATCCGGCTTCGGTCGCGCTGCCGCCGGGCGACGGGCCAAGGCACTTTGCGTTTCATCCGAACGGCCGCTGGTTCTATTCCATCCAGGAGGAAGGCTCGAACATTGTGCTGTTCGACTACGATGCGGCGAAGGGGCAACTCACGGCGCGGCAGACGATCCCCAGCCTGCCGGCGGGATTTGCGGGGAGTAATTTCACCTCGGAAATCATGGTGTCGGGCGACGGGCGATTCGTATATGCAGCGAATCGGCTGCACGACAGCATCGCGATTTTTTCCGTGGCCGAGAATGGCACGCTGAAATTCATCACCGAGGAATGGACGCGCGGCGACTACCCGCGGAGTTTTAATTTCGGGCCGGGCGGCAATTTTCTCTACTGCTGCAATCAGCGCGGCGACACGATCGCGGTGTTCCGCGTGGATGCAAAGACGGGCGGCCTGACTTTCACCGGGCACCAGACGCCGGTCGGGAATCCTTCGATCGTCGTCTTCCTCGATCTCGCAAAGGCGGAGTGAATCGCTGCCCGCAATGCGGAATGAAGCCGCTGTCGAATGGAATTACATCGACCCCGGCAGGCAATCATTTGCGCGACGGCGCGACGGTTGATGGGTATCACTTTCAAATTCGCTGATGCTTCCCCACATGAACTGCGCCCTCCGATTCCTCACCTCGCTTTGCCTGCTGATCGGCCCGCTTATCGCGGCTGAGAGGAACTCCAGCGAAGCTGACGTCATCGTCTATGGTGCCACTCCGGGAGGCTTCTGCGCGGCCATCGCGGCTGCGCGCGAGGGGGCCTCGGTCATTCTGCTGGAGCCTACGGATCATGTGGGCGGGGTGAACACGGGCGGACTGTGCTTCAGTGATTCCAATCAGACGGTGCGCAGCACGGTGCTGGGCCTCTTTGAAGAGTGGCACAGCCGCATTGAAAAGGACTATCAGGCGCGTGGCGTGGTGCTGCCATACAAGGTGAGTGAAAAGGATCACAAGCACTGGACCTATGAGCCGCATGTGGCGGCGAAGGTCACGAAGGAGATGCTCGAAGAGGCAGGCGTGAAGGTGGTGACCAGGCGGCTGCTGAAGCAGGTGTTCAAAGAGGGCGCGCGCATCACGCTAATCGCCACGAGCGACGGGGATTTTGCCGCGAAGGTCTTTGTGGATTGCACCTACGAGGGCGATTTGATGGCGGCGGCGGGTGTGAGTTGGACCATTGGCCGTGAGAGCCGGAAGGAGTTCGGCGAATCGCTGGCGGGGAAGCAGTATCCCAAGGCGAAGATGGCGATCTCGGGTCTCGATCCGAACGGCAAGCTGCTACCTCTCATCACGACGAATGACGCGGGTCCAGAGGAAGGCGGCGACCGGAACGTGATGGTGTACAGTTTCCGACTCTGTCTGACAAAGGATGCGGCGAACCGCGTGCCATTTCCAAAGCCGACGCACTACGATCCGGCGCGGTTTGAGATCCTGCGGCGCTACTTCGCGGCGGAAAAGCGGCCGCATCTGCTCTGGGATTTGTACCCGCTGCCGGGCGATAAATTCGATGCGAACAACGGGATCGGAAAGCAGTTTTCCATGGGGCTCGTCGCTGGCTGCAATGGATGGAGCGAGGGCGATGAGGTGGCTCGTGCAAAGAGCTGGGAGGCTCACAAGCAATACATCGTCGAGATGTATCACTTCCTGACAAGCGACGCCGCCGTGCCCGAGTCTCTGCGGGCACAGATGGCGGAGCTTGGCCTGTGCCGCGATGAATTTGCCGCGTATGATCATTGGTCCCCGCAGCTCTATGTGCGCGAGGGTCGCCGTATGAAAGGGGCGTATGTTCTTTCGCAAAGGGACATCATGGATGAGCCGCAAAAGGACGACCCCATCGTCGTGTCGTCGTTCCCGGTGGATTCGCATGACTGCCAGCGTGTCGCCACAAAGGACGTCGTCATTGACGAGGGCACCATCATGCCGGTGCGCATGCCTCAGCGGGCTCACGGCTTTCCCTATCACATACCCTATCGCGCCATCCTGCCAAAGGCCGCGGAGTGCCAGAACCTCCTCGTGCCAGTGGCGCTGTCCTGCACGCATGTGGGCTACTCATCAATTCGCGTCGAGCCGACGTGGATGATCCTCGGCCAGAGCGCGGGCGTCGCTGCAGCTCTCGCAGCAAAGCAGGGCGTGGCCGTGCAGGCGTTGCATTATCCGGCCTTGCGCGAGCGTCTGCTGGCGCAGCGTCAAGTGCTCGATCTGCCCGTGCTCCCGCAGCTCCCTGCGAAGCCGGCTGGCTCGGCGGGTATCGATCCAAAGTCCCTGCCCGGGATCGTCCTCGATGACACTCAGGCAGAGATCAAGGGCGACTGGAGCCGGTCCTCCAATTTTAAACCGCACATCGGCGCCGGCTATCTGCACGATGACAGTCGCGGCGACGGCCATTCTATCGCCACCTTCCGATTCAAGGCACCGAAGTCCGGCCACTACGATCTCCTCATCGCGTATTCCCCGCACGAGACGCGCGCGAAAAAAGTGCCCGTGACCATCGAGAGCGACACGCACAAAATCGTTCTGACTTTTGATCAAACCGAGCTGCTCCCTGCAGGCGCAGCCTTTCGCAGCGCAGGAATCATCCTGCTCGCGGCCGATGTGGAATCCACGATCACCCTGAGCAATGCCGGCACGACAGGCTTCGTCATCGTGGATGCCATCCAGCTCATTGAAGTGAAGGAATGATGAAAGGTTTTGCGCCTCCTGCGCCTTAGTGGTGAGCCGATTATTTGGAAATCCTTGAGCGGGCGGAAAATTACACCGACGGCTTTTTCACGTCCCGGATGAAGTCTGCAGCAGCGCGGCGGATATCCGAAGCCACGTCAGCGCGCTGCGTGGCGAACTTCGGCTTGAACCACGGGAAGAGGCCGATGACGTCGTGCAGCACGAGGACTTGCCCGTCGCAGTCCAGCCCAGAGCCGATGCCGATCGTAGGGATGTGCGTGCGTGCGGAGATTTCTTTCGCAACAGCGGGCACGACGAGCTCCAAGAGCAGGCCAAATGCTCCGGCCTTTTCCACGGCATCCGCATCCGCGAGCAGCGCGGCGGATTGCTCGGAAGTCTTGCCCTTGATGCGGTAGCCGCCCTCGATGCGCACCTGCTGTGGCTGCATGCCGATGTGTGCCATGACGGGAATGCCGGCGGAGGAAAGGGCCGCGATGTGTGTGGCGTGAGATGCGCCGCCTTCGAGCTTCACGGCGTGCGCGCCGGCTTCGATGAGCCGGCGGCTGTTTGCCACGGTGAGTTCCGGCGTCGCAGTGCTACCAAATGGGAGATCGGCGATGATGAGCGGGCGCTGCGCTCCGCGTGCTACGGCGCGCGTGTGATGGAGCATTTCTTCCATCGTCACGAGCGTGGTATCCGGGTAGCCGAGCACGACCATTCCGAGTGAATCGCCGACGAGCAGCACGTCCACGCCGGCTTCGTCGAGCAGGCGGGCCATCGGATAATCGTAGGCGGTCAGTACAGCGATGCGTTCGCCGCGGTCACATGCAGACTGAAATGCGAGGATGCGTTCGTTCATTTTCGCGTGCGCGGAGCAAAGGCGAAGTGCGCCACACGCCAAGCGAAATCGTCCAAGGCGAGATGCAGAAGCTTCTTCATGCGCCACGCTTGCGTCGGGCATTGTGTCCCGGTTTGCTGGCCGGTTCATCGTGTCCACTCTTCCCGCCACCTCCGCGCCCACCCCGAGCAATGGGGTCTTTGCGCGGTTCATGATTGCCGAGTTCATCTCGGTGGTCGGCGCGTGGATGCAGTATCAGGCACAGCAACTAGTGGTCGAGGAACACGCGGTGAGCTCGCAGGAGCAGGCGTGGGTGAGCTTTGCCACGCTGACGGTCATCCCGCTCTTCGGGCCGTGGGGTGGCACGACTGCGGATCGCCACGATCGGCGGCGAATCCTGATCATTGTCATGCTTGTTCAGGCAGCGCTGGCGTCCTTCATCGGCTGGAAAGTGCAGGCTGGAGCGCTGCTCCTGTGGCATCTGCTCACGGTGGGATTCGTGCTCGGCGTCACGCATGCATTTGAAGGGCCTGCATACTCCGCGCTCATTCCTGAGATGGTGCCGCGGGAAAAGATCGCGCGCGCCTTCGCCCTCGATCGTTCGGTCTTCCACACGGGTCGCATCATTGGGCCGGCGCTCGCAGGGTTCGCCGTTGCGAGGTATGGCCTTGCGTCGGCATTTTATGCCAATGCGATCAGTTTCGGCGGGCCGCTGCTGATGCTCTTCACACTCCCGCCCCGCACGCGTGGCACGGAGGCGGAGGAAAAGCAGCGGCAGACGGGATTCATGGACGGTTGGCGGCATGTGCGTTCGGACTCTCCGACATTCCGCATGGTACTTATCTCCGCGGCGAATGCGCTGTTCTGCTCGCCGTTCGTCATCGTTATGCTCACGTGGTATGGCAAACGAACACTGAATCTCGATGCGAACGCGGTCGGCTGGCTCATGGGCCTTGCAGGCGTCGGTGCGCTGAGCGCGTCCCTTTCACTCATCGCGATCCCGCACTCCTATCGCGGAGTGTTCACGAGGCTCGGCGCTGGCATCAGCGTTGGTGCAATGGTGCTCATGGCCGTGGCGCAGAATTTTGCCGCTGCTGCAGTCGGTATCACACTGCTCACACTGGGGCTGAATTTTCTCTACGGCATCAGCAACCAGATCGTGCAGGAACGCGCGCCGGATGCATTGCGCGGTCGAGTGTCCGCCATCGCGAGCTTCAGCTTTGTCGCCGTGATTCCATTCTCTGGACTCATCACGAGCGCGCTGGAGCATTTCCTAGGCATGCGTGCCGCGCTGGGAATTTGCGCGGCAGGCTACGCGGTGACAGTCGGCGCGCTGCTCTGCCGGAAATGGCCCGCGGCGACGCATCCCGAGCCGATTCGGTGAATCGCAAACGCGTCATTGCCGTCCGGCAACCCGTGAATCAGCATTTCCGACATGAGCACCTGCACATTGGAGAAAATCTACTTCACTGAGCTGCCATCGCCGATCGGGAATCTGAGGATCGTCGGCACCGAGTCTGCCGTGAGCGGATTGTATATGGAGGCGCACGACGATGATTTTTCCGGGCACCGAGATGCGGTGCAGGATGGTGCGCCATTGTTTGAGGCGAGGCGGCAGTTGGAGGAATATTTCGCCGGCGAGCGCCGGGAATTCTCACTGGCGTTGGCTGCGGACGGCACGGAATTCCAACGGCAGGTATGGCAGGCGCTGGGCACGATTCCATATGGGCGGACGGTGAGCTACGGCGACATCGCGCGGCAGATCGGGAATCCAAACGCCGTGCGTGCCGTGGGTCTCGCGAACGGACGGAATCCGATCTCCATCATCGTGCCTTGCCATCGCGTGATCGGCGCGGATGGATCGCTCACCGGCTATGGCGGCGGACTTGAGCGGAAGCGCTTCCTGCTCGCTCTGGAAATGCGCGTGCTCGCTAGCTGACTCTTTTTGCCGACAATCGGCGTCTCACCAGTTTTCGGCAAAGACGGTGACGGTCGCGGGATCGGGGAGCAGTGCGAGAAGTTCTGCGACGTTCTGTGATTGTCCCGGAAGCAGGAGGTCAGGGCGGATGTCGTTCAGCGGTGCGAGGACGAACCGTCGCAGATGCAGGCGAGGGTGGGGGAGGATGAGCTTATCGTCGTTTAGCACGAGGTCGCTGATGTAGAGGATGTCGAGGTCGAGCGTGCGCGGTGCATTGCGAGGATAACGCATCGGACGCCCGAGTTCGGATTCGACTCCACGCAGCGCCGCAAGCAGTGAGAACGGATCGGTGGAGCACTCGACCTCGATGACGGCATTCAGAAATGGCCCAGCATCCGGTCCGGTGCCGACAGGCTCTGTTTCATACACGCGCGAGCATTTCGCGGGAGCGGAGACGCCCTGCAACTTCAGTATGGCGTCACGTCCGGTGGCGAGATTCGTGAGGCGATTGCCGAGATTGGAACCAAGTGCGATGCCGGTTTTCATTCGCAGAGCATCTGTGAGGGACAGCCCTTGCTTTTACGAGCGCATCTACTTCAACCCCAGCACATCCTGCATCGTGTAAAGCCCCGCAGGCTTTCCAGTCGCCCAGAGTGCCGCGCGAATGGCGCCGCGTGCGAAAATCTCACGGCTCGAAGCTTTGTGCGTGAGCTCCACGCGTTCGCCGGGCGAGGCGAAAAGCACGGTGTGATCGCCGACGACATCGCCGCCGCGGATGGCGTGCATGCCGATTTCCGTCTTCGTGCGCGCGCCGACATCGCCATGGCGACCGTGGCGGACATCCTTGTTGTAATCGAGGTTGCGGACTTCGGTGAGGATCTCCGCGAGGTTCTTCGCGGTGCCACTCGGGGCGTCCTTCTTCATGCGGTGATGGGCCTCGATGATCTCGATGTCGAAATCAGGCCCGAGGATTTCCGCGGCTTTGCGTGAAAGCCAGTAGAGCGCATTCACCCCAGTGGAATAATTGCCGGAAAAGACGACTGGGATTTGCTTGGCCGCTGCGTGAATTGCAGCGACCTGCGCATCGCTGTGGCCGGTGGTTCCGATGACGAGCGTCTTCTTTCCTGCAACGCAGCCTGCGAGCACTGCTTCACACGTCGAGTGATGGGAAAAATCAATCACGGCATCGCTCTTCGCTAGGCCTGTGGCGAAGTCATCGCCAGCATCCACCGCTGCGCCGAGGGATACGGCGGGATTTTCCGCAGCGCAGGCGATGAGCATCTGGCCCATGCGTCCACGTGAGCCATTGATGAGAAGTCGCAGGCTCATCTACTTGAGGAGGCCGAGGCTCTTCAGCGTCGCACGCAGTTTGTCCTGACTCGACGCGGAGATTTCGCAAAGAGGGAGACGCACTTCGGCGGTCATGCGGCCCTGCCACGCGAGCGCCTGCTTGATCGGTGCAGGGTTGCTCTCGATGAAGATGTCCTTGAACAGCGAATACCAGTGAAAGTGCAGTTTGCGCGCCTCGTCGAAGCGCCCTGCATTGGCGGCGGACACAAGCGCGCCGACTTCTGCAGGGATGATATTCGAGGCGACGCTGATGACGCCGCATGCGCCTGCGCTGATGAAAGGCACAGTGAGTGAATCGTCGCCTGACAGAATCTCGAACGCCTCAGGCAGCACCGCGCGCAATGCACTCACGCGCTCGACGGTTCCGCCTGCTTCCTTGATCGCCACGATGTTTGCGCAGTCCTTCGCGAGCCGCACGCAAGTATCCACCGCGATCTCCACGCCGCAGCGACCGGGGATGCTGTACAGAATGATCGGCAGCTTCGTCTTTTCTGCGATGGCGCGGAAATGGCGGTAAAGACCCTCCTGCGTCGGTCGGTTGTAGTAGGGCGCGACGATCAGCGCTGCATCGGCACCGAGCTTCTCGCTTTCCTCCGTCAATTCGATCGCCTCGCGGGTGGAGTTCGATCCCGTGCCCGCGATTACCAGCGTGCGCTTTTTCGCCACCTGCACGGCGAGTTCGATCACGCGGAGATGCTCGGCGTGATCGACGGTGGGCGATTCACCGGTGGTGCCTACGGGGACGATGCCCGTGATGCCTCCGGCGATTTGCGCCTCGATGAGGCTGGTGAAAGCGGCCTCGTCGAACCGGTCATTGTGGAACGGTGTGACGAGCGCGGTGTGTGCTCCTGCAAACATAAGGGCGCGGGTTTTACGCACGAGGGCAGGTGAGGGCAAAGGAAAACGCGGAGCGCAGCATGAGTCGGGTGAAAAGTGTTTCGCGCAGCAGAAAAAAACCGGACGTTACCTGCCCGCCTTATCCGGCACGGGTTTGTAAACCTTGTGCACGATGATGCCGAGCACCACAGCCTGTCCAATCGAGGCGAGCACCCACTTTGCGACCAACAAGCCCGGAAAAGGCTGCACCGCATACGTCATGAGCTGGCCCCCGCCGCTGAAGATGCCCATGCAGGCGGCGAACTTGATGGTGCAGCTCAGGCAGCGCATTTCCGCCACGCACGCGGCGAAGATCATCGTGAACGCAGCGGCCACCAGAAACTGCGCGAGCAGCATCCACGGCATCTTCGCCATCATCTCCGCCTCCGGCCGCCAGAGCGATGCCGTGGCCTTGTAGGTGCTGCTCAGCCAGAGGCCGTGAACGAGAAAATCCATCGCCCATACGGTGACGAACGCGACGGGGATGGTGAGGAGGAGGCTCTTGGGGTTCATGCCGCGGCTTTAAGCGCGAGGAGTCGCACGTGTGCAAGACGGAAAGCCACAGAGGTTCAAAACCAGCCACTGTTCACCAGTTACCAGTCACAGCCTCGAATGTGAGATCGCCCGCGTTTTGACAAACGCGGCTTTGAATGGGCCTAAGCGACTTCGACGGCCTTCTCGGAACGCTTGCGGGCGTTCGCGTCGAGGACCTTTTTGCGCAGGCGCAGGCTCTTCGGCGTGACTTCCACATATTCGTCTGGCGCGATGTACTCGAGCGAGCGTTCGAGACTCAGCTTCATCGCGGGCGGCAGGGCGATGCCCTTGCCGTCGCCTTGTGAACGCATGTTCGTGAGCTTCTTCGCGCGGCAGGGGTTCACCGGCATGTCCTCGTTGCGGCTGTTTTCGCCGACGATCATGCCTTCGTAGATTTCCTCCTGCGGATCGATGAAGAGACGGCCGCGTTGCTGGATCGTGTCGAGCGCGTAAGCCGTGCTGGTGCCAGTCTCCATGCTCACGAGAACGCCGGTGCCGCGGTTCGGGATCTCGCCCTTGTGCGGGCCGTAGCCGTGGAAGAGCGCGCTGATGATGCCGACGCCCTTCGTCACATTCACGAGCACGGTCTCGAAGCCGATGAGCCCGCGCGTCGGGATGATCGCCGTGAGCTCCACGCTGTGCGGGTGATGCTCCATGTTGGTGATCTCCGCCTTCCGCCCGGCGAGGTTCTGCATGATCGTGCCTAGGTGTTCCTCCGGGAGATCCACGGAGAGTTCCTCATACGGCTCCTGCAGATCACCTTTTGCATCGCGCTTGAAAATCACCTCAGGGCGAGACACGAGCAGCTCGAAGCCTTCGCGGCG
>JBBRPQ010000057.1:0-24996 GCA_038227825.1 Chthoniobacterales bacterium
ATATCCTGCCCCAGCGTGGTGATGCCCGCGACCGCGGCAGCAGTGCTGTCATTCACCGAAGCAATCGTGACCGCCGACGCATCGCGATAGTTAAAAGTCCCGGCACCGGATGCACCTGCGAGATTCGTCACATCATTGCCCGTCTGCGTGAGCGTGATGTTGCCCGGAGCGCGCGCGATGAGGGACTGTGAAGTAATCGAACCAGCGGTCTGGTTGATTGCACCCACGCCGCCCGCATCGAGCTGGACGAGGCCGCTGGCACTCAGCGCGCTTGAAATCGTGAGCCCCTGATCCGTGGAACGCAGAACGATGTCGCCATTCGTCACCGTCACGTTACCCGGCAGCACCAAAGCGCCTCCTGTCGTCGTGATGTCCACTCCGCCGTTTGCCGTCATCGGCCCAGCCACCGTAAGCCCGCCCGTCGAGTCCACGAGTGTGAATTTTCCGCTGCCCAGCGCGACATTGCCGACCGTGCCGATGCTGTTCTGCGAATTGGCCAGCGTCACAATCTGATTCGCAGTGACTACGCTCAAATTGCCCCCGCCCGTGATTGCACCCGCCGCGCCCGCGCTCTGCGTGATCGCGCCTGAGCCCGAACGCAATGTGAGCAGCATGCCAGGCGCGATATTGATGCCGCTCGCCGTGAAGCTGCCGGCCGAGACCGCCAGCGGCCCGACCGCGCCCACATTCATAGCGCCCGAGGTATTTACGGTGATGTTACCAGGAGTGCCCACTACCGCGACATTCCCAGTGATAAGATTTGGCTGATCGAGGATCACATTGCCCGGCGATATCAGAGCCAGTCCCGCGCCTGCAGTCAAAATCCCGGTCGCTGTCTGCGTGATATCCCCCACCCCATTCACGCCGATGAAGACCGAGCCGCCCGCCGTCACGCCATTCGTCGCACCGACCTGGCTGAGTTGCAGTGACGTGTTGTTCAGGAACGCCACAAATCCCGACGTGGCCGTCGCCGCAAAACCTGTCGAACCAACCGCATTGCCGCCGCGGCTGAGATCCACGTTCACCGCCGCATTCGCGAGAAGCTGTGAGCCGCTCACCGTGCCGCTGGCGGTCGTTTGCACGATGGACGACACCGTCGAGTTCAAAGTCACGCGCCCGTTGCCCGCATTGGCATTCACCGCAGCAGCAAGGCTCATCTGGCCATTCGACGAGAGCGTCACATTGCCGCCCGCCGATGTCGCACCTACCGGGTTGCTGACGGTCAGAGTGCCTCCGTTTGCAAGCACGCTTACGCTGCCGGTCGCCGAGGTCACACCCACGGTCGTCACCGTGCCGATGCTCAGTGGCGTCGCGACGGAAGTCGTGTAGGAAAAATTACTGGCCGCACTGCCCGCAAGCGTCGCCGTATTGTTCGCCGCCGCTCCAGCGGTGAGCGTCACCGCTCCCGTCGTGCTGACAGCTTGGAGACTGGACGCCGTCACGCCACCCGAAGGATTCTCCGTCACGTTGCGATTCGCGAGCAGGTTCACCGTGCCGCCAGCCGCTGCCGCAGTGCTGTTCAGGAAAATGTCGCGTGCTGCCGTGAGAGTGATTGCGTTTGCACCGCCATTTGCAGTGAGCGCGTTGGCCACCGTGATGTCGCTGGCCACACCGGTCGTGGTCAAAGCAAGTGTGCCGCCCCCGGTCGTCAAGCCGCCTGCCGCGACTGCGAGGCTCTGATTGTCCGTCACCGCAAAGCCGCCCGTGCCGCCGCTGCCGGCGATGGTCGCAAAGGCGTTCGCGCCCGAGTTCAGCGCCACACTTCCAGCGCCACCGGAATTTGTCGTAACCGCATTTGCCAGAATGGAAGCGCCCAAAGCCTGCGTCACATCGCCGCTTGCATTCAGATTCACCGCGCCCCCGCCGGCATTTAGCAAGTCGTTCAAAGTGATCGTGTTCGCAGCTCCGCCAGTCGTCGTGAGGGCGATGGTTCCGCCGCCCGCGCTCGTATTGATCGTCGCGCCGCCGAGCTGCGCGAGCGTGCCCGCAGTATTCACCGAGTATCCCGCGCCCGCCGTCCCCGGCCCGCCGATGGTGAGATTCGTGCTGTTTGCCAAAGTGAACGATCCGCTGTTGAGCGCGACGGTTCCGACATTCGCCACCGCGTTCGCGCTGTTGTTCAAAGTAACCGCCGGATTAGCCACCCCGAGGCGCGAGACATTCAGCGTGCCCGCCGAGATGATGTCCGTCGCAGCAGCCGATTGCGTCACATTTCCGCCTGCGGTAACCGAGGCAATCCCACCCGCTGCCGTGCGAATGCTGGCACCGGAACCAACGACCGTGAAAGACACTCCCGCCACGATGACCGAAGGCGCACCGAAGGCATTGAACCCAACCGTGTCATTGAAAGTGACGTTCCCGTTCGCTGCTGTGAGCGTGACATTGCCAGCGACGCTGTTCGCCGAGCCCAGCACGATCGAGCCTGCTCCGCCAGTGGTGATGTAGCTCACGAGGTTGGCCGCAGTGATCGTCCCCGCGACATTCTGCCCGATACCGCCGTTGCCAAACAGCACCACGGTCCCAGCCCCTGCATTGAGGGGAGCATTCACATTCAGCAAGGAACCGGCATTATTATTCGATCCGAAAAGGATTTTACCGCCGCCGCTGGTCGCGCCGCCGGCAACCGTCAGATCGCCGTCAAAATTTCGCACCGCGATATCTCCGCCGCCTGTCGTGATCGCATTCACCGTCAGATTCCCGGCCACGCCACCGCTCCGCAGGACGGAAAATATGCTCGCCCCCGTCGCCATGCCGCCCACGCTGCCGAGGGAGTTGCCGGCACCGGCCAGCGCCACCGAGCCACCCGCAGTGATGTTCAGCGCGCCCGTGCCGCCACCGAGGGTAAATCCGCTGGACTGCGTGACTCCCGCTCCTGAAATCAAGTTAAGCGCTGCATTCCCAATCGTCGTGGCTCCCGAGCCGCCAATCGCAATCGCCCCAGCCGTCCCGTTGCCGATGGTCAGCGTCGCTGCGCTGCCGAGATTCGTGAGCGTCGCCTGACTCAAGTCGAGCGTACCCACACCCACGCCGTTCAAATTGATCGCACGCCCGGCCGTCACCGGCGCAAGCGTGATGGCGCCGGGCACAAGAGTCGCAGCCGCGAAATCCATGAGGTCGGCATTTACGACGAGATTCGGCGCCGTGATCACACCGGGAGCGCTGAAAAGGAGTCCCGATCCGATCTGAATCGTGAGGGTGTTGCCGACTGCGACACCTCCGGCGCCGATCGTCACGGTGCCCATATCGGAGATGAGCGTGACGTTGCCGTCGGTTGCATTCGTTGCCGAAATTCCCTGGCCAGCACCGCCAGTCGTCAGCGCATTTTTCGAGTGCAGCGTCACTGAACGCGCGGTGGAGGTGATGCCGAAGTTCGCCGCAACCGTTCCGCCCGTCGAAGTCAGCGAGACATCCCCGGCGATCGAAATCGCCGCCGTCGTGGTAAGATTGCCCGTGTTCGTCACCGCGATGCCGCCGGCGGCTCCGATGGCGCCGACATTCAGTGCAGCGACATTGTCGGAAAAAGTGAAGGCGCCTGTGCCGAGCGAGACCAAACCAAGCGCTGCGACATTATTCGCCCCGTTGATCAGCGTCACACTCTGACCGGCAGTCGTCACATTCAGCGTGCCAGTGGTGATGCCCGCCGATTGCACGATCATGCCCGCGCCAGCAGCCGTGAGCGAGACGCTGCCCGTGCCCGCGCCAGTGCTGATCGTGTTATTCACCGCCACACCCGAAGTCGTCGAGGCGAGCTGCACCGCGCCTGCAGGTGCCGAGAGTGCGGCCGTCGTCGTGAGCAAACCCGTGGTGCTAAGATTGAGGCCGCCATTCGACACCACAGGTCCGCTCACCGTGAGGGCCGCGCCTGCCGCGTTTGAGAAAGTGAGCCCACCCGCGCCGAGTCCCACCGCGCCGAGCGTGGTGATGTTGTTGCCGGGGTTCGTCAACGTCACGCCCTGGCCCGATGTCGCCAAAGTGAGCGTGCGAGCAGTGATGCCCGCCGTCTGCGCAATCGTGCCCGCTCCGCCCGCGGAGAGCGCGACGATTCCGCCCGTCGCTCCGGAGCCCGCATTCAGGGCTGCATCCACCTGCACCGCGTTATCGGTCGAAGTGAGTGTGATGTTCGCATTCGTCGCAGAGGTATTCACCACACCCAGGACTGCGAGCGCACCTCCAGTCGTGGAAACCTGCACGAGACCGGAAGCCGTGACCGCGTTCAGCGTAAGGCCGCCTGCCGAGTCCACGACATTCAGCCCGCCAGTCCCGATTGTCCCGCTGCCCGTCACCGAGCCGATCGTGTTCGCAGGGTTGATCAAAGTCACAGTCCCGCCGCCCACGACGAGCGAGCCCGCGCTGATCGCGGCGGACTGAGTGACCGAAGCCGCAGCACCGGCGACCGCCGTGAGTGTGCCCGTGATATTCGGGTTCGCGCTGAATGCCACATTGCCCGACGTGTTGCGCACGTCGAGATTCAGCGCCGAAACTGGGCCTGCGACCGTGAGCCCGCCAGCGCGGGCGACCGTGAGTTGCACGGTATTCGCCGCACCCACATTCGCCGTCCCGAGCGTCGCGACGCTGTTTGTCGCGACCGTGGAAAGATTCACATTCGCGGCATTCGCGGTCACGTTCAGTGTGCCGGTGTTCAAAGCCTGAGTCTGCGTGATTCCCGCGCCCGCACCTGTCGTCGCAAGCGTCGTTGATCCTGCCGCGAGTGTCGTGATGCCCGTGACCGTGTTCGTTCCGTCCGTCGCGCTGCCGATGGCAAATGCACCCGCATTCTGAAATGCCACGCTCCCAGTCGGCGCGTTTGCCGCGAAATTTCCACTGACTGCATTCACGAGTGTGCCGAGCAGCACGTCACGCCCGGCATCCGCGCCGAGATTCGCAGCAGTGATGATGCCCGCACCGCTCTGAGTGATGTCCGCCACAGCACCCGTGGTCTTCAGGATCACGGTCGAGCCAGTTGCATCAATCGCGCTGTTCACCGCCAGCGTGCCGCCGACATTCAGCGTCACTCCGCCCGTCGCGGTGATGCCATTTGCAAGCGTCAGCCCCAGTGTGTCCGTGAGTGAAAACCTGCCACCACCGAGCGAAACCGCATTGAGATTCGTCACCGCATTGCCAGCGTTCGCGAGAATCACATTCGTACCCGCAGCCGCAGAGATCGCGAGCGTGTTGGCGGAAAGGGATGTCGTCGCGTTTTGCGTGATCGGCGCGGTGATGTCGTTCCCCACCCCGAGCGTCACAGTGCCGGAAGATGCCGTCACATTGCCAAGCGCCACGGTCGTCGCATTGCGGATTGTCACAGCGGCTGCCGTGTTATTCGTGGTCGAAATCGTGCCGGTATTGAGCTGCACGGCACCTCCACCGGCGTTCACGGTGATCGTCCCGGAGCCCGCATTCACAATCTTTCCCGCCGCCAGCGTCACGCCCCTGCCATTCAGCGCGATGGCCGTATTGGTCGTGCTCACCCCCTCGTTCAAAGTGAGCGTCCCACCCGCGCCCGATGCGGTGAGCGTTGCCCCAACCGGTGCCGTGATACCAGCGACTGTGCCGAGATCATCGGTCAGACTAGCGACGGCAAGGGGATTGCCCGCTGCATTCACGATTGAGATGTCACCCGCGCCTATGTTCGCGGCGACGCTGCTGAAATTATTGTTCGCTGTCAGTGTCACCGTACCCGTGCCTCGGATGAGCAGTCTCGATCCGCTGCCCGAGAGATTGATGTCTCCGGTCTGTGTGATCCCGTTACCGAAAAGCGTCAGCACTCCCGTTGCAAAATTTGCCGCAGATGCAAATGCGCCGATCGTGATCGCTCCTGAATTCGCATCGCCAATGCGCACGTTCGTGGACCGAATATTGCCGAGATCAGGCGCGAGAGCGCCCGCGCCGCCGGAGAGTCCGATAGTGATGCCTGGTGTGGTCGGCTTCAGGAAGACAGTCGCGGCAGTGCCGGCTGCGGGGCCTGTGCCGCCGATCTGCCCGTTCAACGTCATCGCGTCTGCGGTAAGCGTCGCCATTCCCGTCGTGAGCACGCTGCTGGTAACGCCTAGCGTGATCGCGGTGCCCACGCCAGTCGTAGTCAGCGAAATGTTTCCTGCCCCGGAGTTCACCGTAACGAGATTGTTTACCGACAGTGCTCCGCTCGCGCTGAGCGTCACGCCTCCAGTCGCAGCGAGATTGCCCCCCACAGTGAGCGAGTTCGCAGCACCTCCAATGGTGGCAAGCGAGATGGCATTCGTTCCGGCATTGATTCCACCTGCGCCTACCGCGAGTGCAGAGGCTGCCTGAATGTTGACGGGGCCACCGGCACTGGATGCCACTGCAGCGACATTCGAAATGGCGTTCGTCGCGTTGTTGATTGTGACTGCGCCGGTCGAGGTGAAGTTCACTGTTGCGGCAGTAACTGCAGCATTTCCGAGGCTGATGCCGCCGGTGCCTGAGGCGACTGTGAGCGTGCCGGTGCCAAGATTGATGCTGCCTGCCGCGAGATTGCTCACGGCTCCTGCCGCGAGGGTGTTTGCGTTCAGCGTAAGGCTTCCGTTGCCTGCCGAAGCATTGATGGAGTTGTTGAGGAAGATGCTGCCGTCCGCCTGAAGGGTCAGCGTCGCGGCCTTATTCCACGAGATCGCGTCGGTGACGGTGATGTTGCCAGTATTGCTGCCCGCCGCACCGGTCGCAGTGGTGGTGATGGTAACATTGGTGCCGCCAGCGCCGCCGGACTGGAGCGCCGTCTGGATGCTCGTCGGACTAATCGTGTACACGCCAGTGACTGGCAGCGGATCATTCTGCGGATTGTTGACGCCGCCGGCGACCGCATTGCCGCCGGTGACAATGTTCACGTCGCGCGGATCGAGCAGCCAGAGGCCGCCTTTTCCGAAGGCCGCGCTGGCATCCACGGAAGCCGTTGCAGTCACGCCGAGTTGGATTTTTCCCGAAGTCTCGACCAGTCCGCCATCACCGCCAGTCGCTCCGCCTTTTGCGCTGATGCTGCCGGAGAAAAGTGTCGCGTCGTCGGACCACACGATCACCTTGCCGCCCTTGCCGTTCGTGATGGCATCGGCGGTGAGTTTGCTCGCCACATCGACACTGGTCGTCTTCGCACGCGGCGTGGTGCCGCTGCCCTGGTAGTCGCCTCCGACGAGGATGGTGCCGCCGCCCGCTGCACCGCTGGCGTCGATCTTTGCGCCGCGCAAGGTCACTTTTTCGCCGGTGATCTTCACACTGCCGCCTGTCTTGCCGGGTGCGCGGTTTGAGGCATCGAGACGCCCGGACACTTCCGCGATGCCGCCATTGCCTGCGCTGATCGTGATGTCGCCGCTGATGATGGTGCCGGTCTGCGCGATGGCGAGGCCGTACATGTCGCCGGCGACGAGACTGGCCTTCGGCGCGACGATGCGGCCGGAATTGCTCACAGCAGGCCGTGAGACGATGCGCGCCCTGGGGATCGCGGTCGGTGCGGTGCCCACAAAAATATTTCCACCCGCCTCGCCGACGAAGACGCTGCTGCCGGCTGCAAGTGTGACGCTTCCCTTCTGCGAGGTGATGACGCCTTCGTTGCTCACATGCGCGCCGTATAGGCCGACATCGGTGACTGCGGTGATGCGCCCACGGTTTTCCACGTCGCCTGTGAGATTCGAGAAATTGATTTTCCCCGCAAGAAAATCAGAATCCGAAATGTGACCTGCGCCGGCGATGATGCCGCCGACATTCACGACCGCGCCACTGCCGAAGAAGATGCCGTATGGATTCGCGAGCACGATCTTGCCGTTGGACGTGAGGGTGCCGAGGATCTGCGACGGGTTCGGTGCCGTCACGCGATTCAGCGTGAGCGAGAGCGTGCTCGGCTGGATGAAGTTCACCCGCTCGGCTCCGCCGATGCTGAAGCTCTGATAGTTGATGATCGCGCGGTCGCTGGTCTGGATGTTCAGCGCGCCGCCCGAGTGGCTGAATGTCGCGGTGCCGGACTGCACCTGCGCGCCCTGTGGCAATGCGTGGAGCATCGAGCTGAGCGTGACCGTGGTCGCGATCAGTGTTGCGATGGATTTTGCGAGAAAGGATTTCGGCTTCATGGCGGTGGCAGGCTGAATTTTGCGGGGTTACCAGGCGATGGTGGCGGAAATATGGATGCGGTTGTCACCCACCTCAACCGGCTTGAGCAGAAGATCGCGCTGCGCCTGGAGGACGTAGCCGTAGTCCGCACGCACGGTCATGTAGAGCGGGATGGCTCCCTTGCCGGGCAGCTTGAACATCTGGAGTTCCAGACCGCCGCCGATGCTCATCATTGTGCGATCCGTCTCGACTGCGAGTTGCGTGCGGTTGTTGAACGTCTGCCCGTAGTCCAGGAAAGCGCGTGCGATCAGATCCCAGTCCGCGCCAGCGCCAGGGCCTCTCGGGCGAAATTGGAATGAAGGTGAAGCCCCCGCCCGGTCGTTTTTGACCTCGGTGACAGGGTCCGGCTGCGCGGGACTTTCCCCCGGCTTTGGATTACCTGACGCCTTGGCCACCTTGCCCGCAGTCGCGCCAGCTTTTTCCGCCTTCGCGGTTTTTGCGGCTGCTTTTGCCTTGGCGCTGGATGCGGGCTTGAAAAGCCGTGGAATGTGCAATCGATATTCGACGCTGCCGACAAATCCCGAATCACCCGAGGTGAACGATTCAGGATACCCGCGCACCGAACTGGCACCGCCGGCGATGAGTTCGAGCTGGGGGATGAGGCGGCGGTTGCCCAGCGCGTACTGGCTGTGCACGATGAGTGCGAGTTCGTTCGCGAGGATGCCGCGTTTCCACTTCGCGCCGTCCGGACCGAGATCGCCCCATTTTTTCCCGAGCACCAGGGGTTCGAGAAAAATGGAGGCGAAGATATCCGCGTTCATGTAAAAGAAACTGCCATCAGTCTCGAAGCGTCCGAGGCCGTTGAGCTGGTCCTGATTCTTCGAGCTGAAGCTTCCCTTCACCTGCACATTCGCAGAGAGGCTGAATTTGTCCGTGGATCTATCTGTGCCGACTGCGAGGTAGGGCAGGATGAAATTCACCGCAGAGCTTCCACCCGCGGCCTGGTTGTTCACCGTCACGCGCAAAAATTCGCCGCCCACGGTGAGATCCAGCGGGAAGCCATGCCAGTAAAGCGGAGTCCAAGTGAGTGCGAGTCCCGCTGTGAGACTGTCGCCAGTGAATGTCGCACCGGAGAAGCCGACATCTTCCGCCGAGAACTGCCCGTAGAGGCCGTACACGCGCGCTTTCAATACATCCGGCCTCACGAGGGCGAACTGGTAGGAGAGAATTCCCGAGTTGAAACGATCGAAATCAGTCGTCGTGTACTCCAGCCGCAAGATGTCGTCCTTGTTCACAAGCTGCCGAAGTTCCAAGCCTAGGCGGCTGCGCCATTCGCCGGTGGAGGGCGTTCCGTTATTCGCCTCCTGTGCGTAGATGATGTAGTTCTTCTGCTCCTTGATGAGGTAGTCGAGCATCACCTTGCCCTGCTCACCCGTGGCGTTGATCGCCGCATCCACGCGGCGTCCCGGGAAGCGATTCAGCCGACTGAGATAGTTCTGAAGCCGTGGCTTCTCGAGAGGACCACCGGGCTTTTTGGGATCGGAGACATAGACGGGCGACTTTTCCTTGATCCAAAGGTGCTTCGGATCCTTCACCGGTTGCCCGTCAGGAGCGTCGTCGTCGTTGATTTTTGGAAGGGCGATTTTGTACGGGATGCGGCGGGCGATCGTGCGGATTTTTGCGACTTCACTGATGAAGACGGTGATCTTCACATCAATCACTCCCTGAGCCTTATCCCGCTCGTCGAGTCCCTTACGGGGGTTCACGTCAGCCAGGATATACACGCCGATCAGGCCGCGATCCGTCAGCTTTTTCACCACTGCGTCATAGATGTCCATCAATGCCATCGCAGAAACTTGTCGCGGTTCGCCAAAGTCGGACACTTTGAGTTTCACCTCCTTACCGACCGTTCCAGCTTTTGGAATCGCCTTTGGGGTATTCTTGTCCTCCTTCGGCACCTTCACTCCCTCCTTCTTGCCGAGCACTGCCACAGGCACAGTCGCCGGGGCTGCCGGAGCCGGAAGCGGCGGACGCAGGGCCACATCTTCACCGCCTTTTCCTCCACGCTCATTCTGCTCTGCTGTCGTGGTCGAGACCAGCCCCGCGCCTGACTTGGCCGAGCCCGCTCCGGGATTCTTTGGGAGATGGAAAAGCCTTCTGCCTGAGGCCTCCAGCAAGACTACTTCCGACGAAGCCAACTCCTCCTCCTTGGAGAGATTGGGATTCCGTTGCTGCACGTCATTGCCGTATTTGACGATGAATTTCCCCACCGTGTACATCCGTTCGAGCGCTGGCTTTTGCTGTCCGGCCTGCAGCGGACCTGCATTCGGCCCAGGCAATGACGGCGCCGTTCCGGGCCCAGGAATATCCGGGATAAAAAGCGGCTCATTCTGTGAATTTGGCATCGTCGGGAGAGCCGGAGAGCCAGGCGCCCCAGGAGCACCGGGATCGACGACCACTGGTTTCGTCTCACGCATCGTCGGTGCACCAGGCACGGTCGGCTTCGCGGGCACGACAGCATCCACCGCATCGGAGGGCTTCAAAGGCTCGGTGGCGGGAGGGAGCGGAGCCTTCGCGTCCTGCCCAACGGCAACGAACGTGAAGCTGAACAAAACAGCACCCAAAATCAGTCTCGCGAATCGGGGTGCAATCTCTGGCGTGGGCATTGAGTGTTCCTTTCTAATTGGCTTCTACGAAAGTCTGACCATTTCATCACGTCCTTCACAAGGCGCGAACTGGGCACAGGCAACTCCGTTATTCAGCAGAAATCCGCCGCGTATGTAAAGCATCTTTTCGGCTGCTTTTACGTCCCGCCAAACGCACGCGTGCAGGAAGCCGATCGCGAGCCAATATCTCCACACCAAAACGCCTTCAACGGCCCTTCTTGGAAAACTTCCTCCGGAGCAATTCTCCGATCGCTCTCCATTGACGGGCAAGCGCGCCCGGCCGGGGCAAGCGGGCTTTGATCGCATTTTTCCAGCGCACCGCGGTCGCCCACGCCGGCATCGCCTTGATCGCAGTGTAGAGACGTGTCTTCAATCGCCCGATCCACTCGTAAAGCCTCCGGAACCAACCGACTGTGAGGAGCGCCGGTCGACAGACCGTGAAAATGCGCGCGACGATGGCCGTGCCGACGATTTTGGCCACGACGATGATGAGGATTCCTCCGCTCGCGTGACCGTGGGTCATCAAATACAAGGCGGCGAGCTTCACCGGCAGCAACATGAGGCCAGGGATCAGAAAGACCACCATCGCCCCGTACGGTGGGAGCTTCGAGAGTTTCGCCTCCAGCCACCGGAAGATCCGTGCACGAGCCACCCACGCCATGAACGTCGTGAGATGATCCCATAGCCATTCCTCGAAAAACATGATCGCCGCCGCGAGAATCACCATCGGCGGTATGAAGAGCTTCTTGAAAAGGCGTCTGAGCATGAGATTCACCGCGCGAAATGCGCAGGGGTGCCATGAGTTGCTCTATTTTTAAAAATGTCACGCCATTCATCTGCTTGAACACCGACAAAAAGTTCCCGCGTATCGTAAAAAATACCCGAATTTTCGAACCCCATTCGAGCGGGCCAGAAGGAACGCTGCTTCCTCCACCGCAACATAGCTCCACGACGTCCGTTCAGTTCACGGCGCTGCGGACTTGGACAAAGGCGATCATCTCCAGCAGATCATCCACGTGAAAAGGCTTTGCCAAAATGGTCCCATTCACCGTCCTGATGAAATCGGTGATCTTGCCGTTCCCGCGATGGCCCGTCATAAAAATGAATCGGTTGCACAGGTGCGGGCGCATCCGCTCGACGGCGCGGAAGAACATGTCGCCCGGCAACGTGGGCATCATCATGTCACAGAGAATAATTTCAAAATCCTTCGCCAACACCTCGTGGACACCTTCCACGCCATTTTGGACACTCACGACTTGGAATCCATGCGAGTGCAGGAATTCGTTCATGATGTCCTTGAATTGGGGATCGTCCTCAAGGAGGAGAACAGTTCCCCGAGTGTGAGGAATGGAGGAATCGGCGAGGGTGTCCGAAGTCTCCAAAAAGGCGCTTTGATCGGTGAGGCGTTGCATTTGGATTGGGAATTACTGACCCATCCAAAGCACCCGCCATGCCCGATAGATACTGGAAATGCCATTTGACGGGACTGCGATCTGCAATAAGATTTACGCCCTTAATATTTACCTACCCATGCACGATCACCGCCAAGACCTGAAATCCTCCGCCGAACGCCTTGCCGATATTTTTATCGTCCTTCAACGCTCCTTTGTCCTGAATCTTTCCAAGGAGCTCGTTCGCGGCAGACTCTCGTTTCCGCAGTTCCTGCTCCTCAGCTTCCTCGCACAGGAAAGTGAGCCGCTCACGATGACTGAGGTCGCACGGCGCATGAAGCACACGACCGCAGCCGCCACTGGCCTCGTCGATCGTCTGGAAAAGCTGGGCCTCATCACCCGCAAGCAAGGCCCCAAGGATCGCCGCAAGGTCATGGTCGTCATCACCGCCCAGGGTCACGGGATGGTGCAGGAAATCCGGCAGGATATGATCCAGAATCTCCTGCGCCTCATGGAGCACCTCGATGATGCCGAAAGGACCTCATGGGTTCGGATCTACGAGAAAATCTTCCCGCACTGCAACCAGTGATGGAAACCGGCAGGTCACTCATTGTCGCCACCGCAGTCTTCTGCATGGCGGCAATGCAATCCGCTGCAAAAGACGGCAAGACGATCGCGGCAAGTGATTCAAGGGGAAGGCACGCAAGCCTCACTCTTGATGGTGCGCTTTCCATCGCGCTGAAGCAGAGTCCGGACATCCTCAAGGCCATCCACGAGATCGAACGGACTCGCGGACAAGTCATCGAAATCCGCGCTCAAGCCCTCCCAAATCTCGCGGCGACTGGAAGCTACAGCCAATACGCCCCGGAACTGGTAAGAGGAGGCAGTGCCACCGGAGGTTCCGGCGCGAGCACCCTCGCGACTGGTTCGCTGGAAAAATCGTGGCGCATCGCCCTGCAAGTTCAGCAGATCCTCTACTCCGGAGGCAAGGTGCGCGCCGCAGTTAAAATCGCTCAGCTCACGCAGGACACCAGCCACCATATGCTGCGTGAAACGGTGGACAAGGTCATCGCCACGGTGCGCACGCAGTTTTACACCGCACTCCTGAACCGCGAACTCATCACCGTCGCCGAGGAAAGCATCATGCTCCTCTCCGACCAGCTCAAGGACCAGCAGAACCGCTTCGACGCCGGCACCGTTCCGCGTTTCAATGTCCTCCAGGCCGAGGTGGCACTCGCCAACGCCCGCCCCAATCTCATCCGCGCAAAAAACAACTTCCACATCAGCCGCCTCCAACTCGCCAAGACCCTCGGCCTCGAAACCGATGATGAACCCGACGTGAGCGGCACCCTGCGCATGATCCCGCGCGAGGTGAATCTTTCCCGCGCACTCACCGCGGCGCGCAAAAACCGCCCGATCCTCAAGGCGCAGGAAAACACCGTCTCCAGCGGCGAGCAGCAAATCACAGTCGCCAAGGCCGGCTACAAGCCAAGTCTCAACGCAGACGTGGGATATGAATTCGTGAATTCCCGTTCCAGCTCCGACCTCTCAAAAGTCGTCAACGGCTGGTACCTCGGCGTGAACGGAACGTGGGCCATTTTCGACGGCTTCCAGACGAAGGGACAGGTCGAGCAGGCAAAAGCCAGCCTCGCTTCGGCAAAGGTCGGCCTCGGAGACTCCATCCATCAGGTCGAGCTCGAAGTCCAGCAAGCCTACGCGCAGGCAAAGGTCGCGCGCGAAGTCATCGCCACACAGGAAAAGGTCGTCGAGCAAGCCGACGAAGCAGTCCGCCTTGCAAGGGAGCGGCTCAACGCCGGCGCAGGCACGCAGCTCGACGTCCTCAACGCACAAGTCGCCCTGACCAGCGCCCGTACCACGCAAAAACAAGCGATGTCCGACTATAACGTCGCCCTCGCCGAATACGACCGTTCAACCGGCGCCGAAGTCATCAGCGACCCCACGCTCCCGGGCTCGAAAATTGTCTCGCCAACTGAGATTTTCCGCGCCCCGCGTGCGCCACTGATCCAGTCGGAGTAGGCAGCCATGACCGCCTGCCCATTTGAGACGTTTCCCGCGCTCTCGGCGCAGCCAGTCCTGCACGCATTCACAGGTCGTGTACCGGGTCTCGATGTAAAAATCGACCGCGCAGCAGCGCTCGGATTGCTATCGGGTTATCATGCGGAAATTCGCACGCAAATCGGTGCAGGCACGCGAAACCTCATCACCGCCGAGCAAGTCCATGGTGCAGGCGTCGCCCGTGTCACCGCCGCCGACATCGTTCCCATTCCAAATGTGGATGCACTCATCACGGACGACCCGACCGTCTGCCTCGGCATCTACGTCGCCGATTGCGGCCCCGTGTGGCTGGTGGATCCCGTGCGCCGCGCGATCGCCTGCATTCACAGCGGGAGAAAAGGCACTGAGTCCCGCATCACCGCCGCCGCGATCGAGGCGATGGTGAAGGAATTCGGCTGCGTGCGGACAGACATCATCGCCCAGCTCGGACCATGCATACGCCCCCCGCACTACGAGGTGGATTTTGCCGCGGATATCCTCCGCCAATGCCGCGAATCAGGGCTCACCGCCGTCCACGATTGCGGACATTGCACCGCTGGGAATGGCGAGCGCTACTACAGCTACCGCCGCGAAAAAGGGCAGACTGGCCGCATGCTCGCGCTCATCGCGCTGGCCTAATTTCCCTTTGCGGAAGCCGGCTTCGCACTCAGCGAACCCGACAGCGCTGCGAATGCCTCCGCCATCCTCGTGAGCGAATACCTTTCCCGCGCGAGCTTCCACGCAGCCATCCCTGATGAAACCCTGCGAGGGGCGTCTCGCAGGAGCATTTCAAGCGCATCTGCCAGCGCAAGCGCGGCGCTCTCTGCCGTGCTGCCAGGATCGAAAAGTACGCCGCAATTTCCATCGAGGATTTCGGGGAAGCCCCAAGCACGCGGAAGCACGGCCGGCACACCTGCAGCGAGTGCCTCGATCACGTAGAGTCCGAATGCCTCACTCGCGATCGCCGGCACGCTGAAGACATCGAGACTGCGCAGGAAGCGCACCTTTTCCTCACGCGAAACATTCGGCAGGAATTCCACATCCCCGGCAACGCCCGCATCGGCGAGTTTTGTGCGCAACGTCTCGACATACCGCGCATCACCGTCGGTCATCGAGCCTGCGCAGCGCAACCGGAGGCCCGGGATCACATTCCGCTTTTTCAAAATGATGAAGGCACCCACGAGCAGTCCGATCCCCTTCCCCGGAACGAACCGGGCGAGATAGCCGATCGTCGGATTTCCGTGGACGCCCTCCGGCTCCTGTCCAAAATCATCCATCGCAATCCCATTCGGAATCACACGGATCCTTTGCTTCGTCTCATCGGTGCTCCATCCCATCTTCGACCCCATCCGCTCTGCAAAATACCAGCTCGGAGCGATCCAGGCATCCGCATCCCTCATTCGTTCCGCAAGCAGCGCCCACACCTCCGGGCCGGTCGGTCCGAGCCCATCCAAAAAGGTATCCTCACCTTGCAGGAAGCCCATGATTGGAACCCCCAGTCCCTCACGGAGCGATCGTGCCAGGCCGGCCTGCAGCCCAGTCGAAAGCCACACCGCATCCGGCGGCGCACCATCGAATGCGATCTTCAGCCAATCCACGAGCTCGCGCAATTCGCCGGCCTGATTCCCCGCCTCGCCGCGCAGCATCGAGAGCGTCATCTGAGCCACCTCAGGCCCGCCAGTCTTCGTCCCCGCGTGACCCGCGAGCATTTTCAAAATCCAGCGCGCGCTCAGCATCCGGTCCATCCATCGCGGCATCTTGCGCAGGAGCGGAAATTTCTCCCGCAAATAGGTGCTCACCCCTCCGAAAAAAATGGGCGCACTCGGACTCGCCGCTTCCTCGTCGAGTGTGAGCGGGAGATACATCGGCAGCAGAATCGCACGATGCCCGAGCCGGTGCAGCTCTTTCGCAAGCGCATTGTCTCGCATGCAGACCCCGCAGTGATAGCTACCCGTTCCTGGCGTGAGCAGGATGATATTCATTTCGCGCGCAGATCGTAGCAGATCAGCCGAGGCTTCCGTCCATCCCGATCCGGCTCGTTTTGCTGCACGTAGAGCAGCCCGTGGCTGAGTGCCGGCGGCGTCCACGTTTCTGGCGCGTCGAAAAGCCTCGTGCGCTCGAGCACCTTCACGCCCTTCGGCGACAGATCCAGCCAGGCCAGCTCACCAAGTTCCCCAAGGCACAGCACGCCATCTCCCGTCGCGAGGAGATTCGCGCGACCGAATTTATCTCCCAGATCGTCACGCCACATCTCGCGCCCTGTGGCGATGTCATGACACACGAGCTCCGAGTTCCGCTCGCTCTGCCCTGCGAAACCAAACACGCAGCCCTCACGCACCAGCGGAGTCATCCAGTACATCCCGAAGCTCGCTGCATGCCACGCCTTCGAGATGGAAAAATCCTGAGCCACTTCCACACACAGCCCGCCAGCCGTGTAAGCCTCTGACACAAAAATGCGCGCCGGCTTGCCAGCCTCTGCCGAGGCAACCACGGGCGACGATACGTTCACGGATTCCGTGATATCCGCACGATGCGACATCGAGGCGAGCACCTTGCCATTCGCAGCATCCACGATCAGCAGTCCGCCGGTCGCAGGCCTGCTCATGCCTCCGGCAAAAATAAGCACGCACTCGCGCCCGTGAAGATTCGCCGGGACCGAGGATGCGTAGCTCGCCCCCCAAGCGTGCTCGGAAGCCCAGAGAAATTTTCCAGTCGCCGTATCGAACGCCACCGAATTCACCGGCTTCCCCTCATGCAGGCCTCCGATCTGCGCGACGACGCGGTTGCCCATCACCAGAGGGGTGGATCCAAATCCAAAAAAGGCGGGCTTCATCGAAAACTCTTTCGCGCAATCGTGCTCCCAAATCGATTTGCCGCTCGCGAGATCGAGGCAGTGCATCTTCCCCGTCACGCCAAAGACAAACACGCGCCCATCCGCAATCACCGGGCTCGTCCGAGGTCCGCTCCCGCCGCCATAGCGCGGCTGATACGGCGCATCGTACGCAAATTTCCACTGCAGCTTGCCCGTCGTGGCATCGCGACATTCCACTGTCTCCCTCTCATCCGGCCGGTGAAAGACCACGATGTGGCCACCAGCAATTGCAGGCCCGCCCATTCCGTTTGTGAGAGGCATCTCCCAAATCGGCTGCAAGCCGGAGGCGGGAAATTTCCGCATCAGACCGGACTCTGGAGTCGTGGAATTATGTGACGGACCGAGGATCCGCGGCCAATCCGCCACCACGGATTTCTCCGCAGCCATGGCAGATGCACACAGCGAAAAAATGGCGATCCCGCGGAAGAGTTTCATCCAGCAGGGCGGGTAAAAATGCGGCGCGCTATTGCTCACGCTTTGGGATCGTGAGTGGTCGGCGTGTGCCCATTTCTTCGATCACCACCTGCTCAGGCCGAATCTCAAGCACCTTGAATTTCTTATCTTTTTGGCCAGCAATTTCGATGACTTCATCAACGTGGATTTTTTGGTCAGCGATGCCAGTCCCCGTAAGAATCGCGTAGGTCTCACTGCTTCTCGCCGGTAAATTTCTGACCAGCGTCAGTGTCTCCTTCGTGTCCGGATTTTCCAAAGTCATGCGCGACATGTCTGAAAACACGCCATGCTTGTCCGCCTTCACCTCGTGCTTAACCGTCGTGACCCGATACGGCAGGCCGGCCACCACTGTTCCCTGCTGCCATTCCTCCATGCCACCTGTGTCGCGCCGCTCCACTTGAGCCTTGCCATCCTTCACTTCGCGCAGAATCAGCGGCACCATGACTTCCTTCATCTCAGTCATCATCACGCCATCGAGCATTCCCGGCACCGAATGAGGATCGAGAGGGCTGGTCCCAGCGATGTATTCCTCACGGTTGCTGAACCCATCCCGATCGGGATCGGCATCGAGCATTCCCGGATCCTTCGGATCCAGCCCATACCTCTTGCACCAGCCTTCAAATTTCGCGTTCTCCTCATCGGACGCCGCATAATGCGGACGCGATGCGATCACATTGTCCGGCAGCGAAACCGGTGGTGGCATGGCACCCGATGACGAGCGGGATTTCGGTGGGGATTCCGGCAGGGATTCCGAAGACGTCACCCCGCTGCGATCGCAACTCGCCAACCACAAGGGCAGCAAAACGACCAATGACACGACGGTGGTTTTTTTCATGAAAAACACTGTACTCACCTCGCCCGATGCGCCAACGTGAATCGCACACGCGGGCGGCGATTGCGCCGAACACCACCATCGCGGGGCAAACATCCGCTGCAAATACGCTCTCGCCACCTACACCGGCAGACGACAACAAAGTCGGGGCGAAGGCCACTCCCGCCGAACTGCCCTAACACCAAGTCGGCTTCCCCTCGCAATCCCTCCACGTCACCAGAAAACATTCACACCATGAACCGCCGCCACTTCCTCGCACTCGGGCTCGCCACCGGAATCTCCATTGCCGCACGCGCGGACGAGAAAAAATTGCGCGTCGGCGTCATCGGCCACACCGGGCGCGGGAACTACGGGCACGGAGTGGATGTGATGTGGAAGGAAGTCCCCGAGTCCGAGATCGCCGCCGTCGCCGACGCCGACGAGAAAGGCCTCGCCGCCGCGCAGAAGAAACTCGGCGTCCCCGCTTTTGCCGACTACCGCAAGATGCTCGCCGAGGTGAAGCCCGAGATCGTCGCCGTCGCCCCGCGCTACGTGGACGAGCACCGCGATATGATCATGGCCGCAATCGAGGCGGGCGCGCGCGGCATCTACGTCGAGAAGCCCTTCTGCCGCTCGCTCGCCGAGGCGGATGAAATCGTCGCCGCGTGCGAAAAGCGGAACGTGAAGCTCGCCATCGCGCACCGCAACCGCTGGCAGCCCACGCTCGTCACCGTCGCCGCCCTCGTGAAGGACGGCGCGATTGGCCGCCTGCTCGAACTCCGCGGACGTGGCAAGGAGGACGACCGCGGCGGCTCGCTCGACCTGTGGGTGCTCGGCTCACACGTCCTGAACATGGCGAACTTTTTCACCGGCCAGCCGCTCTCCTGCACCGCGACGGTGCAGCAGGACGGACGCCCCGTCGTGCGCGGCGATCTGCACGACGGCGCGGAAGGCCTCGGCCAGCTCGCCGGCAACGAAGTCCACGCGCGCTTCGAGACGGAGCGCGGCGTCCCCGTATTCTTCGATTCCGTCGCCAAGGCAGGCGCGAAGAACGCCGGCTTCGGCCTCCAGCTCATCGGCACCGCCGGCATCATTGACCTCCGCTGCGACGCGATTCCCCTCGCGCATATCTTGCCGGGCAGCCCCTTCACTCCCGCGCCCGCGCCGCGCGCCTGGGTGCACATCTCCACCGCCGGCATCGGCCAGCCGGAGCCGCTGGAAAATATCGGCAAGCTCGTGATGAACCACAGCGTCGGCGGGCGCGACCTCATCGCCGCCATCCGCGAAGACCGCGCCCCGCTGTGCAGCGCGCACGATGGCCGCACCATCGTGGAAATGATCAGCAGCGTCTTCGAGTCCCACCGCCTCGGCGGCAGCCGCGTCACCTTCCCGCTGAAGACGCGCGAGAATCCGCTCTCGCTGCTCTGAGACCGCGCGACCGAACCTGGGCCGCTCCGGCAAGACGACCCGACGCCATCACCGAGCGGAGCGAGACAGACTGGCCCCAGCCCAGCCCGCAGGGTGACGCCAGAGGGCGTCATCAAATTGCCCCGCGCCGCGTTCCGCTTCACCCGACGTATCAGTGATATTGTGCTGACGGCCCCGCCCGTCATGCACGGATAGGAGAATGGACGTTGAAGGCATTCAACTCATCCCTCGAAGCGGAAGCGTTCCAAAGATCTCCAGCAACCTCCCACCCACCTCCCGCCTTGTCATCACACACAAAAAAATCTCAGCTTAAAATCTCTCCCGCTCTTGACACCTTCCTTAGTGGGTAGGCGTTGCGGACATCTCGGGTTTTTGACCCTCGTTTCCAAACTCCGTCCGGGAATGAGGGAATAGACGACCGAACGTTAAGCTTTAACCCACGGGCAACCCGATCCCACGAGCTCGCACTGCACGCTCACGTCTGGCGCGCAGGTCGCAAATACCGGGTTGCTGCCATCCTTGTCGACACCACAACAGATATGCTGATCGATCTCGAATCCATCGGAATTGAGGCTCATGGTGGCGTTCAGAAAATGAGCCTGAAGCTCCGGTTTCACGATCGACGATAAGAACTGTCTCGCGGCCTCAACTGACGGGAAGCCCCTCAGTTGAATCGTGATTGGGTGCGTTGTGCTGGCATCGTTTCTGGTCATAAGTTTAGTATGTTTATCGGTCGGTTGTGCTAAGCCACTTTTCGCCTAACATAGTATTGCGCCGGCCGCAGGCTGCGCTTTTGTCGGTCCATTCTGGGAAGGGAGGCGCATGGGCCGGAGGGTGGCGGGGCGGGATTGCTGAGTCAAATCGCAAAGGGACGGCGCGGGGCGGCGGAGTGGGAGCCGTTCGTTGCTCCGGCGCGGACCTCCGGCGGGGGTGCTAGGTCACCACCACGCTGACTGGCGTGCTCGGCTGGCCTTCGCCGGCGTCGTTCGCGCCGGTCACGGTGATTTTCACGGTCACGCTCGCCGTCAGCCCTTCGAGGGTGAACTGCGTGCCCTCGGTGTTCGTCGCCTTCACGGGCTCGGCGTCGGTGCCGGTGATTTGGCGATAGTAGTTGAAAGAATTTGCGCGCCGCGCGCCGTCGATCTGGATGAGCACGCGTCCGCTGCCGAGCGCGGTGGCGTGGACGTTTGAGGGCTGGCCGGGCGTGGCGGGGTCGGCGGGGCGGTTCAGGCCGAAGTCATACCACTTCGGGTCCTCGTCGCCGATGCACTGGCCGATTTCCGTGGCGGCACCGCAGTAACGGGCGCGCATGGCGTCGCGGGCGGCGTCGCGGGCGGCGTCGCGGGCGGCGTCGCGCAGCATGAGCTTGGCCTTCGCGAGATTCAGGGAAGCGCCCACGGCCCCGCGGGCATTGGACACGGCCTGGTAGAGCGTCTCGGCGATGGCGGCGCTCACGTCCAGCGGGGCGTTTTCCTTCGCGGAGTTTGCGGTAAAATAGGCCCCAGCCCGCCGAGGGCGGTGTGAATGGTTATTTTAGTGCGAAGCGGTACGCACGCTGCGCCCCTTCCAGTGCCTTTACAGCGCCTTCACCGCATCGATGACGGCCTGCGGCGTCATTCCGAGGATTTCCATCACCTTGCCGCCAGGCGCGCTCATGCCGAAGCGATCGATGCCGAGCACCTTGCCGTCGAGGCCCACGTATTTCCACCAGAGGCCGGAGACGCCGGCTTCGATAGCCACGCGCTTGCGGCACGCGGGCGGGAGCACTTCGTCGCGGTAGGCCTGCGACTGCAGATCGAAGCGGTAGAAGCTCGGGATGCTCACAACGCGCACGCCAGCACCGAGCGTCTTTGCCGCAGCGACTGCGTGCTGAAGCTCGCTGCCTGCACCGAGCAGGATCGTCTCCAGCTTGCCGGTTTCCTTCACCGCGATGTAACCGCCCTTCAGCACGCCTTCGCGGCGCGTCTGCACGGGGATGTCGTTGAGATTTGCGACGGCCTGGCGCGTGAGCGAGAGGAGCGTGGGACCGGTCGTGCGCTGCATGGCGGCGGCAAATGCGCCCGCGGTCTCCTCGGGATCGGCGGGGCGGATGACGTCGAGATTCGGGATGACGCGCAGGCCGCTCACGGTCTCGACGGGCTGGTGCGTCGGGCCGTCTTCGCCGACGCCCACGCTGTCGTGTGTGAAAATGTAGAGCGTCGGCAGTCCGCTCAGCGCGGCGAGACGGATCGAGCCGCGGCAGTAGTCGGCGAAGACGAGGAACGTCGCGCCGCTCGCGCGGAAGATGCCGTCATACGCGATGCCGTTCATGATGCCCGCCATCCCGTGCTCGCGGATGCCGAAGCGGATGTTGCGTCCGCTCCAATTCGCGGGACCGAAGTCCTTGCTCGACGCGATGTAGTTCAGCGTCGAACCGTGCAGGTCCGCGCTGCCGGAGATGAGATTTGGCACGGCGTCGGCGACGGCCTGGAGCACGTCCTTGCCCGCAGCGCGCGTGGCGAGCTTTGCGTCGGCGGGGAACTGCGGGATCTTCCCGAGCAGGTCGGCGGGGATTTTTCCCGAGATATACGAGTCGAGTTCTGTCGCGAGCGCGGGGTTCTCGCTCTTCCACGCGTTGAAAGTGGTGGTCCATGCGGCGTGGGTCGCCGCGAGTTGCTTCGCGTGCTCCGCGAAAAATGCGCGCGTCTCGGCGCTCACGAAGAAGTGCTCCGCCGGCAGGCCCAGACCCTTGCGCGCGGCATCAATGAACTTCGCGCCACCCTCGCCGTGCGCCTTGGCGGTGCCGGCGACTTCCGGGATGCCTTTTCCGATCAGCGTCTTCGCGATGATGATCTGCGGCTTGCCGGTCGCGGCCTTCGCCTTTTCAAACGCCGCGAGAACTGCGCCTAGATCGTTGCCATCAATCGTCTGCACGCCCCACTCGATTGCCTCGAAGCGCTTCGCCGCGTTTTCGCTCTGCGTGGCATCGGCCATCGCGTCGAGCGTCACGTCGTTTGAGTCGTAGAAAAGGATGATGTTATCGAGCTTGAAGTGTCCGGCGAATGCCGCGGCCTCCATCGCGACGCCCTCCTGCATGCAGCCGTCGCCCGCGAGCGCCACGATATGGTTGTCGAAGATCACGTGCTTGGCCGTATTGAATTTCGCCGCCGCCATTTTCTGCGAGACGGCATAACCGACCGCATTCGCCACGCCCTGCCCGAGCGGCCCAGTCGTCGCCTCGACTCCGGCGGTCTCGTGAAATTCGGGATGTCCCGGCGTGTGCGAATTCAGCACGCGGAATTTTTTCACCTGCTCGTGATCCACCGACGCATAGCCGCTGAGGTGCAGCCACGAATAGAGGAACATCGAACCGTGCCCGGCACTGAGGACGAACCGGTCGCGGTTCAGCCATTTCGGCTCGGCGGGATTGTGAGTGAGCGCGTGACCGTAGAGCACCGCACCGATTTCCGCACAGCCGAGCGGCAGGCCGAGATGCCCGCTCGAGCAGGCGTGGACGGCATCCATTGCGAGGCCGCGGGCTTCGTTTGCTGCGCGGGAAAGTGCTTCGGTATTCAGTGCGGACATGGTCGTGTGAGTCGGTCGGTTTCGTGGTTAAAAAAGAGCGCGAAGACTAAGGAACATGGCCCGGCAGTCAAGGCCGCATGGCTGCGCAACACGGGCGAAGTTGCGTAGGAGTGGGCGGGAGCCCACGTCGCGCTCTCCCGAGCGCGCCTACGAATAGCCCTGCGCCGACCCTGGCCGCGTACGCCGGAAGTGCAAAACTACGGCACGAGTTGCAGCAGTCGGCACGTCTCGCCCCCTTCCCGTCCGGGAAAAGTCGCCGACGGGGGCCACTCTTGAAGCAGTTTGAAACGTGGAGAGAAAAGCGCGTCGAGTTCCTCGCGGGTCACCTCAAAAGGCGGGCCGGACTCGCCGGGATCGAGGCCCGGATCGAGGTAGAAAATCGCGAGCAGGTGCCCGCCGGGCTTCAGCGCTCCGGCGACCGCGGCGACGTATTTTTCGCGCAGCGAAGGATCGATCGCGCAGAAGCAGGTATGCTCGAAGACGACATCGAATGCCTCGCGCATTTTCGGCGGCAGCGCAAAGAGATCGCCGAGCAGGTAACTTTCACCACCGACCACCGGGTGCGCCTTCGCTCGTGTGATCGCCGAGGGCGCGATGTCGAGGCCGACGACTTCATCGGCAGTTGCCGCGAGCGCGCGCGCATCGTGACCGGCACCGCAGCCGGGGACGAGCACGCGGCCATGCACCGGGGTGCGTTTCAAAAACTCGATGAGCCCCGGATGCGGCCTGCCTTTGTCCCACGGTGTCTCGCCTCGGAGGTAATTGTCTTCCCAATCGGTGGCCATCGTCACTTGCGCCTCCAGATGCTGGCCTGCGCGACGCTCCACTGGAATTTCCGCGCGTGCTCGCGGATGAGGAACGGCAGGTCCTTTGTGCTCACGAGATCGAAGTGCGAAGACAGCACTGCGGTGAGCCCGTCGAGTGTCGGGCGCTGCAAGCCATCCTGCACAAAACCGCCGAGCCAGTTTTCGGGCGGCGTGAATTCCGCGAGCCACGTGTAGGGCGAGGTGATCACAAGTTGCCCTCCGCTTTTCACAAGATGCGGACACCGCGCGAGGAAGCGCGATGGCTCCACGAGGCGGTCAATCAGATTCGCCGCGAGGACGACATCGAAAGCTCCGAGCGACTCGCGCAAATCCTGCGCATCGCCGTGCTCGAAACTCACACGCTCGCGCGCGATGATGGATGGCACGCTCGCGAGCAGAGGCGTGGTGAGCGAGCCTTCATCGGTGCGCTCGTACGGCACGATGCCGTCGCGCACGAGAGCCGCAGCCACCTCGACGAAGCGGTGCGAGTAATCAATCCCGATGACCTCCGCGCAATGCCGCGCAAATTCAAACGAAGAGCGTCCGACCGCGCAGCCCAAGTCGAGCGCGCGCGCACCTGGCGGCAGCGCAGAGTTGTCCACACATTCCCGCACGCAGCGCGCCGGGTAATTCAGCGCAGATGCCGGGCCGAAATCCCACGGGAGCACCTCGTGCGGCGCGCCGTAGTGGAAGAGCAGATACTCCGCGACGAGCTTGTCGGTTTCGTAGGGATTCATTTGGGAGCGGCGACATTCCTGTCGCCGTCTTTGCTTGCGCCGGAGGCGCACCATGCACCGGCCACGCGGCGGGTTGCGCGACGCCTGGCCTGCCACCTTTCCATGAACTGTCCGCCTCCGGCGCAATCGTGGGTCGGCGACAGGAATGTCGCCGCTCCCAGTGC
>JBBRPQ010000058.1:0-19755 GCA_038227825.1 Chthoniobacterales bacterium
CGTTTTACAAAGGCGTGAAGGCCGACGCGCGCCTCACGCCATTTGTCGAGAAGACCGCAGGTAATGTGTGGCGGCTCACGCTGCCGCAATGCGTCTTCCCCGGCTATCGCGCGGACGGTGCGCCTTCGCACATCACCACCTTGCTTCCGCAGCATCCCATCGCCGCCGGGCTGCCCGAGCAGTGGGACATCCCGCAGACGGAGATGTATGACGAGCCCTTCCACGTCCCCGCGCCGGACGAGGTCGTCTTCGAGGAAAAGTGGGACAAGGGCGAGCACTTCCGCAGCGGCGTGTGGAAGGTGGGCAAAGGTCGCCTCTTCTACTTCCGCCCCGGCCACGAGACCTATCCCATTTTCAAACAAGCCGAGCCGCTGCGCGTGGTGGAAAACGCGGTGCGTTGGATGGGGACGAAGTGAGCGTAGCATCACAAAATCCACCAGAGAAACCGAGTGAATAGTCATTCCATCGAACAGCTCCTCACGTTCTTCACCCTCCTGGGCTTCACATCCATCGCAGCGCTGCATGCCGCGCCTGCGCAGAAGCCCAATATCATCTTCATCCTCGCCGATGATCTTGGGTTCGCCGAGGTCGGGGCGAACCATTCGGATCGTTACCAGACTCCGCACATTGACTCGCTCGCGCAGGTCGGCAGGCATCCTCTGGGGGAAGTAGCCTGCGTGACAATTCTTGCGAAAACTGGGCTTCTGGGCGCTGCATAGTGCCCGGGCATTCCACTCTCCCACTCACTCAAAAAACCATGAAACGACCCATCCTTCTCCTCGCGATTTTCGCTGCCACATTTTGCGCCGGCCCGCTGCCGGTCTCCGCGCAGACGCCGGTGTCGAAGAAGAAAGGCGTGGGCCTGGCGGAGCGGCATGGGCTCGGCGTGGCGCAGTTGAACGCACTCGATGTTGCGTGGTTTTACAACTGGCACGCAGACACGACCGTGAAGACGGGGGCGAAATTCGTGCCGATGATTTTTTCCGAGAAGAGAGTGGGCTCGCACGTCGTCGGCGACACGGTGCTCGGCTACAACGAGCCGGACAACGAGAAGCAGTCGAACATGCCGGTGACGGATGCGCTCGCGCACTGGGCGGCGGTCGCGGGGAAGGCCAGGCGCGTGGGCAGTCCGGCGATGGCGGGGAATCCACTGAAAAGCGAATGGCTCCAGGCATTCATGAAGGGACACCCGAAGGTGGATTTCATCACCGTGCATTGGTATAAGGGCGCGGATGCAAAGCACTTCATCCGCGACCTGGAGGAGATTCACGCAAAGTTCAACAAGCCGGTGTGGATCACGGAGTTTGCGCCGCAGACAGCGGGCAGTTCGGAAAAGGAGCCGCAGAAATTCACAGACGGCCAAGTCTCGCAGTTCATCAATGAAACGATCCGATGGATGGAGAGCACGCCGTGGGTCGAAGCCTACGCGTGGCACGACTCGAAAACTGGGACTTCGGCGCTCTTCGACGCCAGCGGCGAGCTGACCGCCACCGGCAAGGCGTATGCCGCCGCGAAACACGCTTCCCACTAACATGCTTACTAATCTCACACGCCGACACTTCATCGCCTTCGCCACCGCATTTCTCGTTGCGGGTTTGCTGCCGGATTTCGCTTTCGCGGGCGATGCGGCAGATGCCGACGTGTGCGTCTATGGCGCGACGGCGAGCGGTGTGGCGGCGGCGATGGGCGCGGCGGATGCGGGGGCGAAGGTGATCGTTGTCGAGCCTTCGCGTTGGCTTGGCGGGATGAGCGGCGGCGGGTTGAGTGCGATAGATTGGGGTAACAAAAAGACCGTGGGCGCACTCGCGTTGAAACTGCTCATCGAAGGCGATGACGTGGCGATGCGGGAACTCTACAAGCGTGAACTGGCCCAGCGCGGCATCCCGGTCATCTACGAGCATCGGCTCGCGAGCGTGACGAAGGAAGGCACGCGCATCCGCAGCATCACGCTCGACTACGCGCCACCGGACAAGCTCGGCATTCCCGCGCCGCAGCCTTTGACTGCCCATGCGAAAACCATCGCCGCACGGGTGTTCATTGATTGCTCGTATGAGGGCGATCTCATGGCGAAGGCAGGCGTGAGCTACACTTGGGGTCGTGAATCGCGCGAGGAATATGGCGAGTCGCTCGCGGGAGTGAGGCCGATCTTGGCGCATTACGCCATTGATCCCTATGTGAAGCCTGGCGACCCGAAGAGCGGCCTATTGCCATTCGTGCAGAATATTCAAATCGGCCCCGAAGGCAGCGCGGACAAGCTGACGATGATGTATGCCTTCCGCAGGATTCTCACGAAGGACAATCCCATCCGCATCGAGAAGCCGGACAACTACGACCCGCAACGCTATGAGATTTTTCGGCGCGGTTTTCAAAACGGCGTGGACATGCGCCAGGGTCGGAAAATGCACATCATGGGCGAATATGAAGACTGCAAGGGCTGGGGCATCTTTTCCCAGAACTCCAGCCGCGCGCTCTGGGCGCAATCGGTCGCGGGCGAGAACGCCGCCTATCCCGATGGCGACTGGGCCACGCGCTCCCGCATCTGGCGCGAGCAGATGGACTTCGTGCGCGGCATGTATCACTTTCTGCGCACCGATCCGAGCGTGCCAGAAGAGATGCGAGAGAAGGCGGAGACCTTCGGGTTCCAACGCGGCGTATTCGACGACACCGACGGTTGGCCGCATCAACTCTATGTGCGCGAGGCACGCCGCATGAAGTCCGCCTATGTCGTCACGCAAAAAGACCTCGAAGGCGCAACCACCATCGAAGACTGCATCGGCCTCGCCAGCTACGGCGTGGATGACTGGCCGTATGCCACCATCGCGCACGAAGGCGGCATCGCGATCAGTGGCGGGGAGTTCAGCATTTTGAAAGCAAACCCGCAGCACAACGGCGTCCACGCCATCCCGTATCGCGCCATCACACCGAAGCAGAGCGAGTGCGAAAATTTGCTCGTGCCCGTGTGCTGCTCCGCAAGTCACATCGCCATGACCAGCATCCGCATGGAGCCCGTGTGGATCACGCTCGGCCTATCCTCCGGCATCGCTGCCGCCCATGCCGTGAAGGAGAACACCGCCGTGCAGGCCCTTGATTTTCCACGCTATCGCAAGGCGTTGATCGCTGCCGGTCAAGTCCTCGAACTCACCGAAGCACAGCAAGGCGAATGGACCTCGCAGGCGGAATGGAACAAAGCCAAGCCCGGCTATGAGTGGATGTTCCCCGCCATCGACAAGGACAAGGACGGGAAGATTTCCGCAGCCGAATACAAGGAGTTCCAAGCCTTCAAGCAAAAGCACGCGGACTGGAAGGAACTCCTGAAAGCCAAATGAAACCTCCCGGAAACTTTCTCGAATGAAATGTCCAATTTTGCGGCGGAAGTGCCAATCAACACATATCGCCATGAAACGTTTCTTCACCCCCATCTTCGCCGCCCTGCTGCTCGCGCAGTTCATCCCGCTCCACGCCGCCGCTCCCGCGAAACCCAACATCATCTTCATTCTCGCTGACGATCTCGGGTTTGCCGAAATCGGTGCGAACGGCGCTGATCGTTACAAGACTCCGAACATTGACTCGCTCGCCAGGACCGGCGTCCGATTCAGCCACTTTTACACCGCGCCGCTCTGCGGGCCTTCGCGCGCGCTCATTCTCACCGGGCGTTATGCGTTCCGCTCGGGGGCGGTCACGCAGGACGCCTGCGGTTCCATCATCCGCACTGGTGATAAGGCTGAGGTCATGATTCCTACCGTGCTGAAGAAGGCCGGTTACACCACCGCGATGATTGGCAAATGGGGCCAGATCCTGCCCTCGGGCGATGCGGCGGAGTGGGGTTTTGATCATGTGCTGAGCTTTCGGGCGAGTGGCATCTATTGGAACAAAACGGCCGCCGCGAGCTTGGTGAAAAAGTATGAACTCGCGGGCGACAAGGGCGCTGAAGACGGTGTTCGCGCCAATCCCGGCCCTTACAATATCGACAAGCAAAAGCTAACCATGTCGGACTCGGAATACATGCCTGACCTGATGCAGGCCAACAGCATCAACTTCATCAACGCCAACAAGGACAGACCGTTCTTCCTCTACTACTCGATGTCGTTCGTGCATTCGCAGATCCTGCCCACGCCGGACAGCGCACCGCCCGCGCCCGGCAAAGATTCCAAGGCCCGTTACGCGCAGGCCTACGACGACAACATCAATTACATGGACAAGCAAATCGGCCAGCTCCTCGCCGAATTGGACCGCCTCAAACTCCGCGACAATACCGTCATCTTCTTCATGGGAGACAACGGCACCGCCAAGGCTGCCGCGGATCTCGCGACCATCGGCGGACGTCGCTTGATCGGACAAAAGGGCGGGATGGAAGAAGGCGGCGGATTGGTGCCGTTCATCATCAGTTGGAAAGGCGTCACACCCGGCGGCGGGCTGAATGAGAACTTCACCGACGCCTCCGATCTATTGCCCACTTTCGCCGAGATCGCCGGTGCGCCGCTTCCGAGAAATCGCATCATCGACGGCAAGAGCCTGCTCCCGCAGATCAAAGGCGGAACAAAATCCCCGCGCACCTGGGCTTTCACGCAACTCGGAGAACACTGGCATGTGCGCGAAGCGGGATGGAAGCTCAACGAGGCCGGCCAGCTTTTTGATATGAAGAACGCGCCCTTCGAAGAAATTCTTGTGGCAGCCGATTCCAAGGACGAGGCCGCCACGGCTGCTCGCAAACGTCTCAGCGATGCCCTCGCAGAACTTAACCCTGCGGCCGGTTTCAAAGCAGAGGGCAGCGGTCGCGGTGACAAGACGAAGAAGGAGAAAAAGAAGATGGAAAAGAAGGCAGGCGAGAAATCCGCAACTGCGCCGGAGACAAAACCCCCGACCGACTCCACAGCCGTTCCTCCCGCGCCCGCCGCCGCCGTGCCAGCGGAACGCGCCGCGAAGTTCGACCGGCTCGACACGGAGAAGCACGGCAAGCTCACGCTTGAGGAATACAAGTCCCGCCAGTCCGACCCCGAAGCGGCGGCGAAGCGTTTTGAAAAATTCGACGTGAACAAGGACGGCGCGGTGACGCGCGAGGAATACATCAACAACGGTGCGAAGAAGCTGAAGTATTAGCCGCAGTAGGAATATCCACGTGGCGCCACCGATTCTTGGCATCACACCCCAATCATGAAACTCGTTCTCCGACTCATTACTCATTCTCTCTTTGCTCTCGGATTTGTACTAACGATCACCGCGGCCGAATCGAAGCAACGCCTCTCGACCGGCTGGGAGTATTATCAGGGCTCGCTCGGCAGCACTTGGGAAGTGTGGCGCGGGGATGCGGCGAGTGACAATGTCGCGTGGTCGCCGGTCACGTTGCCGCATTGCTTCAATGCGCGCGATGCGGTCGATCCCGATGTGCGCTACTATCAGGGGCCGGGCTGGTATCGCACGCGGTTGAAGATTGCGAATCCGTTTCCGAATGGACGCACGCTGCTGCACTTCGATGGCGCGGGGCAGCGGTCGCAGGTGTTCATTTACACGGAGAAAGTCGGCGAGCATCTCGGCGGCTATGATGAGTGGACGGTGGACATCACCGACGCGGCGGCGAAGGCGATGAAGAACGAGGCGTTCAAGGGCGAGGTGCCGCTCGCGGTGATGTGCGACAACTCGCGCGATGCGGAGAGCATTCCGAGCGACCTCAGCGACTTCAATCGTTACGGCGGGCTGTATCGGCATGTGAGCTTGGTTTATGTCCCGGCGATTTCGTTGGAGAGGGTGCATGTCGAGCCGGTGCTCGATGGCGGCAAGGCCACGGTGAAAGTGCGTGCGCGGCTTCACAATACGGCGGCGCTGAAGGACGAGGTAGAGGTCGTGTTCGATGTGAAAGACGCGGCTGGTAATTCGCTCTTTGTTGATTCGATTTCGCCGAAGCTCGCGGCGTGGGCGGGCGAGAAGGAGTTGCTGTCGTTTGAAATCCCGAAGCCCGCGCTGTGGTCACCCAAGTCGCCATCGCTCTACACCTGCAAGGTCACGATCAAATCAAAGCACGGCGAGCAAACCATCACCGAGCGCTTTGGCATTCGCAGCATGGAATGGGTCGAGCACGGGCCGTTCAAGCTGAATGGCGAGCGGCTCTTGCTCAAAGGCACTCACTATCACGAAGACCACGCGGGCGTCGCGGCGGCGGTGCCGGATGAGGTCGTGCGCAAGACACTGACGATGATCAAGGAGATGGGCGCGAACTTTGTGCGGCTCGGACACTATGAGCAGGCGCCGCTCGTGCTCGATTTGTGCGATGAACTCGGGCTGCTCGTGTGGGAGGAAGTGCCGTGGTGCCGCGGCGGCATCGGTGGCGAGCGCTTCAAGCAGCAGGCGCGCGACATGCAGCGCGCGTTGATTGACCAGCACTATAATCACGCGTCGATCATCCTCTGGGGACTCGGCAATGAGAACGATTGGCCGGGCGACTTCGAGGTGTTCGACAAGGACGCGATCCGCACCTTCATGACCGAGCTGAACGACACGGCGCACAAGCTCGATCCCTCGCGCAAGACGTGCATCCGCCGCTGTGATTTCTGCAAGGATATCGTGGACGTGTATTCGCCGAGCATCTGGGCGGGCTGGTATTCGGGGCGCTACTCGGAGTATCGCAAGTCGGCGGAGAAGGCGCTGAAGGACACGCCGCATTTCTTCCACGCCGAGTGGGGCGGCGACAGTCACGCGCGGCGTTATTCCGAGGAGCCGGAGAAGATGGCGGAGCAAGTCGAGACGGGCAAAGGCACGGCGGAAAAGGGCAAGGCCTACAAGGGCACGGGCGGCAAAGTGCGCATGTCGAAGGACGGCGATTGGTCGGAGAGTTACATGGTGAATCTCTTCGACTGGCACTTAAAGGAGCAGGAAGACATGCCGTGGCTCACCGGCAGCGCGGCGTGGATTTTCAAAGACTTCGCCACGCCGCTGCGCCCGGAGAATCCCGTGCCGCGCGTGAACCAGAAGGGCGTCGTCGAGCGCGATGGCACGCCGAAGGAAGGCTACTACGTCTTCCAAAGCTACTGGGCCACGCAGCCGATGCTGCACATCTACGGACACAACTGGCCGGTGCGCTGGGGCGAGGCGGGCGAGGAAAAGGAAGTGCGCGTTTACTCGAATTGCGGCGAGGTGGAGCTGTTCGTGAACGGCAAATCCGCCGGCGTGAACAAGCGCGACGTGAAGGACTACCCCGCAGCGGGTCTGCATTGGAAAGTGAAGTTCAACGAAGGCGCGAACACGTTGCGCGCCGTTGGCAAGCGCGACGGCGCGGAGGTGAGCGATGAAATATCGCAGGCGTATCAGTCCACCAAGTGGAGCAAGCCCGCGAAGATGAAGCTCGCGGAAGTCTCGCAGAAAGACGGCATCGCGACGATGGAAGTGCGGATGCTCGACACCAACGACGTGCCCTGTCTCGACTGCGCGAATGTCGTGCGCTTCGGCATCACCGGCGACGGACACCTGCTCGACAATCTCGGCACTTCCACCGGCTCGCGCACCGTGCAGCTCTACAATGGCCGCGCACAAATCCAGGCAGAGCTCACGGGTTACAAAGTGTGCGTCTCCGTTTCATCGGAAGGCCGCAAGCCGCAGTTTGTCTATGTGACGAATGCGAATGCGGAAGCAGCGAGCACCGCGCCCAAACCCGCAACGCCGAAGAAATCCTCGAAGTCCGCAAAGCCCGCCGCCACGACTGAAACATCGAAGGCCGACAGTGCTACGAATGCAAAAGCACCCGCGCCGAAGCTCACGCTCGATGTCGCCGCGATCGATCGGGAGCGCATCATGACGGCTGCGGGCGCTGCGCTCAAACAAGCGCCAGTGAGCATCACGAGTTTCCCTGCGAAGCTCAGCGAAGGAGGGGTGAACGACTTCTACTCGAACGGCGACTATTGGTGGCCCGATCCGTCGAAGCCGAATGGCCTGCCTTACATCAAGCGCGACGGCGAGACGAACCCCGAGAACTTCTCCGCGCATCGCATCGCCGTGAAGACGCTGCGCGATTCCGTCGCCGCGCTCGCCGCTGCCTACAAGCTCACCGGCGAGGATCGCTACGTCACGAAAGCCGCCGAGTTGCTGCGCGTGTTCTTCCTCGATGCGAAGACGCGCATGAACCCGAATCTCAACTTTGCGCAGGCTGTGCCCGGCGTGTCGCCGGGACGCGGCATCGGCATCATTGATACGCTGCACATCATCGAGATTCCTGCGGCGGTGAAGGTGATGGAGAAGTCATCCGCCTTCGCGCCCGAGATGGCGAAGGAACTGCATGCATGGTTCCGCGAGCTCGCCGAGTGGATGATCACGAGCAAGAACGGCCAGGAGGAAGCCGCCGCGAAGAACAACCACAGCGTCGCCTTTCATCTGCAACTCGCCGTGTTTGCCGACTTCATCGGCGACGAGGCAAAACTCGCGCTCTGCCGCAAGCAGTTCAAAGAAGTCTTTGTCGCCAAACAGATGGCCGCCGACGGCAGCTTCCCGCTCGAACTCGCACGCACGAAGCCCTACGGCTATTCCATCTTCCAACTCGATAACATGACCCTGCTCTGCCAGGTGCTCTCGACCGAGCAGGACAATCTCTGGCTCTTCGAGCTTCCCGATGGCCGCGGCATTCGCAAAGCCGTCGCGTATCTCTACCCGTTCCTCGCCGACAAATCGAAGTGGTCGCTGAAGCCCGACGTGCAAGCCTGGGAAGGCTGGCCCGCCCGCCAGCCGCACCTCCTCTTCGCCGGCCTCGCGCACGGCGAGCAAACGTATCTCGACCTCTGGAAAAAACTCCCCGCCGATCCCACGGACCCCGAGGTGCAACGCAACATCGGCATCACGCAGCCCGTGCTGTGGTTGAAGTAGCGCCGCACATTCTTTCCGCTAAGGTCGGCCCCTCGTTGGTCTCCCAAAATGAAACGGACACTCCTCGCCGCATGTTTGTTTGCCTGCGCCACGCTCGCCCGTGCGCAGATCACCATCGTCTCCGGCTCACCGGCCTCGAACCAAGTCGGCGTCGGCGGCACCTATTTGCAGAAGTTCAACACGCTGCCGACGAGCGGCTCCAGCGCGTGGTCGGATGGCGTGACGCTCCCCGGCTGGATCGTGCGCAAAGGGCCGGGCACTGGCGTGGCGGACAACACGGCGTTCGCATCCATCGTCGCGAACAGTGCCGCGCCGTCGAACACCACGGCGGGCCTGCTCTACTCGATGCCACAGCATTTTGCGGACAACATCGCGACATCGACCTATCGAGCGCTGGCTGCGGCGCCAAGCGCGGCGGATGGGCCGACGCATTTCGCGCTGCGACTCGTGAACAACACCGGCAGCACGCTCACGGGGGTGACGGTGGCTTACGAGATTCGCTTTGGATACAGTCAGGACGGCACGGGCGCGCTTGTCGTCGGGACAAATTCCGTGGCTTTGAACTACCGAAAATTTTCCGCAGGCGCGGGCACGCTCGCCGGTGCGCCGACGGCGTGGACGAATGTGGCGACGACCAACGCGGCGAACCAGACCACTGGCTCGGTGCCGGACGATTGGAACTACGTCACCCGCAAGATCACGGGCCTGAGTGTCGCGAATGGCGAGGAGCTTTGGCTGGACTGGCAGGTGTCGCTCGTGAGCGGCGGCGTGACGATCTCGGCACTCGACAATGTGACGGTCGGCGATTTCACGACGGGCAATCCGGCGATCCTCACGCAGCCGCTCACGCAGTCGGTCATCCAGGGGCAGAAGGCGACACTCGAAGTGGTGGCAAGCGGGACACCCTCGCCGACTTTCCAGTGGAAGAAAAACAACGCCGACATCGCTGGCGCGACCGGCACGACTTACACGCTCACCTCGGCGCAGGCGGCGGATGCGGGCAGCTACACGGTGCAGGTGACGAATGCGAATGGCTCCGTGACGAGCGTGCCGGCAAAGGTGCGCGTGTATTCCAGCCTTGGCGTGAAAGGTCCACCAGCGACAACATCGCGCGTCCCGAATGTCTCGATCACTGGATCGCTCACGACGCCGGCGGT
Source organism: Chthoniobacterales bacterium (assembly GCA_038227825.1). Lineage (GTDB taxonomy): Bacteria > Verrucomicrobiota > Verrucomicrobiia > Chthoniobacterales > Chthoniobacteraceae > SXWH01. Next base: position 9,999 of record JBBRPQ010000058.1, read on the forward strand.
GACTTACACCGGCGCGGCTTCGTTGCAGAATGTCACTTTCCTCCCAGCAGCGCGGAGTGAGAAGGCGGACATCTATCTGCCGGAGCCGATGCCGCCGGGGCTGCGGCCCGCGGTGCTCGTGATCCACGGCGGCGGTGGCAATGATGGCGACAAGGACGACAACCGCGAAATCTCGACGTGCATGGAGTTCGCGCGGCGTGGCTATGTGGCGATGAGCATTGATTACAAGCGCTCCTTCAGCCTCGGCGGCGGATTCTGGAGCGTGGCGTGGCCGCAGAACATCAAGGACGCCAAGACCGCCGTGCGCTATCTGCGGGCGAACGCGGCGAGCTATAACATCGATCCGAACCGCATCGGCACGATTGGATTTTCATGGGGCGGAAATGAGGCAGCGATGCTCGCGACGACGGTGCCTGCCGACGGTCTGGAGCCGACCGATGATTTTAGCGCGGGCATCTCCAGCGCGGTCGTGTGCGCGTCGAATTTCTACGGCGCAGTGAGCATCCCCGAGTATCACAACATGAATCAATTCGGCGGCGGCGGAAACACCGACCCCGGCGCGATGGACTACACGGCTGGCACGAATAACTACCTCAACGCATCGCCCACCACGCATGCCCACAGCGGCGAGCCGCCGATTTTTCTCGTGCATGGCGACGCCGATCTCGAGGTGATGCCCACGCAGAATTTCCTGCTAAAGGCCGCGCTGACGAATGCCGGCGCACCCGTGCACGGATTTGTGCTCGTGCCCAACGGCATCCACTCCCACGCGCTCTACGATACGACGCACGGCGGCACGGTCGCGAATCCGATCGACGTGCGGCCGCAGACTTTCGGCTTCTACGATTTGTATCTCAGCGACCCCGCCGCACCGCCGATGAATCTCCCGCCGACCGCCGTCGCGGACAGCGCGACTACGAGCATCAATGCGCCGACTGACATCAGCGTGCTCGCGAACGACACGGACCCGAACGGCGACGCGATGACGATTCAATCCTTCACACAGCCCGCGCACGGCATCGTGACAGCGAATGGCAACGCCACACTGCATTATGTGCCGGCCAGCGGCTTCGTGGGCAGCGACTCATTCACCTACACGATTTCGGATGGAAATGGCGGCACCTCCAGCGCGGCCGTGAGCATCAGCGTGCCCACGCTCGTCACGCGCACCGTGGCGACCGAGGCGACGGCGGATGTCAGCCTGTCGTCGGGCAACGGTGATTTCGATGAAGCGACGGCCGGTTACATCACGACGAAATTTTCCTCCGCACTCACGAGTGCGCGCAAAGCGTATTTCCAGTTCGACCTTTCATCGCTCGACGTGCTGCCGAGTTCGTCCGCGACATTCACGGTCAGCTTCCACAACAGCTTCCAGCAAAACGTGCAGCTCTGGGCTTTGAACCAAGCCTATCCGACACTCACCGCAGCCGCGACCTGGAACAACGCGCAAGCCAACGACACCGCGAGCAACGGCATGCTCACAGGCGGCGCACTCAACGCCACCGCCATCGGCTCGCCGGTGTTCATTCCCACGAGCTATCCAAATGCCGACACCTTCACCATTCCTAACATCGGCAACTACGTTCGCGGCGGCAAAGTCACGCTCGTCCTCACGGGCACGACAGGAACCGGCACAAACAACACCTCGGGGCTCCGCATGGAGCGCAACAGCGCCACGCTGCAATTCACCGTGAACAGTCCGCCGACGGTCGGCGGTATCGCAAACCAGTCCATCGGCGTGAACACGTCCACCAGCGCACTCGCCTTTGCCATCGGGGATTTCGAGACCGCCGCAGGCTCTCTCACTGTGAGTGGGTCGTCGTCAAACACCGCACTCGTGCCGAACGGAGCCGTCGTGTTTTCGGGAACTGGCGCATCGCGATTTGTCACCGTGACGCCGGCTGCCAATCAGACCGGCACTGCCAGCATCACGATCACGGTCAGCGATGGTTCGCTCACGACCAGCATCACCTTCAGCGTGACTGTGACGGCCACCGCACTGCAAAGCTGGTGGATCGCGAATTTCGGAACCACCGACACAGCCAGCGGCTCCAATGCGTTCACCGCCGATCCGGACAACGACGGACTTTCCAATCTCCTCGAATACTCGCAAGGCGGCGACCCGCATCTAAGTGACACCTTCGCCCGAATGCCGACCGGCATGAAAGTGGGCGGCAATTTCCTTTTCACCTATCGCAAAGCTGGGGCGGGCCTGCTCTATGTCGTCGAGGAAAGCTCCAATCTGTCGAACGCCAATGGCTGGGTGCCGACCGCAGCATCCGAGGTGGACAATGGCGACGGGACTTTCAGCGTCTCTATTCTAATTACCAACGCACCAAGATTCCTCCGCCTGAAAGTTACCAGTCCATGAAGACATCCATCATTGTCAGTCTCGCAGCACTGCTTGTTAGCCGCGCGGGTTTCACTCGCGCCGCGCAGCCGCACACCATCGAGGCGAAGGGCAAGCATGAGACAGTGTGGCAGGCGCATCCGGTGCGCGTGCTGGCCGACTTGCCTATGGTGCCGACCGATGGTGCTTTGACGGAATACGGCGGTTTGAAGAGAGCGAGCGGCGCGAAGGCCACGGGATTTTTTCACACGCAGAAGATTGGTTCACGCTGGTGGCTCGTTGATCCAGTGGGGGGACTGTTTCTCAGCAAGGGCGTCAACTCGGTGAACACCGGACGCACCAGCGGAGCGAAGGAGGCGTTGAAGAAAAACTTCGGCGATGAGCCGGGGTGGGCGCGTGCGACGACGACGATGCTGCGCGAGAACGGGTTTAACACCGTCGGCGCTTGGTCCACCAATGACGAGCTTCGCGCGGTCGAGCATCCAGTCGCGCAGACGAAGCTGTGGAGCTTCATGTCCAGCTACGGAAAGCAACGCGGCGGTACGCACATGGAGGCGGGTCACACGGGTTACTTGAACGATGCGATTTTTGTCTTCGATCCAGGCTTCGAAACTTTCTGCGACGAACACGCGAAGCAGCTCGCCGCGACGAAGGACGACCCGTGGTTGCTCGGTCATTTCTCCGACAACGAACTGCCGCTCAAGCGTTCGTGCTTCAAGGGCTACCTTACTCTTCCCGAGAACGAGCCGGGTTATCGCGCGGCGTGGGATTGGCTGCGGCGCAAGCACGGCGCGGGCGCTACGCTCGCGAGCGTGACTGCGGCGGACGAGGCGGAGTTTCTCGGCGTCGTGGCGGAGCGTTACTTTCGGATCACCAGCGCAGCAATTCGCAAATACGATCCGAACCATCTCCTCCTCGGCGCGCGCTTTCACAGCGCGGTGTATGATTTTCCCGAACTCTTCAAGGCGTGCGGGCCGTATGTGGATGTCGTCTCTGTGAACTACTATTTCGCGTGGACGCCCGATCCGGCCAAGCTCGCGATGTGGGCCGCGCAATCGGGCAAACCCGTGATGATCACCGAGTGGTATGCAAAGGGTGCCGACAGCGGCATGGCCAACACCGGTGGCGCGGGCTGGCTCGTCCACACGCAGCGCGAGCGCGGCGAGTTCTACCAGCACTTCGCACTCAGCCTGCTGGAGTCGCCCGTGTGTGTGGGCTGGCACTGGTTCCGTTACGCCGACAACGACCCCGCCGACAAGACCGTGGACCCGTCGAATCGCGACTCGAACAAAGGCATCGTCAACGCAACCTATCAGCCATGGAGTGATTTGCTCAATGGCATGAAGCCGCTCAACGAACGCGCCCACGAACTCATCCAGCACTTCAATTCCAAGCCATGAAAACACTCGTCTTCGCCCTCACGATCCCGTGTCTCGCCCTCGCTAAGCCGCCCTCCACCGCAGTGCCCGTGCCCGATGATATCCGCGTGGAAAAGGACATCGCGTATCTGCCCGCAGAGCGCAAAGAGAAGGCCGATCTCTATTTTCCAAAGACCCTCGCGCCCGGTGCGAAACTGCCCGCCGTCATCGTCATCCACGGCGGCGGCTTCAACGACGGCGACAAGGCGCGGCAACGCGAGATCAGCACCTGCGCCGACCTCGTGCGCGGTGGCTACGCCGCGATGAGCATCAACTACAAACTCTGGACCAAGGGCACGTCGAAACCCACTTGGCCGCAGTGCGTGCTCGATGCAAAAACCGCCGTGCGCTGGCTGCGCAAAAACGCCGCCGCGCATGGCATTGATCCCGACCGCATCGCCGTGCTCGGCGGTTCCGCCGGTGGCAATCTCGCCGCCATGCTCGCGCTCACCGGTCCCGCCGACGGCTTCGATGCAGCGGCCCCGCTGGCCGATGTGTCCGCACGCGTGAGCTGCGCCATCGATCTCTACGGCGCGGTGGATTTGCCGAACTACCACGACATGAAAATGTTCTTCAAGACCCGCGCCGAAGATCCCGCCGTGTATGCGAAAGCCTCGCCCATCAACTATGCCGACAAGTCCGACGCGCCGCTGCTCATCATCCACGGCACCGCGGACGAAGTGGTGAACATCAGTCAGAGCATCACCCTCGCCGAGCGACTGAAAGCCGCCGGAGCCGAGCACGAGTTCATCACCATCCCCGAAGCCCCGCACAGTTTCGACCTCCAGCCGCCGCAGCACGACCTCCGCCCCGTGGTGCTCGGCTTTCTGGACAGGCATCTGAAGCGCAAACCGTGAAACCATTCACCATCTCCGTGATCACAGTGTTGGTATTCCTCACGGCGTTGCACGCCGCCGACACGCCCGCACCGAAGAACGACGCCGCATGGCTTCAGTCGAAGGGCACGCTGCTCTTTCACGATGCATTCGAGCGCGAGGAGGACGGCAATGGCATGAAGGCCATCGGCAATGGCTGGGAGAGCGCGACGGCGGACCGCGTGCCGCAGATGAAGCAGGCCGATCTCGATGGCGGCATTTTGAAAATCGCGAGCGCGACGAAGGAGGCGGGGCATGCGGCGCACATTCATCACGAGGCGGGCTTCACGGATGGCGGTGCGGTGGTGCGGTTCAAGTTCCCCGGTCTGCACAAGGATGAATCGCTGCAGCTCGGCTATGTGGACCGCGCGACGGCGGGCATCCATGCGGGGCATCTTTGCTACGGCATCCTGTCGCAAAGCAGCCTGACGCTGATCGATCACAAGACGGGGGTGATGAATCTGGAGATCCGCAAGCGGCGGCAGTCGTATCTCGATCGCAAGGAGCCGATGCCCGGCGATCTGGATGCGCTGCTGAAGACGAAGCAGGTGACGGTGCCGCGGAAGGCCGACACCGAGTGGCATGAACTGGTCCTGGTGACGGAGGGCGATGAGATGCGCCTGAGCCTGGATGGGAAATTGACCGCGCATCACCGCTCGGAGGGTTTCGCGCATCCGATGAAGCGGTGGTTCAGCTTTCTCGTGCCGAGCACGGTGTGGATCGATGATGTGAAGATTTGGAAGGTGAAGTGACCTGCCAATCGTGAGGGACATTCTTCGATCGTTGGGCGTTTGGCGCTTCTTTTTTGGAAATGCGCGCTGGTCGGGCCGGCGAGATTCGAACTCGCGACCTCTTGAACCCCATTCAAGCGTTCTACCAAGCTGAACTACGGCCCGACTTCAGAGGACGCGGAAACTGCGTGGTGCCCGTGTGCTTGGCAAGCGGGATTTGCGCGCTACGTTTCGCGGGATGCTGAAAATCCTGCCGTTCCTGCTTGTAATGGTCGCCGCTGCGTTCGCGCAAAATGCGGATGAGTGGGAGCCGTTTCGCAAGACGGGCCTCTTTGGGGCGAAGTCGGCGCTGTGGATTTCGCCGGACATGGAGAAGGAATCGGTGGGCGAATTTTCCTCGCGGCTCCTCGCAGGGACTCGCGATGGCGACGCAAAGGCGATGGCGACGCTGGGGCGTCTCTTCTATGTGCGTGGTGACTCGGTGCGCGCTGCCGAATGGCTGACGAAAGCGGCGGAGGCGGGGCATGGCGGTGCGCAGCTCGATCTCGGTGCGATGTGTGCGCAGGGCCTCGGGCAGGGCCAGGATCTCGTGGAGGCTTACAAGTGGCTCTGGCTCGCGACGAATGCCGATGTGCCGGGCGCGGATGCGTCGCTGCGCGAGATTTCGCAAAAGCTGAACGGTTCGCAGGTGCTCGACGGCGTGCAGCGGGCGGCAAAATTCCAGGACGAGCACAAGCCGGTGAAGTCCCCGGCGGCTGCCGCGCGGTAGGGGTTCAGCTTTTACGGAGCATTTCCGCGATCTCGCCACGCTTCCGCCACGTCCAGATGGCGAGGATGATTGCTGAGACAAACAGCGCGAGCAATGCTCCGAGCGATGACCACCACACGGCTGCGAGCATCGGGTGCTTTTCCACGGAGAGTGTCGCTTTTAACGGGCCGGAGATGCCATGCACGCCATTGCGCGTGGCGACGAATCCCGCGACGCCCGCAATGAGCGATACGACTGCCATCACGCCCAAAAGTCCCGGCACGACGCGCTGAAAAAACGAAGTCTTCAACGCGGGCCTCGGACCGAAATTCGCCGCAAGGCCGAGGGCGAGCCCAGCGAAGGTCGCGGGCACCAGCAGATCGAGCGCGCCCCACACCGCGCCCAGTGCGAGTGCCGGCCAGTGCTCGAAGGACGGCGGGCGTCCGAGGGTGAACGCCTCCGGGCAAAGCGCCGCCGACACGCCGCCGGTGACGCCTCCGTAGGCACACAGCGAGACTATGAAGAGCAGCACGAGCTTCGCGATTTCCATGGCGCACAGATTTCCGCGCCGAGCCTGCGCTGTCGAGCATGGCATAGGCTGCTGCGTCCCGATCTTATTCTTACTCTTACTCCGCCTGCCGAGACGCACTGCGCGGCGGCTTTGGAATAAGAATAGGATTAAGAATATGAGTAAGAGGCCGTGCCGACGCATTGCGATCGTCCGATTGAAGTTTCCGGCGAATCCTGTTCCCGTCACCAGCATGCCTGCACCCGCTCCCATTGCCCCCGACGAAGCCACGCGACTTTCACATGAGGTCATCCGGCGCGCAAAATTCCCGATGCTCGCGACGGTGGATGAGGTGGGGCAGCCGCGCGTGCGCCCGGTGTCGCCCGTTCGGGTGGACGGCTTCACGATTTTCGTCGCGAATCTGCGTAGCTACGGAAAGACGCGGGAACTTGCTGCGAATCCGCGCTGCGAACTTTGCTACCTCGACGACCAGCACGATCAGGTGCGCATCACTGGGACGGCGCACATTGAAAGTGATGCCGCGGTGCTGGGGCAAATATGGGAGGGGAATCCTCTGCTGCGCCGCTATCTCGGTACGCCGGAAAATCCCGAGCTGATCATCTATCGGATCGAGCCGGCGCGCGTGCGCTTCATGCGCGAGTGGGCGCTGGAATATGCTGAGGTGCCACCACTTCCCGCGTAAGGAAGCGGCATTCCCTGCTTGCCCATGCATGCACTTGTCGCTAAGGAGAGGATGCTATGGCCACATTGACGAAGAGGGAAATCGTTCTGAACATCAGCAACGAAACAGGGCAGGTACAGCATGAGGTGTTCGACGTCGTTCAAAAGACGCTCGACCAAATCATCGAAGCACTCGCTCGGGGAGATAACATCGAATTGCGAAATTTCGGTGTGTTTGAGGTGAAGCTCACCAAGCCGCGCGTGGGACGCAATCCGAACCAGCCTGGAAGCCGGTTTGTGATCCCCGCCCGTGCGACGGTGAAGTTCAAGTCCGGCAAGATCATGAAGCAACGCGTGAGTCAGCTCACGGCGAAGCTGAAAGCGGACGCGGACGCGGAATCACCGGTTTAGGGCGCTGCCTGTTTGAGCGGTTCATTCGAACCGGACGCAGGAGGCTCGCGAAAGACGGTGCCTCCGATTTTTAGGCGCGTGAAAGTCCGACACTCGGAGGCCGACGGGAAATCGAGATGGCTCCATTTGAGTGAGGCGAGGGTTCATGCCCTTTGCCTCGCGCTTGTCGTAATTTCGAAATACCCGACTGCGCGAGCAGGGCAGGCGCAGCGGCAAGAAAGACGATTTTAAAACTGAGGACAGGCGGGAATTCGCGCCGGTTGCCAAGTGCCACGCGTAACGGCATGTTGCGCGCCCTTTTTTTCCAATGCCGATCAAACGTCCAGCACTCACCGTCGTCCCGAGCCCCGATTGCATCGAGGTGCGAGGTGCGCGGCAGAATAATCTCAAGGGGTTCGATCTCGATCTGCCGCTGGGGAAACTGATCGTCGTCACGGGGCCGAGCGGGAGCGGGAAGTCGTCGCTCGCCTTCGACACGATCTATGCGGAGGGGCAGCGGCGGTATGTCGAGACGTTCAGCCCATACACGCGGCAGTTCCTCGATCGCATGGACAAGCCGCGCGTGGATGAAATCCGCGGCATCCCGCCCGCCATCGCCATCGAGCAGACGAACAACGTGAAGAGCACGCGCTCGACCGTCGGCACGATGACGGAGATCAACGATTACCTGAAGTTGCTGTTCCCGCGCATCGCGACGGCGCTGTGCCCGAAGTGCGCGCTGGAAATCAAACCCGAGTCGGCGAAGAGCATCGTCGAGCATGTCTTCGCGCAGCACAGCGGCGAGGCGGTGCTGGTGACGTTCAGCGTGCCCGTGCCCGCGGGGACGAAACCCGTGGATTTTTTCTCCTTCCTCCAGCAGCAGGGCTACCTGCGCGTGTGGCTCGATGGGGAAATTTTGCGCACCGACGAGCCAACGGAGGTGAAGCGCCTGCACGCCGTGGTCGAGGTGATCCAGGATCGCGTCACGATTTCGGAGGAAGGCCGCTCGCGGCTCACGGAGGCCATCGAGCACGCGCTGCGACTCGGTAGCGGGAAGCTCGCGATCCGGCATTCCGAGTCCGGCTACCGGCATCCGTACAGCGCGGGCTGGCACTGCGCGCATTGCGATGTGGACATCACGCCGCCGTCGCCGGGGCTGTTCAGTTTCAATCACCCGCTCGGCGCGTGTCCGACGTGCCGCGGCTTCGGCCGCACCATCGCGATCGACTTGGTGCGCGCGCTCCCCGAGCGCTCGCTGAGCCTCGCCGACGGCTGTGTGAAACCATTCCAGACCGAGAGCGGCGCAGACTGTCAGCGCGACATGATGAAGTGCGCGAAGGCGAAAGAGATCGATGTGAAGATGCCATTCGACGATCTGCCAGAGTGCGATCAGCAGTGGGTGCTCGAAGGCGAAGACTGGCAGCGCAGCGCATCGGAAAAGCGCAGTGGTGAGGACTTGTGGAAAGAGGGCTTGTGGTACGGCGTGCGCGGATTCTTCCGCTGGCTCGAGAGCAAGGCCTACAAGATGCACGTCCGCGTGCTCCTCAGTCGCTACCGCAATTACACCGAATGCCCGGACTGCCGTGGCGGACGTTACCAGCCCGCGACGCTCAACTTTCGCTTCGCCGGGAAGACGCTGCCTGAACTGCAAGCGATGCCGATCGGCGAGATGCTCGCTCTCCTCGTAGCCGCCGACGGCAGGAGGCGGGCTGATCATTTTTCTTCGACTGAAACTGCGGCCTCCGGATCGGAATCAATCCGCAATGACTCGACCACCGAAATGCTCGCCGGCGAAGTCCGCTCGCGCCTCGGCTACCTGCTCGAAGTCGGCCTCGGCTACCTCTCGCTCGACCGCGCCACGCGCACGCTCAGCGGCGGCGAAGTCGAGCGCGTGAACCTCACCACCTGCCTCGGCGCATCACTCGTGAACACGCTCTTCGTCCTCGACGAGCCGAGCATCGGCCTGCACCCGCGCGACACGGGCCGCCTCATCCGCGTGATGAAATCGCTGCGCGACAAAGGCAACACGCTGCTCGTCGTCGAGCACGAGGAAGCC
>JBBRPQ010000059.1:0-17963 GCA_038227825.1 Chthoniobacterales bacterium
CCAGAAGCAGGTTGTCGCAGCGGACGTGATCGTGATACCACGCTCACGCTCCTGCTCCATCCAGTCAGTGACGGTCGTGCCCTCATGCACCTCACCGATCCGATGGATCGAGCCGGTGTAGAAAAGGATTCGCTCCGTCAGCGTCGTCTTACCGGCGTCAATGTGCGCGGCAATGCCGATGTTCCGCGTCTTCTCGAGCGGGTAGGCACGATCGGGCGAGTTCGGATTAGTTGCTGGTTTTTCGGCGACGGCGGAAGACATGGTATTAGCTCAGCGAGAATTTGGTTCCTTCGGGGGCTAGAATCGGAAATGGGCGAAAGCGCGGTTTGCCTGCGCCATCTTGTGGGTGTCGTCGCGCTTCTTGATCGCGTTCCCCTGGCCGGCGGCGGCTTCCTTCAGCTCATTAGCGAGGGCCTTCTTAAAAGAACCCTTGCGGGCGGATGCGTAATTGACGATCCAACGGAAGGCCAGTGCCACTGCACGGGCCGGCGCGACTTCCATAGGCACCTGATAGGTGGCACCACCGACGCGGCGACTCTTCGTCTCGAGGCGGGGCTTCACATTCTCCACGGCCTTATTCAGCGTCTCGAGCGGGTCCACGGCATCGCTGCCCTGGCGGCTCTGCTCGATGGCATCATAGACGACGCGCTCGGCTAGCGACTTCTTGCCGCTCTTCATCACTGTGCCGATGAGACGGGCAACGATGGGGGAGCCATAACGGCTGTCCAGTTTCTCTTCTTTATGAATGACGCGACGACGACGTGACATGACTGTAAATTGGGTTACTACTTCTTCTTGCCCTTGCCTGCTTCAGCGGCGACTGCACCGGCCTTCGGACGCTTGGCACCGTATTTGGAACGGCTGCGACGGCGACCTTCCACCCCGAGGGAGTCAAGCGTGCCGCGGACGATATGATAACGCACACCGGGAAGATCCTTCACGCGGCCACCGCGGATGAGCACAATCGAATGCTCCTGCAAATTGTGACCTTCACCAGGGATGTAGGCGATGACTTCAAAGCCATTTGTCAAGCGCACTTTGGCGACCTTACGAAGAGCCGAGTTCGGCTTCTTGGGCGTACGAGTCATCACCTGGAGGCACACTCCGCGTCGGAACGGGCAGTTCTTCAGCGCAGGCGACTTCGACTTGTATTTGACCTTCGTGCGTCCGTGGCGGACGAGTTGGTTGATGGTTGGCATTGAAAAAATTCGGTGAACGTTCGCTCCAAAGACCGGTCCGACTGGACCCTTTGACATCCGGTAAGGGACTACAAATCCGCCGTGGTTTGGTGCGAGCCACCTGCGGCGGGGCGCGGAAACTAGGAGGAGCACAAGTTTTGGCAAGTACTATTCTTACTTTCTGCACTTTCCCTTTTTCACCTCGTCTGGCGACACGTCCTGCGGTGCCAACTCCGAGCTGTGAAGCCCGTCGCCAGAACCGCGGTTCGCGTGATGCACGCCAGAGCGCGGGGAAAATGGGACGCGCTGTTTAGTGGACGCCCTCACATCGTGCAAGGAATTTCTTCGGAAATCTTTCGGGGCACCTGCTCTCATCCGACTTGCTACAGCTCCCGCACGAAGACATTCGCAAACTCCACCGAGTCGCCGTGGTGCTGCAGACCGATGGGGCCTTTCGCTGCGATGCCCGGCAGCATGGCGTCTGCGATGACCACCTTGTCGTTCAGCTTCACCGTGAGGCGTTCACCTTTGAGCGTGATGTGGAATCGGTTCCATTTTCCCGGCGCGTTGTCGGCCTTTGTCGCGGGGACGTAGGCGGCGCGCTGGGCGGCGGGCGTGTCCTTGTCCACCCGGTAGCCGTAGATTTCGCCGGAGCCGATCGTCTTGCAGGTGATATTCACCTGCGCCTTCGTGCTGCCGCGCAGGAAAATCCCGCTGTCGCCGCCGTCGAGCGCCTCGATCTTCTTCGGCGTGCCGTCGTCGTTTTTCGCATCGGTGCCGTCGGGCAGGATGATCTGCAGCGGCTTCTTCACCGGTTTGTTCGCGAGACGGCAGTCCACGATCAGCTCAAAGTCCCCGTATTCCTTTTCGCTCCACATCTCCTTGCCGTGGCCATCCTTGCCTTCCTTCGATTGAAAATGGGAGCCCTTTGCCTCCCACCACGGCTTCACGTCGTCGGGCGTCTTCCATCCTGCGAGACTTTTGCCGTCGAACATCGGGTGAAATCCCGTGTACGGATTCGCCGTCTGCTCAGGTGTCGCGCCGGTCGAGGGCAGCTCCTTCATGCGGATATTCCTGAAATGAATCTCCGCGCCCTCGCTCTCGAGCGCGATGAATCCCTTCCTCGGCACGCAATCCTTCCCCACGGTCACTTCCTTGCCGTTCACGCTCAGGCGGATTTCCCCGTTGTTGCCCTCGATGCGGTAGTGGTTCCACTCGGGCGAAGGCTTCGTGCGATCCTCCATCGGGAAACTCCGCTTGCCCTTCCCCCCATTCGCGATGCGACCCCACGGCGTCATCGTCGCGCCCCAGATCGGGAAAATGTCACCCTGGCACGTGTACCACTCGTTCTTCCCCTTGGGATTGAACCCCTCATCCAGCACCTGCACCTCGATTCCCCGCGTGTAGCCCGTGCCCATCGCCGGGATGCCGTCGCCCCACACGAAGACGCCGCTATTCCCACCGCTCGTCATGTGCCGCCAGTCGCACTCGAAGACGAAGTTCTCCACCATTTTCTCCGTACGCATGTAGCCCGTCGGGTTCCCATTGATGACGATCATCCCGTCGCGCACCGTGTAGGTGTCACTCGCCACATTCACCGGTACCCAGCCCGTCAGATCCTTGCCATTGAAAATCGGCTTCAGGCCATCATCCGCACGGCAGAGGAGTGCTGAGGAGAAAATGAGCGCCGCGGAGAACACAGCACAATGGAAACGCAGGGAACAAACAAGGGAGGTCTTCATAATCCAGCACAGCCAACCTCCCGCATCCCCCTCCCTTTGGCGGGGATTTGCACGAAACCCACCAGCAAGGCTCAAAAGAAGACCGCAGATGCTCGACCTGCCTCCTACCCCTCAAATTTCCTCAGCACCAGCGTCGCATTGTGCCCGCCGAAGCCGAAACTGTTGTTGATCGCCACGCGCGGCTTTCCTTCGCGCGCCGTGTGCGGGACGTAGTCGAGGTCGCAGCCTTCGCCGGGGTTGTCGAGATTGATGGTCGGGGGGATCACGCCGTCCTGCAGCGCCTTTGCACACACGATCGTCTCCACCACGCCCGCGGCGCCGAGAAGGTGGCCCGTCATGCTCTTGCTTGAGCTGACTTGGAGCTTCTTCGCGTGCTCGCCGAAGACGAGCTTGAGCGCCTTCGTCTCGCACACGTCGCCCATCGGCGTGGAGGTGCCGTGGGCGTTCACGTAGTCCACATCGGTCGGGTTCAGCCCGGCTTTGCGGAGCGCCATGTTCATGCAGCGCGCGGCGCCTTCGCCCTCGGGCAGCGGGGCGCTCATGTGATAGGCGTCTGCACTCAGGCCATAGCCGAGCACCTCGGCATAAATTTTCGCGCCACGCTTTTTTGCATGCTCCAACTCCTCGACGACGACGATGCCCGCGCCCTCGCTCATCACGAAGCCGTCGCGATCGCGATCCCACGGGCGGCTCGCCTTGGTCGGCGCATCGTTGCGCGTGCTCAGCGCCTTCATCGCGGCAAAACCGCCCACGCCCATCGGCACGATGGTCGCCTCGCTGCCTCCCGCGAGAAATGCATCCGCATCGCCCTCACGGATCATCCGCCAAGCCTCGCCGATGGAATGCGCGCTGGTCGAGCACGCGCTCGTCGTCGCGTAGTTCGGCCCCTGCAGGCCCCACTCCATCGAGACCGTGCCGGTGCCCATGTTGCTGATTAGCATCGGGATCACGAAAGGCGAGAGCCGGCTCGGCCCCTTCGTCATGAGCACCGTGTGCTGCGCCTCCAGCGTCGCGAGACCGCCGATGCCGCTGCCGATCATGCATCCGAAACGCTCCGGATTCGCCACTGGTGCGGTGATTCCCGCATCCCCCATCGCCAGCCGCGCCGCGCCCACGGCGAGCTGCGTGTAGCGATCCGCACGGCGGATGTCCTTGGGCACCCTGAAAAATTTCACCGGGTCGAAATCCCGCACCTCGCCCGCGATTTTGCAATCATAAGCCGCCGCATCGAACTGCGTGATCGGCCCGATGCCGCTCACGCCGTTCCTGATATTGCTCCAAAAGGTCTGGATGTCATTTCCCACCGGCGTGATGACTCCCATTCCAGTGATGACGACGCGGCGTTGTTGGCTCATACAGGTTGGTTTGAAAAAGCCGCGCATCCTCCGCACACTCGCGGTGCGTGGCAAATGGAAAGTGCCGGGCGGCGCATTCCTCGGCAGCAAAAGCCAACGTCTCCGCATGAGCATCTTCTCATCATGGAAGCCTCGCTTTAAGAGGAAGTCGGGCGCGACTTTCCTCGCATGACGAATCTTTTGCTGCCCGCCCCGCTCGCCGACGCCGCTGCCGCACCTTCCGCACCGGCGGGCATGTGGTCGCTGAGTCTGCCGTGGTGGGAGTTCATCATCCGCGGCGTCATCGTCTATGCGTTTCTCCTCATCCTCATCCGCATCACCGGCAAGCGACAGGTCGGCCAGCTTGCGCCATTCGATCTCGTGCTGCTGCTCGTGCTCTCAAACGCCGTGCAAAACGCGATGAATGGCGGCGACAATTCCGTCGGCGGCGGCCTCATCTCCGCCGTCACACTCGTGCTGCTGAACTACATCATCGGCATGGCGACCTACCGCAGCAAGGCGATCGAGGCGCTTGTAGAAGGAAGGCCCGATGTGCTCATCCACAATGGAATCCTTTTCCCCGCAGTCATGAAACGCGCCAAGCTCACCCATCACGAGCTGAACGCGGCATTGCGGCAGGCCGGCTGCGCTTGCATCGAGGAAGTCCATACCGCCGTGCTGGAGAATAACGGAGCGCTCAGCGTGGTGCCGAAAAACAGGGCGGGCTAAACGCCGCGTGTCAGAGCTTGCGACGGACGCACCGAGGTGTCCCAATGCATTAATGCGATTCCCACTTTTCTTCGCACTGGCTGTACTGTCGTTTCAATGCATCGCGGTTGCTTCCGAGGTCAGCGACTTCGGTGCGATCGGCGACGGGGTGGCCGATGACACCGAGGCGGTGCAGGCCGCAGTCGAAGCGGGCTGGGGCAGCGTGCGATTTGAAAAGGGCGCGTATCGCATCACCAGGACGATCACCGTGACGCTGGACGAGGATGGTCCTTTTTCGCTCGTCGGCGATGGGACTGCGCGCGTGATCATGGCGGGGAAAGGCCCTGCATTCCGCATCGTCGGCACGCACGGCGGCACTGCGGATCCGGCGAGCGTGAAGCATGAGGTATTTGACCATCAGCGCATGCCGCTCATCGACGGCATCGAGATCGTCGGCGCAAATCCCGAGGCGGACGGCATCGAGGCGACGGGGACGATGCAGCTCACCATCACGCGCACGAACATTCGCGACTGCCGCCACGCGATTCACCTCGTGGAGCGGAATCGCAATCTCATCGTGTCGAATTGCCACCTGTATAAAAATCGCGGCATCGGCATTTTTTACGACGCTGTGAATCTCCACCAGTCGAACATCACCGGCTGCCACATCAGCTACAACGCGGGCGGCGGCGTGGTCTCGCGCGGCGGCGAGGTGCGGAACGTGCAAATCTCCGGCTGCGACATTGAGGCCAACATGGCCACCGAAGCCATCATGGGCGAAGCCGCGAAAAATGCGCCGCCTTCCGCGAACGTCGAACTCGACAGTCGTGGCGGCTCGATTGCGGAGGTCGCGATCACCGGCTGCACGCTCCAGCACACGGGAAAAGTCGCGGGCAGCGCGAACGTCCACATCATCGGTCCTGGCGACGACAAGCGTGCGACTTCCGAGTCCGGCGAAGGCAAGACGCGCGAGGGCAATGTGACCATTTCGGGGAACGTGTTCAGCGATGTGCGCATCAACGTCCACATCGAACACGCACGCGGCGTGACCATTTTCGGGAACACCTTCTGGGAAGGCTTCGACCACGACCTGCTCGTGGAGAACAGCAACCAGATCGCGGTGACGGGGAATGTCTTCGACCGCAATCCGCGCTATGAACTTTTCCAAAAAGAGAGGCCAAAGCAGGGTCTGGTCTTCCGCGGTTGCGCCGACTGCACGCTGAGCGGCGTGCATATCAACGGCGTCCGCGAGCACGATGCCGCGCTGCACGTGAAGGACAGCAGCCGTTTCCTCATCACGGGATGCAGCATTCTCGACAGCGACGGCGTGGGCATCCTTTTGGAAAATGTGAAGCACTCGCGCGTCGGCATGAATCTGATCGCGGATGATCGGCGGAAAGGAAACGTGGTGACTGTCCTCGACAAAGGCGGCGAGGGAAATGCTGTGGATGCGAAGTAGGCGGCGATTGCGCCAAGGAGCCGGGGTGCCCTCTCCCCGCGAATCAACACGGGGCGAGGGCGCACCGGCTCCTTGTGCTGCGTCCTATTTCGGTTCGGGCTTGGCGAGCAGGTAGAGCTTCGCGAAGTCGGTGATGCCGTCGGCCACTTTCTCCGCAGTGGCGTGGATCGCTTCCTTGGCGCGGAAATCCATGCCGAATTCAAACTGCACCGCGCCGATGCCCTCGTGCTTGCCGTAGGTCTGCACGATGTGGCCGCCGGTGAAGCCGGACGCCTCGGGGCTCGTGTCGGTGGGCTTCATATTGATGCCGCGCGCGACGAGCAGGCCGGCGAGGCTCTGGGGGCCGGCGTGGATTTTGTCGCCGAATGTTTTCGCGAGCAGCGCGTCAGTCGCGCCATTCTGCGTGCCGCGGAAGACGGTGTCGCGCGCAGCCGCCTGACCATGGACATCAATGAGAAGGCCGTGTCCGAAGCGCGCTTGCACGCCGTCGCAGAAAGTGGCGAGCTGGCTGCGGTAGGCGTCGTACACCTCGCGGGCACGCGGATGCTCGACGGCGATTTCCGGCGGGCGGTTGGCATCCACATACTTGCGGTGCATTTTTGCGATGATGACATAGGGCTTTTTGCCGAGGCGTTTCTCGATCGCGGCAGCGATGGCTGGCGCGAGCAGTTCCGTATTTTCGTCGCGCCCGGCGAAGAATCCCGCACCGCCCTTTTTCATGCCCTCGCCCTTTCGCTCCGGGATGCCGGGTAAGACCATCAGCCCGCCATGCGGCGCGGAGAAAATGATGGGCAGGTCACCCGTTTGCACCGTGATGAAATCGGCGGGGGCGAATTTCGCGGCGTCCTCAGCAAAGGCCACATCACCTAACAATGGTGCGAGGACGAGTGATGCGGCGCCGCTTAGAAATGTGCGACGAGGGACGGAACCGCCGCGCGGCTCGGGAGTGGGGAAAGGGCTCACGGTGTCACGACATAGCGAGATATTTTCCAATCGTGAAAACAAATCCTGCAGCCGCGCTGCAGTCGCTATGCGGCCTTTGCAGAAGGGATCGTGAGCGAAAGCGCGCACGCGTCTTCTTTCAGACCGGAGTCCGGATCCAGGACCGGGACGGGCTCAAATCCTGATGCCCTGAGCGCGAGGTAAGTCTTGGCGGCATCCTCGGCGACGGGCAGCTCCGGAACTGCGAGCGAAAGCACCCGCCCGGCGGTTTCCGGCGCGATTTCCTCGGGGCCGCGGACTTTCCATCCCGCACGCAGAAAGATGGCCTGAAACCAGATGGCCCGTTCGCCAGCGACCGGGTCGCCAGCAGGCACACGAATGCTGATCTCCTGCACGGCGACCGTGCCCAGATTGTGAACGAGCGCCTCGCCTTGCGCCGCGGAGAAATCCGGAACCCGACCCGAGCCACTGCCAACCCAGAGCAGCTTTTTTTCACCCGCAGATCCTGCTCCGGAATTTCCTGCAGCGAGAATTTTCACCAATGCAGCCTCCAGTGCGGCCACCCGTTCTTCGAGTGCACCGACGCGGTTGCGGTGTTCGTCGGACTGCCTGTCCGCTTGCGGCAGCACCTCAGCTGCGAGAGCCGCCCTTGCCGCGCGGCTCTCGATGACGATGACTTCGCGGCATTTCGGGCACTGCACCCGGCGGTTTCGGGGGGATGGCGGGGCTTTGATGGATGCACCGCAGGAAGGGCACAGCGTCTCATTCTGATCGGGCGGAGTGTAGGTCGTGACCATCGTTATGAATTCGCGCCAGGCTTCCCGGCTGCAGCGGTGCTGAGGAAATCGATCTCGTCCATGCTGAGTCTCACACCTGAGGAGGGCGCGGATTTCTGCGTGGATTTTTCAGCATCGGAAGACTTCGGCCAGCGGGCGACTCCCGACCAGCGGGGAATCGTGATTTTTTCATGACAAGCCGGGCACTTAATGGTGCGCCCTTCCCATCGCGCATCGGCCCGCAGGGGGCTGCGGCAGCCGGAGCACAGGAATTTCAGCGAAAGCTCAAGCACTTCCGATGGGAAAACAGGTCCGCAGCCATCGGCCCCGGAGGGGATGTCTGCAAGCCTCGGCACAGGCACGTGGTGCGCACAGGATGGGCACACGATCACATCTGCACAAGGATCGGTGGTTCCTTCGAGCACCGTCCCGCAAAAAATGCAGAAGAATCGGTTCGTTGGCATGGGGCAAAGCCCGAAGAACATGGGGGAAACTTCGTCGGGCTTGACACAAGCACCTTCGCTATCCATTAGTAGAGGTCAAGGTGAAACTATCACCACCACATATTGTGGTTGCCACCGGGCAAACTCTTTTTCGCCATCACTCGTTAGCGAAATAAAAATCTTACCGCAGAATGAATCACACAGAGCAATCAAACACTGAAACCAGCGCCAGCGCCAAGCCTGCGTCCTTTGAGCCTGCGCAAGTCCAGTTCATCGAGCAGAGCTTCAGCGATTTTCTCGGGCAGGAGATCACGGGCGACGAGGCGTTCAATGCCCGCCGCAACGATCTCATCGCCTGGATCCACCGCCGCCTCTTCGAGCATCGCGTCCCGGTGGCGACCGTGCGGGCGGAATTGACGAATGCCTATCGCACCACCCGCATCATTGCGGTGACCAGCGGCAAGGGCGGTGTGGGAAAGACCACCTTCTCCGTGAACCTCGCCGTGGCCTGCGCGCGCTTCGGCAAGAAGGTGCTGCTCTTCGATGCCGATTTCGGAATGGCGAATGTCCACATCTTTGCCGGAGTAAATCCGACCTCCACTTTGCTCGACGTGGTGGATGGTCGCGCACCCATCGACAGCGTCATCACGGAGGGACCGGCCGGCCTCCACGTCATCTGCGGTGCTTCCGGCATCGGACGCATGGCCGACCTCGATGTGAACGTGCTCGAAGCGCTCGGACGCGAACTGCTCCGCGTCGCCTCCGCCTACGACGTGCTCGTGATCGACACCGGTGCGGGCATTTCGCCCGCTGTGACGCATTTCCTCGGCCTCGCTCAGGAGACCGTCGTGATCGCCACGCCGAACCTCGCCTCCACGCTCGACGCCTACGGCGTCATCAAGCTCGCGCATGAAAACCGCCTCACGACGCATGTGAACCTGCTCATCAATCAGGCCGAGGGAGAAATCCAGGCCACACGCGTGATCGACCGGATCGCGAGCTGCGCGAACCGTTTCCTGAATTCCTCACTCAGCACGCTCGGCTTCCTCGAGCGAGATCCAGTCGTCGAGCAGGCGAACCAGAGCCGCCGTCCTCTCGCGATGACCGCTCCCGACAATGCAAACTCGCGCCGCATCACCGCGATCGCCGCACGCCTCATCGGCGACGAAGGTGCCGCAACGGACGCATACCACGGATCGGCAGAGCAGCACGCCGCCTGATTTTTTTCCGGCAAATCTCCAACCACCATCCGAGCCCATCATGACGCCACCAGCCCAACCTCTCCCCTCCCCGCGCCCGAATCCGTTTCAGGCACGACCGAATCCCCTGAGCGATCCGCTGATGGATCTCGTCAGCTCCGCACCTTCCCAGGATCCGGGAAAAGGGATCGTGCCGTTCGCGCCGGCGGGTGATTTTGTGAGCCACTTCGGGCTTCGGGAAAATCCCTTCGCGGACTGCGTACACCCGGCATTTTTCTTCCGCACGGATGGCCACTCCGATGCCTATCGCAGCATGGCCCTCGCGGTGGAATTCCGCGCGTCGCTCGGATTGGTCACCGGCCCGAGCGGCACGGGCAAGACACTCGTGAGCCAGCTCCTGCTGAACCATTTTGAAGAACCGAAGCACAAAGTCGTGCTCGTGCTCGTCACCCCCGGCCTCAGCAAGACCGGCCTTCTCCGCGAAATCCTCTCCGAGCTGAACCTCGCACTCCCGGTCGGCATCGCGCGCGTGCAGGATCTCGTGAAGACACTTTCCAACCACATCATCGAAATGCACGAGCAGAGCCAGCGCCTCGTGATCATCGTGGATGAGTGCCATCTGCTCTCCTCGGACTGCCTGCACATCATCCGCACGATCAGCAATATCGAGACGCCGCAGGAAAAGCTCGTGACGTGCCTGCTCTTCGGCGAATCGCGCCTCGCACAGCGCCTCGAACACACCAGCTACGCCTCGCTCAGCAACCGCATCTACATGCGCAGCGAGCTCGTGCCGCTCACTGCGAGTGAGATCGCACAGTACGTGAAATTCCGCCTGATGACCGCGGGACGACTCGATGAACTTTTCACCGAGCCCGCGCTCGCCGCACTGCATGAATGCGCCGGGGGAATCTGCCGCAGCGTGAACAAGCTCGCCATGCTCAGCCTCATCGCGGCTGCCGACAAACGCGCCTCCATCGTGGATGATTCCATCGTGCGCGCCGCCGCAAAGCGGATGTGATGAAACCGCATTCCCCCCAGCCTGCGCAAAAATCGAAGACCGCATTGCGCCGCGGACATCTCACACCGAGCCCGCAGCTCGGCAGAAAGACTCACGAACCTCGCGTCGGCACCGCGACGACTCTCGCAGAGCAGGCGATGCTCTTTGAAGAAGCAGCGCGTGTGGAACCTCCCGAGCTGAATCACACCGAAGACTGACCGCCGCAACGCGAGTTCACTGTGCCTCGGAGTTTTCGATCACAATCTCATCGAGCCAGCACTTCGCGGCTTCCTTGGACGGACTGATGAAGCCGACCCAGTCGAGCTTCTTGAGTAGCTTGCCAGCGAAGGGCAGCTTTTCAAAACGCTGCGGCTGCGCGCCAGGCAGCGTGAGTGTGAGGTCGAATGTGTAGTCGCACCCGTCGCCGATTTTTGCGCGGATGTCCACGTGCGCCCAGGTATTCGCAGGCACATCCGCAAGCTTGCGGCCCAGTGAAATGAGCGTGCCTTTGCGGAACTCAAACATCGGCCCGGACTGATACGCCTTGCCGTTGACCGCCGTGTTGTCGCGCCACTCGTGGAGGAGGTGGTAGTTCGCGTCGAGCTTCACATCGAACGCGACATGCGTCGTGCCGTTTTCGTGCATCGGCAGGTAGTAAAAATGCGGTTCATACGCCGGCTCCACATCCGGTCCGTCAGCGAGTTGCAGGCAGCGTGCGCCTTTCGATGCGCCTTCGCCGACGACTTGGATCAAGCCGACCTTCTTCTTGTAAACACCCTGCGCCTGCGCGGGCCTGCCGCCGATCTCAGTCCCTTCGAATCCGTCGGCAAGCTTCATCGCGGGCGCCTTCGGCTTCACACCGTATTTCATCGGGCCGAAGTCGGTCGCCGCTTTTTTCTTCCACGCGTCATCGCCCATGACTCCGGCGATGCGCCAGTCGAAGGGCTTGAAGCCGAGCTTCAGCGCCGGTGACTCAGGACGCAGCGTGAAGTCGCCTTTCTCCGGCGCGACGAAAAGCGGATCGGCAATCACGCTCTCGGCATCATGGCCGAAGTTGCGCCACTCGTCCCACGTCTTGCCCGCAAAGTCGAACTGCTCGCCCATTTTCCAATACACGTTGCGCTCGGTATGCACGCGGCCGTCGAACCAGTTCTTATCCACATGACCGAAGAGCCGCCCTTCGCGGAACAGCACAATGTTTTGCTCGAATGCGAACGCCATAAATTCCTCCGGCTTGCTGCGCCGCACCTGCACCTCTTTTTGAAACGCGAAGATGTTGTTCCTGATGATATTCCCGCGCCCGTAATGCTGATGATAGCCGCCGTCCTGCGTGTCGTGGACGAGGTTATTTTCCCACACGATGCCCGTGCTGCCCTCGTCGTTGTACATGCCCCAGCCGCCGTAGCTCAGGCAGCCGATGTCGTGCATGTGGCAGCCGCGGATGACCGTGCCCGGCTGCGGCCCGAGCGTGTACACCGCGCCCATGTCGCTCATCTCCGCCCAGCCGAGATGGTGCAGGTTGCAAAACTCGACCGTATTCCGCGCGCATGGCGTCGGCTTGTAGCCCCACGTCCAGCCGATGCTCACCGCGCTGTAGAAAAAATCACCGATGTCGCAATGCCGCAGCGTGCAGTCGCTCGCGTGAAAAATGAGCGCGCCAATGCCAGCCGGGAACACGCGACCGCCGGACTGGATGATGCAGTTCTCCACGAGTACATGATGCGTATGATCCGGCCCGTCCTTCGAAATGGTGGGGTCACCGATTTTCACACCGCCACAGCCAAGATCGTGGATGTGGCATTTGCGCAGCGTGATGTCACTGCAGCCCCGCCGGAACCACAGCGCGCCCGTCATCGTGCGGGCAAATTCACAATCCTCGAACGAGATGTCCTGCGCGCCATCGGCCTCGATGGCGTAGGTGAGTTTCGAGTCCGCCTGACCAAAGAACGCGCCGCCCGGCGGTGTGATCCACGCCTGATGTTCAAAGTGCAGCCCACGGAAATGCACACCGCTGACGACCTCCTTTTTTCCCGCATCGCCGCGCATCACAATCCACTGCGAAGCGACGGGCGCCCACACATCCGCGACCGCCTCGCCCTTGCGCGGGATGTAAAGCAGCGTGCCTGCGCGATCGAGGAACCACTCACCCGGCGCATCGAGCGCGGCGCGGTAGTTTTCCATTCGCAAATTGTGAAACGGCGCGAGTGAAAAGAACTCCCGCTGGAGCGGCCCGGTGAATTGCAGCGTGCCGTCGTAGCCCGCGTTCTCCACCCGATGCCGCGCCATGTCCCACGAAAAATACACGCTCACATTCACGTCGCGTTTTTCCTCCGCGGAAAGTCCTGCGACATCCTTCACAAACTGCGGCTCGATGCTCAGCAGCGTCTTCCCCGCATCGCCCGTCGGCTTCGCATCGCCGGGCGTTTTCTGCGGCTGGCCCATCGCCTGGATGAAACCTTCATTCGGCGTCCGCGCCCGCGTCGCGCGCTGGCCATTCACCCAGAGTCCCTCGAAGCGCCACGTAGGATCCACCTTCGCCGTCCACATGCCGTCCTTCATCGTGCCTTCGATTTTCTTCCCGCCGGTGATGACCACATTGGCACCCGCATCCGCCTCGTAGCTCACCCCGCTGTCCTGCGGTTCCAGCACGACTGGCTCCGCGATTGCATAGGTGCCCGCCGAAAAAATCACGCGTACAGCACTCTTGTCCCCGGCAGCACGCGCCTTGCGCACCGCATCGCGCGCACCGACAAAAGTCGCCTGCGCTCCATCACCGCCGTCCCTTCCATCCGGCGCGACGCGCAGGGCGAGCGCGTGCGCGTGCGCGGCGTGCAGGAAGATCGCAAAGATGCACGGAAGAACGAGGCGGGATATTTTCATGCGCCATCGTTACCGAGAGAATCGCCGCTGTGGCAACGCGGCAAAGTAGTCCCGAGCTTCAGCTCGCAAAGCCCCGGCCTGCCCGGACTGCCCGCATGCTGTCGCAGGACGCCGCTGCGCGCTAAAGCGCGGAACTACTTTCGCAAGCGTGCCGCCCGCATTTCCTTTCGCAGTCCTCACTCCCGGTGAGGAGTGGCGGAGAGAGAGGGATTCGAACCCTCGATACGGTTTAACCCGTATGACGCTTTAGCAAAGCGTTGCTTTCGACCACTCAGCCATCTCTCCGGTTGCAGTGGTGCGCGGAGTAAAGCGGCGCACATTCCGTGCGTCAAAGGGTTTTCATCCACGCCCCTGGCGAAGCTCCACTCAACTCAGCGGGCCGTTGCTGAAACCTGCGATGATGCCGCGGAACATCGTGCTGTACACCATCGAGCGAGAGACCTTCACTTTCTCCGTGCTCGCGAGCGGCGGCGTGTCGGCCATGAGGTCGAGCGTCTTCACTGCTAGCTTCCACGGCATGTAGCAGGCGAAGCGCACGCGCCATGGGCGGATGGCGCGGATGTAGTTGCGGCCCTCATCGAGAAAGCCGCGCGCTTTTGTGATCCATTCCTCGAAGACGGGCTGCGCGGCGGCGGGATTATCGAGTAGCGTGGCGGGGTCTGCACCGGCGCTGCGAAGTTCATCCGCGGGGAGATAGCAGCGGCCGGCGCGGAGGTCGGCGGGCATGTCGCGGAGGATGTTCACGAGCTGGAGACCTTTTCCAAATGCACCGGCGAGCGGCATGAGTTCCGACTCGGCTCGGGCGGAATATTTCGGGAAATGGTGGCAGCACATGCGCGTCCACCATTCGCCAACGCACCCGGCTACGAGGTAGGTGTAGTCCTCCAGTGTGTAGGCATCGGCGAGCGCGACTACTTTCGCGGGATCGGAAAATGTGCGGAGGTCATTCGACTGGCCGGTGATGATATTCGTGAGCAGCTCGATGGTCTCTTTCCAATCCCACGGCTTGAATGCTCCGAAGCGCTCCAACACTTGGGGCAGCGCGGCGATGAGCGCACGTTCGCCCTCGTGCGATGGCTGGATGTCGCGCTGGATATTGCCGACGCCCTGCGTGGTCGCGCCGGACTGGAGCATTTTCCCGAAGTCCTCGAGCCGACGCAGTCGCACCGTCACCGCTGCGCCATCCGAATCCGCAATCGTGTCGCTCGTCCGCGCGAGCAGATACGCGACACCCATCGCCTCGCGCAGTGCCGGCGGGAGGATGCGGATGCTGAGGTAAAAGGTGCGCGAAACGGAGCGCAGGAGCCCTGCGGTGACGTCGTCGGGACTCATCGGGCAGTGGAGAGAATCATCATTTGTGGGTCGGAATTTCCAATGCTAGTCCCTTTGAGCCATGCAGCTTTGGTGCCGATTGCGTCAAATCCTGCGCGCTTGCGCGCTTTTTCGAGGAGTTCCAGGCCGAGGGCATCGAGCGCGACGGGGTCGCGGCTGGCATAGAGGGTGTTATGGGTGGTGGAATTTTGCGGATTGCCGCCAGTCCCGCCGGCATACGTGAAAGCGAGCGCATCGAGGATGTGCATCACACATTTTCCACCGAGACGAGGGTCTGCGTAGCAGTCGGCGATCGCGGATGCACCGCCTTCGCCAAAGGTGGTGAAGCGCCGCCAATTGTCGAGATTTCCGATGACGGCGCTGTGCAGCGCGCCAGCAACCCCGCAACCCGGTTCGTCGCTGAGCGCGGCGACATTGATGAAGCGTGGCACGTCTCGACTGAGAACTGTGGCGAGGTGACTCTTCGAGCTGAGCAGACTTTCCTCAGACTGGCCGATGCCGCGGAAACGGATTTTCTCCGCAAAAAGCAAGTCGCCCCAGATCAGTTTCCCGAGCACTGGTGCTTGGAAGCTGGCCTCGCGATCCCACCCACGCGGCGGCTCGATCCCGCGCACTTCGCACCCGACCCGCTGTGAGGTGAATCCGGCTTCCCGCAGGGCTGCGGCGCTCTTGTCCCACACGATCACTTCTCGCACGCCCGCATCCCGCAGACCCGCGACGGCGGCAGCGACCACTCCGCGTCGTGTGGAAAAATACGGGCCGCCGGAAGCACAGACCTTGATGCCGACTCGCGTGTCGTCGCCCGCGAGTTCGCGCCACGCGGTGCGCGCATCGGAGCAGCCAGTGGCCGTGCGCACGAGTGCGTCCACCATCCCTCGCGTGACGGCGGGATTTTCATCGTAGCCCACCATCGCCCCCGGATCCCGCGCGATGGCCACAAGGGAACGCCCCGTCGGCTGCGCAATGGGGGGCGGCGGCGGTTCCGCATTCGGCGGATTCACCTGCGCGGTCTCGCCGAGCAGCACACCGCTGCTCAGGGCTGCGAACGCGGCAGTCAGGTAGTGAAACACGCGTTGCGGATACTGCCGGTGCGGCGGGGTGTCAAATGGATGCCGGGAACGAACAGGACAGGTCCTTTCCTCAGATCCCGAGCGAACGCAGCAGGCGCGAATCAATGCGACCGGTGGCGTACATCCCGTTGTCGGCTTGGAACTCCCGAATCGCCGCACGGCTCCGCGGCCCGAGATCGCCGTCCACCGAGCCCGAATAATAGCCCTCTCGCCGGAGCGCGCGCTGCACGCTCGACTCGATCGAGGATCCGCCAGGCACATAGTATCGCGTGGCCGAATAGACGGACGGCCTGCTGCCAAAAGTAAAACTCACGACCGGACCCGGGTTATAATACCCGGGATGGAAACCGTAAGGCCGATAATATGGGGCGTAACCGTGCGAATAGTGACGAGAACCTCCATACGAGTGCCCATGCGAATAGGAACGATTGTGGTCTGCAAACGACGCGGTGGGTGCGGCAAGGGCAAAGGCGGCGAGAAGCAACAGGGATTTCATAGGCTTGTGGGTGTCTGACGAAAAAATGCTGCAATTCATTCGCTTTTCAAGGACGCCGCGGTTGCCAAAATGCTGCCGCGCGTGAAATCAGGGACGGAAATTTCCCAGCGCCAGCGGCTGCGACGAACCTTTGCCTTCACGCTTTCATCCGTGATTTTCATCTGCAAAAATCTGCGTCATTTGCGGATTCTTCTCCGGCGACTTTTTATCCGCCGCCGAGCTTCTTGATCGCCGCAAATTCCGCAGCCGACAGCGGCATCACCGAGAGGCGCGACTGCCGCAGCAGCGCGATGTCCTTGAATGCCGGCGTCGCCTTGATCGTTTCGAGAGTGACCGCATTTTTCAGCGGCTTCACAGGCATGAGGTCCACGCAATCCCATCCCGGCTCATCCGCAGTCGGGTCGGGATAGGCCTCACGCGAGACCTTCGCGATGCCGACGATTTCCTTTCCAGTGACCGAGTGGTAGAAAAGCACGAAGTCTCCCACCTGCATCGCACGCAGATTGTTCCGCGCCTGAAAATTCCGCACACCCGTCCACGCGGCGCGACCTTCCTTGGTGAATTGCTCCCACGAGTACGAGGCGGGTTCGGATTTGACCATCCAGTGTTTCGGCATGGCGGGAAAAACGCCGCAGCGCGCCGAGAAGCTCAAGACAAAACCGCCGCCGCACCTGCGGCACCTTCGTGCGTTCATGGTCGGGCTGGCGGGATTCGAACCCGCGGCCTCCTGCACCCGAGACAGGCGCTCTACCAAGCTGAGCCACAGCCCGATTTCTGAACAGCGGCAATAGAGCGGGCGTGTGCCGGGCGGTCAACAGAAACATTCCCGATGTGCGGGAAGGTGATCGGTGATCGGTGATCGCAGCATTGCGCCCACTGTTCACCGATCACTGTTCACTTTTCACTCGCCCTTTCCCCCGCTAGCGTCCGCGCATGACCCGCACCGATGGCCGCACGCCCACGCAACTCCGCCCTCTCACCTTCACCCCCGGCTTTGCGCCGAACGCCACCGGCTCCGTCCTCGTCTGCACGGGGAATACGCGCGTCATCTGCTCCGCCATGATCGAGGAATCTGTCCCGCGCTGGATGAAGGAACAGCAGGTCCGCGGCGGCTGGGTCACCGCCGAGTATTCCATGCTCCCGTATTCCACCGAGCAGCGGAAGCAGCGCGACAGCACCCGCGGGAAAATCGACGGCCGCTCCACGGAAATCCAGCGCCTCATCGGCCGCTCCCTGCGCGCCGCGCTCGATCTCGACAAACTCGGCGCCCGCACGATGTGGATTGACTGCGACGTCCTCGCCGCCGACGGCGGCACGCGCACCGCGAGCATCACCGGCGCGAGCGTCGCCGCCGGGCTCGCCTGCCAGAAGCTCATGGCCGCCGGGCGGATCAAGGAGAACCCCATC
>JBBRPQ010000060.1:0-17307 GCA_038227825.1 Chthoniobacterales bacterium
CCTCGTCCCGCAGGGCCGCAACATCATCGTTTACACCGGCGACATCGTGAAGAAAGGCCAGCAGCTCACCGAAGGCCCCGTGCCTCCGCACGACATCCTCGATGTCCTCGGCCCGGTCGTGTTGCAGGAACACATGGTCAACGAAGTGCAGGAAGTTTACCGCCTCCAAGGCGTGGAAATCGCCGACAAGCACATCGAGATCATCATCCGCCAGATGCTCCGCAAGGTGAAAATCACCGACCCGGGCGACACGCCGCTCCTCTGGGGCGATCAGGTGGACAAGCTCACCTTTGCCGACGAGAACAAGAAGGTCGCCGAAAAGGGCGGCAAGCCCGCCGAAGGCGTCCCCGTGCTGCTCGGCATCACGAAGGCCTCGCTGGAGACCGACTCGTTCATCTCCGCCGCGAGCTTCCAAGACACCACGCGCGTGCTCACCGACGCAGCCACGCTTGGCCGCACGGACATCCTGCGCGGGTTCAAGGAAAACGTCATCATGGGTCACCTCATCCCTGCGGGCACCGGATTCCCGACCCACAAGGAGATCAAGCTCGTGAGCTTCGGCGCCGAAGGCAACGACGCCCCCGCCATCGCCGACGCCACCGCGTAGTCGAAACCACGTCACACTCAGCAAAGGGCTGCCGCAAACACGGCAGCCCTTTTTGCTGTCTGCATCACGTAACAAAGCCGGGCCATCTTATGCCATCTCGCAAAATTAACCGGACTGCTCGCTTTGGATTGTAGGCCCGCTCGGGAGAGCGCGGACGTGGGCTTCCACCCACGCCTACACAGATGCGCCGCTTGCATCGAAGAGTCCGCTTTTCTCTGTGAGATGGTATCATACCATTTTTACCAGTTAATCAGACAGACTTGCGCCGCTGCAAAGTAGTCCCGTTAATTCTGCGAGATGGTATTAGCCGAACGCATCATCACTGCAAATTCACGCGCGGGGGCGAAACGCCTGTTGATTGCACATGGTCCCGCCATACTTTCGTCCCACGATGAAGCCGTCCGTCCCCCAGCGGCGCGTTGCGAATCTGCGCACGCTTTTAATCCTGATCGGAGCGCTCGCATCTCCGGCGGTGGCGCTCGATTTGAATGGCAATGGCCTGGGCGACATCTGGGAAATCGTGTATGGCGCGTCCGCGCTTACCTTGGGTGGGGATGCGAATGGTGACGGGACGACGAATGCACAGAAGGCGGCGGCGGGTGTGAATCCGTTCACGGCGAATTCGCGGCCGCGACTGAGCATCGCTCCGTGGACGCCGGCGCAGCTTCAGCTCGGCTATGCGCGGGTCGCTGGAAAACGATACATCATCGAGTCAAAGGCCGATCTTTCCCTGCCGCTCTGGACGACGGAATCCAATGAAATCGCGCCGGCTGCGGATGCGGTCGCGTATCTCTTTGCGAAGCCTTCGGGCAACAAATACTGGCGGCTGAAAATCGACGATGTGGACAGCGACGGCGACGGGCTGACGGACGCGGAGGAGCGCTGGCTGGGCCTCGATCCCTCGACGGATCACAGCGAGCGCAGCGAAACCCCGGATCTCGCTCGTGTGACCGCAGGCATCGCTGCGACAAGCGTGATCACTCTCGGCGTGCTCGACGCACAAATCAGCGAACGCTGGCCGAAAGCAGGCGTCGTCGTGTTGCGCCGCAGCGGCGGACTGAGGCCGATCACGGTGAATGTCAGCTTCGCGGGCACAGCAACACGCGATGCGGACTACACGACGAGCATTCCTGGCAACGCAGTGGTCATCCCGCTCGGGGTGCGCGAAGTGCCGTTACTGCTGAATCCGATCGCGGACAGCGACGACGCGGAGCCGACCGAGACGATCACCGTCACGCTCCAAAACGGCAGCGGCTACACGCTCGGCACCACAACGAGCGGGACGGTGAATTTGGCAAATGAAACGGCAACGAGCCTGCCGTCGGTGAACGCGGCCGCGCGGTTTCTTTTGCAGGCGGCGTTCGGTCCGGATCAGGCACTGCCGGGACAGGAGATTCCACAGAATCTTCAGCCGGTCACGTCACTCGGATTCAGTGGGTGGATCGATGACCAATTCACGCGACCCGTCACGACGCTGCAGCCTTGGACGGAGTGGGAGGTGGCGAATGGGAATGCACTCCAGATTTACGGCAACGCAAAGGAACATGCATGGTGGGCGCGCGCGATGGGCGCGCCAAAGCTGTACCCGGATGCGACGACGACTGTGCTGCCCGATCCGCTCCGGCAGCGCGTCGCCTTTGCACTCAGCGAAATCCTCGTCGTCTCCGACCGGCCCGAACAACTCGCCACGGAGCAGGCCGGGATGGCCAATTATTACGACCTCTTCGAGCAGCATGCATTCGGCAACTACCGCGATTTGCTACAGGCCGTCGCGCGGCATCCGGCGATGGGCATCTACCTCAGCCACCTCGGCAATCAGAAGGCAAACCCTGCGCTGCACATCTATCCCGATGAAAATTTCGCCCGGGAAATCATGCAGCTTTTCACCATCGGACTGTGGCAATTGAATCCTGACGGCACACGGCAACTCGATGGTCTCGGGCAGCCGGTCCCCACCTACAACAACGGAGACATCACGGAACTCGCGCGTGTCTTCACGGGGCTGTCATTCGGCAACAACGCGGCCTTCACGAACTATCCGCGAGACTTCACGCAGCCGATGAAGGGCTTTGATGACTATCACGATCTCGCAGCGAAGACATTGCTCGGCGGGCTGCAACTTCCCGCTGGCACAGCGAGTCCGGGCAGCACCGGCACGGCGACGATGACGGATGTCACCGCGGCGGTAAACAATCTGTTCAATCACCAAAACGTCGGCCCATTCATCGCGCTGCGGCTCATCCAGCGACTGGTCACATCGAACCCAAGCCCGGCATACGTCGGGCGCGTGGCGGCGGCATTTGCGAACAACGGCTCCGGCGTGCGCGGCGACATGAGGGCGGTGATCAAGGCCATCCTGCTCGACACCGAGGCGCGCGATCCGGCGATGATGTCGCTGCCTACCTGGGGAAAATTGCGCGAGCCATTCCTCCGTTGCGTGAACTTTGCGCGCGCATTCAATGCCTCGTCCGTCTCGGGCTACTGGCCGCTCGATCAGTTCTCACTCGCGCATCTGCAGGACCCCATGAATTCACCGAGCGTCTTCAATTTTTTTCTGCCGACGCACAGCCCTTCCGGGCCGCTCGCGCAGCAGGGACTCGCCGCACCGGAATTCCAAATCATCAACGCTGCGTCGGCGGTCTCCGGCGCAAACTATTTCTGGCAGCACACGCTCACTGACCTGCACTACTGGGGCACGGCAAACCCGGACTACGGCGTGCGCCTGAATCTCAATCCCGAACTCGCGTTCATCGTTCCGCTCGCAAACGTGAACGACGACGTGCCACCCGGAAATCTCGCGCTCGATCCCGATCCGCTCCTGCGCCGGCTCGATCTCACACTCACCGGCGGCACCCTTTCACCGAAGCAATTTCAGATCATCCGCGAAGCCATGCTGCGCATCAGCACCAGCTCTTGGCAGTGGCACCGCGAGCGGCTGCGCCTCGCGATTTACCTCATCACCACGTCTGCAGATTTCAATGTCCTCCGCTGATATGAACGCGAACATCTCCCGTCGCCGATTCCTTGGTCAGGCCAGTTGCGCAGCCGTGAGCTCGATCCCCATCCTCAGCACACTGCTGAATCTGAAGCTCGCGCAGGATGTCGCCGCCGTCACCACTCCGGCGTCCGGTGAATACCGCGCCCTCGTGTGCCTTTTCCTCTCAGGCGGCAATGACTCGTTCAACATGCTCGTACCGCGCGAGCCTGCGGCGTATGCGACTTATCAGACATCGCGGTCGAACCTCGCGCTCACGCCCGCGCAACTGATCGACATCCATCCCATCGGCCTGCCGAATTTCGCCGTGCATGGCGGAATGCCGGAGGTTGCGAATCTTTTCGAGACAGGCAAGGCGGCCTTCGTCGCGAATGTCGGCACGCTCATCGAGCCCGTGCAGAATCGCACGCAGGTCGCGCAAAGTCTCAAGCGCCTCCCGCTGGGACTCTATTCGCACAGCGACCAGATCGAACAGTGGCAGACGAGCATTCCACACGCGCGCAGCGGCATCGGATGGGGCGGACGCATGGTGGACTTGATCAAGGCTCTGAACTCCAATCAGACCGTGCCGATGCAAATTTCCCTCGATGGCAGCAACACGTGGCAGACGGGTAACACGGTCTCGGAATACACCATCACGCCGAGCGGCGCGACGGAACTCGCAGGCTACCATGCGGGGTGGACGCAATACGACGACTTGGGAAATGCGATGAGCAACGCCGTGGACAGCCAGCTTGCGCAGCAATATTCGAATCTCCTCGCGCAGACTTTCAGCACGCGGAAAAAGCAGGCGCTCGACGCGTATCAGACCTTCGCCACCGCGAGCGCGCCCGCCCTCCCGAATGGCGTCACCTTTCCCGCCACGTACGTGGGCTCACGATTGCAAATGATCGCAAAGGCCATCCAAGGCCGCGCCGCGATGGGAGCCGTGCGACAGACCTACTTTGTGCAATGGGGCGGATGGGATCATCACGACGATGTGCTCGGCAACCAGGGAACGATGCTCCCCCAAGTCAGCGCGGCCATCGGTGCATTTTACAACGCACTCACCACGCTCGGCATCGCGGACAAAGTCACACTTTTCACCGCGTCCGACTTCGGCCGCACGCTCACGAGCAACAGCCGGGGCTCCGATCACGCGTGGGGCAGCAATCAGCTCGTCGTCGGCGGCGCGGTGAATGGCCGGCGCATCCACGGCCAATACCCGTCGCTCGCCCTCAACCCGGACGTCGGCACGGAAGAGAATCCCCTTGATACCGGTCGCGGTCGTTTCATCCCCACGACCAGTTGCGATCAGTTCTTCGCGGAACTCGCGCTATGGCTCGGCGTGAGCCCGTCGAACCTGCCTCTTGTGCTTCCGAATGTCGGAAATTTTTACACGCCATCGGCCAGCACGCCGCCTGTGGGATTCATGCTCTGATTTTAAGACCCGCCGCCGAAATTCGGATCCGGCGCCGGAGTGGGCGTTGGCGCGCTGAAGGGATGAAAATCGGGGTCACTCTTCCACAGACCTTCCTGAGTCAATACCCGCACAAGAAACCAGATTGCCACCGCGCCGAAGACAGACAGCACGATCGCCAGCCGAAACCTCTTGAACGAAAACCCGTTCGCTTTCCCGCAACGCGGACATTTGGAATGTTTGGATCGGAAACGATTCAAACACTGCGGGCAAGTGACAATCGTACTCCGCTGCCTAGTTTCACTCTGATCTGGCAATCCCATTAATCTAAGCAGCACCACCAAATCCTTCGTGCAACTATTTTTTGACTCTACTGTGACAATCGGAGTTCACATAACGACGAAATCATGGCAAACAGCCACTCGTGGCAGGAATGGAAGGAAGAACATCCGAATTTGAAGGCAAATGATCGCGTGAAAAATAGCGGGCAATGA
Source organism: Chthoniobacterales bacterium (assembly GCA_038227825.1). Lineage (GTDB taxonomy): Bacteria > Verrucomicrobiota > Verrucomicrobiia > Chthoniobacterales > Chthoniobacteraceae > SXWH01. The sequence continues at coordinate 5,496 of JBBRPQ010000060.1, forward strand.
CCGCGATCAATCCGCTCTGATCACCATTCGCTCTGGCTGCACGCTGACGACCTTCATCACGCGCGCCGCCTTTTTTGCTGCGCCGTGGAAGAAGGAAAGCCCGCCGTCTGCCGACACACTCCACGTTCCGCGCGTTTCCGTCGCAGCGTCAGCCGGGCCGGGGCCGCGCTCAATCAGCGCGTTTGCCTGCAGCTCGAATGAGTCCCGACCGCGCGAACGCGGGAAGCTGAAACTCGCGGGACGGAAGATCATTTCTGTCGCGGAATCCTCCTCATGCGAATGCACCCAGTGGCCGATCAAGTCTTGCGTTTTCATAATATTGGAACGGCCCAAAACTCGTCCGGCCGAACTCCGCCCGCGAGCGGAAATTCGGCCGGTTGGAGTTTTGTGCAGTCTGTCCCGCTAGACGCCGATCGCGCTGCGCGGACCGATGAGCGTCGAGTGCATCCGCGCGACCTGCCCGTGCGTGAACATCACCATCGCCGCGTCGTCCACATAGTCCATGTAGTTCACGAACATGTCGCCGTTTGGCCCGTTCTTGCAGGTGACGTGAGGGAATGCAGGCTTGCCGAAATTCGGCATCTTGGCCTTCGGCGTGTCGGAGATGTGATCGTCGCCCGAGCAGTCGTTCGTATCGCCCCAGATGTGATTAAGGTTCAGCCAGTGGCCGACCTCGTGGACGGCGGTGCGCCCGAGGTTGAAAGGCACCGCGGCGCTTCCAACGGTTCCAAAGGCGGTGTTCAGAATGACCACGCCGTCAGTCGCTGCCGGTCCTCCTGGGAACTGCGCGTAGCCGAGCAAGCCGTCGCCGAGCGAGCATACCCAGAGATTCAGATACTTGTTCGTCGGCCACGGATTCACTCCGCCAGTCGCGTTCGATTTCACTTCATCGTGTGTGCCAAACGACGTGCTCTCCGTTTTCGTGCGTGTGATGCCTTTCGTGGGCTTGCCCTCCGGGTCCTTCGTCGCGAGCGCGAAGCGGATCTTCGAATCAATGACCAGCCCCTTCCACGGTGCGGGCGTCGCGGTCTTGTCGGGATTCTTCGCACTGAAGTCGCGATTGAGGGCCTTGATCTGGCTCTTGATCTGCGCGTCGGAAATATTCTCGTCCGGCGTGTTAAAGACGACATGGACGACCACTGGCAGCTTCCGGATTTTCCGGCTCTCAACACTGCCGCCAGCGCGGCCATTGAGCATGAAAGTTTCCGCCTGGAGGTGAATCTGGCTGCGGCGTTCACGGAAGCCCGGATCGCATTCGCAGAGTCTCTGATGTGCTTCGCAAGCGCCGCACATGCGGCGGCGCGGAGTGGTTTTGTTTTTTGCCATGGCGGATTTGGTTGGGTTGGGTTGGGTTTCTGAGGGATGTCGAAAGTAGGTTCTTCGGCTGCGGGAGGGGAATCTCACCCGGCATCGCGGGCTTCTAAATATGGATACACTTCCCGCGGCAGTTTGTTACAAACAATCGGGGAGTTTGGCTGTGCACATTTTGGCGAAAGCCAACCGCGGGTAACCGGCCTTGCTCCGACGATCCGCACGGCACACCACCCCCATCCCGCGAAAATGATTCGTCTCTCCGTGAGTCGCACGTAGCTTCCGCGCATGTCCATCGCAACCAAGACCGGCGACGGCGGCACGACCGCCATGATGTTTAATCGAAGGGTGTCCAAGACGGATATCCGCGTCGGCGCATACGGTGCATGCGACGAGCTGAACGTCGCCCTCGGCATGGCTCGCGCTTGGAACGACGATGCATTCATCACACAGCCGCTGGAGGAAATTCAGAAGGAACTCGTCACGCTCATGGGCGAACTCGCCGTGGCCAATGAGGACCGCGCGCGGTATGTGGAAAAGGGCTACAAGCTCGTCGGTCCCGAGATGGCGGAACGGCTCACGGCACTCGTGGAGGATTTGGAAAAGAACCACAAGATCAGCTTCAAACACTGGGCCACACCCGGCGCGACGAAAGGCAGCGTGATGCTCGACCAGGTGCGCGTCGCCTGCCGCAGCGCCGAGCGCGCAGTGTGCGCGATGCGCGAGGCAGGCTTCCCGGTGAATGATGCGATCATCCATTACCTGAACCGCCTTTCCGATCTTGCATGGCTCTATGCGCGCTTTGTCGAGACGAAGGCCGGAGTCGCGTAGCCGCAATTTGCGCCCAATGGAATCCTTCGCAACGCATCATCTTTTTTTTCAGACATGAAAGTTTTTGCGCCTCTGCTCTGCCTACTCGCCACGACACTTCTGCACGCCGCTGATGCGCCAGACTTCAGCCGCGACGTGCGGCCCATCCTCTCGCAGCACTGCTTCAAATGCCACGGCCCGGACGACAAGGCGCGCAAGGGCGGGCTGCGGCTGGACATCCGTGAGTCGGCGATGAAAGAGGCAAAGTCCGGAGGCCTCGCGCTCGTGCCGGGCAAGCCGGATCAGAGCGAACTCGTCGCGCGCATTTTCACCAAGGACGAGGACGAGGTGATGCCACCGCCATCGACGAAACGCGTGCTCACACCCGAGCAGAAGGACACGCTCCGCCGCTGGATCGCCGCCGGCGCGGAGTATCAGCAGCACTGGGCCTTCGTGCGACCGAAGCAGGCGGATGTGCCCGCGGTGAAAAATGCGCAGTGGCCGCGGAATGCGATCGATCGCTTCGTGCTCTCGCGGCTTGAAGCCGCAGGCCTCGCGCCTTCGCCCGAGGCCGATCCTTCCGTGCTCTGCCGCCGGCTTTACCTCGACCTCACCGGCATCCCTCCGACCCCTGCGGAGCAGGACGACTTCATTCAATCCGCCACCCGCGACACGAATGCCGCAGTCGAATCCCTCACCGACAAGCTGCTCGCCTCACAGCGCTACGGCGAACGCTGGGCGCGCAAGTGGCTCGACCTCGCACGCTACGCCGACACGAACGGCTACGAGAAGGACCGCCCGCGCAGCATCTGGCCGTATCGCAACTGGGTCATCAGTGCGCTGAATGCCGACATGCCATTCGACCAATTCACCATCGAGCAAATCGCCGGCGACATGCTCCCCGTGGCGACGCTCGATCAGAAAATCGCCACCGGCTTCCATCGCAACACGATGCTCAATGAGGAAGGCGGCATTGATCCGAATGAATTCCGCTTTCACGCAATGACCGATCGCGTCGCCACCACCGGCGCCACATGGCTCGGCCTCACCACCGGCTGCGCGCAGTGCCACACGCACAAATTCGATCCGCTGACGCATCGCGAGTATTACCAAATCATGGCGTTCATGAACAACGCCGACGAACCCGATGTGGACATCCCCGCGCCAGGCTCGGAGGAGCAGCGGAAAAAGAACGCCGCGCTCGCGGAGAGACTCGTCGCTGAGCTGCCAGGAAAATGGGCGGCAAAACATCCTGCGAAGCCCGACGAAAAACTCGTACCGACGGATCTTGCGATTGAGGCAATTTTCTCCGACTGGCTCGCACGGGAACGGGAACGGACCGTGAGTTGGACAGCGCTACGGCCCGCGTCGGCTAAATCGAACCTGCCGGTGCTCACGGTGCAATCCGATGCGTCCGTCCTCGCGAGCGGCGACATCTCGAAAGCCGACACCTACGAACTGCACTTCACCAACGTCCCCACAGGCGCGACAGCGATCCAACTTGAAGCGCTGCCCGATCCCGGCCTGCCCGCGCACGGACCCGGCATGACTTTCTATGAGGGACCAAAAGGCGACTTTTTCCTCGGTGAATTCCAACTCCTTGCAGACGGGCAGCCGGTGAAATTCAGCGCCGCGACAGAGAGCTACGCGAAGAATAACTTCGGCAAAAATCCCGGCTCCGCCGCGCTGATGATTGACGGCGATCCGCAGACCGGCTGGACCACTGCGGATCGCCCCGGCGAACGCCACACCGCGGTGCTGACTCTCCCCTCGCCTGCCGCCGCCGCACACGACTGGACCGTGAAAATGATAATGGGCCGCCACTACGCGTGCAGCCTCGGGCGCTTCCGCATCTCCGTCACCACCGATGCGCGTCCCGCCGTCGCCCGCGATTTGCCCGCCGATCTCGATGCGCTCTTCGCCGTGCCGGATGCAAAGCTGACACCCGAACAGCGCGCATGTCTGCGGCAGGAATTCCTCCTCACACTTCCCGAACTCAAGGACGAGACCGCGCGCATCCGCACGCTGCGCAAAGCCGCGCAGCCGACGACGACGCTCGGCTTCCGTGAGCGTCCGGCGGAAAATCCGCGCCCGACTTTCATCCACAACCGCGGCGAGTATCTGCAGCCGACGGAGCCGGTGACACCGGGCGTTCCCGCGTTCCTGAATCCACTCGCAGCCGACGTGAAGCGCGACCGCCTCGCATTCGCCCGCTGGCTCGTGTCGCCGGAAAATCCGCTGACCGCACGCGTGATCGTGAACCGCCAGTGGGCCGCATTTTTCGGCCGAGGTATCGTGAAGACGACCGAGGACTTCGGCTACCAGAGCGAAGCCCCGACGCACCCGGAGCTGCTTGACTGGCTCGCAGTGGAATTTGTGAAGCAGGGCTGGTCGCTGAAAAAGGTTCACCGTCTCATCGCCACCAGCGCGACCTACCGCCAGTCGTCCAGGGTCACCCCGGAACTGGTCGCCGCGGATCGCGAAAACCGCCTGCTCTCGCGCTTTCCGCGCGTGCGGCTCGATGCGGAAATCATCCGAGACGCCGCGCTCGCAGCGAGCGGACTGCTCACGGAAAAAGTCGGCGGCCCGAGCGTGCGCCCACCGCAGCCGGACGGCGTGACGGAAGCCGCATACGGAGGCGGAGGAGGCTGGACGCCGGATACAGGCGCAGATCGCTACCGCAGGAGCCTCTACACATTCAGCAAACGCACTGCGCCATTCGCACTCTACAACACCTTCGACGGCCCGACAGGCGAGGCATGCATCGCGCGACGCGATGTGTCGAATACTCCGCTGCAAGCGCTCACGCTGCTAAACGACATTGTCTTCAACGAGGCCGCACAGGAATTCGGCAAACAACTCGCCAATCGCAAATCGACCGATGGGGAGAAGCTGGACGAGGCAGTCCGCCGCATCGTGTGCCGCAAACCGGCAGACGACGAACGCGCGGCGCTGCTGCGCTTTTTCCAGATGCAACGCGGCAGGCTCACCGATGCGAAGCCCTCCGCAGATGCGGCGGCATGGACCGCACTCGTGCGCGCGCTGTTCAGCCTGGATGAAGTGGTGACGAAAGGCTGAGCAGTCAGACCTTCCGCGCCGCCGAATGGCGACGCATCGCTAGCCAAGACGCCTCCCAGTTGCTAACAGCAATCCCCATGTGCACACGCTCCTGCCTCGATTTTGTAGCCAGCCATCTTTCTGCAACGGATATCCGCGGACGCTCCGTGATCGAAGTCGGCGCGCTCGATGTGAACGGCTCCGCGAGTTCGATGCTCAAAGCGCTGGGGCCTGCGAGCTATCTCGGTGTGGACATGCAGCACGGGCCCGGCGTGGATGAGATTTGCCCGGCAGAAAAGTTGATCGGGCACTTCGGCGAAAACCGTTTCGACGTGGTGCTTTCGACGGAGATGATGGAGCACGTCTTCGACTGGCGCGTCGTGCTGCACAATCTCAAGGGCATCCTGAAACCCGGCGGGCTGCTGCTCATTACGACTCGTTCGCTGGGCTTCGGATACCACGCATTTCCATACGATTTCTGGCGATATCAGACTGACGATATGCGGATTCTCTTCAGCGATTTGCGAGTTCTGGAACTGATGGACGATCCGCTGTCACCCGGAGTTTTTGTGAAGGCTCAGAAGCCTCTGGATTTCAAGGAATGCGACGTCTCCAAAGTTGCGCTGCATTCGATGATCACAAACCGCCGCTGCCTCAGTGTGAACGAAAAGGAAATCGCGCGGTTTCATTTTCGCCGGCGGCTCATGCAGCCGTTCCGCAGCTTCGAGAAAGGCGTGCGGCGCGTCCGCGATTGGATACTCCGAAAATAAAGGCGTGCGCGTTTCCGGATGAAATTCGTCCGCTAGTCGCCGAACGAAATGCCGATCGCTCGGCAAGTCGCGACCATCTGGCAGTCAGGCTGCACCGTCTTCAGCCGTCGCACCGCGCTCGCGATGGGGACGTTCAGCGCCTGATAGCCCTGATAGCTCACCATCTGGCCGAATTTTCCCTCTGCGATGAGGTCCACCGCCTTCACGCCAAAGCTCGTGCCGAGGATGCGATCGAGCGTGGTGGGATCGCCGCCGCGCTGCAGATGGCCGAGGACGCACGTGCGGATTTCTTTCGTGAGCCGCGGGCGGTTCATTCGGCGGTCGAGTTCGTGTGCGACGGTCTCGCCGATGCCGCCGAGTCGGAACTCGCCCGGCTGCGTCGCACGGTAATGTTCGCGTCCACCCGAAGGTCTGGCGCCTTCCGCAATGACGATGAGTGTGCTCGGATGCCCGGCTTTTTCCCGCGCACGCAGCGCCTCCACGAGCCGGTCGTAGCTGAAGGGAATCTCCGGCAGCAAAATCACATCCGCCCCGCCGGCGAGTCCGCCGTGCAGCGCGATCCATCCGGCGTGCCTGCCCATCGTCTCGATGATCATCACGCGCTTGTGCGCCCGCGCGGTCGTGTGCAGGCGGTCGAGTGCGTCCGTCACGCACGCCACGGCGCTGTCGAAACCGAACGACGACTCGGTCGCCTCAAGGTCGTTGTCGATCGTCTTCGGCACGCCGATGACATTGATGCCCGCCTCAAAAAGCTGCTGCGACGTGCTGAGCGAACCATCGCCGCCGATCGTCACGAGCGCGCTGATGTGCAGCTTTGCGAGCGTCTCCTTCGTACGCGTGATGACACTTGGATCGAGCCGGGAACGTCCGCCGGGGCCGGACTTTCGCACAAAATGTCCACGGTTCGTCGTACCGAGAATCGTGCCGCCGCGCTGCATGATGCCCTCGGTGTTTTGCAACGTGAGCTCCATGTGCCCGTCGTCGCTGAGCAGTCCCTCGTACCCGTCGCGAAATCCGATCACTTTCCAATCCAGCTTCACCGCCGTGCAGACGACGCCGCGCAGCACGGCATTCAGCCCCGGACAGTCTCCGCCGCTGGTGAGGACTCCGACTGTTTTGTTCATCGGGATGCCCCCGACTTCCGGCCATTCATCGGCCGGCCCGCTGCGGCCCATTGATCGAGCAGCGACCAACCGCGCGCGAGCAGCGACTTTGCCACGGCAAAACGCGACTGCGCGCCGAGCACGACCACGGTGAGACGGCGCGGGACAATGATGTGCTCATCACCGACCTGCTTGCTGTCCGGCGGCTTTGCCGCGGAAATCACCACACACGCTCCGGCGCGGCGCGTGGTGCCCGTCTTCACGCCATCAATCCCGCCCGTCCCAAGCAACTCATTGGTATTTTTCAACTGATACGAACGCGACTCGCCGCCCGCAGTTTTCCACGAAATCTTCCGCTCCTTCTGCGACGTATAAAATGCAAAACCGGTCTGCCCCATCGCGTAATTCGTGAGCAGCGCAACATCGCCCGCAGTGGAAACCGGTAGCTTTTTTTCGAGATCGTCGAGCCCGTGGGGATTCAGGAAACGCGTGTTCCGCATCCCGAGTTTGCGCGCAAGCGCGTTCATCTGCGCGACGAAATAGGTGACCGCATCGCGATCTGATTTTCCAGCGCCCAGTCGTTTGCCGACATGCGCCGCGAGCGTCTCGGCGGCCTCGTTGTCGCTCTGCAGCATCGCCGCGTAAAGTGCGTCGCGCAGCGAGATGCTGTCGCCGGGCTGGAGGCCGATGCTGTTCGGGCTGTTCAGCGCAGTCACGGTGTCGGGCACCGTCGCGACTTGGCTGATGTCCTCGCCACGCGCCTTCGCCCAATCAAGCACCACCATCGCCGTCGCGATTTTCGTGATGCTGCCGATTTGCAGCTCGCGCTTCGCATTCGATGAATCGAGGACGTATCCCGTCGTGGAATCCGCAATCACCCACGCGGCTGCGGCGGAGCTTCCACCCTCCTCAGAGGCAGCGGAAGGATCCTGAGCGCGCAGGACCGAGGAATTTACGAACAACGAGGCGACTAGGCAGAGACCGAACGTGATGATCAGGCGTTTCATTAAAAAGTGGCGGCACTCTAACGAGCAGTTCACGCGAGGCAAGGAGCCAGCGCGCTCACTCCGTCCTCAGCGCCGCGAGCTGCGAGTGACGCAGCGCGAGGCGTGTGGCGAGCCACGCACAGGCGGCTCCGATCAGAGCCATGCCTGCGAGGAGCACGAGGATTCCGCGCCATGGGAAATGCGACGCCTGCGCGGAGAGTCGCGGCCACACGGCGGTGAGCGCGCTCACTGCGCCGATGCCGAGCGCACCGACGATGAGCCAGCGGTGCTCCGCGAAGACTAGCGCGCGCAGCAGGCGCGGCGTGAAGCCGACCGCTTCGAGCAGCCCGAATTCGCGGCGGCGCTCGAAGACATTCCGCGCGACGACGATGCCGAGTCCCGCACTGCCGAGCAGCATCCCGAGTCCGCCGAGCACTTGGAAAATCGAGAGGTAGGTGTTCTCCACCTCGTTGAATTCCGCCAGGCGCTTCGTGGCGGAGACGAGTTCGAGTCCGCGATCGCCGAGCTGCCGCGTGAGGTGCTCGCGCACCGCATCCGCCTTTTCGCGCGGGCAGTCCACGAGGAAGAAACGATAGCCGGCGGTGTTCGGAAATTTTGCGGTGAAGTCGCGCTCGGGGATGATCACGAGTCCCTGCAGCACGCTGCCATCCACGGTCGCGGCGAATTGCACGCGCGCCTTGTCACCGCGCTCCGAGTCGTATTCGAGGGTGCCGCCGAGTTTTTTCTGCATTGCCCACTGGAGTGTATTTCCATCCACAACGCCGGGGATGCCGCCGCTCGCTTTCACGCTCTGCCAGTCGAGGCCGAATTCGCGCGCGTGCAGCTCAGCAAAGTCGAGCCCAAGCAGGCGCGGTTGAACGGCGCGGTTGAGATTCAGGCAGCTCGCATCGTCGCCGTCGCGCACGCGCATCTGCACGATGCGGACGCCGGACATGAGCTTGTCGTCGAGCGCATAGGCCTCGCGGCCCTTTGCGGAATTCAGGTCTTCGTAAATCGGCGCGCTGCTTTCACCGATGAATGCGAAGCCGCCCGTGCCCGTGCCGCGCTGTGTGGTGTCCACAGGCGCGGCTTTGCGGAAGGAATCCACGGCGATGACCATGAAGACGCCGCTCGCAAGCACCGCGATCGTCGCCATGCTGCGTCCGCGCCGTCGCGAGATGTTGCGCGCACCGAGTTGCGCGATGGATTCGGCCCCCGTGCCCGTGGCGGCTCGGCGCAGAGCAGCCAGTGCGAAAAGGCAGCCCGCGATGAGCAGCAGCGCACCAGCGCCGAAAAATGCGCCGGAATTTCCCTTTGCCAGCACCGCCAGTGCGACAGCAGCGACGACGGATGCAATGGCCGTGAAAGTGAGGATGCGGGATCGGGCAGCGCGCGGAGCGCGGCCCGATGGAGCGCCATCCGTCCCGGTGGCCACGCTGCCATCCGGCACCGTCGCACTTTTTTGTGGCGCTTCGCGCGGGAGCGAGGTGGCCGCCGGGACGGACGGCGCTCCATGCGGCGGCGCTCCATGCGCCTCGGTGCTCCATTCGCCGTTCAGCAGCGCGGCAGCTTCCATTTTGAAAAGCCTCCGGCTCGCGAGCCACATCGCGATCATCGCGACGAGCACGCCGCTCGCCGTGCCGATGGCGATCGTGACCGCCGACGGCGCGAAGACGAATCGCGTGCCGCCGGTCGCGCCGCTCCAGACGCTGGCGAGCGCGTGCAGCACGCCCTTCGTGTAGAGCGCGGCGACCAGTGCGCCGGCGAGCGAGCCGATGAGCGCGAGCACGAAGCCCTCGCGCAAAAAGAGGCGGCGCACCTTTTTCACCGGCCAGCCGACGGCGAGCAGCAGGCCGGCTTCGGCGGCGCGCTGCTCGATGGTGAAGGTGAACAGCAGACCCGTGAGCACCGCGGCGGCGGCGATGAGGAAGAAGCTGAAATAGACGAACAGCTCGCCGAAATCCACGGGCGCATTCGTCGCTGCGAGCGCCTGCTCGCGGAGGTTCACGGTGCGGAAGCCGAGCGCGGCGGGGTCAATGAACGCGGCGATGCGCTCGACCTGTTCGCGTTTTGTCCCGGCGGGATAGCGGATGCTCGTGAGATTGCCCCATCGGTTGCCCCACAGCTCCTGGCCGGTCTTCAGCGTCACGAATGCCTTCGGCGTGCCGCGGTATTTTTTCCAATACTCTTCGTCCTTTTTGCGGATGCGCGTGGCGTCGAAGTCGAAACCGGGCTTCCATTTTCCGAAGCTGTTCTCATCCGGCACGTTTGGAAAATCGGGCATCCACGAGATGTCGAGCTGCGGCGTGTCCATCTCGAGGATCGGTGCGGCGACGGTGAAAGTGCGCGTCTTGTCGATGAGCTGACGCCGCTCGCCCATCACGAAATATTTCAGCGTGACCTTCGCGCCCGGCGCGACGCCGAGGTCGTCCGCGAGCCAGCGCGTGATCTGGATTTCGCCGTCCGCGAGCGTCGGATTCACGAAGCCCGACGCAGGCGCATCAATCGCCGTGACCATCGAATAGGGCGTCGCGGGCGTCTTCACATCCGAGCCATCGCCGGCACGGAGTTCGTTGACGAAGTAGGTGAGGGAGTCGAGGCCGCGGGGGGGACTTCCAATTTTTTGCGTGGTCGGTGGCTTTCCGCTTTCGTTCGTGCGCGCCGCACGAACGGTTTCGCTTTCGAGAAAAATACGCGGGCTGCGTATCTCAAACCCTTCGCCTTTTGGAAGCTCACGCACCACCAAATCGAAATTCTCAATGAACTTCGGCCACTCGTCCTCATAGCGCAGCCAAAACTCTTCCCTACTCGTTTGCCGACCCGGCGTTGTCTTTTTAAAGGTCGCATTCCACCAAGTGTCCCATGCAGCTTTCCATTCGTGTTTTAAGCGAACCTTGGGCATCTCCCTGACTCCTGCCTTCGCCCGTATCACCTCTAAATTGGGGTTAAAAACCACATTACACTTCTCTCCGATTCCCGCTTTCTCCTGCAATACTGCGAGCGGCACAAATGCCGTGAACGGCGGCACCTGTCCGCTTGCGAGGGAGAAGCGTCCGAAGTCCGCGTCGCCTACGATTCGCGCGACGCGCGCGCGGAGCGTGAGGGTGGCGTCCTCATCGCCCGAGAGCGGCGCGTCCTTGGAAATCGCGGACGGCTTTTCCATCCGCAGCAGGACTTCGTCGCCAGTCTTCACGCCGAGCTGCGCGGCGAGGCGTTCGTTGAGCACGACGAGCGGTGGAGCGCCATCCGTCCCGGTGGCCACGTTGCCATTCGGTGCAGCCGCATCTTTTTGTGGCGCTTCGCGCGGGAGCGACGTGGCCACCGGGACGGATGGCGCTCCATGCGGCAGCGCTCCGCGCTGTGCTGAATTTTTAGTATCCGATGCGAACGGATCATTTCCCGAGGGCGACAATTTCCAAAACGCGTCGTCCACTCCGACGATCTGCACTTTGTTTGCACGCGCGCTGCCGCTGGATGCGCTCGCGCTGCCTGCGAGCATGAGCACGCCCGCTGCTGCATCCCCGAACACGGGAAAGTTGTCCACTAGGAATACCCGCCGCTTTCCAGCCTCACTCGGCCACGGCACAAAGCGATCTCCGCAGAGCAGCGTCCTGTCGATTTTTCCCACGCGCGCCTCGGCCTGCGCTCGGAGCGTGGCCTTCACGGAATCGCCGACCATGAGCGCGCCGGTGAGCACGAGCGCGGCGAGCGCGGAGCCGAGGATGACGCCGAGGTGCGTGCGCCAGTAGTGGCGGATGCTGTCGAGCAGCAGGCG
>JBBRPQ010000061.1:0-16806 GCA_038227825.1 Chthoniobacterales bacterium
CTTTGGAGGTTTGCGTTTGCAAAGATGCGCATTGCGCGGTATCCGGCGTGCCCTTTTCCACTCCACTCATAACATTCCTCACACCATGTCCAAAAACGCATACCATCCCTCCGTCGAAGGCGCGCAGCACGGCGCGAAGTCGCTCGAACAGTTCCTCGATTACGCCAAGGCCGCCGGTGCGGAAGGCGCGCAGCCGAGCAATTACATGCTGAATGGCGCGAAGGGATTCAAGAAGGCGAAGGAGATTCGCGACATTTTCGGGAGCCGCGGGATGCGACTGGACGGCATCTCAGCGCACTGCCCATTTTGGGTTCACACTTCGATCTGGACGGGGACGAAGAGCGGCAATCCTTTCATCGCGCCGGACATCGCGAAGCTCTCGCCGGAGAAGATCGAAAAGTGGCACGAGGCGTATCTGCTGAAGCTCATGGATCTCGCGGCGGAACTCGGCGTGAAGTCGCTGCCGATGTTCTGGGGGGTGGCGTTCGGCTGGGAACTCGCGACGGGCTATCCGTGGGGCTTCTGGGCGGGGCCGGATCCGACGGTGAAGAGCGGCAGCTTCGATCTGCTCGCCGAGGGCAAGGAGCGCTTCGTGAAGAAGACGCAGAAGCTCCGCGATCACGCACGCAAGCTCGGCATTTACCTCTGCCACGAAATCCATCCCGGCACCGGCGCGAGCACGGCGGATGATTTCAACATGCTCGTGGACATCTGCGACGGCGACAAGGCGCTCGCCGTGAATGCCGACCCGTCGCACTGCTGGGAAGGCGAGGACTGGGAGACGCGCTTCCTGAAAGTGGGACCGCGCATCTACGCGGCGCACATCAAAAATTTCACCATCCGTAGCGGCTTCCCGCTGCGCGCGATGGAAGGGAACTGGCCGAAGCGCGCGATGCAGTTCACCGACCTCGGCAGCGGCGACCTGAACATGCAGCGCTACGCGGAATTGCTCCTGCATGTGGGCTACCGGGATCGCTATTGCAAGCTGCACGGGACGACCTCCGCGCCGCTGGTGGTGGAGGCGGAAAGTGCGCACCAGGATCTCGATCACTGCTCCGCGGACGGCATCCGTTTTGTGAAGGAGAAGCTGTGCTGGGCGCCGGCAGCGGGATCGTTTGAGGACGCGATGGGGGCGTGAGCGTGGCTGGTGAATTTGAGTCGGGTGCTGCTTTCGTCCACTCCAGCTCGACATGAATGATTGCGCAGCAATCCGAACCAAATTCGCGACGGTCGCCCGAACGCTCGCAATTGAGGAGAAAAGCTGGCTGGACAGGCAGAAGGGCGGCGAACGCGAGATGGAGCGCCACGACTTTCTCTGGCATTTTCTTCTCCAGAGTTTTGGCACGATGGGGCGCGCAGCCGGGTGGGTTGGGCTCCGCCGACCTGAGAATTACGACCGGGTACGATTCGAGGCACTGGCCGGATTGCCCGCGGGCCAGCGGTTGAAAGTTTCGGAGAGTGCCTGCCGCGACGGCAAGGTGCGCATGCCGAACGTCAAGGCCGTCTATATCGTGGGATGCTTTGATCGCATCACTCTGCTCGGTGGCCCCGAAGCAGCGAAGACGCAGCTTTTCCAACAACCCGGTCGCGACGCGAAAATCAAATTCCTGAAAACTTTCCCCGGGATCGGTGACAAGTATGGCCGCAATATTCTGATGGATGTTTACCACCCGGAGTTTCGGGACTCCATCGCCATAGACATCCGCATCAACCACATTTCGCAACTCCTCGGCGTTTCATTTTTAAACTACGCGGACCACGAGCAGTTCTACCTTGATGTCGCACGAGAAGCTGATCTGAACGGTTGGGAGCTTGACCGCCTGATGTTTCATTTCCTTGATAAATTTCGGTCCAGACTTCGGTGACTCTTCCCTTGACTACGCGTAATATGGCCGTAAGTATGCCCATATGAAAACCACGGTCGAACTCGATGACGAGAAATTGGAGAACATCATGAAGGCGATGGGCTTCAAGACGAGGAAGGAGGCGATTGACTGGGCACTGACCGAAGGGGAACGCATGGCGGTGATGCACAATATCAGGGCTAATCCGTGGTCTACCGAATCGCTGAAGGAGGCGATTGATCCGGATTACGATGTGCTCGCGACCCGGCGCGCGGTACGGATTTTTAAGGACGAGAAATGAGCGATTTTGAAGAGCCGATCATCGTGGATTCGGCGGTGTATATTGACCGTCTGCGCGCCGGGCACGACATCCGGCAGGAGCTGATGCCGTATCTGGCGAACGGGATGCTTTTCAACTGCGGCGTGGTGCGCGGGGAGGTCATCCGTGGGTTTAAGAACATGCGGATGAAGGCGGAGATGACCGCGTTTTTTAACATCATCCCCGAGGTGCCCACGAATGCGAAGATGTGGCAACTCGTCGCCGAGATGGCGTGGACGCTCGACCGCACTTCGGGCGGGCATCGTCCGCTCTCGGACATCATCATCGCCCGATCCGCGATGCACATCGGCGCGGTGCTGGTGTCGCCGGACAAGCATTTTCGTGACATCCCGGGGCTGAAGCTGCGCGAGACGCTGTAAGTCCGGCGCGGATCAGCTTGCCCGTTTCGCGGGTGTGGTTTTCGCCGGAGGTGTGGTCACCTTTTGCCAGATCTGCACGATGGTCGGCCATGTGTACCAGACCGTACCGGCGAATTAGTCGTCGGGAACACTGTCCCAGCCTGCCAATCCAGCAATGACTCGCGCAGAGATGGAGATTGGCGATCATTTGTCAGGGCCGAGTTTCCGAATGCGCCTGAGGCACAGATTAAGCGAATTGAGAAATACTTGGAGCACCATCCTTATCATCCGCCATCACAGGAGTCGGCGCTTTCGGCAGGTGAGCGGAAGAGGTATATGCAGTTGCTTAAAGACTGGGATTTACTGCTCGCAAAGGCATGCAAGCTGTACAAGTCCGCGGAAGACCGACGGAAGCGTCACGTGACGAAGCCGGCACTGCCCGGCACACCGCCGTCTGCTAAACTTGCGGTATGAACTTCAACTACACGGACTACTTCCAGCGCCGCTTGGAACTGTGCGGCGGGGCGCTTGTAGTCAAAGGCACGCGCGTGCCGGTGCGGACGCTGCTTACCAACCTTGCGGAAGGTGCGACGGAGGCTGAGGTGCTGGCGGATTTTCCCACCTTGACGCACGATGGGCTGCGCGCGGTGACTGCATTTGCCGCGTCGTCGGCGGGTGACGATTTGCCGGTGCCGTTCGCACCTGCGGTGGCGGCGTCAAAATCTAGCTCGACGAGAATCTGTTGCTCCTCCCAAAAAACTCGCGTCCGGCTTCGCGTGCGACAATTATGCGGGAATGACGGCGAAGAAATCCCACGACTGGCAGACCGTCGGCGGCACTGATGACGTGATGCGGTTGGTGGATTGCCTGGAGCGGGCGGACATCGCGTGGTGTACGATCGGAGGCGTGGCGGTAAATCATTGGGCGGCGGAGCCGATGGTCACGCGGGACGTTGATTTTGTGGTCGTCACGGATGCGATTGAACGCACGGTGCATATTCTTGAAGAGGCGGGATTACGATCTGAGAAATTTCCCTGCTCCGTCAACTTTCAGGGGCAGTCGAAAGTGAGTCTCCAACTGAGCAGGGAGGATTTTTACCGCGACTTTCCAGCGCGGCCCGTGCCTGCGGATGTGCATGGCATTTTGCTCAGGATCGCATCGCTGGAGGACACCTTGCGGGGAAAGATGAAGGCATGGAGCGATGCGCAGAGGCGGCAGAGCAAACGGATCAAAAACCTTGGCGATATTGCCCGACTCACCGAGACACATCCGGAGCTGTGGGATTTGCTGGCCGACGATTTGAAGCAGCAGATCGATCACCCGCGGGACGCGGAATAGCCATGCGCCCCCTTTTTCTCCTCCTCGCCGCTGCCCTGAATCTGCACGCCGCCGACTGGCCGCAGTGGCGCGGGCCGCTGCGGAATGGCGTCGTGCCGGATTCGCCGAAGCTGCTGGAGGCGCTGCCGGAGGAGGGGCTGAAGGAGCTTTGGGAGAGCGAGCAGATTCCGTCGAATGACGAGGGCGGGCTATCGAGTCCGGTGGTCGCGGGCGGGCGCGTGATCATGGGGCTCGTGTGGCACCGCGACATTCCGAGCGAGACGCGGCAGATCGGCGAACTGGTGCTGCGGCAGCTTGGGCATCAGTCGGTGAAATCGCTCGGTGATGCGCTCGTTGCGAAAATCGAGAAGACGCGCGAGGAGCTGCAGGCGACGTTGCGCGGGAAGAAGCTGGAAGAGTTTACGCAGAAGTTTGCGGAGGAGAATTTCGACGCGAAGCAGCGGCAGCTCTACACGGGCTGGCTCACGAAGCGCTTCACGAAAGGCAAGCTCGCGCTGCCGCTCGACGTGCTGGAGAAGCTCGACGCGAACAAGGAGCACATCTTCGCCACCGACGCGGAGATGAAGTCGTGGCTGGAGGCGCAGGGCTGGCGCGAGGAAGTGCGGCAGCAGATCGTGTCCGCCGTGCCGCCGACGAAACGCACGGCGGAGGATGCGCTGGTGTGCATTGATTTCGACACGGGCAAGACGGTGTGGAAGGCGTCGCTGCCCGGCGAGTCGGTCGGGCGCGGGGCGTCCTCGACGCCGTGCGTGGCGGACAGGAAAGTGTTCGCAGTCGGCAGCCGCCGCGTGTGGTGCGTGAATCTCGCGGACGGGAAGGTGCTGTGGGAGTCGCCATTTCCGAAAAAGAAAGGCACGGGGTCGTCGCCGCTTTTCATGGACGGCACGCTCTTAGTGAATGCCGACGTGCTCACCGCGCTCGACGCCGCAACCGGGAAGGAACTCTGGAAGCAGGAGAAGGCTGGCGGCGGCAACGCCTCGCCCGTGCCGTGGGAGTCGGGCGGAAAAAAGATCGTGATCTGCAACGGCAAGGATCTCTCCGCCGTGGATCTGAAAAGCGGTGCGCTGCTCTGGACCGCCGAGGCCGGCGGCGACAGCACGCCATCCATCGAGGGCGACATCCTCGCCGTGCAGTCGCGCAAAAAGGAACTCGGCCTCGTCGCGTATCGCATCACGCCGGAAAAAGCGGAGCGGATGTGGGGCCATCCGATTGACGCGCTGCGCACGCAGAGCAGCCCGATCCTGCACGACGGCCACGTCTATCTCACCGACGACAACAATCACTATTGCTTTGCAGCAGCTACCGGCGAAGTCGCATGGAAGACGCAGGCGCAAACGACGATCAGCTCGCCCGTGATTGCGGACGGGAAGCTCTTTACGATGGCCAACAACGGAAACAGCCTCCTGATGGCCGCCGCTGATCCAAAGACCTACATCTCCCTCGGTCGCGCGACCGTCAAAGCGCAGTGGATTCCCTCGCCCTGCATCGCAAACGGCCGCCTCATCCTGCGAATGAAGGACAGCGTGAAGGCGTGGTCGCTCACGAAATGAAGCAGCCGCCAACGGCAGGAGCCGGACGTTTGCCTTGCTCCTGCTGATTTGCTAGCGCTCGAACCACAGAAGCATGCATTCGGGAACTGCTCCACGCGACTCCGTTTCAGCCTTTCGTCTTTCGCGTGGCCGAAGTGAGAGAATGTCGCATTGACCCTCTGGACTTTGTATTAGCGGCATCGAGCGACGTGCCGAAGATCATAATCGAAGGTCCTTCCTGAAGCTTGTTGCGACGCCCGTGCGAGAAATTTGAAACGTCGAGCGGTGAACGAGCGAGTCATTGCTGGGTGAATTCAACCGGGGACTGGGATACGCACTCTCTGGACGACTGTGTTCAGGAATATTTTGGAATCCGGAGACGAGCCGGTGGGCTTGATCGTCGCAGCTCGCAATCGAATCGCGAAACGCACATCGCCGCCGCAGCATCCGGCATCCGAATAGCCCAAGTCGTAGGCGAAGATTCCTCGCTCGCTGCACAAACTTGGAAGGTAAGCAGCGTCCCTGTCGCCGTCCGTTTCGTGGCTGCACTCTATTTTGATGCGGCGACGAACACTGCAAACGAAGCGAAGAGCGCGATGAAGAAAAGGGCGATGGACGCGCGCAGGCAGCGCAGTTTGCGCCGGAGCAGTCGCGCTGTGAGGAAGTTTTGCGCGAGGTATTGGTCGTCGAGTTGGCCGGAGTCGAGCACCTCATCGAACCGGTCTGTGTAGGCCTTGACACTCCCATACGCCGCGATGTCGCCCCAAAAAAGCACGCTGTGACCGGTCTTCGGCAGTCGTGGAAAAATGGTCGCGCCAGCCATGAGCACAGAGACTGCGTATCCGCCGAGCGCAGTGAAATACAGCACGCGCCAGAACACCTCCTGCGGCATCTCGCGGAGCAGAAATGTCCCGGCAGCAACGTTGCCAGCGAGAAATGCGGATGCCTTTGCATCGAGCACCCCGACGAAGTGATTCAGCAGCCCGTTGATCTGCCGTGCGATCTTGATGCGTCGGAGTTGCTGAGGGTCAGGTTCGGTCATTGTCTTGCAGGTTCGCAGAACCAGCCAAACTCCGCCCAGCGGGAGAACCATTCACGGATTTTTACAGCGCACTTTTCCGGCGAGTCCTTGGTTTTAGCAAATGCGGTCTCGCACGCAGCCTCCAGAGTGGCGCCTTCGCGGAGCGCGACGAGGAGCGCGTGCGCCTCGCGGTCGTGGCGTTTGAAATAGACGGAATTTTCCAGCCGATGCACGGCGAGGAAGACAGGCTTGCGGCTGCGGCGTGCGGTGATCTGCGCGCGCCTCCGGTTGCCGGTCGCGCTCACGGCATTGCTCACAGCGGAGAATTCGGTCCGCTTCAACTTGCTCATGAATTCATCCACAGGATGCGAAAGTTCCAGCATGACGACATAGGGCTGAAGCGCGAGCCTCAGCCGATCCGGTGGAGTGCGTGCAAGCTTCGCGGGATTGATGACCTTTCGCGCGGGCTCGTCGAATGCAAGCACACGCGCCCATTCCACTTGCGCGACGTCCAGCGCGAGTGCGGTGCGCGGATGGGTGAGCTTCGGATTGGATTTCAGAAATGGGACTAGTTTTGACCCGAGGTTGCGCAAGGTCCACGACGACGAGCCGTGCTTCTCCAGATATGCTGTGGCGAGCTTCTCGAATTTATTTTCACCGAGCACGGCGCGAAGTCCGCTGAAGTCCTCGCCGAATGCACCGAGCAGTCGCCACCAGTATTGCTGGTTGTAAATCTGCAGCCGCTCGAAGGACGTGAGCCGGTCGTTGGGCCGGATGAATTTCTCCGCTACGGCGAGATTTTTCGGCGTCATGCTTTCGTCGTCGCACAGCGGCTTCATCAGCGCGCCAGTGATCGCGCGCTGAAATTCCAAGAGGCTGCAGGAGGAATTACGCGGCGACCTTTTTTGCATTGGGAAGATGGAGGTTGGCCTTCAGTGCCTCGGCGTGAACTTCATCAAAGCTCGGGATTCGGTCGTCCCACTCGAGCAGCGTGGCGGTGTGTCCCATGCGACTGACCGCGTGCGCGTACATTTTCCACACGGGATCGAGCACTGGGTGATCGTGCGTATCGAGGAGGTATTGTTTGAACTTCGTGTGCCCGGCGATGTGGATCTGCGCGACGCGATGCGCGGGCGCTGCATCGAGATAAATGTAGGAATCAAAGCCGTGATTTTTCGAGGAGACATAGATGTTGTTCACATCGAGCAGGATTCCGCAGTCGGCGCGCTCGACGACTTCGTTTAGGAATTCCCACTCGGTCATCTCCGAAGCATGGAATTCCGCGTAGCTGCTCACATTTTCCACCGCGACAGGCACGCCCGTGAAGTCCTGCACTTCGCGGATGTTTCGCGCGGTCCATTCGACGGCTTCCCACGTGTACGGCATCGGCAGCAGGTCGTGCGTATAGCGCCCGTCCACGCTGCCCCAGCAGAGGTGGTCGCTCAACCACGGCGTCTGTGTGCGCTTTGTGAGCGCCTTCAGTTTTTTCAAATGCTCACGATTCGGTCGGGCGGCGTTGCCGAAATACATCGAGACGCCGTGCTGCACGACGCGGTATTGCTCAAGGATTTGATCGAGCACCGCGAGCGGTCGCCCACCGTCCACCATGTAGTTTTCCGAGATGATCTCGAACCAATCCACGACCGGCTTCTTCTCAAGAATATGCGCGTAATGCGGAATGCGCAGGCCGATGCCTACGCCATAGCTAGTGAATGCGTTGAAGCGGTTTGAGGGCACAGTCGGAGAAATTGTGAATGTTGAATTCTGAATTCAGCAGCAGCAGCAGCAGTACTCGCCGCAACTCACCATTCAGAATTCAAAATTCCAGTTTCGCAAAGGCCCCGGCGGATTGGACGCCGGGGCCCTGCGAAAAAGCGGATGGCTTAGTTGCCGTGGACCGGCTTGCCGTCCTTCACTGCGCAGCCGCCCTTGCCCTTGCAGGTGTTCTTTCCTGCGCAGCCGTTTTCGCCACTCTTGCAGCCGCCCTTGCCTTTGCAGGAGTTCTTGCCTTTGCACGAGTGGGTCTCGCCCTTCTCGTCGGCGAGCACGCCGGCCTTGTCGGCCGAGGTCTTGCCAGTGTTCTGTGCGGCGCTGGCGCGGAAGGTTCCGCCTGCCATGATTCCGGCGAGGGCTGCGCCGGCGAGGATGCTCTTGGTGAGGTTCAGTTTCATGTTTTTGTTCTGTTGTTGGTTTTGTTTGTTGCTTGGTTTCCGCGCGCCGCGGCTGTCGTTTGGGTGTCAGCCCCGGCGCGCAAGAGTGTTAGTCGCGCGCTCAGCCTTTTGTGTTCAAAGGCCGGGGTGAAAATTTCCACGCCAGCAGGCGGTCGATTGCAAATGCCCCCGGCCCGAAAGCGAGCACGAGGAGTGCGGTGAGCAGGAAAAGGAACGGTGCCGCCGAGGTGAACCTGTCGGTGTCACTGAAGATGCTCTGCAGCGCCTCGGAATCCGCGGTGAGGTAGGCGACGATCATGGTGACCGAAAGGGGGATCGCTGTAAGACGCGATGCGAGCCCCGCCATCAAGAATAAACCGCCGAAGCATTCCACGCTGCCGGCGATCCACGCATTCAGTCCCGGCATCGGGATGCTGAGCGTCTGGAAATAATCCGCAGTGTCCGCGTGATGAATCAGCTTCCCTTTTCCAGTCTGAAAAAATGACCAGCCCCACCACAGTCGCATTACCAGCAGCAGTGGGGATTGCAGCATCGTTCCGCATTTCACCAGCAGCGCATGGGCTTGGGTCGCGATCTTCGTGATACTCTGGCTATTCACTGTCCCTCCTTCGTGCCGGAATCATCATCTGGATGCGTGCGGATTTCATTGTCCTCTATTCGTCGGAGTGCCTGGCGAATCCTTACAACGCATCTCAAAAAAATTGCGGCATCAGATCAGCGCCTGCTGTTCCGCCACGGTGGCGAAGCCTTGGGAGAGTGTGATGCCTGAGCTCGGCGAGCCTGCAAAAATGGGGTAGCGGATCAGAAGACGACACCTGCGATCATGGCGGGCTGCAGGCGTGGGCGGGAGCCCTCATCTGCGCGCTCCCGAGCGCGCCTACATTCTGCGTCATCCGTCGCGTGAGGTTGGAAACGCCGCCTATTTTCCACCGCGAATCTGCTCTAGCAGTTCCTGCATTTCCTTCAGCTTGTCCGGCTTTTCCGTCGCGAGGTTTTTTGTCTCCCCGAGATCGGTGGATAGATCAAAGAGCTGCGGGCCCTTTTCGGCTTGCGCTGGCTTTGCGGCATTGGCGCTAGGATTGCCACCACGGCGGGCGTTGTTGCCGTAACCACCCTGGCCGGCCGTATTGAGTTTCCAGTTTCCCGCACGGAAACCGAACGGCCCGTTCACGCCGCCGTTGTGCGCGACGAAAGTTTCGCGCGCAGACTTCTGCGTCTCGCCGAGGATCACCGGCAACACATTTACACTGTCGCGGCAGCCGCCGCCGGGGATTTTCACGCCGGTGAGCGCGGCGAATGTCGCGGGCATGTCGAGGTGCGCGAGGAGTGCGGCGCTCTCGGTGCCGGGTTTGATATGGCCGGGCCAGCGCGCGATGAACGGCACGCGGTGGCCGCCTTCGAGAACGTTGCCCTTGTGCCCGTTGAGCGGCGCGTTCGGGTTGTAGTCGAAGCTGCCGACATCCTCGTAGCCGTCATCCATCACACCGCCGTTGTCGCTCGTGAAAATGAACAGCGTCTTGTCGCTGAGCTTCAGCGCATCGAGCTTCGCCATCACTTTGCCGACGGCTTCATCGAGTTCGTGAATCGAATCGCCGCGCGTCCCCACGGTGCTCGTGCCCTTGAACCGCTCGTGCGGCACGCGCGGCACGTGGATGTTGTGGGTGGCGTAGTAGAGGAAAAATGGACCGTCCTTGCTGTCTTCGATGAACTTCACCGCCTTGCCCGCGAACGTGTCGCCCATGTCCTCATCGCGCCAGCGCGCGGCCTTTCCGCCAGTCATCCAGCCGATGCGTCCGACGCCGTTCACGATCGTCATGTCGTGCCCGTGCGTGTGTTTGAGTTTCAGCAGTTCAGGATTCTCCGCACCCGTCGGCTCGGTGCCGACTTTCGCCTTGTAGCTCACGGTGATGGGATCTTTTGGATCAAGATTCACGACACGATGCCCATCAACAAACACCGTCGGCACGCGGTCGCCCGTCGCGGCCATGATGAACGAGTAGTCGTAGCCGAGTTCCAGCGGCCCGGGTTTGATTTCGCCATTCCAATCCGGCCCGCCCTCAGGCCCGAGACCGATGTGCCATTTCCCCACTGCGCCCGTGCGATAGCCCGCGGATTTCAAAAGCGACGCCGCCGTCGGCGTGCCGACGGGAATGCTCAGCGGCGCATCACCCGGCGCGATGCTCGATCCCGGCACCTGCCGCCACGAATACACGCCGGTGAGAAACGCCCGCCGCGTCGGCGTGCAGGTGGACGCGGGCGAATGCGCATCCGTGAACCGGCGGCCCTGTGCCGCGAGCCGGTCGAGGTTCGGAGTCTTTGCGTGCTTCGCGCCGTAGCACGAGAGGTCCGCATAGCCGATGTCGTCGGCGAGGAGGAAAATGATGTTCGGCTTGTCCGCAGAATGGACAGCGGCGGCGGCGAAGAGAAATGCGGTGAGGAGGCGGAGGGGTTTCATTTTGGAAAATGGCGGATGTTTGGGATGCAGGTGTTTTGCCGGTGTTCGGTTGCTCGTCCAGCAAGGATTCACCGGTCCTGCGGTCATCGAAAATTAGCGCTGGAGACGTCCTTTGCCGTTCCACGCATTGAGAATGCTATTCCCAGCGCGAATTCTTGCACCCTGTGTAAGCGAAGAAGAGGCCGATGGCGACGTGTGCGGTGAGCACGACAGCGCAGAGCGTGCCGTTCGCCGGCTCGGTCTGCGCGATCTGCTTGATCGCATCGTAGTAGCGCGTGCTTTCCATCGAGCGGATGAAGCCGCTCCAGCCCCAGAAGCTCGCGATGAAAACCTGGGTCACGAGCGCGATCGCCTTTGGCAATGCAAGCACTGCGCCGCTGAGCGGGAGCTGGAAACCGACGAGATAAATCGAGAGCAGCGATGATTGCTCGGCGGATTTCATCCACGACGAGATGCCGAGGCAGACGGAGGTGATGGCGGCATTCACGAGGAAAAGGCTCAGCGCCTGCGATGCGAAGTCGCCCTGAAAGCCGACGATCATGTTCACGAAGATCGTCATCCACAGCGACTGTGCAAAGACGAGTGCACCGAGGAAGGTCACCTTGCTCGCGACGTAGGCGAACGGGCTGAGGCCCGCGAATTTTTCCTTCTCGAAAAGGTTCCGCTCACCGGCGACTTCGCGGGCGGAGTTGTTCGATCCCATGAGTGCAAGCAGGATCACTTGGAACATGATCAGCCCGCTCACGAGCGTGCCGGTCTTCGCGATCTGCTGGAGCGCGGCGGCTTCCTGTCGCGCACGTTCGAGGAGATTTGCGCCGCCATCGGCGACGAGTCCTTTCACCTGCGGGAGACCGTCGAATGCGAAGATCACGACGAGACATGGAAAGCCGAACAGCAGCGCGAGCTGGAGAATCACCTGGCCGCGGTCGCGGAAGAAAAGTTTCCAGCGCCGCGCGAGCAGCACGCCGAATTGCACGAACACTCCGGGCACGACGGTCTCGGATTTGTGGGGTTCATCGTCAGCCGCAGCGTGCTTTTTCTCCCCGGAAGATTCATTTTCTGCCGAGGATTTTTCCTTTCCCTCCACGATCTTGCGCAGGCGCTCGATTTCCTCCTCCTCGCTCAGTTCGGGCTCAGCGGTTTTTTCGTCGCTCGGCGCAGGCGCAGGCGCAGCAGCCTTGATGGCAGGCAGCGCACTTTGTTCGTAATAGTTTGCGCGATATTTTTCCCACGAACGATGCCAGTCGCCAGCCTTGCGCTGCGCTAGGCGCGGGTAGAGGTCGGCGGGATTGGTGATTCCGAAGTAATGCGCGATCAGCTTCGGCGTGCCGTGATAGACGAGATGGCCCTGGAAAAGGACGATCACGCTGTCGTACAGCGAGACATGCTGGAGGCTGTGCGTGACGCTGAGTACGATGCGTTCATCAGTGCGCGAAAGGTCATGCATCAGGTGGACGATCTCATCCTCGCTTTTCGGATCGAGCCCGCTCGTCACTTCGTCGCACAGCAGCAGGGAAGGGGAGCTCACCATCTCCATCGCCATCGCGAGCCGCCGCTTTTGTCCGCCGGAGAGCAGCGCCACGCGCCGGTCGCCGATCTCCGTGAGACCGACATCGGTGATTACCTTGTCAATGCGCGCATCCAGTTCTTCCCCGCTCAGCCCGGCCACGCGCAGGCGCAGCGCGCTCTCGATGCATTCCTCCACCGTGAGCAGTTCGTAGGCGATGCTGAACTGTGGCACGTAGCCGATCTCATGCGGATCGAGATCACCGTCCGCGACGACATCGCGCCCTTTCCAATGAATCGCCCCCGTGCAGTGCTCCTTGATGCCGGCGATCACTTTCAGCAGCGTGCTCTTGCCGCAGCCGGACGGGCCGATGATGGCCGCGAAGTGCCCCTGCGGAAGATGGATGGAAATCTGCGAGAGGAGGAACTGCTCCTCGCCGTCGTTCTGGATGGAAAGCGAGACGTCTTTGAGTTCGAGCACGGGTCTGGTCGGGGTTTCGGATTCTGGTCGGAGGAATTTCGCGCGGCGCTGGTGCTGGGCTAAATGCGCAAACCGTGCTTTCTTTGCAAGCAGCCCTCGTTCATTTCACGCATCTCCATGGCCGTCCGTTCGTCAAAAACTTCCTCCTCCGCCCGCTGGCCCAAAGTGCTCGCGTGGACCGGCATTATGCTCACCGTGCTGGTCTTCACCGGTCTTGGAGTCGTAAAAATGTGGGTGAACTCGTATCTGCGCAGCGCGGAGTTCCGCAAACAGATCAGCGACCGGACGGCGGAGCATTTGCAGGCGCAGGTGGAGATCGCGCCGATCCGTTTCGCTACGACGGAATTCTTCTGCGACGGGCTGAAGGGCAAGGGCGCGCTCGACGGGAAATTTTCCGACATCAGTGTCGAGAACGTGCACGGTGAGTTCCGCCTGCCGAGCGTTTGGCGGATGCTTTTTGGCGACAAAAAATTCCGCGTGGAGAGCGTGGATGTGCAGCGCGTTGCCGTGAATTTTTTCGAGCCCCGCCTTTCGCTCGAACTCCCGCATCCGGCGAAAAAGGACAAGCTCACAGAGATCGGCCGCATCGGTGTGCGTGAGATGGTCATCGGCTGGCAGGGCGGCTCGGTGAGCGGGCTTGCCGTCACGGGGACACCGGTCGAGGGCGGCTGGAAAATCGTCGGCGACGGCGGGCACGCGAAGCAGCACGGGCTGCCGGATATGGACATCACCGCGCTGCGCGTCGTCCACAAGGAGCCCACGCTTTTTGTGCAGGAGGCGAAGCTCCGCGCGGAGGGCGGCGAAGTCTCGGTGACCGGCGAGGTGACGGAACATGAGAAGGTGGATCTGCAATTCAAGACGAGCGGCATGAACGTGACCCCGCTTCTCCCCGAGGACTGGCGTGCGCGGCTTCATGGCCGTGTGATGGGCGATGGCCGCATTCAGATTTCGCTGCGCGACGGCACATCCTCATCTCCCGTGATCACAGGCCACGCCGAACTTCAACAGGCCGTCCTCGAGGCGCTGCCGGTGCTCGAGAAAATCGCAAACTTCACGAAGACGGATCGCTTTCGCAGACTCCAACTCAACCAGGTGCGCGGTGATTTCCGCTACGACAAAAGCGGGCTGCACGTGAGCAACCTCACCGTGGAGAGCGACCGGCTCATCGTGGTGAAAGGCGCGTTCACTGTCGCCAATGGCGAGATTGACGGCACCTTCGACCTCGGCATCACGCCCGCGCCGCTGCAATTCCTGCCCGGCTCGCAGGACAAAGTCTTCAGCGCCCCGCGCGACGGCTACGCATGGACGCCGCTGCGCGTCACCGGCCCGGTGCGGTCGCCGCGCGAGGATCTTACCGCACGGCTCTACGCAGCGGCGGAGAATGCCGTCGTGGAAAAAGTGCAGAGCACTGCGACCGAGGCCGTCGGCGGAGCTGTGGACACGGCGAAGAAAGGCGTGAACGGCGTGCTCGGGCTGCTCTTCGGGAACTGATACGGCGGGGCACGCATCACACCGTAGCCGCCGACGGTAGGAGGCGGGCTGATTTTTTGTGCAGAGCAGTTCGGGCGCGGGATTGAAGTGCCCGCCTCCTGCCGTCGGCGGCTACAGTGAAATTGCTTCGCGTCACCACGCCGCCTTACTCAGGCTTTCACGCCGAGGCCGATCACTTCGCGTAGGTATTTGATCGAATGCGCGAGTTCGGCTTTCTGGTATTCTTGGTCGGCGAGCTTCTTGTCCGGCCCTTCCGCCTTGAAAGATGGAATCGCATGGCCGCGTTTCGCGAGTGCTTCAAAGTGCGCGAGCGCCGGGGAGCGCTTGTCGTAGTTCGCCCAGAACTCCGGCTTCTTGTAGGGGAAGTTTTTCGCAAAGCCCGAGATCGTCTCGATCATGATCGGCACCTGCGGGCAAAGCTCAGCCCAGCGCGCGGCATATTTTTTCCAGTCCATCAGGCCCTCGCCTGCGGCGGTCCACTGCACGCTCGCGCCGTCCTCGGTCTCCCAGATCATGTCGTCGCGCAGGCTGGAGCAGATGGTGTATTTGCCGAGGTTCTCCAGCACGTCCTGCGGGTCTTCGAGCGTCCACGCGGCGTTGCCGGAATCAATGTTCACGCCGACGAAATCCTTACCCGCCTCCTCGACGAGATCTGCGAGTTCCCACGAGTGCATGTCGCCCGCGTGGTTTTCGATCGCGACCTTCACGCCCGCGTCCATCGCCGCGGAACGGCATGCCTTCAGCACTGCCACCGTATCCGCGATGCGCGCGCGGATGCCGCCGGGAGTCTTGCGATCCTCTGCCGCGCCGAGGACCGCGCGATACACCGGCGAGCCGAGCGCCTTCGCGATGCGGATGCCCGTGCGCAGGTGCTCCTCCGCCGAGCCCCAGTTTTTCTTAAAACGAACGCTCGTCGGGCAGATGCTCCAGCCACCGGCGAAGAGATCAATGCCGAGGCCCGCCGCCTTCTTGCGCACTTCCGCGAGCGCGGAATCTTCGAGCGACTCATACGAATCAATGTCGCTGATGAAAAGCGCGTCGCACTTCAGCGAGGCCGCGTGATCGAGAAGCTGAGAAGCCTTCCAGCCCATCGCACGCACGGCGAAGTTGTCGAAGCCGAGCTTGATCTTCACGTGCGGCTTCGCGGCATCCGCTGCGGAAAGTTTCGGTGCGACCGCGGCTGCGGCGAGACTGGCGAGGAAATGGCGGCGGGTGAACATGCCGCCGCAATACCCCGCCGACGCGGGGAAAGTCGAATGATGTTTTCGCCATGCGCGCGCAAGCAAGGAGCCGGGGCGCCCTCGCCCCGTCGCTCAATTGGAAACACGGGGCGAGGGCGCCCCGGCTCCTTGAAGAGCGACCGGGCGTGGGCGCTTGCTCACAGCCCCTTCACCGTCTCGCTCTCATACATCGTGAAGCCCTTGCGCAGCCCCGCCTTCACCGGGTTCCGCCGGATGTAGCGCGCGACATTCCCAAAATGCTCCGCATCCCGGATCAGCCGGTCGAAATAATCCTCCTGCCACAGCGTCCCGCGCCTGCCGAGTTGTGCGTTGATGCGCCGTGCCGACACACTCTTCCACGCACCCACGATTTTCTCCAGCGCCGCTCCCGCTTGCAGCGACACCAGGACGTGCGCGTGATTCGGCATGACCACCCACGCATGGAGCAAATACTCCGCATCGTCGCAAAGGCGCAGTGTCGCCTCGACCATCCCGCGGCAGCCGTCGTCGCGCAGCAGGCATTCGCCGTGACCCGCGTCGAGCCACCGATCCACCTGCGCGCTGAATCGCTGGTGATATTCCTTTTCGGTTTCCGCGTTCCAAGGCTCCGGGTGCCACGCCATCCACGCGCTGCGTTCCGCCAGCCACCCGGCGCGCAATCCCGCCGGCACCGCATCGGCGAGGCGGAACGTGATGAAATACGTCGCGCCGGGCTGCTGCCAGTGCGGGAGATGGTTCCGCGTCTTGGAAATCTCCGCGAGCGGATTGAAGAAACGCAGCTCCTCGGGTTGCATCGCGCCGCGATAGGCCGTAGCCATGGCGTGCGCAAGCCAGGAGCGCCGAAAAAGTAAGGAGCAGGGGCGCCCTCGCCCCATGCTTCATCGGAAACACGGGGCGAGGGCGCCCCTGCTCCTTGGGATCCCCGTCCCCAAAACGACAACCGCCCCGGATGGGGCGGCGGAAATCCCGGGAGCCACGATTCCGAGCACCCGTGCCGGGGCGCATGATTTTTTTGGCGGCACGATCCGGTGATTCCCGCTCGCTGCGCTCGCTTCAACAGCGGCTAATTTCC
>JBBRPQ010000062.1:0-11939 GCA_038227825.1 Chthoniobacterales bacterium
AGTGTGGCTGGTCGTCCTCTCAGACCAGCTACCCGTCATAGCCTTGGTGGGCTGTTACCCCGCCAACTAGCTGATAGGCCGCGAGCTCATCAAAAAGCGCCAGGTTGCCCCGGCTTTAGTCTTACGACCACATGCGGTATTAATTCGCCTTTCGGCGAGCTATCCCCCACTTCTCGGCAGATTACTCACGTGTTACGCACCCTTACGCCACTGAACTTTTAATGTATTGCTACACTAAAAGTTCCGTTCGACTTGCATGTCTTATCCACGCCGCCACCGTTCGTTCTGAGCCAGAATCAAACTCTCCGTAGAAAGCTTTGCTGCGGCAGCAAGCCGCAGCGTCTGGCCGTTTTATTGGCCCGCCTTTTGACAGGCAGGCCTCGGCACTTATATTAAAATCAAAAATTTGACGTGCAACGCACAATTCAATTTTTGCTGTATGGACCGTTTTGAGTTTGTGTCCGCCGCCACTTCCACTAGGAATGCGGCGACGGGCGACTCGAAACCAAACTATCAAAAAACTTGCAGCAGTAATGAGGTTGCTTGGCTTAGGCTTTCACCTTTGCCAGCGGCCCTCACGAGCTACTGTTCCGCGCTTTGCAGCGCGCCCTTTGTTTCAGCGGGAGGGACACTCTATTCAGGTCTTCGTCATCGTCAACAGCTTTTTGCAAATTTCTTTGCTGCTGTCGCTTTTGGCGAACACCGTTTAGAACGGCCCCCTTACTTGCGGGGCGGTGTTGATAGCGGTTTCGATTTTTGGGTCAACAATCTTTTTGGAAAAACTTTTGTCCCAGCCTGTGTGAGGCCTCTGCACACGGGTAAGGCGCTCCCCTAAAAAGTGCGCATTTTACCTCTGAAAGGAGCCATCGGAGCCAGCCATTATTTTTCGTTTTCACACTGTTGAAAAAATTTCGGGTCATCGTTGAAAATGTCCGATCAAGGAGCTCGTTGCTGCGACTAAATGCGTGAGGCAGAGCGCACCGAGCTGCATTGAACCACAAATCCCAACGCAGGGAGGCATGCGCGCGAAGCTAAAACAGATGCTGCCTGCGAGTGAGAATGTCTCTCAGAATTTGCCACCCGCTCTGTCGTCGCCGAGTAGGAAATGCGGGCAAGGACGAGAGATGGAGCGCGAACGCAAGGCACGGTGCGCTCCGGTGTGAGCCCGGCACACCAACCAACTCATGCTGTCGTGCCGTGAACTCATATTTTTATGCTGGTGAACCAGGAAGAAACCTCATGGCGTTACTTTGAAATTTCGCTGCTGATTTCTGCATTTTGCGCGATCCTCAAGTTGCTCAATGAACCGATATTCTGAAACCAATCCATCCCGTATCGGGTGGAATTTTGACAACTCATACGCTCGCCTTCCTGATGCGTTTTTCACTCGGGTGGACCCATCGCCAGTTGCCGGGCCGCGCATCGTGTTTTTCAACCGTCCACTGGCCCACTCGCTCGGGCTCGACTCAGCAGCATTCATCGGACAAGACGCCGCAAATTGCCTGACCGGAAACAAGGTCTCCGCCGATGCAGAACCGATCGCACAGGCATACGCAGGGCATCAATTTGGGAATCTCGCCCGACTTGGCGATGGACGTGCGATTCTGCTCGGGGAGCACATCACTCCATCAGGCGAGCGGTTTGACATTCAACTGAAAGGCGCCGGACCGACACCGTATTCACGACGTGGCGACGGTCGTGCAGCTCTCGGTCCCATGCTGCGCGAATATCTCATCAGCGAGGCAATGCACGCGCTCGGTATTCCCACTACCCGGAGTCTTGCCGTGGCCGCCACAGGCGAGCCGGTCTTTCGCGAGCAGGCTCTCCCCGGTGCGATTCTTACTCGCGTTGCAGCCAGCCACATCCGAGTCGGGACCTTTGAATATTTTGCCGCGATCGGTGACACGGCGAGCCTGCGCACGCTCGCCGACTACACCCTGCGCCGCCACTTCCCCAAATATTCTGCCGCGGCAAATCCAGTGCTCGGACTCCTCGAAGAAGTGATGGAACGTCAGGCCTCGCTCATCGCGCACTGGATGCGCGTGGGGTTCGTGCATGGGGTGATGAACACCGACAACATGGCCATTTCCGGCGAGACCATCGACTACGGCCCTTGCGCATTCATCGATGCATATAACCCGGCCGCGGTGTTCAGTTCCATCGACCGCAACGGGCGCTATGCGTTCGGCCAGCAAGCTCACATCGCAGCTTGGAATCTCGCGCGATTCGCCGAAGCACTCCTTCCCATCCTCCACCCGGAAACCGAGACCGCTGTGAGCCTTGCGGACGCGGCGCTCGAATCGTTTGACGGTCGCTTCGAAAAGCACTGGCTTGCCGCCATGCGTGGCAAACTTGGCCTTTTCACCGAAGAGCCGGAGGACGTCTCGCTCATTGATGACCTTCTCCGCGCACTGCACGAATCCGACGCCGACTACACCCATACTTTCCGCAACCTGCGCCCACACCCCACCGCCCCGACAGTGCCGCAGTCCAGCACCGCGACCGCCCCGTTCACGCCATCGTCCTCATGGCACCAGCGCTGGATCGAACGCCTCTCGCGGCAGCCTCAGCCCTGGGCCGAAGTCTCCCGCCTCATGAATGCCAGCAACCCGGCGGTGATTCCGCGGAATCACGAGGTGGAAGCCGCACTCGCAGCCGCCAACGCAAACGACCTCGCGCCATTCGAGCGCCTACATGCCGCAGTCAGCACTCCTTACGACGAGACCGGCCAGCCGACCTCTCTGCTGAATCCGCCACCTCAGGGAACACCGCCGTGTCGCACATTCTGCGGCACATAAAATCACCGTGCCCTGCCAGCGCGCGCCATTACGACGCCGGATGCCGCTCTACAGTGCCACCACGACGGCGGGCTCCACCCACTTGCCGTGCTCGCGGATGAGGTCCTTGAGTCGGTCCACGGCTTCGGCCTCGGGGATGTTGAATTTCACCGCCTGCTTGCCCACGTAGAGATTCACTTTGCCCGGCGCTCCGCCGACGTAGCCGAAGTCGGCGTCCGCCATCTCGCCGGGGCCGTTCACGATGCAGCCCATGATGGCGATTTTTACGCCCTTGAGGTGCAGCGTGGAGGCCTTGATTTTTGCCGTCGTGCTCTGGAGGTCGAAGAGCGTGCGGCCGCAGCTCGGGCAGGCCACGTAGTCGGTCTTGAAGATGCGCGCGCCGGCGGCTTGCAGGATATTGAAAGAGAGCCGTAGCGACTGTCCTGGCGCTTCCTCGCCCTGCACGAGGATGGCGTTGCCGATGCCGTCGCAGAGCAGCGAGCCGATGTTGGCGGAGCTTTCCAGCAGCGTGTCGAGGAATGGGCGCTGCGGGTCGTGCGAAGGCGCCAGCGTGTCTTTCAATAAAATGGGGTGCTTTGCCGTGAGGCGGGCTGCGAGGAGGCGGAATGCGGCAACGGTCGAGATTTCGAGGCCATCCTTCACCGTGACGAGGTGTGGTTCGTCGGCGGCATTCAGCGCGGCGATGGCTCCGTCATCGCGCGGATCTACGGCGGTGATATCGGCATCCTCGCAGATGAAGTCGGGCTGAAAATCGCCAAGCGCACGGACCTTGTGCGCGATCAGGTCGAACTTTACCTTTCGGATGGCGACGCGCGGGACCTCCTCGTCGCCGATGGGGACCGTGGTGGCGGTGTCCTTCACGGCAGCGGGAACCTTCATGCGCAAGGTCTCACGGCGGCGGTAGGTGAAGGGATCGAAGGACACGGGCATCTCCTCCGCACCAGGCGCGAAAAGGGCGGCGCCGGTGCCGCGCTGCACGCTTGCGAGCGCTTTGGCGACGGGAATCTCATGCACGCTATCCTCGGTGAGCGAGACGCGGATGGTGTCGCCGATGCCGTCATTCAGCAGCGAACCGATGCCGATGGCGGACTTGATGCGACCATCCTCGCCATCACCGGCCTCGGTCACGCCGAGATGGATGGGATAGTTCCAGTCCGGCCCTTCCTGCGCGAGGCGCGCGACGAGCAGGCGGTAGGCTTCGATCATCACCTTCGGATTCGAGGACTTCATCGAGAAGACGAACTCGTGGTAGTCCAGTTCACGGGCGATGCGGGCGAATTCCAGCGCGCTCTCGACCATGCCGAGCGGCGTGTCGCCGTAGCGGTTCATGATGCGGTCCGAAAGTGAGCCGTGATTCGTGCCGATGCGCATCGCGCGGCCGTTTTCCTTACAAAATTTCACCAGCGGCGAGAAGCGCTCGCGGATGCGCTCCAGTTCGGCGGCGTATTGCTCGTCGGTGTATTCGAGCACCTTGAATTTTTTCGAGTCGGCGTAATTGCCGGGGTTCACGCGGATTTTCTCAACCCACTTCGCGGCCTCCATCGCAGCGTCGGGCTTAAAATGGATATCCGCGACAATCGGGACGTCGCATCCGCGCGCACGCAGGCCGGCGACGATGTGCTGCAAGTTTGCTGCATCCTTCACCGTCGGCGCAGTGATGCGCACGATCTCGCAGCCGACTGCGGCGAGATCCATCGTCTGCTGGATGGACGCTTCCGTGTCCATCGTGTCGCAGGTGATCATGGACTGCACGCGGATGGGATTTTCGCCGCCGATGGCGACTTTGCCGACGTGGACGACGCGGGTGACGCGACGCTGGAAGTGATAGAGCGAAGAGCAGTGCTGCATGGAAATGGGCGTCTGTGCGCGGGCCGCAGGCTACATCTGGCTCTCGGCGGCGGCGCGTGGCTTGAACTGGAGCTCGGCCCTTTTCCCGCGGCCAAAGAGATCCTGCACATCGAAAAATGTGACGAAAAGCATGAAGCCGATGACGAGCATCGTGCCGCCAATCTGCACGTATTCCACCATCTTCGCCGTGCGCTCGCCAGGCGGCTTGCCGCGCAGCAGTTCGACGAGGGCCAGCGTGATGTGGCTGCCATCGAGCGGCGGGATGGGCAGCATGTTCATGATCGCGAGGTTCACATTGATGACCACGCTGAACCACAGCACGAGCCGCCACGTCTCGGGATTCTCGAAGAGGAGATAGTAAATCCGCATCATCATCACCGGGCCGCCCATCTGCTGGAGCCCGATGGAGCTTTTCGATGTCGGCGAGAGTTTTTTCATCGTCTCGAAAATCTGCTTCGCCGCCTCGCTGAGCTGCTCGCCGGGCAGGGGATAAATCGGCCACATGCGGCCCTTCTGATCGAGCATCATGCCATCGCCGCGCTCCATCATGATTCCGATGCTGGGCCTCGGCTTGTCCATGCCAGCGATCGGCAGTTCGGGCGTGACCTTGATCTCCTTAGCCTCAGTCCCGCGCTCGATCTGCAGCGTCACCACTTTGCTTTCGTGTTTGGAGACGTGGTCGGAGAAACCTTCGCCAAACGGCATCGGTTTGCCGTCCACCGAAAGCACGCGGTCCCCGATTTTCAAACCCGCGACGGCAGCCGGGCTGCCCTTCACGACTGCGCCGACGGTAAAGCCACGCGGCTCGAATGTGAGTTCCACCGTCGGGTACGTGCCATCCGCGCGTTTCGCACCGCGCTCGACGGTGACTTTGATCGGCTCGCCGGGATGCGCCTTGGCCCATTCGCCGATGCTGTGGTCTTCGTAAATCGCTTCATCTCCCACGCGCACGAGCACGTCGCTCGGCTTGAAGCCCGCTTTCTCGGCCGCACCGCCCGGCACTACGGATGCGACCATCGGGCGGTTCATCGGCCCCACGCCAAGCTGCCGCAAGCCTCGACGCTGATACCATTTCGTCGGCTCGATGAGCGGCGTCGCGTTGAGCTTCAGCACTTCATTCCCGCGCTTCACATCGATGTCGATGTGCTCTTCCTCGCCGCCTGCGATGCGCCAGACGACGGCGTCGTTCGCCTGTCCACCCCAGCGCTTCACGTCGTGTCCGTCGATGCGCAGGATTTCATCGCCAGACTTGAGGCCGATTTTCGCCGCAGGTGAATCGGGACTGACATAGCCAATCGTCGTCGTGCGCTCCGCCTCAGAAACCGGCCTGCCCACCTGCCAGACAATCACGGCAAAGACGCCCGCGAGCAGGAAACTGAACAGCGGCCCCGCAAACGCCACGATGATTTTGTCGATCGGCTTGAGCTTCGGCAGATCCTTCGCAGCATACTCGCCGGAACCCTCGATCGCCGAATCCATGAGCTGCGGCAATTTTACAAAGCCGCCCGCCGGGATGCTGCCGATGCTGTAGAGCACACCACCGATGCGCTTTTGCCAGATGGGTTTTCCAAACCAGATGCCGAAGCCCTCGATGTGCAGCCCCCGCCATTTCGCCGCGAGGAAATGGCCGAGCTCATGCACGATGATGAGCAAATTAAAAATGAGGATGACCTCAATGACGATACCGATGAATTTCAGGACGGCGAAAAATGATTCCATGTGAAGGGGTGGGACAGTAGGCAGCGCGCGGCTTTCATCAACACGAACCTCACGCCGTGCGGCGAACGGGATTTTTGAACCGCAGATGAACGCGGATGAACGCAGATTTTCCCGATGCAGTCATCTGCGGTTCTTGCAGCTACCGCAATTCATCGAGCGAATGCAGCACGCGCAGCGTCATTTTTTTCCGAAGCATCGCAGGGATTCTGGCGTCGAAACAAAGCATCAGGCCTGCGGCGTGCCGGAGTGGCCGCCGGGACGGACGGCGCTCCATGAAACCCTCACCTACTTTGCACCCGTGATTTTCTCCGCCGCAATCGCGCGAGCCCAGGTGTCGGCGGCGATGATTTCTTCGAGCGATGCGTGTGGAATCGTGGTGTGCGCGCGCATGACCGCTTCGACGGTGCGCCAGATTGTGGGGAAGCCGCACCGGTCTTCGAGGAATGCGGCGACGGCGACTTCGTTCGCGGCATTCATCACGGAGGGCAACGTGCCGCCATCGGTGCCGGCCCAGCGCGCGAGGTCGAGCGCGGGGAAATCGGCGGTGCGCGGGGCCTCGAACTCGAGCTTCGCCAGCTTGGTGAAATCGAGCGGCGGCAGTCGGTTTGGCACGCGCTCGGGCCAGGTGACGGCGTACTGAATCGGGAAGCACATGTCCGTCGCGCTGAGTTGCGCGAGGACGGAGTTGTCCACAAATTCCACCATCGAGTGGATGATGCTCTGCGGATGCACGATCACATCCACTCGCGCCATCTCCACGTCGAACAGCCAGCGCGCCTCGATCATTTCGAGGCCCTTGTTGAAGAGCGTCGCGGAATCAATCGTGATCTTCGCGCCCATGACCCACGTCGGGTGTTTCAGCGCCTGCGCCTTCGTCACCTTTTCCAAATCCGCTGCGGGCAATGTGCGGAATGGGCCGCCACTCGCCGTGAGAATGATGCGCCGCACCTGCTCCGGGCGGCGGCCCTCGATGCACTGGAAAATCGCGTTGTGCTCGCTGTCCACGGGCAGCACCTGCACGCCTTTTTTTCGCGCAGCGGTCATCACGGCCTCGCCCGCCATCACGAGGATTTCCTTGCTCGCGACGGCGATGTCCTTGCCCGCCTCGATCGCCGCGAGCGCGGGGCGCAGGCCCGCGGTGCCGACGATTGCGATGAGCACCATGTCCGCCTCGGGCATCCGGGCGAGTTCGCACAGGCCGTCATCGCCGGAAAATGTCGGCAGACCCGTCGCAGAAGCCACGTCTTTCACCGCGCTCGCATCGGCGACCGAGACGGCTTTCGGCGAAAATTCCCGCGCCTGCTCGATCAGGCGCGCGGCATTTTTCCCTGCTGCTAGGCCGACGATCTCCATGCGCTCGGGGATGTCGCGCGCGACCTTCAGCGCGCTCTCACCGATGCTCCCGGTAGAGCCGAGGATGACGACTCGTCGCTTCTTCATCGGGGCAGGACGAATCGGAGGTAGAAAAACATCATCGGCGCAGTGAAAAGAATGCTGTCGATCAGGTCGAGCGCCCCGCCGATGCCGGGGAGGAAGCGCCCGCTGTCCTTCGCGCCGCAGCTCCGCTTCAGCAGCGATTCCGCGAGGTCGCCGACGATCGCGGCAAAGCCTAGGATCAGACCGAGGATCACCGCGTCGGTCTGTTTCAAAAAGTGGAGTTTCTCCGGCATCAGCGCGACCAGCCCGCAACCGCCGCCGACGCTGAAAGCCAGCGCGCCGAAAAATCCCTCCCACGTTTTCTTCGGCGAGATGTGCGGCACGAGCGGATGTTTGCCGATGAGCGAGCCGGTGATGTAGGCGCCCATGTCGCTGAATTTCGTCACCAGCAGCAGGAAGAGCACGTAAAAATGGCCGCTCACATGCCCGTCGATCCGCGGCGTGAGATACACGATTTTCGCCACGAAACTGAACGGCCACGGCACGTAGAACAGCCCGAAAAGCGTCAGCGCCATCGTCTCCAGCGGGACCAGTTCCACGACGCGGACAAACATCTGCCGCGCGAACACCACGAGCATGAAAAGCAGCAGCGTGCCGATTTCAAAATCGTAGATCGAGTCCGGCATCGCACCGCGCCAGCCGAGCCAATAGAAGCTCCCGCCGAGCATCAGCGCGCCGCAGAACATGCCGAACATTTTGAAATTCGGCAGCTTCTTCACATCGAGCATCGAGTAATACTCCCAGAGCCCCACGAGCCCGAGACCGGAAACGAGCAATACAAAGCCGGGCTCCCATCCGGTGAAAATCGTCCACAGCGCAACGGTCCAAAGCACCGATGTGCTCGCAAAGCGGCGGAGAAAAGTGAGCTTCCTATCTGTCATGGGTGTCGGCGGCGGCGGAACGTGGCGGGCGGGCGCAACGGTGTCGAGCGTGGAGCGCGTGCTTGCTACCGGCGCGAGGGAACCGATAGGTTCACTTTTTCCCGTGATGAATATCCGCAGCCTCGCCCTAGCCCTCTTCGCGCTGTGCATCAGCGCGTTCGGGGCTCCGAAGCTGCCATTCTCCGGAGCGCAGTCTGAGGGAAAATTCGGCGACATGCCGATAGACATCTCGGCGGAAAGTCTCGATGCCTCGGGCACGCTCACCACGGCGACGGGCAACGTGCAGATCATCTACGGAGCCACGACGCTTTTCGCCGACGAGGCGCAATACAATCCCAGCACGCGTGACGTGATCGCGAGCGGGAATGTCCGCATCTACCGCGACGGCCAACTCGTGACTGCCGAACGCGCGGTGTACAATCTGGAGACGAAGGACATCATGAGCGCCGCAGTGAGTGGCGACAATTTCCCCTATCTCTTTTCGGGAAATTCGTTCCAAAACACGTCCGGCACCAATGGCTACATGGTCAAGGGCGGCCTCTTCACCACGAGCGATTCGCTGCAGCCGGACTGGTCTCTCCGCGCGCGCCGCATCCGCATGTATCCGAATGAGAGCGTCACCCTTTACGACGTGGATATCTACGTCGGCGAGACGCGCATCCTGCGCCTGCCTTACCTATACCAGTCGCTGAACCGCGAAAATTCCTTCAGCATCACGCCCGGCTATCGCTCGGTATGGGGCGGCTATCTGCTCACGACTTACACCTTCCCGCTCACGGATAAAATCGGCGCCACGCTGCGACTGGACTATCTCACCAAACGCGGCGCCGCCGTCGGCCTCAATACGCATTGGGCACCGAAGGAAAACGGCGGGAAAAACTGGGGCCGCTTCACCGCATACGGCCTCCACGACTCGAATCCGGACGTCAACAAGACCGCACTCACCCGCGAAGCGATCTCGTCCGACCGCTACCGCGTCTCAATGCAGGCCCGGCAGTATCTCACCGAAGACATCTTCGCCTCGGTGAACATCAACAAACTCAGTGATACGCGCTTCCTGCAGGATTTCTACGAGCCGGAATTTCTCCAGAATCCGCATCCGGATAACGCCCTCAGCATCACGAAATTCGCCGACGACTACACGGTGACGCTGCTCGCGAGGAAGCAGGTGAACGAATTTTTCGACGGAACCGAGCGACTGCCCGAACTCGCGTTCGACATGACCCGGCAGCCTGTGCTCCGCAGCAAGGTCTTCTACGAAGGCCAGACTTCCGTGGGAGCCTATCGCCGGAATTTTGCCAAAGGCTCCGCGCTGCCCGACCTCAGCTACACGCGCGTGGATTCATTCCATCAGTTCCTTTTCCCGCACACCTACCTCGGCTGGCTCAGCGTGGTCCCGCGCGTTGGCGTCCGCGGCACATGGTATTCCGAGACTGGGAGCACTCAGCAATTCACACCGGTCACCCCATACGAGCTCAGCCCCGCCACGGTGAAAAATGCCGATGGCACGATCAATAAACTGCTGAAAACCGGCTCGGTCTTCCGCCCTGCATTCAATGCCGGCGTCGAGACGTCATTCAAGGCATCGCGAGCCTACGAGAGCGTGCAGAGCCGCGCCTGGGGACTCGACGGCATGCGGCACATCGTCCAGCCGTACGTGAATCTCAGCTACGTCGCGACCGATAACGACGGGAAGCAGCTCTTCCAGATCGACCGCCTCCAGCGCTCCTCGCAGCTACCCGGCATTGATTTCCCGACCTTCAACAGCACCGACGCGATCAGCAACTGGAACATCGCCCGCATCGGCGCACGCAACCGCCTCCAGACCCGCCGTGACGACTCCACTTTCAACTGGCTGGAAATGGACAGCTACCTCGACTTCCGCTTCCAGAATCCGAACTACGGCTCCCTCGACCCGGACCCGGGCAAGTATTCGAATTTTGTCAATCGCATGCGCTGGAATCCCGTCCCGTGGGCCACGCTCTCCTTGGACTCGCAGCTCCCGCTGCTTGATTCCGGTTTCACAGAGGTAAATACGGACCTCTATTTCATGCCGAACGACCGCGTGAGCTTCAATGTCGGCCACCGCTACCTCAGCGGCAACGTCCTCTTCCAAGACAGCTCGCTGCTCAATGTCGGCGCACACTACCGCGTGAACGACAACTGGGCCGTCTCCGCGCGCGGCTCGTATGAATTCCGCGACCACATCTTCGAATCACAGAGCTACCAAATTCACCGCGACCTCACGAGCTGGATCGCCAGCGTCGGATTCGTCGCGCGAAACAATGGCACCTCCAGCAAGGCGCAGAACGATTACGGCGTGACACTCTCCTTCACGCTCAAAGACCTCCCGAACGTCCGCCTCCCGCTCAACGTGAACCCCGGCCTCGGCGGAAACACCGCGAGCAGCTCGAGCCGATAAACCCGTAGCCGCCGACGGAAGGAGGCGGGCAGATCAAACGGCGAACCGCTGCCTTCGTCATTCGTGATTCGACATTTCGCATCCCGCGCCTAGCCTCCGCGCCCCATGCTCGACATCGCGCTCATCCGCAAATCGCCCGACGAAATCAAAGCCCGCCTCGCTGGTCGCGCCGGTGATTGGGCGGCGCAAATTGACGCCGTCCTCCGCTGCGACATCCAGCGCCGGCAGGCCGAGACGAAACTCCAGCAACTGCAAGCCGACCGCAACCGCATCAGCAAGGAGATCGGCGCGAAAAAGAAAGCCGGCCAGGACACGGGCGAGATCGAGGCGCAGGTGCGCGGCTTCGGCGAAGACATGAAGCGCCTCAACGAGGAGACCACCGCGCTCGACACCGAGCAGCGCGACCTTTTGCTCGGCATCCCGAACGTCCCGCACGAGCAATGCCCCGTCGGCACCGACGCCACCGCGAACCCCGAACTCCGCGCATGGGGCACGAAGCCCGCGTTCACTTTCCAGCCCCTCTCCCACCTCGACCTCGGCGCAAAGCACGGCCTTTTCGATTTTGATCGCGCCACGAAAATCGCCGGCCCCGCCTTCACCTGCTACACCGGCCCCGGCGCACGGCTCGAGCGCGCGCTCGTCAATTTCCTCCTCGACACGCACACGCATCCGCAGACCGGCGGCTACACCGAGATCGCCCCGCCGCTCCTCGTGAACGCCGACGCCCTCATCGGCACCACGCAGCTCCCGAAATTCGCCGACCAGCTCTACCACTGCCCCGAGGACGGCCTCTACCTCGTCCCCACCGCCGAGGTCCCCGTCACGAATCTCCAC
>JBBRPQ010000063.1:0-11463 GCA_038227825.1 Chthoniobacterales bacterium
CGGATCGAATCTCACTTTTCCACAAGCCCGCTACACGCGCTTCTGCCAGACGAGCGGGACGACCGCGCAGCCGCTCGCCATCCTCGACACCGCGGAGAGCTGGGACTGGATGCTCGGCAACTGGGCGCGCATCTACCGCGAGTGCGGCATCGCGCCGGGGGACTGCGTGTATTTCGCGTTTTCGTTCGGGCCGTTCCTCGGGTTCTGGACGGCGTTCGAGGGCGCGGCGAAATACGGCTGCCTGTGCATCCCCGGCGGCGGGCTTTCGAGCGCGGCGCGCATCCGCGGCATCGTGCAGCACCGCGCGGCAGTGCTGCTCTGCACGCCGACGTATGCGCTGCATCTCGCCGAAGTCGCCGCGCGCGAGGGCGTGGACTTGCGCACTTCCGCGGTGCGAAAAATTTTCGTCGCAGGCGAGCCCGGCGGCAGCGTGCCCGCCGTGCGCGAACGCATCTCCGCCGCGTGGAATGGCGCGGAGGTACTCGACCACTACGGCATGACGGAAGTCGGCCCGGTCGCATTCCAGCGGAGCGCCGTGCGTCCCGCCGGCCACGTCGCTCCGCGCGAAGCGCCCGAAATTGCCGGCGAGGACGCCAGCGCTCCATCGCTGCACATCATCGAGGAATCCTACTTCGCCGAAATCGTGGACCAAAAAACCGGCGCACCCGTGGCCGACGGCACGCCGGGCGAACTCGTCCTCACGCCGCTCGGCCGCGAGGCGAATCCCCTGCTCCGCTACCGCACCGGCGACCTCGTACGCAAGCGTCCCGGCCCCGGCTTTGTGCTCGAAGGCGGAATCCTCGGCCGCACCGACGACATGCTCGTGGTGCGCGGCGTGAACATTTTCCCGAGCGCCGTGGACGCCATCGTGCGCGCCTTCCCCGAGGTCGCCGAATACCGCGTGACCGTCTCACGCAACGGCACGATGACCGAACTCGCCGTAGAAATCGAAAGCGACGACGAC
Source organism: Chthoniobacterales bacterium (assembly GCA_038227825.1). Taxonomy (GTDB): domain Bacteria; phylum Verrucomicrobiota; class Verrucomicrobiia; order Chthoniobacterales; family Chthoniobacteraceae; genus SXWH01. Next base: position 965 of record JBBRPQ010000063.1, read on the forward strand.
ACCGCTGCCGCGCGCGTCGCCGCGAAGTTCACCGAAGCCTTCACGCTGCGCATCCCCGTCACGCGTGTCGCGAGTGGCACGCTGCCGCGCTTTGAACTGAAGGCGCGCAGGTGGCAGCGGTGAAAAGCGTGGGTTGATGCGGCTATTCCTGAGGCGCCACGGGTCCAAACGCTCTGGCAACACGTCTGGCCAGCGTGTGACTCGGACGCTCAACGAGCCGATAAAAGGCATATGAAACCGCGAACACAAAGCCGCACAACAGCAACCACCGAGCCCACGCATTGCCGATAGCCGGGGATATTCGGCCGAAGGCATGCATGCCCGCCGGATGGAGCAGGTACAATGAGTAGCTCCAAAGACCCGCGTTTTCAGCCCACCTTGCAGGCGGGTGTTTCTTGAGGAACCCTATCTCGCGGCACAGCCATGCTGTCGCAAGCAACGCGAAGACATTCAAAGTCCATGGATGACCGATTCGGGTATGGAACTTCATCACGCTGCACCCCCACGCGACTGCCAATATCCCGAATCGCCAAGCCCAGATCGCACCCGTGCCAGCGGAAACACCGCGGCCTGCACGGATGGACTCCGCCAGACTGCATCCGAGCAGCCAGCATGGCAGACCGAGAATCCAGTTGAAGCCCGATCCATACGAAGCGTAGCCGGTTGCCGTGGGGTTTGTCAGCACGACTGCCAGCGCGCCAACGTACGCCATCACAATCAACGGCAGCCAGCCTCCAAGACGGATGCGCAGACTGCGAAACGCCGGATAGAGCACGTAGTAGATTAATTCAGCGAGAAGGCTCCACAGGACACTCTCGTCAAAGAGCGCAAGGCTCACTCCCACCAGACTGCTGAGCGGAATCGCCACGGCGACCGGTACGAGGAGCCGGAGAAATCGCCGGGAATAAAACTCCATCAGCCGAGGCTGCCTCTGGCTTCCAGCAAACGGGTAATGAATGCAGAAACCAGAGATGATGAAGAACACGATGACCGCAGCGGGACCGTTCCAGACATTGCCATAAATACCCCGCATGATGCCGAGCATCGTCGAATGATCTGCCGCGGGAACCAAGGGAGGCGCGGCACCATGCCTGAAAAAGACCACGATTGCGCATATGAAGCGGATCGAATCCAACCCGCCCACGCGGTCGGCCGATTGCTTGTTGTGTTCCATTCCCGCGTATATTGATGCAACGCCAAAGGCGCCAGCCCTAATGCCTCACATGCAAGGGCGTTAGCGAAACAGCGGGTGACTCCGATCCGACCGTGAATCACACAGGGGAGCTCTCAGCCCCGATCGCCCTACCGCACGGCACTTGGGCGCGGGGCAGAAACTGGGCCTTCCCAATTCCACAGCGTCTCGCCGGGAGCCGGAGAAGTTGCCATGGGAGAAGAAGGTGACCGCGGCACGGACGGAACAGTAGGCCCGGTGGATAAGCTCGGGCGGGGAGCGGATTCGGGAAAGGTGTCGCTCACTTCACCGGCATCCGGATCCACGTTGCTGAAAATCGGCATGGCGACTGCAATGCGGGCCGGTTTTGCTGATCCGGCCGGGGCGTAGGCGGGCTGCCCGCGCGAGGCTGGCGGTGCGGTGATGATGACCCAGTAGCGGCGATATGGACTCGAGGGATCCGCGTAGGAGCCGATGCCGAAATTTGTCTGATCGCGATAGAATGAGCTCGATGCCAGCAAGTGTGTGCGATGCGAGGGCGAATTCATCCATCCCTCCCATGCCTGCTCGGCGGAGGAATAGCCGGCGCCGATGGACTCGATGAAATTCGCCGAACGCCCAGCCCATGAGGAAGGCAGCGAGTAGCCGGCAGAACGCACGAGGAAATTCGGCCCGCTGCCGTCGGGATTCACATGCGCAAAGTAACGCCGTTTTGCCATATCCTCTGCGCGCGCACGGGCGACCGCAGTGAGGATGGGATCTGCGTGCATCCGGGCGCGGTCACGCCGCTGTCCCTGTGAACCGGTGAGCCGCTGCGCAAGCCGCTGCTCTTCCGGGCTGAATTCCAATGCTTCCGCTCGGCGCACGCCCCCGGTGAAAAGGAGCGATCCAAGGAGTATCCCAAGAAGAATTTTTTGACGTGATGGGCGGTGTGATAGCGGAGTTTTGGACGGTGTCATGGGGGTGAAGTCGCAGGATTTAGACCAAAACCCATGCGACCGCAAATGACCCCATGCTCATTATCACTTTTTCATCCCGCAGCTTCACAGGCACACATGAATCGGCAGGCAACCTATTCTCTAACGAGCGCTTACAAATAACCGCATCAACACGCCTGAACCCGTGCATTTCACCTCGTGCCACCCGGCAACCAGTGTTCTACCGCTCCAATATCACTTCGCGACGCGAATCGCTCGGATGGCAGCCGCCATGTCCGGCGCTGCAAAGACACTCGTGCCGGCGACCAGCGTATCGGCTCCGGCTTCGATGCTTGTTTTTCCCGTCGCGGCATTGATGCCGCCATCCACCTCGATGCGATAGGAGAGGCCGCGCTCTGTCCGAACTTTTCGCGCGTCGCGCACTTTCTCCATCATCTCAGGGATGAAAGGCTGACCTCCGAATCCCGGCTCGACCGTCATCACAAGCACGAGATCCACTTCACCGAGAAATGGCTCGATGAGGGAAAACGGCGTGCCCGGCTTCAGCGAAATGCCGCAGCCGATTCCCGCCGTGCGGATCGCACGCAATGTCGCGGACACATCGCACGAGGCCTCGACGTGAATCGTGATGTTTTTGCTCAGCTTTGCAAAACGCGGCCAGAACGTATCGGGCCGCGAGATCATGAGGTGAACATCAAGCGGCACCGTTGCGACCTTTGCCACGCAATCGCAGAAAGCAGGGCCGAACGAAATATTCTCCACGAGGTGCCCATCCATCACATCGAGGTGCAGCCAGTCGGCACCCGCATCCTGCACTGCTCGGATTTGCTCGTGCAGGCGTCCCCAATCGGCGGCGAGGACCGAAGGGGCGATGATGGTCTGATTCGTCATGGCGCACAACAAAGCGCGCTGGGCCTGCGGTGGCAAGACGGAGCGGGCAACCGAGGGAGAATATCGGTCAAATGCATCGTAGCGCATTTGCGCGATGGCCCCATGCTGCATCCATGAAAATCCTCTCCTTAACATTCATGCTCTGTGCGGCGGCAACCCTCATGGCAGCACCGGAAAAGCGCTCACCCGCCCTGGTCGCGCCGAATTGCGAAGTCGGTCTCGCACCCGGCAAGTATTCGGAAAAATCAATCTACCGCGTGACATCCGACTGGACGGATGCCGACGGCAAAGCGGTCCGCCTCGACAGCATGCGTGGAAGCCCCGTGGTGCTCCTGATGTTTTTCACAAATTGCCAGCACTCGTGCCCTTTCCTCGTGAATGATCTGAAGGCCATGCAAAAGGCGCTCTCCGCAAAGGCGGCGGATCGCGTGAACTTCGTCCTCGTGAGCATCGACCCCGAACGCGACTCCGCTGCGGCGCTGAAGGAATTCCGGACGAAACACAAGCTCACCGGCGAACGCTGGACGCTGCTCACTGGCAGCCACGATGCGGTGCGCCAGCTCTCGGAGAAGGCCGGCTTCAGCTACGCGCCAGGATCGAAGACGCAGTTCGCGCACTCGTTGCTCGTCACGATTCTCGACGGGAATGGCGAAGTCGCTCACCAGCAGGCCGGCATCGGCGTGGACCGCAAGGACGCGGTCAGGAAACTGGAGAAACTCTCATCTGCAAAAAAGGCGCGCTGATTCCGCAGCTTGCCGTTTGAGAAAATTCGCGCATAGCGTCGAAGGATGAAACGCATCCTCCTCGCCGCACTCGCCTGCACTGCCACGATTTTCTCCGCAACATCCGTCGCCCAAGCGCAAGTCGGGCGTGAAAAAGGTGAGGCATTTCTCACCGAGAATGGAAAAAAGGAAGGCGTAAAGACCCTGCCGAGCGGGTTGCAATATCGCGTGCTGAAAGCAGGCGACGGCAGGCAGCCGACGAAGGCCGATCAGGTCGTCGTCCACTACAAGGGCACGCTGATCGACGGGCGCGAATTCGACAGCAGCTACAAGAAAGGAGAGCCCGCGAAATTCGGAGTGACGCAGGTCATCAAGGGCTGGACGGAGGCGCTGCAACTCATGAAGGAAGGCTCGAAGTGGATGCTCTACGTCCCGTGGCAGCTCGCGTACGGACAAAAGGGATCCGGCAAATTGATCGGACCGAATGAGACGCTGATCTTCGAGGTGGAGCTGATCGCGGTGTTACCGTGATCCCAGCAACCCGCGGCGACTAAAGTGCGTCGCGGAGGATTTGGAAAATATCCGTGCTGTCGAGAAAACCGTGCAAGCGTTCCGCACCGAGCCCGGCACCGAGCGCGAGCACGTCTTCGGCAGTATTCACACCGCCGACCGCTTCGCGCGCCACGGGTTCGTTCGGCTTCGCACCCTTCGGACCAGTCGCCCAGGTGATGTAGGGGTTCCCCTCCGGCGTCGGTCCGAGCAGCGCGAGTCCCTTATCCTGCCGCATCGGATAGCCGCTGAGCGCAAAGCCACCAACGCTCGTCCGCCCAACGGCGACGATGAGAGATTTCTCGCCCGCATATTTCACCGCGGTGCCGATCGCGCGATCGAGTTCCAGCGTTTCGCGCATAAGTTGCTCGCCTTCGTTCAAGACGCACGCCTGCGAGATGAGCGCCTCATCGACGACGAGCACGTAGCCATGACGATTCGTCTCAAGGCACTCGATCGCCCGCCGCACAAGGTCCGAAAGTGAAGGCTGCACTGCCGCGAGTTCGCGCTTTTTCGTAAAATCCATCGCACCTTCGGCAAAGAGACCGAGCAGCGTTCCCTCGCGGTACGGGGACGCGCTTTCCAGTTCCGCACGTGTGCGGATCACCTCCCAACCCGAAGCCTTGTTTGCACCGAGAAAATCTTTCCCGTCCTTGCGCCGTCCCCCTTTTCCATCCGGCGAAAAATCCTCAACCCCGCCCCCGAGCAGCACCTTGAACTGCGGCGCGGCGATCAATTGCGCCGCGAGCGCCTGCCCATCCTCCGCATTCGCCGTGTGCGCGTAGAATGCTGCGGGCGATGCGCCAGAAAGGCTGCCATTCGTCACGAGACCGACGACCCTTCCCTCCTTCCGGGCGACCTCAAGAATGGATGCGACCGAAGCCCCGCGCTGATCGATTCCGACCGTGTGATGCCGCGCCTTCTGCCCCGTCGCCAGCGCGCTCGCAGCAGATGCGGCATCGGGCACGGCGAATTGCTGAGGATCATTGCGAAGCAGTGCGGAATTCGGAAGCAGACGCTCCATTTCCAGACGATTGGCCGCGCCATTTTCAAAAAGTCGCGCAGCGGTGATGTGACGCGTGACAAGCCCATCACTCACGAAAACGATGATCCCATAGGGCCGCTGCACCACCCAAAAGCGCACGTAAAGCACACCGATCCCGAGGAAGACGAGCAGGATGGCGAAGGCGAGCAGATTGTTCCGGAGCCGCATGAGGGTGCGGATTCAACGCCCCGCCGGAATCTTGGCAATGAGAGAATTTGCACGCGTGCAAATTGCGGCGCGCGTTTGGTGCTTGGAGTCTTCCGCGCGCGTCTGTTGTCTCCCGCGATGCAAGAGCAAGCAGCACCATTCCACCGCGACGCTAGGAAGGCCGTCGCGCTGCTGCTCACGATCAATCTTTTCAACTACATCGACCGCCAGATCCTGGCCGCAGTCGTGCCGCCGATCACCGCGGAATTTCATCTCAGCGAAGAAAAAGTCGGCCTGCTCGCGACTGCATTCCTGTATGCCTACATGGTCGGCGCACCGATCCTCGGGCGCCTCGCGGAACGCGTCTCACGCTGGTGGATCATCGCAGGCAGCGTCGCCGTGTGGAGCATCGCTACTGGGATGACCGGCCTCGCCGGCGGCTTCGGCGTGCTGCTCGCGAGCCGCGTTATTGTGGGTATCGGCGAAGCTGGTTACGGCCCGGCGGCACCGGCGCTGATCTCCGACTATTTCCCCGTCGATAGGCGTGGAAAAGTGATGGCGCTTTTCTATGTCGCAATCCCGGTCGGCAGCGCGCTCGGCTACGTCATCGGTGGACAGATGAACCAATGGTTCGGCTGGCGCTCCGCATTTTACGTCGTCGTGCTGCCCGGCCTCCTGCTCGCGGCGCTCGCGTGTTTCATGCGCGAACCGCACCCGCATCGCCCGCGCGAAGTCAGCAAAGCGAGCCTCCGTACTGATGCAAAGACCCTGCTCCGCATCCCGTCCTACCTGCTAAATACTGCGGCGATGACCGCGATGACTTTCGCCATCGGCGGCATCGCATTCTGGATTCCGAAATACATGTCGCAGCGCATGGCCGATCAGCAGGGCCTCGCACCACTCCTCGCCCTCGGAAATCTCGACGCAATGAGCAAGGCGAACGACATTCTCGCGCAGGTGAATCTCAAATTCGGCCTCATCGTCGTCGTCGCCGGCATCCTCTCGACTCTCGCGGGAAGCTGGCTCGGCGACAGGCTGAGGCCTCGCTTCAGCGGTGCATATTTCACCGTCTCCGGCGTCGCCATCCTGCTCGCGTTCCCCTGCACGCTCGCGATGCTGAAGCTCCCCTTCCCCTACGTGTGGTATGCCGTCTTCGGCGCGGTGTTCTTCCTGTTCTTTAATACCGGCCCCGCGAATACCGCGCTCGCAAACGTCACCTCCCCCGCGATGCGCTCGACCGCATTTGCGCTGAATATTTTCTTCATCCACGCATTCGGCGACGCCCTCTCACCGCCGCTCATCGGCTGGGTGAAAAGCCACACCTCGTGGGACACCGCATTCACGCTCGTATCGCTCATGATGATCCTCGCCAGCGCACTGTGGTTCATCGCCGCGCGCTATCTCGGCAAGGATACCGAGGCCATCGAGAAAATCGAAACGCTGAGCGCTGCCTCCGAGGCGAAGGCCTGAGCCCGCGGGGTTAGCATGCGCAGGCCGGTCTCAGTTTACTTCAGGTGCTCACGGAACCACGCATCCGTCGCATCCACGCACTGCTCGAACCACGCCCGCTGCATCCAGCAGCCATGCTTTGCGTCCTTCAGCACGACCTGCTTTGTCGCCACGCCGAGCGATTTCAGTTTCTCAATGCCAGCCGCGTCGCGCTCGGGATTGTCAAGATCGCCGGTGAGGAAAAGGATCGGCCCTGTCGACTTCGTGAAATGCGTGATGGGCGACGCCTCCTTGTAAATCTCCGGCGCATCGTCGTAGAGCCTGCCGAACCACCGGAAGCTCCCGCTCTTCTCCCCCGCCCTGCGCAGCGCCTCGACGAACTTCTCGTTCGTGAGGTCCGTCGGCCCGGCCATGATGCAAGTCGCCTGCACTGCGGCGGACACGTCCTTCAGCTCCGGTGTTAAAAAATTAGCATGTGTCGGTGCCGCCGCCAGCAATCCCACGAGATGCCCGCCCGCACTGCCGCCCCACGAGCCGATGCGCTGCGGATCGAGGCCGAAGCGCACCGCATTCGCCCGCACCCAGCGCACCGCGAGGCTGCAATCGCGCACACCCGCCGGATACTTCGCCGCAGGCGCGAGCCTATATTCGATGTTCGCGACCACGTAGCCTTTTTGCGCCAGCGCGATCGCGAGCGCGCTGAACCGCTCCTTGTCCCCGCCCGTCCATCCGCCGCCATGCACGAGCACACACGCGGGCAGTTTGTCGCCCCCGGATTTGGGTCGATACACGTCGAGCTTGAGCTCCTGCTCGGGCGTCTTGCCATAAGAAATATTCAGTTCCGCCTTCACGGAGTCCGGCGGTTCGGAGGGGAGCGGTGCGGGCTTCGTCTTCGTCTGCGCAAAGGCGGTGACGCCGAGGGCAAGGATGGCTGCAAGGAATGCGGGGCGGTTCATGGGTGACTGGACTACTTGTCGGGTTTCGGATTCTGGCGTGCGGCGGATTGCGGCAGATGAGGGCGTGGCTGCGCGTCCATTTCGTCGAAGGATTTTTTAAGCCGCTCGACAATGTCCCCGTGCTGCGCAGACACGTCGTGCTGCTCACTCGGATCGTCCTGCAGGTCGAAAAGCTGCATCGCCTTCGGTGTGTCGCCGGTCTGCACACCCGGAAGTTGATCCGGCGTCGCTTGTTCGTAAGGCGCGAGGATTGTCACGCCGTCCGGCGCGCGTGGGTCCGTGCGGTGATCGCCCGGCTTGTAGCTGGCCGAAAGACCGATGCCCGGCTTGAGCACGTGCAGCTTCCAGCGCGCATCGCGCACGGTCGCGAGCTTCGCCGCCTGCTGGCCGAAAATCACGTCGTGCGGGCTTATCTCATCGCTTGCAAAAACGGAAAGGATGTCGCGTCCGTCGAGCAGCAGATTCTTTGGCGGCGCGGTGTGCGCCACGGCAAGCGCGGTCGCAAAAAGATCCATCATCACCGCCGGCTGCGCGCTCACCCGACCGGCGGGAATCCCCCCCGGCCAGCGTGCGATGCACGGCACGCGGTAGCCGCCCTCGTAGCTGCTGCTTTTCATCCCGCGAAGTCCGCCCGTGCTACCACCGAAGGTTGCGCCATTGTCGCTCGTGAAGACGACAAATGTGTTTTCATCGAGTCCGAGCGCCTTCAGCTTCGCGAGCACTTCGCCGACGCTCCAGTCGAGTTCCGCCACGGCATCGCCGTAAAGCCCAGCCCCGCTTTTCTTGTAAAAATCCTCCGAAGCCGCGAGTGGTTTGTGCGGCATCGCGTGCGCGAAGTAGAGGAAGAAGGGACGCGCCCTGTTCCGCTCGATGAAGTCCAGCGCGCGCGCCGTGTAGCGCTGCGTGAGCGTCGCCTGCACCACGGGATATTCGACGCGTTTCTCGCCTTCGAGCACCTGCACGGGCCGCATGTCGTTCGAGTAGGGGATGCCAAGGTATTCGTCGAAGCCTCGGTGCGTCGGCAGCCACTCGGGCTTCGCGTGACCGAGGTGCCACTTGCCGATCATTCCGGTCGCGTAGCCGTTGCTTTTTAAGAGCTGCGCGATCGTGGTTTCGCTTTCGGGCAGATGCACCCCGTCCGCATCCGGCCCTCCGTCCGGCGCAGGATTTGAAGTCATCCCGCAGCGAAACGGATACCGTCCCGTGAGCAACGAAGCCCGCGTGGGCGCGCAGTAGGCCATCGGGCAATTAAAGTGCGTGAGCTTCGAACCCTCCGCAGCCATGCGGTCGAGGTGCGGCGTCTTGTTATTCGGACTGCCGTAGCACGCAAGATCACCGTAGCCGAGGTCGTCCGCGAGGATGATGATGACGTTCGGCCTCGGCGCGGCCTCCGGTTTCGTCTGTGCAAAGACGGAAGCGCCGAGCGCGAGAATGGCTGCGAGGAATGCGGAGCGGTTCATGGCTTGGCGCCTGAGTTCGCAGATTCTGGCTTTGCGGCCTCCGGCGGTTTTTTCTCCAATACGGGTGCCGGTATAACTTTTGGTGTCGTGCCCGCCTTTGGTGCTGAAGGAGCGGACGTAGGCGGAGGTGCAAGACTGATCCTCTGGCTGGCACTGATGGTGTATCCGCCAGTTCGCTGCGCCGTCGGATCGGGAATTGGGATGTTCTGGCCGGCCTCATAGTCCTGCGGGTGTTCTTTGCGAATCGTCTCCAGCTTGATTCCGATCAGCTCGGACGGCACGGCTTGCGAACCGGTTCTCAAGGCCCCGAAGTAGTATGCCGCTGCCCCGGAGTAAATCTGCGCACGCTCATGACTAACCGCGGCGAGCACCATTCGAAGTGCGAGGCTGTCGTTCGTCTTCAGCAGGCCTGTGATATGCAGCGACTGGACGGTATCGAGAGTCCGCGTAAGCAGCGGCCAGTCTGAATTTTTCTGACTCTCCTGGATCATCCGTCCCAGATACGCGCTCACATTTTCCTCCTCCCTCTGCAAGGAGTCCCCCGCCACCCGGAGCACATGGGATAGAGCCTTCCGAATCAGCAAATCCCTAAGCCCGGCACTTGCTTCGGATACCGTGGTTGGGGTGGGCACGTCCAAAGAGGCGAAGGAAGTCGCCACGCCAGCCTTCAAGTCTTCATAAAACCTGTGCATCCTGCCTAAAGCCTGCGCCGCCTCAGTGAAGTTCGGTGGAGTCGTTGTCGAGCCAGGACAAAGCGCCTGCATCTGCTGATGGGCATCAGCGATTTCTTCAACTCGCTTCACACCCCGAAGGAGTTCGATGCTTTGTCGGCTGATCTCCGCCAACGTGACCCCTCTTCTGGAAAAATCCGGATCGATTCTGGCGCAGGCGTCGGTCACCAGGACCATGAATTCCGACATCGGCATCATATCGCCAACCTGCTGCGCATAGGCCTCTGTCATGCTCGCAAGTTGCACGATGCCAGACCGGCTCTTCTGCATGGCGGCTTGCGGGAGCATCGAGTCCTGCAGGAGCATGAGGATAGATGTCACCGTTGCAAGCGGCTGGGTCACTACGCGATAATCTTCCTGACTGCTTTGTTTCTGCAGCTTGGCCAATGTTAGCAGCGGCGCATCCAAGTCCTTGGCCGTCCTGGCTTTCAGTCCTGTTA
>JBBRPQ010000064.1:0-10690 GCA_038227825.1 Chthoniobacterales bacterium
CAAGGCCTGAAGGATCTGCTGCCCGCGAGCGATCTCGTCGAGGGCACGCTGAACAACTCCGATCGCCCGCCCGTGCGTTCGCGCGACGGCAAACGCGTGCTCTTCGCCGGACAGCCGCTCACGCATTTCAACGAAGTGGACGAGTGTGCCGGGCTCGACGGGTTGCTCACGCAGCGCGTCCACGCGGCGCTCGGCCAGCCGGTCGAGAACACGCTGCACGATGTGCGCTGGGGTGCGCCTGCGAAGACACCGCACGGGGAAGAATACGTTTGGGTCCTCCTCATCAGCGGGGCCGCGCCGCCCGCGCATTTCATCGGCGGCTGGAAAGGCGCGGAAGGTTTCCGCCAACCGGCGATGTATTTTCCGAATGGCGGCTCGACGCTGCGCGGCATCAGCAAGCCCGGCGAGATCGTCTGGTCGCGCATTTACGTGCAGGACGAAGCGCTGCACATGGATATCGGTCGCGGCGGGGTGATTACTTTACCACGCGAGGAGACCGAGCGCCGCTGGCAGGCGACCACGCCGCAGTGGCCCATCATGCACGCCGTCACGTACGGCGTGTCGCGCGATCAGCTCATGGCCAAACATCAGGCGAATCACATCCAGGTCGCTTACGCGAATAACGCGAAGGCGGCGGATGAATGTCTGTTTGCCAAGGCCGCGTTTGCCTGCGCGCTCGGCATCCGCGTGAATGTGTGCGGCACGCTGCGCCGTTCGTGATGCTCACTGCATCCGCACTTTTTCCCCCATGAAAATTCCCGCTCTCAATGCTCTCGCATGCACCGCGTTGCTCACCGTCTTGTCCGCGCATGTCGCGCGTGCCGACGGGCTTGAACGCATCAAATTCAACAATCCCGGCCTTACTGTGGATCTCGGCGTCGGTCTGTGGGCGTTTCCGCTGCCGATTGATTTCAATGCCGACGGCAAGCTCGACCTCGTCGTGTCCTGCCCGGACAAGCCGTACAACGGCACCTACGTTTTCGAGAATCCCGGCACAGACACCGCGCGCGATGCGATGCCGATTTTCAGGCCGGGCCGGCGCATCAGCCGCGGCTTGCAGATGGCGGGCGTGTCGTTTGTGGACGGGAAAGCGCGCGTGCTTACGCCTGCGATGGAGTTCCCTGATTTTTTGAACACAGGACTCGAAAGCGGAAAGAAACTGGCGCTGCCGATGAACGCGCATCCGAATAAGGTGCGCGGAAATTTCTGGCGCTACGTGGACTTCGATGGCGATGGCAAGACGGACCTCGTCGTGGGCGCGGACGACTGGACGGAATACGGATGGGACAACGCCTTCACGCCCGAGGGCAAGTGGACGGCCGGCCCGCTGCGCGGCTTCGTGTATGTGATTCGCAATGCAGGCACGGACGACGCGCCGAAGTATGAGAAGCCGGTGCAGCTCATGGCGGGCGACAAACCTGCCGAGACGTATGGCTGGCCGTCGCCGTGCTTCGCGGACTTTCGAGGCACGGGAAAACTGGATCTGATCTGCGGGGAGTTTCGCGACGGGTTCACATTTTTTGAAAACATCGGCACGCGCACGGAGCCGAAGTATGCGCCGGGCCGCGTGCTGCGCACCGTAGGCGCGAGCGGCAGCTCGCGGGGGATCGGCGAGCGTCAGGCCAGCCGCGAGCTTCCGCTCGCTCCCACGGAGGCATCGGCACCGCTCGCGATGGATTTGGAAATGATCACGCCGGTGGCGCTCGACTGGAACAAGGATGGTCGGTCCGATCTCATCGTCGGAGATGAGGACGGGCGCGTGGCCTTCATCGAGAATACGGGGAAAATTTCCGCTGACGGCACGCCGCAGTTTTTGCCGCCGCGCTATTTTCAGCAGGAGGCGGATGATGTGAAATGCGGGGCGCTCGCGACGCCGGTGGGCGTGGATTGGGATGGCGACGGCGCGACGGACATCGTGAGCGGGAACTCGGCGGGCTACATTTTGTTCTTCAAAAACCTGAGCAAGCCCGGTGTCGAAAAGCCGAAGTGGGCCGCGCCGAAATATCTCGAAGCTGACGGCAAGGTGATCCGTTTCATGGCCGGGCCGAATGGATCGATCCAAGGTCCAGCAGAGGCGAAGTGGGGCTACACGACGCTGAGCGTCGCGGATTGGGACGGCGACGGACTGCCGGATCTCGTCGTGAATTCCATTCTTGGAAAGGTCGTGTGGTTCAAAAATATCGGCACGCGCACGGAGCCAAAGCTCGCCGCCGCACAGCCGATCGAGGTCGAGTGGGAAGGCACGCAGCCCGCGCTCGGCTGGGGCTGGATGCGGCCCGATGGCAAGGCGCTGCTCACGCAATGGCGCACCACGCCGTTTGTCACCGACTGGAATCACGACGGGCTGAATGACCTCGTGATGCTCGATCACGAGGGCTACCTCGCATTTTTCGAGCGGGCAAAACGCGATGGCACGCTTGTGCTGCTGCCGCCGAAGCGCTTGTTCTGTGACGAGAAGGGCGAGCCGCTGCACTTCAACACGGGGACTGGCGGCAAGAGTGGAAGGCGCAAATTTTGTCTCGTGGATTGGGATGGCGATGGCGCGACTGACATTCTCATCAACAGCAACAACGCCGAGCTGTGGCGGCAGACCGGTCAGCGGGACGGCAAATGGCTTTTCAATAACTTGGGCAATGTGGACACGCTCAATCTTGCGGGCCACGACACGAGCCCGACGACCGTGGACTGGAACAACGACGGTATCCCGGATGTGCTCGTCGGGGCGGAAGACGGTCGTTTTTACTACCTGCGCAATCCTCGCTCAAAGTGAGCGGCTGCTGAAAACGTGCACCGCATTTCCCCGATGAACAACGAGCCGATTCCGAGCGCCATGAGTCGCGCCTGGTTCGTGGTGGCGCTGCTTTTTCCGGTCGCGCTGCTGAACTACCTCGACCGGCAGATGCTCGCGACGATGAAGTCCTCGATGGTCGGCGACATCCCGAGCATCGCGAACAAGGCCGACTGGGGTATGGTGCTCGCGTGCTTCAAATGGACCTATGCTTTGCTGAGTCCGTTCGGCGGATTCATCGCGGATCGTGTGAGCAAGCGGATCGTCATCGGTGTGAGCCTGCTCGTGTGGTCGGCGGTGACATGGTGGACGGGGCACGTGAACTCGTTTCACGAACTCATCGCGGCGCGCGCGCTCATGGGTGTGAGCGAGGCGTTTTACATTCCGACGGCGCTGGCGCTCATTGCGGAATATCACACCGGCGACACGCGTTCACGTGCGGTGGGCGTGCACCAGGCGGGCATTTATGTCGGGCAGATTCTCGGTGGCTTCGCGGGCTACGCTGGGGATTCTCCAGAGCATGGCTGGCGCTGGGCGTTCAGCCTGTGCGGCATGATTGGCATTATCTACGCGGTGCCGCTGCTCGCGCTGCTGCGCGATCCGAAGCGCGTGAACTCGGAAACAGCGTCCGGGGATGTTTCCACACCACGCGAAAATGTTTTCCGCGGTCTGCTTGGCAACCGCAACTTTCTCCTGCTCGTGCTCTACTTCACGCTGCCTGCCATCGCGGGCTGGGTCGTGCGCGACTGGATGCCGGACATCCTGCGGGAAAAATTCGGCCTCGGTCAGGGCGAGGCCGGCGTGAGCGCGATTCTCTACGTGCAGATCGCCGCGCTCGTGGGCGTGGTCATCGGCGGCACGCTCGCGGATCGCTGGATGCGCACGACGCCGCGCGGCCGCATTTTTACGAGCGCCATCGGGATGGTGCTGTTCCTCCCGGCGCTCTTCAGCGTGGGCAATGCGAGCACGCTCACCGTCGCGATCGGCGGCCTCATCGTCTTCGGCTTCGGATGGGGATTCTTCGATTGCAACAACATGCCCATCCTCTGCCAGATTGCGCGGCCCGAGTGGCGCGCGACGGGCTACGGCATCATGAATCTCGTGAGCATCTCGTGCGGCGGATTCGGCGACTGGGCATTTGGCGCGCTGCGCGACCGGCATGTGCCTCTCAATGTCATCTTCGGCGCCTTTGCAGGAGTTGCGCTCTTGTCCGTTTTTATCGTGCTGCTCATCAAGCCGCGCATCTCGCACACTCAGTCCTAATCCTCGCACATGAAAACGCATCCGTTCCTCGCTGCCATCCTCACTTCGATCCTCCTCGCCTGCGGGTTCCCTCCGAATCTTTTGGCGCAGATTCCGGGCGGATTCTCTGGCGTCTCTCAAAAGAACGCCGGGGCGCTCGCCGCATCGAAATTCGCCGTCACCGCGCATGACCCGAAGCTCACATTCCAAGCCGTTGAAAAAGTCGAACGGCAGGTGGTGGCGGGATTGAACTACCGGTTCACGCTGAAGGTTTCCGATGGTGGAAAGATTCGCCGGGCAGACGCCGTCGTGTGGCGGAAGCTCGATGGGACGCATCAGCTCACGTCATGGAAATGGCTCGACGAAGCGCCCGCAAAACCGGGTCTCCTCAAGTCCGAATTCATCTACGAGACTGCGCCTTTCCCGAGTTGCCACGCCACGACCATCGTGGAGCCGGCTGCAGGGGGGCTGGTGTCCGCGTGGTTTGGTGGCACGCGCGAGGGGAATCCGGATGTGTGCATCTGGTCGTCGCAGTTCGCGGGTGGAAAATGGACTGTGCCGGTCGAAGTTGCGAACGGCGTGCAGGCCGATGGCACGCGGCATCCGTGCTGGAATCCGGTGCTCTTTCAGCCGAAAGGCGGATCGCTGCTGCTCTTCTACAAGGTCGGCCCGAGCCCGAGCAAATGGTGGGGCATGTTGCGCCGCTCGATCGACGGCGGGAAGACGTGGAGCGATGCGGAGCGTTTGCCGGATGGCATCCTCGGCCCTATCAAAAACAAGCCGGTGCAGCTCGCGAATGGCGACATCCTCAGCCCGACGAGCTCCGAGCATGACGGCTGGCGGGTGCACTTCGAGCGCAGCAGCGACGGTGGTGCGATGTGGGCAAAGACCGATGCGGTGAACGACGGCAAGGCCATCGGCGCGATCCAGCCGAGCGTGCTTTTCCTCGGTGGAGAAAGGCTGCTCGCGATCGGCCGCACGAAGCAGGCGCACATTTTCCGAATCGCATCGGAGGACGGTGGAAAGTCGTGGGGCGAGATGTCGCTGACGGAACTGCCAAATCCGAATTCAGGCACCGATGCCGTGACGCTGAAAGACGGGCTGCACCTGCTGGTGTACAACCACACGGCCAAAGGGCGCTCTCCGCTGAACCTCGCCATTTCACGCGATGGTGTGAAGTGGGAGGCTGCGCTCATTTTGGAAAGCGAGCCAGGGGAATACAGCTATCCCGCGATCATCCAGGATCGCGATGGGCTGGTGCACATCACCTATACGTGGAAGCGGCAGCGCGTGCGCCACGCGGTGATTGATCCGGCGAAATTGAAGTCGCAGCCGATCGTGGATGGCGTGTGGCCGTGAATGAGGCGGATGGGTTTCGGAAATGTGAATTCTTCCACATGTGGGGAAAACTGTTCGCCATTCCCCGTCGGGCTGAATACCGCAGAGTCACGAAGGTCGGCTGTTATCCGGCAGTCGAGAATCCAAGCCCAAATCCGAAGTGCGCATCCTGTGCTCGCAATGCAAACGGTCGTTCCGGTGGACACGCAAGAGGTGTCCACGTTGCCAGCAGCCGAATGAAAAGAGGCCGGCGTTGTTACTGGTGAAAGTGTTTGTGGTCATCGTCGTCTTCGCTGCCATCTGGATCACGGTGCGGAGCTTCATGGCAGTCTCCGACAGGGCTACCGGGGTGGTGGATCCGGTGACGGGGACATCGGAGAAGTAGGCGCGGTAAGATCGCTTCCGGTTGGGTCCGGCGGTCGCTGCTCCGGTCGGCAGACCGAGTATCGCGAGCTTATTTTTGAGGTTTCTGAAAAAAGAGGGCCATCTCGTGTAACAAACGCGCGCGAGAAGTGTATCCGAGATCAGATGGATGATTTCCGATGAAAACTTTCGATTTCACAAATACGCCCGTTGTCCCGCTGCGCTGTCTTTGGGTTTCGGGGTTGCTTTTGGAGTCAGGAAGCCGGGCGACGGCAGGGGTGCCACGTCTGTACAGGGCGCGGCACCGGGTGGGGAATCGCCTGGCGATGGGGGAGAAGGTGCCCGATGCGTGGGGCGCATCGGGCACCGACCCGTCATACGGGATGATGGCGGGGATTGCGGCTTTATGGGCTGGCGGGACGATGAAGGCGGCAGTGACTTTTCAGATGCCAGTGAGCGGTGTGATTCTGCGGTCACCGGAGTTTCTGGTGTCGGGCTTGGTGCCATTTGGTGGCGCACATACGTCGGATACGAGTGAGGCGTCGCCGCCGAGCGCAGAGGGCACGATGCCTGTGAAGAAGAAGGCGCTGTTCATTCCGAAGCCGGACCCGTGGAGAGGTTCGGCATCAGGAAACGGAAAGACTCAGCATGCGCAAAGACCGGGCAGTTTTTGCAGGAAGGTAGTCAAACTTGCACCGCCTGCCGGGCCGGTCGGCTGATTCTGCACGATTGGATCGAATGACGCACACCTGGCGATAAGGCGGCTGGACGATTTCATATTTGTCCCGAGTCGCCCGGACGCGTACGGGGGACATGCATGGAGATTGATTCCGCGACGGGGTTCTGGGAGTCGTGATTCATGAGCGACGTCAGAAACGCGCATTTCCCAACGACGCACTGGTCGATTCTGTCCCGGTTGCGCAGTGAGGATGGCGCGGTGTCGAAGTTGGCGATCGAGGACCTGCTCGGCCGGTATCGGTACAGCCTTTACGCCTTCATCCGCCGACGCGGCGTATCGCACCATGATGCGGAAGACGCGCTGCATGATTTTCTCGTGCGTTTCCTGAATGCACACAGTCTGGAGAATGCCGATGCGAAGCTCGGTCGCCTGCGTGGGTTCCTGAGTATTTCACTCGGGAGATTCATGGCCAACTGGCATCGCGATGAGGCGCGGCGGGAAAGGTTCGCGCAGGAGCTTCCCGGGGCCGATGGGGAATCTGAGGAGCAGCGCTATGCGGCGGAGCGGTTCTCCCTCTCGGAAACGCCGCAGCAGGTCTTTGAGCGAAAGTGGGGCCATGCGCTCATGGGGCTCGTGATGGAGCAATTGAAGAAGCAGTGCGAGACTCAGGGGAAGCAGGAGCTTTTCGCCGAATTTCTCCCGGTGCTGCTCGGTGGCGGGAGTCTGCGGGGGCATGATGCCGCAGGGATCGCTCTGCGCCTTGGCATGACGGAGGGAGCCTTGCGCGTGGCGTTGATCAGGCATCTGCGCAACTACCGTACGATTTTGGAAGCAGAGGTGCGACAGACTGTGGAGAATCCCGATGAGGTGGCGGATGAGATCGCGTACCTCATCGCGGTGTTCAGCCCTGCTTGCGGGAATTCCGATGCTTCGCGGGGTGCGGCATCCTGCGGATGATGCCCATCCGGCATCTCTTTTCCGCCACCTATTCCTTCATGAAAATCTCCACCATATTAGTCACCGTCGGCGCGCTATTGTTCGTCACCTCATGTGGCAAAAAGAGCGGGACTTCCGACGCCGGAATGGAGGACGCGGGTGCCATGAAATACGCCCTGTCGGCGGATCGCGGAAAGGCAGAGCATGTAGTCGTGATGGTGTGGGATGGAATGCGTCCCGATCTCGTCAGCGAACAGAACACGCCAAACCTCTGGGCGCTCGCGCAGCGAGGCGTGTTCTTTGCGAATCATCACCCGGCATTTCCATCCACCACCGAGGTGAACGGTACGGCGCTCGCGAGTGGGCTCATGCCCGCGCACAGCGGGATCATCGGGAACAGCGAATTCCGTCCCGCGCTCGATCCGCGCAAGGCGGTGCATACGGAGAGTTTGGAAACGGTGCGCAAGAGTGATGAGGTGACGAGCGGCAGACACATCGCCGCAGCGACTGTGGCGGAGACGGTGCAGCAGGCCGGCTTCCGGACGGCGGTGGCGGGGACCAAGGGAGTCGCGATTTTGCAAGATCGTGCGGAAGTGCGGACATCGAGCGC
Source organism: Chthoniobacterales bacterium (assembly GCA_038227825.1). GTDB lineage: Bacteria > Verrucomicrobiota > Verrucomicrobiia > Chthoniobacterales > Chthoniobacteraceae > SXWH01. The sequence continues at coordinate 7,957 of JBBRPQ010000064.1, forward strand.
GGCGCGGGATTCCATGGCGGTCTTTGCCGGGAAAAGTGTGCCGGCGGATGCCGTGCTCGGCCTGCGCAAAGCGCGCGGAGATTTTCCCGACAGGATACAGTTCCCCAATACTGCGCAGGATCGCTGGACCACCGATGTGCTCACCGGCGAAATGTGGAAGGCTGGCGTGCCAAAATATTCCGTGCTCTGGATGAGTGATCCCGATTTTTCCCAGCATGCCTACTCGCCGGGTGCGCCGGAGGCGCTTGCTGCGTTGCGCAGTTCGGATGGCCATCTCGGCATCGTGATCGCATCGCTGAAGGAGAGGGGAGTGCTCGATAAGACGGACATCCTCGTGGTGTCCGATCACGGATTCTCGACCATCTCTGCCGGCGCGGATTTGGTGAAGCTGCTCAATGATGGAGGGCTGCGCGCGCACCGGGCGTTTTCGTCTCCGCCGGAAAAAGGAGAGATCATCATCGTAGGCACCGGCGGGACTTCGCTCATCTACATCACGGGCCACGATGCTGAGACGGCGGCTCGTGCCGTGCGGCTACTGCAGGGCGCGCCTTCGAGCGGCGTGATTTTTTCTCGGGAGAATATCGAGGGGACATTTTCGCTCGATGCAGTCGCAGTGGATTCACCTGACGCGCCGGATATCGTCGTGGCACCGCGTTGGAGTGCGGAGAAAAATAGATTCGGTGTGCCGGGCACGCTCGTCCAGGACGGTGTGAAGGCCGTCGGCATGGGAATGCACGGCTCGCTCAGCCCCTTCGATCAGACGAACACGCTCGTAGCCGCAGGGCCGGACATTCGCGAAGGCGTCCGCAGCGAACTCCCCTCGGGCAACATCGATGTCGCGCCGACCGTGCTCTGGCTCATGGGCATCCGTCCACTCGCAAAACTCGATGGCCGCGTCCTTTTCGAAGCCATCCGCGACCGTGCTTCGGAGTCTGCAAAGCCCGAGGAGACGCGGACCGAGGCTGCGCGTGATCTCGAAGGTGTGCGCTGGAAGCAGTACCTGCGAACGGTGCGCTATCTCGGCGCGACGTATTTTATCGAGGGCAACGGCGAGCAGGCGACGGAGTAGCCGCCTCGGCGAAGCGCTGAAATGCTCAACCCCCGTGCCCGCGCAGCAGTTCCCAAAGGTGCGGGCCGAACACCATGAAGCCAATCACTGCGGCAGTGATTGCTGCGAGCAGCACGGCACCGGCAGCGACATCCTTCGCACGACCGATCTGCTCGTCGCGCTCCTTCGTGATTCGGTCGCAGAGGATCTCGATGGCCGTATTCATCCCCTCTGCAATCCACACGATGCCGATCGCAAGCACGAGCGCGAGCCATTCGCCGCGATGGACGTGAAACCCGATTCCCGCCGCGACAACGATCACGGTCGCGAGCAAGTGGATGCGTGCATTTGCCTGAGTGCGGAGAAGCAGGGCCAGACCGCGAAATGCAAACGCGAAGCTTCTCCCGCATCCACGCCAGAAGCCTGATTGCGCGCCGGGCTTCATCGGGTTTTTCACAGCAGCACAGACTGCGCGCCGGAGCGGTTCGCCGGAAGGCGCGGGCCTCTTTCGAGGAGCAGGGGCACCCTCGCCCCGAGGACCGACGCGGGGCGGGGGCGCCCCGGCTCCTTGTGCGGCGGCCACGACATTTCCTGGGCCGCTCTAGCCCTTGTGCTCACCGGCGGGTTTCTTTTCCGCCTCGCCATGCGCGGGTGCTGCTTCGTGTGCCTCAGCGGCCTCGGCGTGCTGCCCGGCTTTGTGCTGGTAGTGTTCGGGAAGTTCGGCGGCAGAATGCTTTTCGCACGCGCCGAATGTGAATGCGGCTGCGGCGGCTGCGACGGAAAATACGAGGCGTTTCATCGGTCGGGAAAGTAGCGGGCGTTCGCGGATTGCCAAGCGTTTCGTCACGGCCCGCGGAACGAGCAGCGCGCAGATGGTGTCTCATGCACCACGATCTCCGCGAGGCCGGGGAGCTGCGGAGAAAGCTTCTGCCAGAACCACGCGCACATGTTTTCGATGGTCGGATTTTCCAGGCCGGGGATCTCATTGAGATACCCGTGGTCGAGCACCGCCATCATCGGTTTCATCGCGCGCGAAATGTCCGCATGATCGTAAAACCAGCCCGTCTTCGGATCGGCCTCGCCCTCGACGGTGATCTCCAGCTTGAAACTGTGCCCGTGCATCTTCTTGCACTTGTGTCCCTCCGGCGCGTGCGGGAGCGTCTGTGCTGCCTCGAAGAGAAAATCCTTGGTCAGGCGGAACTTCATCGGCTTTTCAGTTCCCATGGCTGCGGAAAGTGAGAACGGCGGACACTCCGAAGATCACGACACTGCACGGCTGCGGCAAGGGCCGCGATGGGAGCCCCTCGCGGAGCGGATTGGTTGATTGCGATTCGTTGTTCACTGGAAAAAATACCTTCCTGTGACAATGCGGACGCGTGCGGAGTGATTCAATCGGAAACATTCTCCCGCCTGCGCGCTCCTTTCAAAAATGGACAGTGGTTCATGCTGGAGCCGTTCTTCGTGCTGGATGATTTCGTCGAGTGTGAGGTTCATGCGATGCTGGCAAGTGCAATGCTAGGCCAGTTCCCCAAAAAGCATGGCCGCCTTGCAAGGAGCCGGGGCGGCCACGCCCCCAAGAGTGCCAGGGGGGCAGGGGCCCCCGCGCCCCGCAGCCCCCCCCAAAGGCATACAAAAAAAACCCCACCACAAAAAAGGGGGGGTGTCCCGGCACCCCCAAAAGAAATC
>JBBRPQ010000065.1:0-10281 GCA_038227825.1 Chthoniobacterales bacterium
CGGAAGCCTTCCGCGCCCTTCCAGCCGCCGATGAAATGCGCGGGCGGCGCAGCACCGCTGATGAGGAAGACCCAGACGTATTCGCCGCCAAACTCCGCGCCCCAGCGCACGTCGTGCAGCGTGTTCTCGGCCGGCTGGCCGAGCGCCGCGTGGACGCGCTGCGTGAGCAGGCCGTCGAACCCCGCGCACTCGTCCACCTCGTTGAAGTGCGTCACAGGCTTGCCCGCGTAGAGCACGCGTTTGCCGTCGCGTGAACGCACCGGGGGACGATCCGAGTTATTCAGCGCGCCCTCGACGAGATCGCTCGCGGGCAGCAGATCCTTCAGCCCTTGCTGATACTGGATGCCGATGGCGTCGCAGCCGAAGTCATCCGCGATCCGCACGGCGGCGACATACATTTTGCACTGCAGGCGGATCTGCGCATCGGTGAGATCACTCGAATGCGTGGGGCCCGTGTGAAATTTCATCCCCTTCTTTTCCAGCCACGCACGCACCGCGTCCGCTTCGGCATCCGGCACGCGCATGGTCTCTGCGAAGAGCGCCGATTGGCTGAGCCTCTCCTTGAATACTCCGCAAGCATGCAGCGCGTGATCCGGGATGATGGCGTTGAACATCCCCATGCAGCCCTCATCGAAAATCCCGAGGATCACCTTCTCGCCGCGAAGTTGCGTCGCGAGCTTCTCCCCAAGCTTCGCGGCACGTGTGGACACTTTCACTTTCTCCAGCGGGCGCGCGTGCGAAGTGTCGTGCGTGATGCGCCCGGTCTTGAGCCACTGCCGCAGCTTCGTACGGAAAAAATCATCGGTGAAATTTTCGCTCCACAGCGTCGAGTAGCGCACGCCGGCCTTCGTGAGCGAGCCGTTGAGGTTCAGCATCCCAACGAGCCCTGGCCACTGTCCGCTCCAATTCGCCACCGTGAGAATCGGTCCGCGATGCGTGGTGAGTCCGGCGAGGACATGATGCGAATACTGCCACACCGCCTCGGCCACAATGAGCGGTGCGTCCGGGTCCACGTTGCGGAAAACTTCGAGTCCCATCTTCTGCGAATCAATGAAGCCGTGCTTCGCCTTCGCATCGAACGGATGCGCGCGCACGATGCTCACGCCTTCCGCCTTGAACGCAGCCGCGAGCGCCTTTTCCATCGCGGCCTGCGCGGGCCAGCAGACTTGGTTTGCAGAGATTCGCAGATCGCCGCTGGCGATGAGTTGGACGGATTTGGGTTTGATTTTGGACGAAGGCATAAATTCGGTTGGGGGACTACCAAAGCGCAGGGAATCACGGAGCCTCTGGCAGCGCTTTCATCCACGCGAGGTTGAAGACGTAGTGATTCTTGCTGGTGATGAGCTGGATGCGGCCATCGCGCGTCTGCGTGGCTGCGAGATAGCCGTTGGGCTCGGCGCTTCTCGCGCTGAGTTTGAACTGATTTCGATCAATGCCGTTCACCGTGCGCTCTTCGCCGCCGGGCGTGATGAGGCGCTTGTCCGGCCAGGTCTTGCCTTCGTCGAACGAGATCGCGGCGAACAGACCCGCGCCATTGAATTCGCCGGTCTTGCTTTTGAAACTGAGCCCCTTCGGATTGCGCGCGTTCGCCGAGAGGTCGGTGAAGGAACAGAAGAGCAGCGGACCTTCGCGCAAACGGATCAACACCTGACGCTGCACGCTGCTAATCGCGGGGAACTCCGTGGGCTCATGCGTCCACGTCCTACCACCATCGCTGGAGAAGCTGGCTGGTGTCTTAAAGTTGAACTTCGCCTGCTCCTCGGGCGTGTTGAGCCGTCCGAATGTCATGAGGCGGCCATCCTTCAACTCGACGATCGGCGCGTGGATGCCGGTATGGCGCGCAGTGCTGCCATTACGATGGGAGAGCTTCTTGTCCGCGATCAAATCGGACGTCCACGTCTTGCCGCCATCGTTGCTCTTCGTGAGGCTCGTGATCGTCGCGTCCTGCGTCATCAGGATCGTGCCATCACGCGTGCGGATGATCTGATTGCCGACCTCGCTCACGGGCTGGATCGGCTTCGCCTTGCTCCAGGTCACGCCGTTGTCCGTGCTCGTGCGCACGATGTTGTCATTCAGCCCGCGCGCGAAGTGATACAGCGTCCTGTCGCCGTCCCACCAGAGCTTCGGCCCGTGATCATTGATGTCGGCACCATCCCAGAAAAGTGACGCCGGCTCCCATCCCTTCGCGCCGGGGCGGAGGCGGCTCGCGAGATTGTTCAGCTCCGTGCCCGCTTCATCCACGCAAGAATACCACACCGCGAGCAGGTCACCGTTCGGGCACTCGGCGATCCCAGGGCTGTGATTGTGACCGGAGAAGCACGGCCCGAATGAATCCGGCGGGATGATGACGAACGCCTTCGGTCCTTCGAAAAGAGGCACATCCTGCGGCGGAGGCTCAATCTTCTGCGTCACCTGCGAAACGTTCTGCGCATTCAGCGGCAGCGGCGCGACAGGCAGCGGCTTGCTCGCGGGCCAATCGCCGAGCACCACGCGGAAGCCCGTCTTCTCGCTCTGCGTGTCCGCGAGCCACGCGGTGCGATTTGCCGAGCGCAGCAGGCGCGTCTGCATCGAATGACTGCCGCCGCGGATCACGCGGAAGTCGCCATCCACACGGCCCATCGGATCCGTCTGTTCACCTGCTTCGTATGCCCCGTACCAATCGGCGCACCACTCGGCGACATTCCCGTGCATGTTGAAAAGCCCCCACGCATTTGCAAGTGTCTGCGCGACCTTCAGTGAGAGCGTCGTGCTCTTCGGCCGGAATTCCGGCGGCAACACGCCATCCGGGAAAAAACGATCGCGCAGTCCGATGTCGCCCGGCCACGAGCCAAAGCCATCCGGCAGCCTGTCCCCCGTATGGAAAATCGTCGTCGTGCCCGCGCGGCACGCATACTCCCATTCCGCCTCGGTCGGCAGCCGGTAAGTCTTTCCTTCCTTCTTCGACAGCCATTCGCAAAAGGCCACCGCATCGTTCCAAGTCACGCTGTTCACCGCATCATCACCGGCACCACGGCCACCGTTATGCTTCGGGCGGAACTGGCGGAACTGGGCGAGCGTCACTTCCATCGCGCCGAGAAAGAACGGCTGCGTGATCTTCACCCGATGCGCCGGTTTCTCATCCCAATCCGCATCGTCAAACTTCGCCGCGTGCTTCTTCACATTGTAATCCGCCGCCGGCCGGTCCTGCCCCATCGTGAACGCCCCCGGCTGGATGCGCACGAGCTCGATGCCGATGGAATTAGTGATCGTCTCGGCGGAAAGCACGGACGTGATGGAAATGAGCGTAAGCAGAAGTTTCACGGCGCAAGGGATGCCACGCTTCTACGGGATGCTGCGGTCGTGCTCAACTGCGCTGTTCGATCTCCCGCTCTGCCACGTCGCCCGCTGCGACGGCTGGCGCTCGACACGGCGCGAGGGACCGCTAGCGTGCCCGGCTTTTCCACCAATGATCCAACCCGTTCGACACGTTCACTTCCTCGGAATCTGCGGCACCGCCATGGGCGCGGTCGCTGCGGCGATGCAGGAGCAGGGCTTCACTGTGACCGGCTCGGATGAAAAGGTCTTCCCGCCGATGTCGGACTTCCTGCGCGAGCGCGGCATCGTGCTGAAGGAAGGATACTGCGCGGCAAACATCCCCGGCGACACGGACATGGTCGTCGTCGGCAATGCCATCGGGCGCGGGAATGCGGAACTCGAGGAAGTGCTGAACCGGCGTCTCGCCTACCAATCGCTGCCGGAAACGCTGCGGCATTACTTTCTCCGCGGGCGGCGGAATCTCGTCGTCGCCGGCACGCATGGAAAGACGACGACCGCCGCGATGCTCACGCACATCCTGCGCAGCGGCGGGCTGAATCCGGCATTCATGATCGGTGGCATCGCCGAGGATCTCGGGAAAGGCGCGAGCCTGCACGATTCCGAGATCGTCGTGATCGAGGGCGACGAATACGACACGGCGTTCTTCGACAAAGGGCCGAAGTTCGCGCATTACTTGCCAGAGCTGGCGATCCTCAATGCAGTCGAGCTGGACCAGATGGACATCTACCCGGATCTCGCCGCGGTGAAGAAAGCCTTCGGCCTGCTCATGCGCGTGCTGCCGGAAAATGGCGTGCTCATTTTCAACGCCGACGACCCGAACTCCTGCGAGGTCGCGGCGACGGCGCGGACGAAAGCAAAATTTGCCGCCGGCCTCAGCGCGGAGGCAAACGTGCGCGCGACGGACTTGCAGCATGATCCAGAGGCCTCGCATTTCACCCTGCTCGGCACACGATTCTCGGTACCGATGGTCGGCGAGATCTACGTGCGCAATGCCGCGATGGCGATCGTCGCAGCGCATCACTTCGGCGTGCCGCTGGATGTCATTCAGAGGGCCTTGGCCGGTTTCCGCGGAGTGTTGCGAAGGCAAGTCTTGCGCGGCGAACGCGACGGCGTGCGCTTCATCGAGGACTTCGGCAAGCATCCCACGAATATCCGCGAGACACTCAAGGCCCTCCGCCACCGCTTCCCCGGCGCACGCGTGTGGGCAGCCGTGGATCCTCGCTCGAATACGATGTGCCGCGCAGAGATTCAGCACGATCTCACCGATGCCCTCTCGCACGCGGATGGCGCGCTCATCGGCCCCGTGGATCGTCCAGAACGATTTGCCGCAGGAGGCGCTCTCGATCCCGCAGGCATCGCACACGCGCTGAAGGCAAAGGGCCTCGCCGGATTTGCCGAGGATGGCGTGGACTCCATCGTCGCGCGCCTGCGCGAGATCACCCGGCCCGGCGACGTCGTCGCACTTTTCAGCAGCGGCAGCTTCGGCGGGATCTACGAGAAGCTCCTCGGCGGCCTAAAATAAGCCGCCCGCGTCATTCCACTATCTGGCACCGCACGCTTGGCGATCGAGGCGTATCCGCTCACCGGGAGTCGGCAGCATGTTGAGGAGATTGTGAATGGCATGCGCCCACCGGTTTCCCGCGGAGCACATGAAGAGCTGGTCCATGTATGCCGCGAGGACCTCCGCGCACTGTTGCTCGGGGAGGCCAGTCACCGCCGAAACTGACGCATCCACCGTGTCCTCATGGAACGCCTCGGCAAGCACCGCTTGAGTTGAAAATCCGCCGCCCGTGCGCGGGGCCACGTTGTAGTGATACTTCATGATCGCACCGGGACTTGCCGACGCATTCGCCGAAGTGTGCACGAGGTCAGCCAGCAGCATCTCACCGCTGTCGCATTCATCCGATGCCTCGCCCTGATACGGCACGTAGCCGCGATCCCCCGCCTCCAGAATGTAACCAGGGTCACCGGAAAAAACATTCGGGTCGTCCCAACTGAACGGCTTGCCAGTCTTGGGATTTACCAGGTCATTGGAAAATTCTTTCATTTGGGAGACGACAGTTGGGATTGAAATTTGAGGAAAGGTGCCATTCCGGCCAAAATCAGATTCTGAAAACCCTTCTTAGAAGGTTACACTTTTCAATCGCATTTGTTACACCGTCCGAGCGCATTTTTTTGTTGAGACCCCGGACTTACATGAAATTCATGTTCTGGACCCCACCCATGGCTGCATTATCAGTGCCACTGGCTGGCTGTATTTGACTCCCTTCGTGCCTTTGCAGTCGCAGCTTGCCCTGCCGACGCTGTTACGGAGATGAATCCCGCCCAGCCCGCCTCACTTCCCCTGCCCTCATGAAACGCCACCTCGCCCTTTTCTCCATCGCCCTCCTCCATTCTCTCGGCTCCGTATCGGATGCTGCGGACACACCGAAGCGCCCGAACATCCTCTGGCTCATCGCCGAAGACATGGGGCCGGAGGCGCTCAGCCGCTCAGGCACGCCGCAGGCATCGACACCCCAGATCGACAAGCTCGCCAAGGAAGGCGTGTACTATATGCACTTCTACGACGGCATGGTGTGCTCGGTCAGCCGCAGCTCCTTCATGACCGGCATGTATGCCGTGAGCATCGGCGCGCAAAATCACCGCACGAAGAACAAGCAACCCCTTCCCGAAGGCGTGAAGGTCCTCACCGAGTGGATGCGTGGCGCGGGATACTTCACCGCAAATGTGGTGAAGCTACCCGAGCAGCTTGGCTTCAAAGGCACCGGCAAGACCGATTGGAACTTCGTCCCCCCCGCCCAGCCGTTCGACTCCGCAAATTGGGACGACCTCAAATCCCACCAGCCCTTCTACGCCCAGATCAATTTCAACGAAACGCACCGCACCTACCATGCGCCCGCCAAGGCCGACCCCGCGAAAGTCGTCCTGCCCCCCTATTACCCCGACCACCCCATCGTGCGGAAAGACTGGGCCCAGTATCTCGACTCAGCCACGGAACTCGACCGCAAAGTCACGCTCATCCTCGCCCAATTGGAAAAAGACGGCCTCGCCGATAACACCGTCCTCGTCCTCTTCGGCGACAACGGCGCATCCATGGCCCGCGCGAAACAATTCTGCTACGAAGAGAGCTTCCACGCACCGCTCATCATCCACTGGCCGAAAGGCATCACGCCCCCCGCACACTTCCAGCCCGGCACCGAAGACCCCCGTTTCCTCGACGGCATAGACCTCGCCCCCACCATGCTCGCCCTCGCCGGCGCGCAGAAACCCGTGCGCATGCAAGGCCGCACCTTCCTCGGCGACCACACCGAGCCGCCGCGCGAATACGTCTTCGGCACCCGCGACCGGTGCGACGAGACCGTCATGCGCATCCGCAGCGTCCGCGACTCCCGCTACCGCTACATCCGGAATTTCACCCCCGCCACCCCCTTCCTCGCGCCGAACAAATACAAAGAAACCCAATATCCCGTCTGGAACCTCCTCCGGGAACTCCACGCCCAGGGCAAGCTCACCCCCCCGCAGGCATTCCTCTGCCAGCCCCGCATGCCCGACGAAGAACTCTACGACCTCGACACCGACCCCCACGAAATCACCAACCTCGCCACCTCCCCCACCCCCGAGCACGCCGCCGCGCTCCAGCGCCTGCGCAGCGTGCTGGAGAAATGGATCGAGGAAGTCGCCGACCAGGGCCGCACCTTCGAGTCCCCCGAAGCCGTGCAGGACGCCGCCGCAAAACCCGCCGGCAAAGCCAAGCCAAAGCGCCAACCCGACGCCGCCAACTGACCTATTGAGCCTCGCGCAATAGTTGCTGCTCGACTTTCTTGATCCTCATTTACGGATGACGCGGCAATGACGCCTCACCACCCCAAGCTCAGCGACGGCGGACGCGCGGCGCGGCACCTGCCCCAGGGGTGGAACGTGGGACAGGCGACCAAACCACTGCAACGCGCCGGGCGCAGAGTGGCAGGTGCCACTACGCGCCGTAGCGGTTCGGTGCAGCGCATAGGCTGCGTGGCCTGAATTACAGGGCGCTGCCGTGAGTATCCACGAGGATGCCATCCACGTAGATGCGACCTCCCGTGATTTTGACTCGTTTTGGTTCTCCATCAGACCGGCGGCTGAACGTGCGGAACTCGAACGATGGCCGTTCGTTTGCATCCGTGGTGATGTCGGCCAGCATCTCTGCGGCCAGGGCTTCTCCAAGCGCCAGACTGCGCGCATTGTCCGTGCGCCAATGGACCCCGCCCATGCTGCGGCCCATGGCGACGTTCATCGCGAGCTTGTTGAGTTCTCCCTCGATGGTCAGCTTGTTGGCGACGGCAGTCGGGAGCGGAGTCCGCACCCCTTCATCACCACCGGGAGCGTTGACGACGCCGGTGATGTAGGAGGTGATCGGCTGTCCCGCACCAAACGGCTCGTCGCGCTCGGTGAGAGTTTTGAAAAGCGTAGGCACCACATTCCCTTGCGCGGTCGTGTCGAAGGTCTTGAAGAACGCCTTGAGGATCGTCACGCAGGCGCCGGCGACCGTGGCATGGCCGGCACCATAGGCCGGATGGGCGGGACTGCCGGGCGAATAGGCCATCGGCAGAAGGAGGCTGTTGTATTTGGCCTTCACCCGATTTGCCGCGGTGGTAGTGGCTACCCAGGCCGGCAGGCCGTAGGGGCGTTTTCCATTGGCCCCACCGATGCCGATCTTCTGCACATGCACGAGCCCTCCGTAGGCTTCCGGCCGCAGACGAAGATTGACCTGCCACTTCTGATTCCAGACGACCTTGAGGGCACGCGTGGCGACTTCCGATACCAGCGCCAAAATGTGCGGGCCACCCAAAACGCCAAAGCCCCCCTCACGAGGATTGCTAGTGTAGGGATTGCCCGGAGTCCAGTTCGCCCCGCCGGATAGGAGGACGATCGTGGCATTGAAGTAGGCCTGGTGCAGTGCGTCCTTGTTCACAAAGCGCGCGAGGTCGCGGATGGTGGAGATATAGCGTGGCTTGTCCTCGAAGTTGGCTGCGCTGTCCTCGTTCGCGTGGGAATAGTCCTGGCCGTCCGGATCACGGGGCGTCGCGGTCTGGTCACGTCCGCTATTCTGCGCCACGAGCCAGTCTGGAAACGCGGTCAGATAGTCTTTGTCCTTTATATACGGGCGCTGCATCTGGTCGATGAGTTGCGTGCCGTAGTTGCAATTGCGGATAAAAAACTGGCTCACCAGCGGGCCCAATTCCTCACCGGGAAGCCCGAGGCGGAAAAGATTCTGCCGCGTGATCGGCGCCAGCGTCCCAGCCGGGCCGGGCACATCCACACCCGTCATGAGATGACCGTTATCGGGCGTCGGCGCCACGGCTTGCTGGAAACGGGTATTGATCTCGGAGGCCGCCGTGGCCGTGTTCGGGTCTGTGTCAAATTGGTCGAATGAAACATCCCGGAGCAGCGCCATCCAGTAGAGCTCTGTCATCTCCGCAGCGGTCGAGACGCCGCGGGCCTTCGGCGCGGGCGGCATCGAGTAGGAAGCGGGGTGATGCGTCAGTTCGTCGTGGGCCAGGCCACCCTGTGGATTTACGAGCTTGGCGGCCTTGGGTGTGCCTTTCGGCACGCCGGCAAAGCCGGAACCGTTGCCCTCCGTCGCCGCGACCAGTGCAGCGAAAGCGGCTGGGTCCACCTCTCCAAATTGATTGTGTGGAAGCGTCTTGTGGAAGCTCCCGAGGCCTTTGATTTTCTTATTTCCGACCGTGAATTCGCGTTTGGTGTCTCCGTTGTTTGACATAATGTTTTGTTCCTTCGTGTTTGTTTGGTTGTTTACGCTGAAATGGAAGTGCCTAAGCTGGTAATGCTAGGTGACGGCCCATCGACCCAAGCTCAGCGACCGCAGGCTCTGGGGTTGTCGGCCTATTCTCGACAGGGAAGCGCATGCTCTGGAGCGTGACAAGACGGGGTTACTGCGTCAATTCGGAAAAGGCCGGTGTTTGGCGGCGGGATTCCGTCCAGCCTCCAGAGCTTGGACGGAACTTTGAACACGATTCGGAAAGAGCACCAGCGGTGCGCAAACAAGCCAGCCCAGGGCAAGCGAGGCACGAGCGCAGCCCTGGGGTATCCGATGATATTCGGTCAAAGCCCTGAAAGCGCGGCGCAAGTGGTCGCGCCCCTTCGGTGCTTTTGTGCGTTTTGATCTGCTTTCCCAGGGCGTTTCCCAGGGCGTTTCCCTGCGCTGGCTTGAGATGGTATTACTCCGGCGATTAAACAGATGGCAGTCTCCTTCCTAATCTTAATCCTAATCTTAATCTTAATCGTCCGAGCGGTGAGATTAGGATTAAGATTAGGATTAAGATTAAGATTAAGGACGCGTTGCCGCTTGTTTTGTAGCCGGCCCCGGCTCCCACCGCCTTCGCCCTGCGCCCGGCAGGGATGCCGGGCGCGGCACGCTGGAAGCGCGCGCTCCCATTTTCCAGCGCGCCTCCGCACGGGTTGCGGAGGCCGCATGCACGGAAGGTGACTTTTTACACAGCCTATAAGGTACAGGCCACGCGCCCGCCCCCGTTCCCTGCGGAAATGCTCGGGCGGATCACGAAAAGGACGCTTGTCTGACTTTTTACACAGTCTCTCAGAGGATGTTTAAAAAATCCCGGATGAGACTCACGCCAAGGCGCCAAGCCGCCAAGATTCCCTCGCGAATTCCTCATCCTTTGCGCCTTTGCGCCTTGGCGTGACCCACTTTTTCAACCTGCTCCAAGGTGCAGGGCACGCGCCCGCCCCATTCCCTGCGGAAATGCTCGGGCCGATCCCGGAAAGGAACGCACTTCCTTCGGTGATCAGCGCACGCACTCCGGCAATGGAAGCACGCACTCCGGCAATGGAAGCACGCACTCCGGCAATGGAAGCACGCACTCCGGCAATGGAAGCACGCACTCCGGCAATGGAAGCACGCACTCCGGCAATGGAAGCACGCACTCCGGCAGTGGAAGCACTCACTCC
>JBBRPQ010000066.1:0-9713 GCA_038227825.1 Chthoniobacterales bacterium
GACGATACGCGGCGACGGCTTCCGGGATGCTGCCCTGCTCCTTCAGCGCGTGGCCGAGATTCGCAAACGCATCGGCATAGTCGGGCCGCAGTCCGATGGCGTTCTGGCAGGCGGCGATCGCTTCATCCGTTTGGCGTTTGGCGATGAGCGCAACACCCAGGTTGTTCCAAACGGTGGCCACGAACTGCGTGATCGATTTTGAAGCGTGGCAGGAAGCGATGGCCTCGCGATAGGCTGCGATCGCCGGATCGATCTCGCCTTTGCCAAACAGCAAATTCCCGAGATTCTTGTGCGCCTCGGCGTAGTCGGGCTTGATGGCAACCGCGCGGCGATACGCAGCAATGGCTTCGTCATCGTGCCCAACGGCCTTCAGCGCGACGCCGAGATTTTTGTGCGCTTCAGCATGATCGGGCCTGAGCGCGACGGACTGGCTGATGAGTGCGACGGCTTCCACATGCCTGCCCGTTTGCCCCGCGAGCACGCCGAGGAGGTGAAGCGCATTCGCATTCTCCGGTTCTGCCGCGACGATCTCGCGATAAAGCAACTCGGCTTCCGGGAGGCGCCCGGCGTGGTGATGCTGGCGCGCGAGTTCGAGTGCCTGCGGTGTGATCACAGTTCGGATTCCGGCGGGCGCGGGGAATTTCAGCCGATGAAAAGCGGGCGCATGTGGCGCTCGTAGATGTTTTCGGTGACGTTCTTTGCCACGATGGCTTCGTTCGCCTTCAGCAGATCCGTGTAGCGCGCGCCGGCCTTGGCTGCGAGCTTGAAGGAAACGTGCAGGAGTTGGCGGATGTTGGCGTTAAATTCCGGATGACCGGGGATGTGCCGGATGGCGTTTGCGAGCTGCGCGCCAGTCCATGCGTTCACGACTTCGGCGGGGGGGAGTTTTGATTTGTCGATGTCGATCACACTTGCGTAAGGGGCGCAGAGCTCGTCCACGTGCGCGAGTGCGTATGCATACATTTCCTTTGCGAGGGCGAGTCCGTCGCCGCCGGATTCGGCGAGACCGATGACTTCCTCGAGCCACGTGGTGCCCGCGGTCTTGATGTGCAGCCCTGCGCCGAATTTTGGCAGCGTCCTGCGGATGATCGGGTAGAGCGAAAACTTGTCGCTGCCGCTGTGGACGCTGAGCTTGAGATTCGCCGGCAGCCCGTAGCGCGCGACGGCGAATGCGATCACGGCGAGGTCGTCGTGAAATTCCTTCTCGAACTGCACGAGGTCGCCGACGTAGTCCACGCCTTTGTTGAAGCGGCCCGTGAATTTCGGCGCGATGGTCTGCGCGCGGATTTTTTCATCAGCGATGGCCGCGAGGATGACGAGCAGTTCGGGTGGAGTCTGCGGAGCGTCGGTCTCGTCCATCGAGACTTCAGCGATGAAATGGTCCTCGCCTTTCGCTGCCGCGATGTGGCGGTAGATTTTCCCCGCGTCCTGCACGGCGAGCAGATACTTCGAGACGATGCGCTCGATCTCTGCGCGCGTGGTCTGGAAGGGAGTCGCGATGTGCGGAATGGAGATCGTGCCGATGAGTTCCGGGTGACGATCCACGAATGCCTTCACGTCGTCAGCAGCCGCGGGTTTGCCGATGGAGTCCGCGACATCGAGTGTGAAAAAGTCGGAGCAGGGGATGAACCGATCAACGGTCTCCAGGCGGATATGATCGGCGTCCACGTGCCAGCCGTGACTCCAGCCCAGCGCGGCGACAGCGGACTTTGCAGCGTCGAAAACGCTCTGCGGCTCGGAGCCTACGAAGGTGTGCTCGCGGTTGGACTTGTTCCAGACGGGCGCGATCTGCACGCCTTGCCCGGCGAGTTTTTGAAAAGCGCTGAGCTGTGATTTTGCCTGATGTGCGAAGCGGTCGCCGACGCCGAAGGAGAATTTTTCAAGGATGAGCATGTCAGCTCTTAGGATAGCCGTCCGTCCGTGCGCGGCGCAATCACGGAGGACGCCCGACGTGTGCCCGAACAATCCGGGCTTGCGTACTGGGAGGATGTCCGATGCGATATTACCGAAAGCACGTCACGAGTTTCTTCCCGTCAGAAAAACCGAAAACCAACCCACTCCCATGGCTACTGCAAAGAAACCTTCCCGCAAAAAAGCACCGCGCAGGAGCGCTCTCTCACTCACTGCAACAACCGTCCTCAAGGAAATCCACGCTGCAAGCCACGTGGGATTTGATCGCGTTGTTTTTAAATTCGACGGGCCGCTTCCGGTCGGCCGTGATGTTTCATTTGTGCCTGAAATCATCGCCGATGGTTCCGGGCTGCCTGTGCCGGTCATTGGTAAGGCATTGCTGAGCGTTTCATTTTCTCCCGCCACAAATCATAGCGACAGCGGCACCATTTTTACTGATGCGCGAATCACGATGGGGCTGCCCAATGTCATTCAGGTTGTTCGCTCGGGTGATTTTGAAGGTGTGCTGTCTTTTGGCATCGGCCTCGCGAAAAGGGAGCCATTCCATGTCTTCACCCTGCTAAATCCGAGCCGCGTCGTGATCGATATCGCAGTCCGATATGCGACGATTCCCGCGAATATTTATTTTGTCGATTCGCACAATTTTGAAATCGGCCAGGCGCCTTACGTGCACGCCGTCATCCGCCCAGTGATTGCGCCGAATGTCGCAGCGCGTTCGCTCGACTGGCTCTTCGCCGGGCCGACACAAGCAGAACTCGCAGGGGGACTCACTTTTGTGAATTCGGATGCCACGGGATACAGCAGCGTGACGATCAGTAATCAGGTCGCCCGCGTGCGGCTCACCGGCGGGGCGGAAAGTCACGGGTCCACGCTGACGATTGCCAATGAGATTTCGCCGCTGCTCAAGCAGTTCCCGAGCGTGCGATGGGTGAAGATTTTCGATCCGGCTGGGCAGACGGAAACGCCGACCGGGCAGTCCGACTCGATCCCTGCCGGGCTCGAACCCTGAGCTTCGGCGCTGTTTAGTTCCGCTTGGGAGCGCCAATCGCGCTCGCGTAGTGCGCGAGTGCCATGAGCGGCCAGTTGTTCCGGTACATGTCGTATTTTAAATAGAACACGCACGGGAAACCGGTGCCGGTCGTCTCGGGCTCGGGCCATGAGCCGTCGGCGTTTTGCCTGCGGATGAGAAATTCGATGCCGCCGCGGATGCTCTTGCTGTCGAATGCGGCGGGGCGGGATTCGTCGGTGGCGGAGATGAGGCCCATGATTGCCCACGCGGTCTGCGATGGGGTGCTGGGGCCGCGACCTTTCAATGTGGGATCGTCGTAGCTCGTGCAGGTCTCGCCCCAGCCGCCGTCTTCGTTCTGGCAGCTTTCCATCCAGTCGCGTGCGCGCACGATCCAGGGTTGGCGCATGTCTTCGCCGATGCAGCGCAGTCCGCGGAGGATCTGCCAGGTGCCATAGACGTAGTTCACACCCCAGCGGCCATACCAGGAGCCGTCGGCGTCCTGCGTATTCTGGATGAGCTTGATGGCGCGGCGGATGCGCTTGTCATTGCGCGGGAATCCGATTTTGCCGAGCAGTTCGAGCACGCGTCCGGTGAGGTCGCTGCACGTGGGATCGAGGATCGCATTATGGTCGGCAAAGGGCACGTCCTCGAGCCAGCGGCGCGTCACATTTTTGTCGAATGCCGCCCAGCCGCCATCTTTGCACTGGAAGCTCATGAGCCAGCGCAGCGCGCGCTGGTAAATCTCCGTGCGCTCATCGGTCGGCGGCGCGTGTTTCGCGTGTTTCCTGTCGCTGAAATGTGCGACGCCGAAATCCACGTCGGGCCGTGCGGCACGCAGCGCCATGAGGACCATCATCGTGTCGTCGGTGTCGGGGTAGTAGTCGTTCCGATACTCAAAGGCCCAGCCGCTCGCCTCGGGGTGCTTGTTCTTCACCGCCCAGTCGCCACGAATGCGGACTTCCTTGGAAAGCAGCCATTTTTCCGCGCCCTGAAGTGACTCGTGCGAGGGCGGCACGCCGCTATCCGCGAGCGCAATGGTCGTGATGGCGGTATCCCACACAGGGGAGAGGCACGGCTGGATGCGGAAATCCGCTGGGTCATCCACGAACAGTCCTTCGAAGTCGCGCTTGGCCTTTGCGAGCACGGGATGGTCATTCGTGTAGCCCAGAGCCTTCAGCGCGAGGATCGAATTCAGCATCGCGGGGAAAATCGCGCCGAGGCCGTCGCTGCCTTCACCGATGTGTTCGAGCAGCCAGTCCTCGCAGATGCGCAGCGAGCGTTTGCGGAGGGGCTTGATCTGGAAAGGACGCAGCCTTTTCAGCAGGCGGTCGCAGCACAGGAAAAAGTTCGGCCACGAGAACCGCGGCTTGCGCCAGCGCGGGCGCATGTCTGCCTGTTCGGAGCCGGCGGGGTAAAGCTCGTGCAGCGAGACTTCCGGCGGCAGATGGCGCGTGGGCTGGAAGTGATTCAGAATCGCGAGCGGGATGAGCATCGCGCGCGTCCACGAGCTCATCTGATAGATGTTGAAAAAGAGCCACTTTGGAAAAAGCAGCATCTCCGGCGGGACGGTCGGGAGATATTTCCACGGGAACTGTCCGAGAAGCGCGAGGTAGAGCTTCGAGTAGGTGTTCATCCGCGGGATGCCGCCGAGGCGGAGCGACGCAGCGCGGGCCTCGGTCATCCATGGAAGGTTCGGCGCGTGGCCGGCGAGCTTCAGCGCAAAGTAGGCTTTGACGGTCGCATTGATTTCGCTCGGGCCGTTTTCATAGATGTTCCAGCCGCCGTCCGGGAGCTGGCGGCGGCGGATGTGCGCGACGCATTTTTCCTGAAGCACCGGGTCCACTTCACCCGCCCAATGCATGTAGGCGATGTAGTCGCTGACGAGCGTGCTATCCACTATCAACTCACCACACCAGTGGCCGTCCTCACGCTGGAGGCGGAGGAGATTTTGCTGCGCGCGCCCGATGGCGCGGGGAAGGGGATCGCGTTCGGTCTGCGAAAGGGTCTCGGTAATCATCGGACGCTGCCGGGGCTTGCGGATTTTGGCTTACTTCGCCGCAATCGCCGCGAGGACTGCCTCTTTTGCCGGACTGGTGCCGCAGCCGCCAGTGGCGTCAGGAGCGGGAGCGTTCTTCGCAGGAGCGCCGGGGCCGGTGAGGTGGCCCTTGCCGGACGTCACGCCGTTGTAGGCCTCGATTTGCTTCTCTGCCGGCTTCGGCTTCTTGCCGAAGTTGAACTTGATCGTCTTCCACATGTCGCCGGACTTCGCGCCGATGCCGAGCGCTGCCGTCGGCTCGTAGCCGCAGTTCATCATGCAATTCTCGCAGCGCGGGTCGCGCGCCTCGCCGTTCACGACGCCGACCTTGTCCCAGTTCGTCTTTTCGAGCAGGTCGTTGTAGGTCTTGTAGTGACCGTCTGTCATCAAGTAGCACGGGCCTTTCCAGCCGCGGACATTGCGCGTCGGGATTGCCCACGCAGAGCACGTCAGGTCGCGCTTGCCGGCGAGGAATTCGAGATACACCGGCGTGCCGAGGATCGGGAACAGTCGGCCCCATTCCTCCATCTTGGCGAACTTCTTGATCGTGAGCCTGCGCGTGAGGAAAAAATTCTCCGGCTCGATGTTCAGGCGCTTCACCATGTCGGCCTTGGCGGAGTCGTATTCGTAGCCGGGCGCGATGGTGTGGCCGTCCACATTCAGCGTGTTGAGGAACTCAAACAGATCCTCGATTTCCTGCACCTCGGTCTCTTTATAGACGGTCGTGTTCGTCGCCACTTGGTAGTCGAGCACCTTCGCCATGCGGATGGCCAGCACGGCTTCCTTGAAGACGCCCTCGCGCTCCACGATGAGGTCGTGCGTCCGCTCCAAGCCGTCGAGATGCACGTTCCAATACATCCATTGTGTCGGCGAGATGACCGACTTCTTCGCGTCCTTCGGGCCTTTGCGCGCCTCGTCGGCCTGCGCATTCGTGATGAGTTCCTCGCTCAGCAGCACCTGGATTTTCGCCTCGGCGACCTCCTTGTTTTTTGCAAAAAGGGACGCCAGATAGTCGCGCATCTTCTTCCGCATCGCCGTGGCGTTTGTGCAGATGTAGATGATGCGCTTGCGCTTCAGCAGGCCCACCACGAGGTCCTCGATGTGCGGGTAGATGAGCGGCTCGCCGCCGCAGATGCTCACCATCGGCGCTCCGCATTCGTCCGAAGCTTGGAGGCAGTCCTCCAGCGGCATCACGTCCTTGATGGAGGTGGAGTATTCCCGGATGCGCCCGCAGCCAGTGCAGGTCAGGTTGCAGGTATGGAGCGGCTCAAGCTGCAGCACGGTGGCGAACTTCTTCACGCCGCGGATCTTGTTGCTGATGATGTGCCGGGCGATACGAGCCGTAAGGGCTAATGGAAAACGCATATTGGGCGCGGTTGATACAGGGAGTTGATAATTTCGGCAAGGCCCAAGGTTGGTTTTTTCCCGTGGCAGAGATCCCGCTGCCGCTGAGCTTTATCCAGTGATATCCTAGTGACCACCGCGAGCCGGCTCGGATGTTGCGGGTGCTTCGCGGCTGCAGGCCGGATGCAGCGCCGCGTGCAACATCTTCGGCAATGATGAGAAGGTCACGCCGTCGATGCTCAGGGCGGCGCTCAGGAGGATTTCCGCCATCAGCACCTGCACCGGGGATACGGAATCGCCGGGCGTCGTGCATGCCTCCGCCGGGGTCGTCACGAGAAGCTTCCGACAAATCGCAGGGCGATCCGCGTACACCCGGCATTCACCATTTTCCCCGAGGAGGACACAGCGGTTTTCGGGGTTAAAAAAGCGGCCCCATTCCGCGCTTTTCCTCTCCCGTGCAGCCTGCTCCTCCAGTCGGTCGCGGGCGATGGGGAGGCCATTCTGCACGAGTTGCTTCAGGAGTTCCGCCTCGTCCTGCGTGATCTCGACTTCGTAGTGGCAGCATCCCGCGCATCCTTTTCGGCAGGATACCGGGAGATGTGCCGCGGCCTTGAGTTCATCGTCCATCATCGCGTGCAAGCCCGCTGCGCGCCCGATACCGGGAGAGAGCCCGAGCAGCCTGTCTGTGAATTTCCCAATCGCATCGCGGATCTGGCTCAGCAGATCGGCGAATTCCGCAGGGGGGAGCGTGCCCTGAAATCTGTCCATGGCGGCCCGAAGCTGCGGAGTCGGCCTGGCGATGAAGCCCAAGGTGCCGCCGTCCGGAGCCGGTGTGTTAGCGGAGGTGGTGGTCATCGGAGAGAAGTCGCGGACGCTTCGGCGAGGGACGCGAAACGATCCGGCCTTGCCTATCCCGATGCCGCTGGGGACGCACTCCGAAAAACTCGTCACCGGCTCAATTCCAACGACGGAGGCAGGGGCACCGTTTGAAAAATGCCCACATTTTCACGAATGCGGCTACAGCACGTAGCCGGGCATGTGAATGCGTGGGCGGATCGCGTGTCGTTTTGGAAAAGTGAGATCGGCATCTCCGACGGTGGCTACGGGGAAGTCGGTTGCTGACGTTCCCCGCGGTGTCGTTGGAGTTGTCATCGCTCCGAGAAATGCGGAGTCTCCCGCTGAGCGCCACTTTTCCCAGCAACCTCCCGCACCCATGAAAACAACACGTCTCCCATTCCACGCATTTCTGCTCGTGCTACTGAGCACTGCACACGCCGCCGACGCCCCGCGCTGGAACATCCTCTTCGTCTTCGCCGACGACTGGGGGCGCTATGCGGGGTGTTACAAGGGGATGGATGGGCGGGCCTCGATGAATGATGTGATCACGACGCCGAATGTGGACCGCGTCGCGCGCGAGGGCATCGTGTTCAAGCACGCGTTCGTGAATGCGCCGAGCTGCACGCCGTGCCGGAGTTCGCTGCTCACGGGGCGCTATTTTTTCAACTGCAACCGCGGCGCGATCCTGAATGGCGCGGTGTGGGATGATTCGATCCCGACGTATCCGCTCCTGCTGCTCGATGCGGGATACACCATCGGCAAGAGCCACAAGGTGTGGAGCCCAGGCTCGCCGGCGGATGCGCCGATCGGCGGGCAGAAGTATGCGTATGAAAAGCACGGCGCGCTCGCGCAGCATTTCTCGAACAACGTCGCGCCGATGGTGAAGAACGGCATGAGCGTGGCCGATGCGCGGCAGAAGGTGCTCGACCAGGTGCGCGGGAATTTCGACGACTTCCTCGCGGTGCATGAGAAGGAAGGCAAAGGGAAGCCGTGGCATTACTTCTTTGGCCCGACGACGACGCATCGCATGTGGGTGAAGGGCTCGGGCAAGCTGCTATGGGGCATCGAGCCGGATTCGCTGAAGGGCAAGCTGCCCGCCTTTTTGCCCGACGTGCCGGAGATTCGCGAGGACTGCGCGGACTATCTCGGGGAGTGTCAGGCGGTGGATGCGTTCGTGGGCGTGCTGCTGAAGCGGCTCGAAGAAACGGGCGAGGCGGAGCGCACACTCATCGTGCTGAGCGGCGACCACGGGATGCCGGGCGTGCCGGAGGGAAAGTGCAATCTCTACGATATGGGCGTGCGCGTGCCGCTCGTCGTGCGCGTGCCGGGTGGGAAGGGCGGGCGCGTGGTGGAGGATTTCGTGCGGCTGCCGGATCTCGCGCCGACCTTCATGGAAATCGCAGGCGTGAAGCCGCCGGAGAATCTCTACGGCCGCTCGCTGATGCCGCTTTTGCAATCGGATAAGAGCGGCGTGCTGGATGCGACGCGCGATTGGGTCATCACGGGCCGCGAGCGTCACGTCGCAAAGGCGCGCGAGGGGAATCTGCCTTACCCGATGCGCTCCATTCACACACCCGAGTGGGTTTACATCCGCAATTTCGAGCCCGACCGCTGGCCGCTCGGCTCGCCCGGCGCGGTGACGGATGACAGCACGCCCGCCGCCGACGTGCTGGAACACAACACGCAGATCGCCTTCGCCGACATGGACGCGAGCCCGACGAAGGCGTGGCTCATCGAGCATCGCAAAGATCCGCAGTGGCGTTCATATTACGAGATGGCCTTCGGCAAGCGCGTGACGGAGGAGCTTTACGACATCCGCAAAGACCCCGACCAGATGAACAACCTCGCGGGCAACACGGACTTTGCGAAAGTGAAGGCCGGACTCGCGAAGCGCATGATGGACGAACTCACCCGCGCACAGGACCCGCGCGTGGTGGAAAATCCCCCGCGCTTCGAGCAGCCGCCCTTCACCGATCCAGGGGAGGGCGGTGGAAAGAAGAAGCAGCCTCCGGCGAAGTAGTCATATCATTCATCCCTATATGCTCCCCATCATGAGACTCGCACCAATCGCATTCCTCCTGCTGCTGTCCGCAGCATATGCCGCCACGCCAATTGATATGCTCGAACAACTCCGGACCGAGCTCCGGACCGAACTCCGCTCGGCGCTGGACAAGGGCAATGGTGAAAACAACCAGCGGCTTTTGCAAATCGAGTCACTGCTCGTCGAACAGCTCCCAGCGAAACTTTCAGTGGATTACATGATGGAGGAGCCGCTCAGTTCTGTCATCCGGACTCTCGGTCAAATCCGTTCACTCACACGCGTGGCAAAGACCGAGGAACTTTGCCAGAGCCTCATTCTCGAACTGCGCCTTTGCGTGATTGCTAACAACAAACGGTTCAAGGAAAGCCTTGATGCCGCAGTGAAGGATGCGCTGCTAACAGGACTGAAAGCCAGGACGGCCAAGGACTTGGATGCGCCGCTGCTAACATTGGCCAAGCTGCAGAAACAAAGCAGTCAGGAAGATTATCGCGTAGTGACCCAGCCGCTTGCAACGGTGACATCTATCCTCATGCTCC
>JBBRPQ010000067.1:0-9696 GCA_038227825.1 Chthoniobacterales bacterium
AACTCCCATTCTTCATCACTGACATCGCTCGGATACGCTTTTCGGTTCGCCATCCCAATGGTTCCACATCAAATGTCTCAAAATGTACAGCTATAAATACCATAATCCCGCCGGCCTCAAAGTGCATGACAGGCTCTAGGGGAGCGGGGAAATTCTCTTGTTTGATTCCGCCCTTGTCGCTTGGGCCGGCATTGCGCAATGATGTCGCCCGTTTGCAAACGGCTATCTTCCCCAGCGCTACTCTCTCCGAATTTTACCGCTTCGCTTTGCTCCTCACGGGGCGCAGCGCGGCGGCGGAATCCGTCATGGCCGAAACGCTCGCGGAAGTGGAGGCGCAGCTCGCTCAAATCCGCTCGGAGGCGAACCGGCAGGCCTGGCTGGCGCGGCGGATTCGCGAGCGGTGTCTGAAGAACAATCTGGATAATCCGACGCCCGTCGTGCCGCGGCTGCTGCGCGTCGAGGGCCCGGTCGGCGCGGTGCCGGAGGTGCTGGGCATCGAGGCTTACATCCTGGCGGAACATTTTCACTGTCTCACGGAGCCAGGCCGCAGTGCGCTCGGTCTTTTCTATCTCGAACTTTTCAAGCCGGAGGAAATCGCGAAACTTTTGCAGATGAGTCTGGAGGAATTGGGTGCAGTGCTGACGGATGCCCGCGCGGCCTTGCGCGGGTCTTTGTTTGAGACAAAATCGACGGCTTAATGAACGTCCGCACCGCTGGAAATCTGATCGCCTGCCACCGCGAGGGAGTGCGCGCGGAAGCCTCGGTGGAGAAGGCGCTGAAGATGTCGGAGAGCGACGAGCTGCTGCGGCGGCAACGGGAGGAGAACGCGGTCTTTGACGCGCAAATCGTGAGTGCGATCCACTGCCTGAAGCTGCCGGACGGCTTGCGCCAAAAGATCGCGGCCTGTGCCAGCCCGACGGCACTGCGGCAGAACGCGCTCCATCCGACGATCCTCTGTGCGATCGCCGGTGTGCTGCTGGCGATTGGATTTGGAGTTTACGAGTGGATCGAGAATCGCGCGGGCTTTCCCGGAAAGGAAAACGCCGAGCGCATGGTGCAGCAGCTCGGCCACATGTCCGGCGTGGAGCTGGAGATGAAGGGCGGCACGGCGGGCGAACTGGAAGACTGGCTGATGCTGCGCGGTTTTGAGGAAAGCGCGCTTCCGGCCGATCTCGCCGCGCTGCCGGTGGCGGGGGCGCGGGTGTTTCGATTCACGGGGCAGAATGTGGCGCAGGTCGCGGTCGATAAGCACGCGACGATTCTGAACATTTTTCGCGCCGCGGATTTCGGCATCGAGCTGGAGGAGGGCGGCGATTGGAAGATATTCGCGCAGGCGGAATGGGCGGCGGCAATCCGCGAACGAAAAGGCATCTGCACGTTGCTCGCCTTTCACGGCTCGCTGGATGAGATGGATGAATTTGTGCATACATTGCACCCATGAAAAACTTCGCACGTGTCTTTGCTCTGCTCGTGTCCGCGCTTGGCGCGGGCTGCTCTTCCTTTCAAAAGAAATGGGACGCCGTGGGCGCGCCGGGAAAATATGAGCACGCCTCGCGCTGGGATGGACGCTGGACCAGTGCGCATCATAAAGGCGCGGGCGGTGAGCCGGAGGGCGGTCGTTTGCGCTGCGTGGTGGAGCCGCACGGCGCGCAGTTTACGGCGCATTTTCATGCAAACTGGGCGGCGTTTTCCGCGGATTACACGGTGCCTTTTGCGCCGAAGGCGGGCGATGGGAAAAAGCATCAGCCGATGGAGTTTAGCGGGGCGCACGAGCTTCCGAAAATCTTTGGCGGCACATATCACTACGATGCGGAAATGGCGCGCGATCGTTTCACCGCGCGGTATTCCTCGACTTACGACACCGGCACTTTTGCGCTGACTCGGCAGTTGACGACTGCGACGCGCATCCACTAGACACGCCCCATGTCCCGCCCTGTCCGCTTCTTTATTCCGGCCATTTTCGTATCATTCACCCTCGCTGCCACAGGCTGCAAGACGGTCTATTCCGACATGTATTCGCCGCGGCGGAATCATTTCATCCCCAAGAAGGAAAAGCCGAAGGCCGCGCCCGAGATTCCCGTGCTCGAAACGACGCCGACCACGACTCCCGCGCCGGACCTCGGTCTGCCGCCCGCGGCTCCTACGTCCGCACCGGCACCCGTCGCGCCTGCCGATGCTGCGCCGATGATTCCGGGGCTGTAAGCAGCTTCGCTTTCACGAATCTTTCGCAACGGAAACACCGCTTCCGGGTTATTCCCGTGATGACGGTCGCAACTCCAATCCAATCCGCCGTGCCGCGCCATGATCGCGTGCAGTGGCATTTTCTCCGCGCGTGATGGATCGGGCGATGTCTTCCAGCAGCGGTGGAAAAGCGGCCGTCGCCGAGGCGGCGATCATCGCGGAAGTGCTCGTGTATTCCAAAACCGGGCTGCTCGCGAAATACGCGATCGAGCACGGCGAATACATCATCGGGCGGCACTCAAGTTGTCACATCGTCGTGGATGCCGATGCCGTTTCGCGGCATCACGCGCGGCTCAGCTTCAACGCGTATGAGCTGATCATCGAGGATCTCAGTTCCAGCAACGGCATTTTCATCGATGGCGTGCAGGTGCAAATCCCGACGCGGCTGCGCGACAACCAAACGGTGCAAGTCGGCGCGGCCAGCGTGTGCGTGCGGCTTTCCCGCGTCGCCGCCGCGCAATTGAGCGCCGCCCTTTCCGACAAGGATCTCGGCCTCGCGCCGATGCGCGAAATGCTGGCCGGCGAGAAATACCGGATCATCACCACGATCGGGCGCGGCGGGATGGGCGTGGTGATGCAGGGTCGCGATTTGCGCATCCGGCGGACGGTGGCGGTGAAAGTGATGAAGGCGGACGACCAGTTCTCGCGCGACAACGTGATGCGATTTGTGAATGAAGCGCAGCTCACCGGGCAGCTCGAGCATCCGAACATCGTGCCCGTTTATGAACTCGGGCTGGATGAAAACGAGGAGGCGTTTTACACGATGAAATTCGTGCAGGGCATCACGCTCGAAGAAGTGCTGCGAGGGCTCAGGAATGCCAATGAACGCATGGTCGCGAAGTATTCGCTTGCGGCGTTGCTTACCATTTTTCAAAAGATTTGCGACGCGGTTGCCTTCGCGCATTCCAAGGGCGTGGTACATCGCGACCTCAAGCCGGACAACGTGATGGTCGGCGAATTTGGAGAGGTGCTCGTGATGGATTGGGGTCTCGCGAAAAACCTGATCGGCGCGCTCAAGGAAGGCGAGGGCGTCGAGACGGAATCCGTGGTCGAGCCCGCGCCCGACCCGCGCGGTTTTCAAACGATGCACGGCCTCATCGTCGGCACGCCGCCTTACATTTCGCCGGAGCAGGCGCGTGGGGCGCTGGATGAAATCGACGCGCGCTCGGACGTGTATGTGCTCGGGGAATTGCTCTATGCCATCCTCACGCTGCGCGCTCCTTTTAGCGGGACGACGGTGCAGGAAATGGTCGAGGCGATCGTCACGTCGAAGATCGAGCCGCCGTCCAGTTTCAATGCGGTGCCGAAGTCCGGTTCGCGAGATGGCGCGGCGGCCGGCGATGAATTGATCGGGCTGCGGCATCTGCCTGGACGGCGCGTGCCGGACGGGCTTTCGGCGGTGGTCATGAAAGCGATGCAAACCGCGCCGGAAGATCGCTACCAGAGCGTCGGGGAAATGCAGGCGGACATCACGGCGCATCAGGGCGGCTTTGCGCCGAAGGCCGAGCGAGCGAGTTTACCCAAGCACATCGCGCTGTGGGCGGGGCGCCACAAACGCGAAGTGGCGCTGCTCATCGCCGGCTTCATCGTGATCAATGCCCTCGCCGCGACCTTCGTCTTCCGGCTCGCGAAGGAACGCGATCGCGCGCAGGCCAGCGAGCAGCGCGCGCTGGAAAATGCGCGCCTCGCCGCCGAGCGCCTGAACGATTTGCGCAATACCGCGCCCACTTTTTACCGCGAAGCGCAATCGCTGCTCGAAGACTTGTCGCTCGTGGAGGCGCTCGAAAAAATCGAGTACGCCATCGCGCAGGTGCCCGGCGAGTCTGATTACCACGAGCTTCGCGGGCGGGTGCTGCAATCTTTCCTGCGCTGGCCGGAAGCGGAAGGCGCGTTCGAGCAGGCGCTGCGCTTGAAGCCCGACGACGCCGCGGCGAAACAGAATCTGGATTTAACCCGTGTGCTGAACCGGCAGGTCGAACACGCGGGCGACACGACTCCCGCGATCCTGCGCGAATTTTATGGCGGCCTCATGAAGCAGGAGCGTTTCGACGAGGCGCTGGGCGTGCTGACGATGATCCCGCGCGATCGCGAACTGTTCCGCGCCACGTGGCAGGCGCTCTTTGAAAAACGCGGAATGCGCCAGCGGATCGAGACGAACGACGACGAAACGCTCAACGTCGATTTCAGCCGCGTGGTGCAGCCGAATATCCACAAGCTCGCCGGCGCGCCGGTCGTCGCGATCAATCTCGATGACACGAAGATTTTCGACATCGGGCCGCTGAAAGGTTTCGCGCTGCGGCGGCTCAGCGTGAACCGCACGGGCGTCATCAATCTCGAACCGCTGGCCGAAATGCCGCTGCGCTTTCTCTCGATCGAAAGCACGCGCGTGAACGACCTCACGCCGCTCGCCAAGGTGCCGCTCGAATCGCTGCGCATGGGCGATACGCGCGTCGCCGATCTCTCGCCGCTGGCCGGAAAAAAACTCGACGACCTCGTGCTCGCGAATTGCAAAAACATCCGCGACATCAGCCCCCTGCACGGTATCCCGCTGCAAAAGCTGGACCTCAGCCGCACGGGCATCCGCGACCTTTCGCCGCTCGCCGGCTCGACCATCCGCGAGCTGAATCTGCAAGGCTGCACCGATCTCACGGACCTGAGCCCGCTCGCCGACATGCCGCAGCTCGAAGCCGTGATCATTCCCACGCAGTGCAAGGACATCGACTTCCTGCGCGAACTCCCGAATTTGCGCCGCCTGTCCTATCGGAAAATGACGCAGCCGGTGTACGAGTTCTGGCAGGAGCTCGACGACAAGAAGTAGCGTCCGCCGCGCTTTTTCCCGCGAGACATTTCGCTTGAGCGGTGCGGAGCACGCGCGCACTTTCGCCGTCCCTATGAGCCAGCCCAAAGAACCGCCGTTGATGGAAAAGATCGTGTCGTTGTGCAAACGGCGCGGCTTCATTTTTCAAAGCTCGGAAATCTACGGCGGCATCAACGGCTTCTGGGACTACGGCCCACTCGGCGCGGAGCTGAAGCGCAACCTGCGTGACACCTGGTGGCGCGCGATGACGCGCGACCGCGAGGATGTCGTGGGCCTCGACGCGACGATCATCATGCACCCGGCGATCTGGAAGGCGTCGGGCCATGTGGATACGTTCGCGGACCTCATGAGGGAGTGTCCCGTTACCAACAAACGAGTCCGCGCAGACCACGTTTCACCCCAAAGTGGCATTGTCTTTTCTTTTTTGGGTGCATTGCCCGGCGGGCACCGATCCTTCTCTGTTGATGCAACAATCTATGCTGTGGATTTGGGTCGCGAACTTATTGAAGAGTTCATCGCGAATGAGGCTCCGCTTTCGTTGAGCAACCTGAGTCCCATCAAATTGGCTACCTACGCGGAACCTTTAGTCGAAAGGTACGCGGAGGGAAAGTCATCGGAAGCAATCGCGAAACTCGCAAATGAACTGGTTGACCAACTCTTGAAGCGCCTGTGTCGAGATGAAACCTCGATTCTGATCCCACTAGGGAAGCCGCCTGAAAGCGCACGCAAGTTAGCGATTCAGTATTATGAATCTCGTCGCGTTGAGCAACCGGTGCTCCTTGGAGAAAAGGCGACGAAAATCGAAAACACGACAGACTTCCATCCGGAGAGCGGATTTGAATTGGGTACGGCACGCCCTTTCAACCTCATGCTAAAGACCTATGTCGGGCCAACCGCGACGGAAAAGGACGTGGCGTATCTGCGGCCTGAGACGGCGCAGGCGATTTTTGTGCAATTCAAGAACGTCGTGGATTCCACGCGGCAGAAGGTGCCGTTCGGCGTTTGCCAAATCGGCAAGGCGTTTCGCAATGAGGTGACGCCGCGCAATTTCACTTTCCGCTCGCGCGAGTTTGAGCAGATGGAGCTGGAGTTTTTCATCCGACCCGACGAGGCCGTCGAGGCCGTGTGCGGCAGCGTCGCGCAATGGAGCGAGGGTGCGGACCTTTCGGTGCCGCAGCCAGACTGGGGCTGGGAGATGTGGCATCGCTACTGGGTCGCGCAACGCACGGCCTACTACGCGGGCATTGGCCTCGGTGCGGACGTGCTCGATTACTACTGGCAGGGCCAGGACGATCTCGCGCACTACGCCCGCGCTTGCGTGGACATCCTGTTCAAGTTTCCGTTTGGCACCGAGGAGCTGGAGGGCATCGCCGCGCGCGGTGACTTCGATCTCACGGCGCACCAGAATGCGAGCGGCAAGCCTCAGGAGGTGTTCGACGACGAGGTGAAGCAGGCCTTTGCCAAGTGGACCGACGAGCAGCGCGCCGCGCTCACCGAGCGCAAGAAGACGGAAAACCGCGCAAAGGAAAAAGCCGCGCTGCCTGAGGAGAAAGTCGTCGAGTGGTGCGACCGGCTGTTCAAGGGCTTCTACGTCCCGCACGTCATCGAGCCGAGTGCCGGCCTCGATCGGCTCGCGCTCGCGGTGCTCGCGCTCGCCTACACCGAAGTGGAGAAAACCGACGCGAAGGGCAACGTCGAAAAGTTGACGGTAATGCGCTTCCACCCGCGCATCGCGCCGAAGAAAGTCGCCGTCTTTCCCCTGCTGAAAAACAAGCCCGAACTCGTCGCGAAGGCGCGCGGGATTTACGAGACGCTGAAGAAGCACATGGCCACCGACTACGATGAGGGCGGCAGCATCGGCAAACGCTACGCGCGGCAGGACGAGGCGGGCACGCCGTTTTGCATCACCGTGGATTTCGACACGCTCGGCGAAAAAGGCCCGGAGCTGAAGGACACCGTGACGCTCCGCCACCGCGACGACGGCTCGCAGGAGCGCGTGCAGATCAGCGAACTGCTCGGCAGGCTGCTGCCGCTAATGTCGTAGCGCGGAGCCGAATCATCGAGTTTCGACGCTCCATTCACTCGCCGGATAGCCCGCGGCGGCGATAACCTGCTGACAGTAGCGGGCAATGGCCTCGGCACTGAGGTTGGTTTCAAAATGCAGGGAGTTACCGAGCGGACGGGGAGCACGGAACTTTGCTGCATCGGCTGAAAGCAAACGCGGAAACTCCGCCACCACGGCATCGAAGGCATCTGGTGCGGCATCCCTCACTGCTTCGAGCGTGCCTTGAAGCACTTCACGCCATGTCGCGGCCTCTCGCCTCTCGCCAAAAACAAGAACCGCAACGGGAGTCCTGCCGGTGAATCCAGCCGCGACTGCATTCGTGAAAAGGGAATCCGCCGGGCCGAAGTAGGGCCACGTTTTCAGTGCGAGTTCCGCCAATTCTTCACCGCGCTGCTGCATGGCCTCGGCATCCCACTTCTCAAATCGCGTGATGCTGCGGCTGAGGTATATCGGGCTTTGCAAAAATACTGCGCGTTTTGATGCGAAGTCGCCATTCGACAGTTCGGCGTTGTAGCCGGTGAGCGTGAGGTTGCCGAGCGTGTGCAGTTTGAGTTCGTGCGTTTCGCGCCATGTCTCACCGAGGTTTTCCTCCCACCAAGGCGTTTGCGTCTGAGGCATGATGTGCTCAATCGTCAGCGACTCCGTCGTGACTTGTTCCTTTCCGGCCAGCGACCGTTCGAGCGATTCGAGAATGAGCTTCGCCTTCGGCAGCCGTTCGCCACCTCCGTAAAGGCGTCCATTGATGAGGGCGTTGCGAAACTCCGTGTCCGACGGATAGCCGCGTTGCGCCAGCGTCGCACGCACGCCGTCGAGCAGTGTCGGGTGACTCTTCGCCTGATGATAGAGAGGCGTTAGACTCTTGTTCAGCCCGTGAGTCGGCACACCACACACAAAGCGGCGGATGAAGAAATTTTCCAGCGTGTCGAGGATGGCAGTGAACTCGCCAATCGAAAGCGAGCCGGCATCATGTTCGGCATACAGGTTCAGCAACAGCGGCCACGCGACGCCGACTTCCAAACGCTCAAAGCGGCGCAGCCGTGGATGCAGGTCGGGATTCAATTCCTGCGCAGGGTCGAGCAGCCGATGGTAATGCACAGCCGAGCGGTGCAACGCGTCAAGGAACGCAGCGATCCCATCAGGCGTTTGCTCGTCGGTGCGTTCTTTCAACGTGCGGTAAATTTCCCCCTTCTTCACGATGGCGCCTTGCATCATCAGAAAGCGGCGGACGAACTCGCTCAGTTCCTCTTTCAGCCGCAACTGCATCGGTTCCCAGCATCGTTGGAACAATTTTTCCTGTTCGGCCACTGGCACGCGCATCAGGAAATAGTTCCGAATCAAATCTCCCTGTGTGAGCGGTTCGCCTTTGTAGTTCAGGCTCTCAAAAATCAGGTGGGGATTGTCATCGTGGTCCAGCGTGATGCTGACAAGCGAAAGGCGGCGGAGAATGATGCCGGCGAGGCGTTCTGCATCGGGCGAACCACGGCTCTTGAGTTTCTTTTTGAACCACTCGTATGCCTTCGCCACTCGACTGTCTGAATCCGCCGTCGGCTCGCCTTTGATGAGCGCGAGAAAGGCTTTCCGATCTCCATTGGTTTGCGTCGGCAAGAGTTTGAAATGGTCGAGACCGTCCTCAAACTGATTCACGAGATGAGATTTCTCCAGCTTCTCCGAAAGTGAG
The DNA here is from genome assembly GCA_038227825.1 of Chthoniobacterales bacterium. Taxonomy (GTDB): domain Bacteria; phylum Verrucomicrobiota; class Verrucomicrobiia; order Chthoniobacterales; family Chthoniobacteraceae; genus SXWH01. The sequence continues at coordinate 8,803 of JBBRPQ010000067.1, forward strand.
CCGGGCATCCCGCGTGCGCTGTCGCGTAGTGCAGCGAGAAGCACTTGGAGCGTGGTGAGCCGTTGCTGGCCGTCAATGAGCAGAAATTTCGTCACTCCCTCCGGCACCGAACGCGTCGGCACGGTGACGAGGGAACCCATGAAGTGCGGCTTCGCACGGTTGGAGTCTGTTTCGTCTTCGCAAAGCTCGACGAGATCCGCCCACAGAACTTTCCAGCGCGACTCGTCCCATGTGTATGGGCGCTGAAACAGCGGCACTACGAACTGATTGTTGCCTTCAAGTATTTTTCCGAGGTGCGTTTCCGATGCCTTCATGAGGGGAGAGATTTGTAGCTTTGGTTTTCTAGTCCGTCGTGCTGGAACACGGCGTAGCAGCTCGACGCACTGATGGCGAGGGCGGACACTGCGCGGGGCATGTGCATGGGCGCGGGGTTGCATCGCACCACGCGCCGGACTATTTTGCGTTCGATGAAACTCCGAACCGACCTGCTGAAGTATCTCACGATGGATGACATCGCAGAGGCAGCGTTGGCGAACGTTCACCGATTCAAGCCGGAACCAAATTTTGCAAAGACCGGAGTTGGGAGCTTGTTGCCTGCTACACCCGCGGAGCGTGCGCAGGAGGAGGTGCAAAATACGGCACTCATCCAAAGACTCCTGAAGCGGCAGCAAGACGATGCCGCGAAACGCGGGGACAGCGATCCGGGTTAGTGCAACTCAATCGTTGCCGATTTCCTCCGCCTTCCACGGCACATATTCGCTCACGAATTTTTTCCGAAACTCCGCGAACGTCCCGCCCTCGATGTGCGCGCGGATGCGGCGCATGAGGTTCAGGTAGAAGTGCAGGTTGTGCAGCGTGACGAGGCGCAGGCCGAGGATCTCGTTGGCCTTGAGC
>JBBRPQ010000068.1:0-6826 GCA_038227825.1 Chthoniobacterales bacterium
AATCCGCTTCGAGAAACCGCCCCACACGTCGTCATTGATGCCCGAGCGCGAACACTTCTCCGTGGAGTCGCGCAACTCCGTGCGCCACGACTCGTCGGTCTTTTCGCGTCGCGCAAAGCCGACGATATTGGTCGCCGCCGGAATGGGTGCGCAGCGCCATCGCCGTGGACGACGCGGAACTGACTGCGGCTGCATTTCTCAGCCTCGCCAGCGCTCATGGTTTTTGCCACACCGCGCCATGTTGAATTTCATCTGGCTCGCCATCGTGCTCATCGCCGTCCTCGTCGGCGGCTTCAGCGGGCGGCTGGAGCAGATGACGGAGGGCGCATTCGCGACTGCGGCGGACGCGGTGATGAAAATCGCGCTGCCACTCATCGGCCTGATGGCGATCTGGCTCGGCATCATGCGCCTCGCGGAACGCGCGGGGTTCGTGCAACTGCTCGCTCGTGCGCTGCGTCCGGTGATGCGCCGCCTTTTTCCCGATGTCCCGGAGGAACACCCGGCGATGGGCGCGATGGTGATGAACATGTCCGCGAATATGCTCGGCCTCGGCAACGCCGCGACGCCGCTCGGCCTGCGCGCGATGGCACTGCTGCAAAGGCTGAATCCGCACCCGACCGTCGCGAGCAACGCGATGGTGACTTTCCTCGCGGTGAATACCGCGAGCCTGCAACTCATACCGACCACAGCGATCAGCATCCTCGCCGTGCAAGGAGGAAAGAGCCCGTCGAATATCGTGGTGCCCGCGATCGTCGCGACGGCCATCGCGATGAAGTGCGGTGTCACCGCGGCGCGGCTGTTCTCGCGGCTGAAAGTTTTCCGCGTGCAGCCCGATGCCGATGCACCCGGACAGACGAGCGCCGCAGCCGAGACAGAGATCGCGGCCGAGAAAATCGAGGTGCGTCCCCTGACCGCAGCGGGACGCGGAATGCTCGCGGTTTTCCTGCTCGCGTTTGCGTGGATGCTTTTCGCGCTCGTGTGGCCGGCGAGTGCGGATGCGCTGCCGTCGATGCTCGGCGCGAAGTGGCGGCATGCGCAGTTCTGGCCGGACATCGGCACCGGTCTGCGCGTGCTCCGTGCGCTCTCGATGCTCGCGGTGCCGTTTCTGCTCGCATTCATCCCGCTCGTCGCGGCCCTGCGTGGCGTGAAGGTGTATGAGCAGTTTTGCGAGGGCGCAAAGGAGGCGTTCGGTACGGCGCAGCGGATCATTCCCTTTCTCGTCGCGATGCTCATCGCGATCCGGCTGCTGCGTGATGCGGGTGTCGTGCAGGCAGTCACCGAATTGCTCCGGCACCCGCTTGAAGCGGTTGGCTTTCCACCGGATCTGCTCTCGCTCGCGGCGATGCGCCCGCTGAGCGGCAGCGCGTCGCAGGGAATCTTCGTGGACCTCGTGAAGACGCATGGCGCGGACTCGATGCTCGCGCGCATGGCTGCGACGATCTACGGCAGCACGGAGACGACGTTCTACGTGCTGGCGGTTTATTTTGGCAGCATCGGCATCCGCAAGACGCGGCACGCCGTGGCGGTCGGGCTCACCGCTGATCTCATCGCGACCGCATGCGCTATCGCAGCGTGCAGGTTGCTTCTTTGATCAGGAGCGCGGCGGCGGCCGTCACTCGGCTTCGAGTTCCGCGATGGGAATGTGGCCGACTTTTTTGACGAACGACTGCCCGCTGGGGCTGAGCATGAATTCGACAAAGCGGCGGATTTTTCCCGCGGGCTTGCGCGCGGTGAGGAGTACCAGCGGGCGAGCCAGATCGTATTTGCCGGAGGCGATGTTCTTCGGCGTCGGCTCCGCGACGGTGCCATCTTCGAGGCGGATGCCGAGGGCACGGACGGCGTCGGGTCGCTTCGCATTGTATTCGAGCACGGAGATCGAGCCGCCATTGTATTCCACCGCGGTCGTGACATCGCTGGAATCCGTGAGCACCTCGGCTTCGACCGGGGGGGCTTTGCGAGTGTCGTCGTAGAGATAAAACATCAGCAGCTCCCACGCACTGCTTCGCGTGTCGCGGTTGTAAAAGACGAGTTTGCGATCCTCACCGCCGAGCGCTTTCCAGTTCTTCAGCCGGCCTTCGTAGATGTCGCGGAGCTGGTCCTTCGAGATCGCATGCACGCCAGCTTTCCACACCTGCTCCGGCACCACGATGAGCAGCGCCTGCTTGCCAAACTGTGCCTCGGTGAACTTTCTCTCAGGATATGCCGCGTGCTCGCGGGGCATGACCTTTCTGCTGAGCACCGCGACGTCCACGACATCCTCCCCGATGCTCGCCACCGCGCCACCGCTGCCGCCTTCCGTCACAATTCTGAATTCCAGCCCCGTGTCCTTTTTGATCTGGGCGGCCGCCGCATTCAAGGGCTCTGCGGCCACCTCTGCACCGCGGATGGAAATGAGTGCCTCGTCCCGTGCAGATGCGGAGATGCAGACTGCGATGCAGAAGATGGGAATGAAAAGCCTGAGCGAGATCACGGAGGAAAGGAATTTCGAAGCCTGATTCAGCCTTTCGCGATTTGCAATCTGCGCGCTCATTACTTGAGGCCGGTGCGCTTGCGGATGATGCCGATGCGCTCCTCGGCAAATTCCCGCTTCTTCGCTGGCAGCAGGGGATCGGCCACGGCCCTGCGCAAGTGTTCGAGCGCGAGCGGAGCGTGCGTGGCGTCGTCGATTGCTGCGTGCGCATGGGCCTCTCCGAGGTAGAATTCGTATTCGGCAACGGGCCGTTCCTCGTCCCTCGCAAGCGTGATGAGTCGCGTGAGCGCGTCGATTTCGACCGGGATTTCCTTGGCCTCATGGGCGAGTTGCGCGTGCTGCCAAAGCCGCACGGGCTCCTCGGGGAGCAGTGAGTTCAGGCGTTGCGAATACTTGAATGCATCAATGTTGTGCCGTGTCGCGCGCATGGCCTGGATTTTTGCGGCGAGCGCAGGGATGAATTCCGGATTCTTCTCCAGCGCTTTGTCCGCGTAAGTCTCCGCCTCGGTCCAGTGCGCGATCGCGATGTGATAGCTGGCGATACCGCCGAGCACGTCGATCGAGCGGCTGTCCAGATCCTTTGCCTCGTCGAGCCAGCGCTTCGCGGCATCCACCTGTCGGATGGCGAGCATTTTTCCCGCGGCCATCGCGAGGAAAGTCGCCTGATCCCGCGCTCGCAAATTCCCGAGCTTTTTACGCACGGGATCCTCATCCGCAGGTTGCCATGCGCTCCCGGCGTTGCGTTTGAAAATGTAGGCCCAGTGATCGAGATAGACGAGGCGGAAGTCGCGCTTCTTGGGCTCCGGCTCGAAGAGATGCTCCAGCAGCCGCTGATAGTTACTCGGATCACCGACCAGCATCAGCGTGTCGAATCGGAACTGCCGGTCGAGCTGCCGGAAAAGCTTTGGATTTTGCGTTGCCTGCAAAAATGCGCGCGCCCTCGAACTCGTCCGATCGCGATCTTCCGCCGTGAGCAATTCAGGCCGGAATTTTTCCAGCCACGGCAGCGCCAGGCCGTTGAAATACAGCGAGCGTCCCTGCACTTCTGCGCACGCGAGCTGAGGCGTGGTGATCACAGGCGGGGAGGGGAAGAGCCGCGTCTCGATGGCCTGCCAGTTCCAGACGATGCAAGACAGCACGGCGGCGAGCAGCACGAGAACCGCGATTTTCCTGCGCGCGGATTGGGAGAGTTTCGGGAATGGCATCGGGAACGTGAAGGCTAGCGGCTTTTGCCGCCAGTGTCATGGTGAAGGAAAGGGCGGCTTACTTCGTTTCCCGCTTGCGTCACGCGGCACCGTGCCTTAGTTGCAGCGCTCCTTTCGGCAACCGGGTCGGTAGCTCAATGGTAGAGCAGCGCCCTTTTAAGGCGTTGGTTGCGAGTTCGAGTCTCGCCCGACCCACTGCCGAATTTACTCTGAAAGCCGCATGGATGCAGGGTTTCAGCATGCATTGGTGTGAGTGGTCATTGTGACGCATGGAAACGCTAAAGGCGAAAAAATGCGGATTTTATTGGCAGTGAATTGGCAGTGACAGACAGCGGTTTACTGTCTGCTCGGTTCGCCCGCGGTGTTACTCGCTGATTCATGCGAGGATTTTTCTTCCTGTCGCGTTGCTGCCAGCGCGTGCCGCGATTCCGCCCGTGAATACCCGCCGATGCCCTCCAGCGAGCTTCCACTGTGCGGTTCCGACTGGAAATGCAGTCGCTCGTTCCGCGCGCCACATGTCAACGCCGATTGCACGTCACGCGGAACATCTCCAATGCGCTGCACTGCTCATTGAGTGACATCCGCTGAAGCCCCCGTTGTCCGCCCGACTTTTCCTGAGCGCATATTTTGAGAACGCAAACCGCGCTTTCAAACATTTCGGCGCAGACGGACGAACTGCCCCAACGGAGTCGAATCAACGACGGATTTCCTTTCTTCGGCCTTCACCCTTTTTCCGCATGTCGAGGTCACGACGCTGACACCTCACCCGGCCAGCGCAACCAACTCCAGTCCGTTGTTGCGCGGCGCTTCGCCATGGATCTTGAATATGTCAGTCCAGCGGGCTGCGAACACCTGCCACGCCTTTGCGCTCCATGACGTGGGTGTAGATCATCGTCGTCTCCACGCTGTTGTGGCCGAGCAGTTCCTGCACGGTGCGGATGTCCGCACCGGCTTCCAGCAGGTGCGTGGCAAAACAGTGCCGCAGCGTGTGCGGCGTGAGCGGCTTGGCGATGCCTGCACGCCGCCGCGCCACCAGCAGCGCCTTGCTCACGCTGTTCTCATGCACATGGTGCCGCCGCCGCACGCCCGAGCGCGGATCGGTGCTGACACTTTTGGAAGGAAACACCCACTGCCAGCCCCACTCGATCCCGGCTGCCGGGTATTTCACTCCCAGCGCCTCCGGCAGCCACACGCCGGCCAATTCCGCCCGCCGATCCTCCTCGAACAGCAGCCTCACCCGCTGCAAATGCCGCTCCAGATCCACTTGCACACTTTGCGGCATCATCACCACGCGATCCTTTGCGCCCTTGCCGTCGCGCACCATGATCTGGCCTCGGCCAGCGTCGAGGTCTTTGACTCTCAGGCGCAGCATTTCCAGCACGCGCATCCCCGTCCCGTAGAGCAGCCGGGCCATTAGCTCCGTGGTGCCCTCCATCGCTCCCAGCAGCCGCATCACTTCGTCCTTCGCCAGCACCATCGGCAACCGCGACGGACGCCGCGCCCGCACCGTATCTCCCAAATCACCGAGCGGACGTTCGAGCACTTTGCCAAAAAGAAAGAGCAGCGCGGAAAAAGCCTGATTCTGCGTGCTCGCCGAAACGTCGCGATCCACCGCCAGACTTTCCAGGAACGCCCGTGCTTCGGGCGCTCCCGCCGCTTCCACCCCGCCACATCGGCCAGCCGTAAATTCCAAAAAGCGCCCCATCCAGTGCAGGTAGGCCTCCTCGGTTCGTTTCGCGTAATGCTGAACGCGCAACGTGCGAAGTGCCTTTGCGATTACTGTGGATGTTGCGGCATTCGGTCTCGGTGCTGCCTGCTCCGCAAGTTGGACCTGAACCTTCACCTGTCCGTGCTCCGAAGACACCGATGCTTTCAGACGGAAGGTTCGTCCCGGGCGCTCTCCTTCCCGGTCAGTCCAATGCCAGTGGTCAATTTCCTGAACGAAAACATCGAGTGCCTGTCGCGCCTGCTCATTGGCAAAGCTGACATTCGCACTGGCTCCAGCAATGGAATCCAAAAACATTCTGGCCACAACCTCGGGGATATCGCTTGCCTCCCGGCCCGCTTTCCGGCAGAAATTCATGAATCTCTCCAGATGTACGCTCCACCAATACAGCGTCTTTTCCGATGGATGCAGCCCGCGCCTCTCCACCATCCGGCGCACCCAAGCCTTGGGATGAGGCGTTGGAGTTTTGGCAGGAATGGCAGCGGAAGCATAGTGCCGGGGTGCGTCTTGGCGGCCTGTTGGATGCGACTCGTGATTATTCGCCTGCATTTCGCAATGGTGTGCCATTACGGAAATAAACGCCACCTTTTTCTGAATCCCCGGGGATATTTGGAAATAATTGTGTCTAAACAGAGTTAGGCGACATTCGCGTGTCCTCCTATGAAACTCGTTAAAGCAATCAACTGTTGGGCGTGTGCCCTCGCCTGCATTGAGGCCACACTTAACAAGCACGGAAACCTACTCACACAAAAAGACATAATTAAAGCATACTCCCCGTTCTTCCACGCTTGGCGTAACGACCAAGAAGGGCTTTTGACCAGAGCCGAGATTCCGTATCTGCTCGAATTACTGGGATACCATTTCAGCATCATTTTATTTACGAATGATAAAGACGAGTTTTTGAACATTTTCACAAAGTATGTTGGCCTGAATAGATATTGGGGGTCATTTCTTCTACTGCGCCAGCCGACCAACCATTGTAACGCAATACGCGGCCTGAACGGTCAACAAGTTGAGGCGATGGAACCAGACCAGAATAATCCAATAATTGTTCCGAAGGCTTTTGTAGATTTGCATCAGAACAACGCGCCAGAATATCTTCTTTTGTGTTCGTAGGGTTTTCTCCAGTCCAACCATGTCGCCTAACCATGCGCTCCAGCGAACAGCTCCGCGTGTCACGGCGCGTGCTTTCTGCGAGCGGAGCGACATCTACATTTGGGGCGTCTGGCGTTCGTTCCACGGTTGGGCACGCGCCGCGCCACGCTCCGCCGTCGCTGAGCTTGAGGTCGTTAGGCGACTCGCGCACACTATCCAATGAATGAGCTTCTTCACTTTTTCCGAGAGCCGTGGTCACTTCCGATTTCGGTGACGGTTGGCATTGTGGGGCTGTGGGTTGTTCAGACGTATTTTCCATATTTGATTAAG
>JBBRPQ010000069.1:0-6067 GCA_038227825.1 Chthoniobacterales bacterium
CGCTTTGCGTGTCGTCCGTGGGATTGCCGCCTTCCCATTTCCACTTCTTGAAGCCGAGGTAGAAGACATGAATCACGCCATCGCGCGCCGTGACCACGGAGGGATGCGAAGGCTGGCAGTCAGGATGTCGCGCGATCACTTGCTCGGGCGACCAAGTCTTGCCTCCGTCCTTCGTCACGCGGCCTGCGATCCACGTCGTGCCGGGCTTGGCGTAGTAGCTGAAGGGCGTGGAATAGACCGACATCACCGAGCCGTCCTTCAGGCGCGAGAGCCCGCAGCCGAGCACGGCAGCGTTGGGGGAATCATGCGTGATGTCCGTGCAGATGGGACTGATCGAGACGGTCTCGCCGCTGGCCTTCCATCGTGGCCCCTCGGTGATCGGCAGGTTGCCGGTCTTCGCGATGGCCAGGATGCGATCACGCAACAAATCGGCCTCGATGCGATGACCTTCGTCATTGGGATGCATGCCGTCGGAGAGAAACGAATCCACGGTCACGGCGCGTTTCTTCGCCTGCTCGACGAACGCCTGCTGAACATCAATCAACTCCGCCCCCTCCTCACGCGCGACCCGGCGGGCCACTTCGCAGTAGCGGATGAGGACGCTGTTGAACCCGTCTTCGTCGTCGGGCTTGTAAGGTGGATGGCCATACAACTCCTTGAGCTTCGGCGTCCAACGCAGCGGGTTCGAGGTCATCAGCACCACATGCGCGTCATTGGATTTCAGCGTCTGGGTGAAGTGCCGCAAGTTGGCCTCATAGCGCTCCAGTGAAACTCGTGGCTCCGTGGCGGGCGGTTTTTTCCAAACATCAATCGCCGCGTCATTGATGCCCAACTGAATAATCACAATCTGCGGCTGATGCATCAGGACATCCTGCTCGAAACGCTTGCGAGCCATCTCCGTCGTATTGCCAGCAACCCCCGAGTTGATGATTCGAACATTGCGCAGTTCCTCTTGGAGGATTGCGGCATAGATTTTCGTCGAGCCACGTGCCGCAGTGGTGGAATCCCCGAACGCCACGATGGTGACCGGGTCCGCAGCCCTTGCGGATTCAGCGAGCAGCAGGGCGGTGAGGAGAGAAAGTGAGCGCCGAATCATGGGCTTGAGCATAGTCATCTCCTACGTCGCGACGAAGCGCCTTCAATCCGTAGCTGAACCGAAATCACGTCCACCGGCTGAACCCGCGCACCCGCGCTGACGATATGGCTTTCACACGAGTGCTCAGGTCAGGCGCGTGAGGATACGTTCCTCAAACGGGCGAGAGTTTTGTTGGATTTTGCACCCTGACCCCGGCTCTGTGTGCCGGTGAATGAAAAAAGGGTCTCATGCCAGAATTTCCTTCACCACACTCCCCTTCGAGTCGGTGAGGCGGAAGTCGCGACCACTGTAACGATAGCTCAGCTTCTCGTGATCGAGGCCGAGGAGGTGGAGCATGGTTGCGTGCAGGTCGTGGACGCTGGTTTTTCCCTCGATGGCTTTCGCGCCGAGGTCGTCGGTGGCACCGTGGCGGTGGCCGGGTTTTACGCCGCCGCCGGCCATCCACATGGTGAAGCCGCCGATGTTGTGGTCGCGTCCGCCGCTGAGCTGCGAGTGTGGAGTGCGGCCAAATTCTCCGCCCCAGAGCAGCAGCGTGTCCTTGAGCATGTCGCGCTGTTTGAGGTCGGCGAGGAGCGCGGCGATGGGTTGGTCAATGGCTTTGCATGATTCGCCGAGGCGGCTTTGCAGGGAGCTGTGATGGTCCCAGCCGTCAGTGCCGATTTCGATGAAGCGCACGCCTGCTTCGGCGAAGCGTCGTGCCAGCAAACACTGCCGTCCAAAGGCATCCGTTGCCTTGCCGCCGATGCCGTAGGCTTTGAGTGTGGCGGGCTTTTCTTTCGCGAAATCCATCAGCGAGGGGATGCTCGTCTGCATGCGAAAGGCGAGTTCGTAGGAGGTGATGAGGCCTTCGAGTTCGTTGTTGACGATGTCTTGTTCGAGCCGCGCTCCATTGAAGGAGGCGAGCAGGTCGAGCTGGCGGCGCTGCTGCGCACTGCTCTGATGCGGCGGGGCGAGGTGCGGCATGGAATCGCCCTCGGCGGTGCGCAGCATGGTGGCCTGCATGGATGCGGGCAGAAAGGCGCTGCCGTGATTGTGCTGGCCGAGATTGCTCAGCGGATTCATGGCGAGGAAGCCGGGCAGGTCCTGATTCTCACTGCCGAGGCCGTAGAGCGTCCACGCGCCGAGGGAGGGACGCACGGTTTGAAAATTGCCGGTATGCATCATCGGCACGCCGCCGGTGTGGCTGGCGATGGTGGTGGTCATGCCGTTGAGGATGCAGAGGTCGTCGGCGTGTTGCGCGAGATGCGGCATCACGTCGCTGATCCACTGGCCGCTCTCGCCGTGTTGTTTGAACTGCCACGGGGAGGCCAGCAGCTTCGACTGTGCGCGACCATAAGCGACTTCTTCGCCGTTGCGCTTCGTGAGTTCGGGTTTGTAATCAAACATGTCCACATGCGATGGCGCGCCGGACATGAAGAGGAAGATGACGCGCTTTGCTTTGGCCGGAAAATGCGGGAGCTTCGGAGCGAGCGGGCCAGCTTTTTCAGCAGCAGCGGCCTGATGCGAAAGCGCGGTGAGTGCGGTGTAGCCGAAACCGCTGAGTGCGGTCTGCAGCATGTGGCGGCGGGTGATGAGTGGGTATGAGTTCATGGTGCGTGAGGTTCTTTGAAGCACAGGTTCAATAGCGGTAACGAAACTCGCCCGAAGCGAGCAGGGTCTGGCAAAAGACGATCCACGTGAGGTTCGTTTCAACGGCAACGCCACCCTCGCCCGGCAGGGCTGGATATTCGGTTAAGAACACGCTGGTCTTTTGGAGTTCATCACTCGTGGGCGGACGACCCAAAGCACACTGGAAGGCGAGGCGGATACGCGCGGCTTCATCGGACGAGGCTGCTCTCACGCGTTCGCTGAGGCGGCGCGCGCACTCGATGACGAAGGGGCTGTTCATCAGGTAGAGCGACTGCGTGGGCACGGTGGTGACGGCGCGTTTCCCCACGACTTCCTCCGGCGCGGCTCCGTCGAAGTAGGCACGCACTTCGGTGATGCCGCCACGAATACTCGGCAGATACACGCTGCGGAATCGGTAGTCGCGCGTGAGCAGGCCGCGCGCGTTGCTGGCTTCCTTCATGGTGCCTTGCAGGATGAGGCTGGAACGCTTTTCGTCAGGTCCGCGCAAATTGTCGCGGTTGAGGACGACGGGATTGAATTGTCCTTTGAGTGCGTAATAGACGACTTCATTGGCGGTCGCCTGCACGGATGAACCAGCGGGCGGCGTGAGTTCCAATCCACCGCCGACATGCAGCAGCGCATCGCGCAGGGCCTCGGAGTCGAGCCGCACGCGGTTCGCGCGCCAGAGCAGGCGGTTGGCGGGATCAATTTCTTGCGCGGCGGCATCATGCGCGCTCGCGAGTTGATAGACGCGGCTGAGCATGATCTCGCGGATGAGTTGCTTCACCGACCAGCCATTCGCGATGAAACGCTGCGCGAGATGATCGAGCAGTTCGGGGTGGCTCGGCGGCTGGCCGGTCTTGCCGAAATCATCCACGCTCTCGACGATGCCTGCGCCGAGCAGATGCAGCCAGATGCGGTTCGCCATCACGCGCGCCGTGAGCGGATGCGACGGCGAGGTGAGCCAGCGCGCGAGTTCGAGGCGTCCGCTTTGTCCGCGACCGATGGTGAAGGGCGCATCCGTCCCGCGCGTGAGCACGGCGGGAACACCGCGCGGCACCATGGTGCCGGGCCGGTCCGACTCGCCGCGGATGAAGACCGGGCAGTCGGCGGGTTTCGCATCGCGCACAGCCATCGCCTTGCCTGCGAGGCTGGCGTGATCTTGTGCGTTCAGCGCCTCAAAGCGCGCGAGAGCAGCCTCCTGTTTGGCATTCAACTCGGCTACGTTCGCTTCGAGCTTTGCGACCCCGGCTTCGTCGCCCTGTTTCTCCTTCGCTTTGTCGAGGATCTGTGTCGCATCGCGCAGGCTCAACGAAGACCTCACAGCATCGTAGGTCGCCTGGATCAGCTCGTCGCGCTGCTTCTCGGTCATCGTGTCTGGCCGTCCGGCGAGCGCTTGCAGGCGCGTGCCGGGCAGATCTTTTTTCCTCACCCGCATCACACCCGCCATCGGCTCGGTGCTGGTGAAGACGCCCGCGAGTGCGTAGTAGTCCTCGGTGCGGATGGGATCGAACTTGTGATCGTGACAGCGTGCGCAGGCGATGGAGAGGCCCAGCACTGCGCGGCTGGTGGTGTCGATTTGCTCGTCCACGATGTCCATCTGATAAATCTTCGGCGTCAATGCCTGGAGGTCTTTTAGCCCGATGGCGAGGAAGCCGGTCGCGATGAGCTGTTCATTACGCTGCGAATCGTTCGCGGCTGGCAGGAGATCGCCCGCGAGCTGCTCCTGCAAAAAGCGGTCGTAAGGTTTGTCAGCGTTGAATGCAGCGATGACGTAATCGCGATACCGCCACGCCAAGGGATAGGGGATATTCCAGTTCACGCCGGTGGACTCCGCATAGCGCGCCACATCGAGCCAGTGGCGGCCCCAGCGCTCGCCGAAGCGCGGTGATTTGAGCAAACGATCCACGAGCGCGGCTAATGCAGATTGCGGATTGCGGATGGAGTCGGCGACAAACATCTCCACTTCCTCCGGCGATGGCGGCAGGCCCGTGAGATCAAAACTAGCACGGCGGATCAGTGTGCGCGCATCCGCATCGGCAACGGGATGGAGGCGCTCCCTTTCCAGACGAGCCAGCACGAAGCGATCAATGTCCGACACCGGCCACTTGGCATCGCGCACCGTCGGCGGCAGCGGGTTTGCGATGGGAGAAAAGGCCCAAAACTTCCGCCCTTCCTCCACATTGATCTTCGCAGTTGCCGCCTTCACTTCGCCATCCCGCGGATCAGGCGCACCCATCTTCACCCACTCCTCCAGCACGGCGATTTCGCTGTCGGAGAGTTTCTCCTTCGGCGGCATCGCCAGATCGGGATCACCGTGATGGATCGCCTCGATGAGCAGGCTCTTCTCCGGCTTGCCTGGAATGATCGCCGGCCCGCTATCACCGCCCGCCTCCCAGCCCGCGCGCACATCGAGCGTCAGTCCGCCCTTGCGTTTCCCCTTTTCCTCCGAGTGGCACTCGTAGCAGCGCTTGATGAGCAGCGGACGCACCTTGCTTTCAAAAAATGCGATCCCCGCCGCATCCTTCTCCGCCGCGCGAGACGCAACGGCGAACGTGACGGCAAAAACCGAAAGCAAAGGCAGGATGATTCGATGACGAGAGCGCGAGTTCATGGGCGGGAAATGTGTTCGATGACGAGATCGTCGAAGTAGAGTTGCGGCGAGACGGAGGCGCGCGCCGTCATCAGAGTGAGGATAGCCGCCCTGGCTCCGACGGGCGGCGGCGGTTGAAGATGATTTTCATCCGGCACCACCTGGCGAAGCTTCGCCAGCGGCATCTCCCAGCGGACCCAGCGCTCATGCTCCTCCGGCGTGATCTGAACGAGGTAGCCGCGCTCGCCGACATCGCAGCGGAGATTGATCTGAATCATCGTCACATCCGGCCCGGCCCAGTAGCGGCCCCGCACGATGGAGTCCGCGCCGACCACCCAGCGCGTGCGGAAGGACACGCCAAACTTCAGGTGTGGATTATCCCCGGCATACAACTCCCCCGCCACGCAATGCCCGGCGTCCGCAGCGCCGGAGGGATCGCCCGTCACACGTCCGACGCGCAACAGCGGCCGTGCATCGTCCGCTTCGAAATCAAAACTCAGCGTCGAATCATCACGCCACGGCGAAGGTGTCGCCATCGTTTCCTCCCGCGTCACGAGCCGCGCCGCCGCGAGGTCCACGCGCTCCTGCGCGCTCACCACGATGCTGTCGCCAGACTGCGCGCGATTCACCCGCACCGCGCCTTTCTGCACCGCCAGCGCCGCATGGCCCGCCTCGGCATTCAGCGAAAAGCGCGTGCCCAGCACCACCGCCTCCGCATCACTGGTGAACAGCCGCATCGGCCGCGCCTCCGGCTGCGGCGCCACCTCCGC
>JBBRPQ010000070.1:0-5244 GCA_038227825.1 Chthoniobacterales bacterium
AGCGCGGTGCAGCCACCTGTGAATTTTGTATTCAATGGCGCGGCGGTGGGCGGTGTGGCGAATCCGCAGATCACGACGGCGTTGCTGCCGGGAGCGGGTGTGGGAGTGGCGTATTCGCAGACGCTCACAGCGGGTGGCGGCACCGCGCCTTACTCGTGGTCGCTCACGGCGGGTGCGCTGCCGTCGGGACTCGCGCTGAGCGGTGCGGGTGTAATTTCCGGGACGACGAACGCAACCGGCGCTTTCAATTTCACTGCGCAAGTGAGCGACAGTTCCGCGCCGGCGAAGACCGCGACAAGGGCGCTCTCACTTACCGTGGCAACGCTTCCTTCGCTCTCGATTAGCAATGCGACGGTGGCGCTGAGTGCGGCGCAGCCAAGTGCGGGATATTTTTCCACGAGCGGAAATCAGATCGTGAATGCAGCGGGGAACACGGTGCGCATCACGGGCATCAATTGGTTTGGCTTCGAGACGACGAACGAAATTTTCCATGGGCTGTGGACGCGCGGCTACAAGGACGCGCTCGATCAGATCAAGCAGCTCGGTTTCAATACGCTCCGCATTCCGTATTCCAATCAGATGCTTCGCGGGGATGCGGCGACGAACAGCATAAACTTCGCAGCGAATCCCGATCTGTCCGGGCTCACGCCGCTCCAGTGCCTTGACAAAGTGATCGCCTACTGCGGACAGATCGGGCTGCGAGTGATTCTCGACCGACACTCTGCGAAGGCCGATCACTATCTCAGCGAGGACGTGTGGTTCATCGCGGGCGACAGCTACTACACGGAGCAGCGGTGGATTGATGACTGGGTGATGCTGGCGACGCGCTATGCGGGCAATCCGACGGTGACCGGCGCGGATCTTTTCAACGAACCGAAGCGCACGGCGACGTGGGGCAACAGTGCGCCGCTGACCGATTGGAACAAGGCCGCGGAGCGCTGCGGCAATGCGATCCTCGCGGCGAATCCGAACTGGCTGATCATCGTCGAAGGTGTGGAGCAGGCGGCGGGCGCTTCGTATTGGTGGGGCGGAAATCTGAAGGGCGTCGCAACAAATCCCGTCGTGCTGAATGTGCCGAACAAGCTCGTGTATTCGATGCACGACTATCCTGCGAGCGTGTCGGCGCAGCCGTGGTTCAGCGCGGCGAATTACCCCGCGAATCTTGCCGGCGTGTGGGACGCATACTGGGGCTATATTTTCAAAGGCAACACCGCGCCGCTGCTGCTCGGCGAATTCGGCAGCAAGCTCGCGACGACAGTGGATCAGCAGTGGTTGGACAAGCTCACGGATTACGTGGATGGCGATTTCGATCTGAACGGGACAAATGATCTGCCTGCGGGAAAGAAGGGAATCAGTTGGACATTCTGGTGCTGGAATCCAAACAGCGGCGACACGGGCGGAATCCTGAACGACGACTGGACGACGGTGAACGCGGCGAAGCTCGCCTACATCCAGCCGAGTCTCGCACCTACGCTCGCGAGCGGGACGGGCGGGACGGGCGGCGGGCAGACGGCGACGTTCACGGTGATGCTTTCGCAGCCGTCGGCTGGAAATGTGAGCGTCGCGTGGACGACGGCGAATGGCACTGCGCTCGCGGGGACGGACTTCACGGTGGCGGGCGGCACGCTGACGTTCGCGGCGGGCGAGACGAGCAAGACGGTCACGGTTTCGATTTTGCCAAATGCGGCACCGGCAGGGACGAAAAGTTTCACGGTGCAACTCAGCGCTCCGAGCGGAGCGACGCTTGCGAGCGGAGCGGGCACGGGCACCCTCGCTGCAAACGCGTGGCATTATTGGCGGGCAAGTCACTTCACCGAGACGGAACTCGCAGACTTATCGATCTCGGGTGAGCTGGCCGATCCCAGCCACACCGGCTGGGTCAATCTCGTGCGATATGCTTTCGGGGTCGCGCCCGATGCTCAATTCACCGCGCCTGTCTTGTGCACACCTGTCGGCGAGCTTGCTTTGACGTTTGCACGCAACACTGCCGCATCCGACCTGACGCTCACCGTGCAAGGTTCCGATTCGCCGTCCGGACCCTGGACTGGCCTTGCGCGGAGCGCCGGCGGATTGGCGCTGGCACCGCTCATCACCGGGGTGCCCGTGAATGAGACTGGCTCCGGCGCGATTCGCATTGCGGAAGTGCGAGACCTTTACCTGATGGGTGACCCGTTGCACCCTGAGCGCTTCTTCCGCATCATGGTGCAGCACTGAGTGGACGAGGGACCGTGAGGTGGGCGCGATCGACAAATCGTCATGCCGCGACGACTCCCGCCGCCCACGCTGCGCGGCCGGCGTGATTCCATGCGGCGTTCAGGAGCCACTGGAGCTGGATATCCATCGAGAAGTCTCCACTTGGCTGCGGGAAAAATGTGTCGTCCGGCGTGGCACCGTGGGGATCCGGTGCGGCGAGTGCGCGTGCGATGGTCTGGCCGAATTTCAAGCGGAGGCCGATGAAGTAGTACTCGTCCGATTCCAGCAGCGGCCAGCGGCCGGAGGTGGAAAACGAATGCACGGCGGCGTCCACGTCCTCGCCCTTGTAGTTTTCGCGGGTGACGAGATCCTGCGGCGAAAGTGTGTCCGCCGGTGGTTGTTTCGCCACGGGGAATTCCGCGATTTCCTTTTCGATTGCCTGGGCGAGTGCGAGCCATTGGTTCATACGCGGCATCCATCGCCGAGATCGGGCATGCGGTGCAATGGCGATTTTCACCGCCCCAAACGGCGCGCTCGCCAGCCGCGCCCGATTCTGATTACCCATCGCGCGATGCCCGACATTGATTACGCCGCAGGTCTGCTTTGGTATGTCGTCTTTCTCTATTCGACGGTGTGCCACGAGGCGGCGCACGCGTGGGTGGCGCTGAAGCTCGGCGACGACACGGCGTATCAGGGCGGGCAGGTTTCGCTCGATCCGATCCCGCACATCCGCCGCGAGCCGATCGGCATGGTGGTGTTTCCGCTTGTCACCTTTTTCATGAACGCAGCGCAGGGATCCATGTGGATGATGGGGTGGGCGAGCGCGCCGTACAATCGCCTCTGGGCGGAACGGAATCCGCGCCATGCGGCATGGATGGCGATTGCAGGGCCGACGGCGAATCTGCTGCTCGTGATCCTTGCGGCCATTTGTATCCGCGCGGGCATCAGTGCCGGATGGTTCGAGCCCGGCAGCACCGGATTTGCGAAAATCGTGCGTCCTGTGCAGGAGGGAGGCTTCGCTCATTTTGCGACGATGCTGCTGAATGTGGTGTTCTCGCTGAACCTGCTGCTCATGGCCTTCAATCTCATCCCGCTACCGCCGTTCGATGGAGCGAGTGTGCCGCTGTTTTTCCTGCGCGGTGCGGCTGCGTCTTCATGGCAGCAGCTCGTGTGGTCGCCGGCGGCGCAACTCATGGGTTTCATCGTGGCATACAAGGGATTTGGCGTCATTTTCCCGCCGATCCATCTGTTCGCGCTGAAGCTGCTCTATCCCGGCATGCTCGGCTGAGGTCTGATTATTGCTTGGCCGAAGGGCGAAAATCAGACAACTCGACTCAGACATTTCCCGATCATGAAACCAATCATCGCCGTCCTCGCCATCGTTGCCGCACTTTTCCTGCCCGCCCGCGGGGATGAAAAGAAACCTTCGCCGAAGGAAATGGAGATGATTCAGAAAGCGATGAAGGCGATCGGCGAACTGCAGTACCAGTCGGGCGAAGTGTCGCTCGCTGGCGGGAAGGTGAAGCTCATGTTGCCGCCGGAATTCCAGTATCTCGATCCTGCGAACGCGCGGAAGGTGCTCGTGGATATTTTCGGCAATCCGCCGGACTCGGGCAGCACGGACGGAATGATTGTCCCGAAGGGGATCAATTTCATCGCCGACGGCGGCTGGACCGCGGTGCTGAAGTGGAAGGGCGATGGCTACGTGAAGGACGACGACTTTGCCAAAATCAACTTCAACGAAATGCTGGACGATCTGAAGAAGGGTTACAAAGCCGGCAGCGATGAGCGCGTGAGCAAAGGCTACGGGAAGATGGAACTCGCCGCATGGGCGCAGCAGCCGCACTACGATCGCGCGACTCACAAGCTGTATTACGCAAAGCTGTTCGATGTGCAGGGGCCCGAGCAGCAGCTCAACTATGACATTCGCGTGCTGGGTCGCCACGGCCATTTGGAACTCAGCATCATGTCCTCAAGGTCAGAAATGCAGGACATCGAGGCGAAGTCCCCGGCGATACTCGGCATGGTGGATTTCACAGAGGGCAACCGCTATGCCGACTTCAAGCCGGGCACAGACAAGGTCGCAGCGTACGGGATCGCGGGCCTGATCGCCGGCGGTGTTTTGGCGAAGGCGGGATTTTTCAAACTGATCTGGGTTGGCATTCTTGCGGCGAAGAAATTCGTCATCATCGGCGTCATTGCCGTTGGTGTGTGGCTCAAGAAGCTGTTCGGCGCACGCAAGCCGGCGTAGCGCGGGACTCTGGCGCACGAGTTATGCGCCGATGCGTGCCTTAATCACCGCGGCAATCCTGTCCGCGTGCGCCTCGATCACGGCGCTGTCGCGGCCCTCGATGAGCAGGCGGATCTTCGGCTCGGTGCCGCTGTAGCGGAGCAGCACCCGGCCCGCGCCGTTCAGCACTTTCTCGGCTTCGCTTACGAGTGCGAGCACTTCGGGCATTTCATCGAGCGGGATTTTCTCGCGGACTTTCAGGTTCCGCTGCGCTTGCGGATATTTGCGCAGGCACTTCTTGAGTTCGCTCAGCGGCTTCCCGCTTTCGGCCATGATGCGAAGAATTTGCAGCGCGCTCACGATGCCGTCGCCGGTCGTCGAGTAGTCGCGGAAAATCATGTGGCCGCTCTGCTCGCCGCCGACATTCAGATCGTCGCGCAACATGGCTGCGATGACGTGCCGGTCGCCGACCTTCGTGCGCAGCACCTGGCCCCCGTGTTCCTTCAGCGCCTCGTCGAGGCCGAAGTTGCTCATCACCGTCGCGACGAGTGTGTTCTTCGCGAGTGTGCCGCGGCGAAGGTGGTCCACGGCGGCGATGGCGAGGATGTCGTCGCCGTCCACGACCTCGCCCTTCTCGTCGCAAAGCTGCACGCGATCCGCATCGCCGTCGTGGCTGATGCCGATGTGCGCGCCGGTTTCCTGCACGAGTCGTGCGATTTCGTTCGGGTACGTGCTGCCGCAGTTCGCGTTGATGTTCCGGCCATCCGGCTTGTCGTGAAAGACGGAGCACGTCGCGCCGAGTTCACGCAGAATCCACGGCG
>JBBRPQ010000071.1:0-4491 GCA_038227825.1 Chthoniobacterales bacterium
ATGCGAACACCGCCGCCATCGCCGGTGATCTCGCCACGCCCGCGGCGGACGGCATTCCGAACCTTTTGAAATATGTGTCCGGGCTGAATCCGAACGTGCCCTCCAGCCCCGCCGCGCCGCAGCCCGGGACAAACAGCGGCGGGCTCACGCTCTCATTTTTTCACGATCCGTCGGTGAGCGACGCCACGCTGCAGGTCGAGGTCTCCACCGATCTCGTGATCTGGCAGCAAGGCTCGCGCTACAGCACTGCGCTCGGCGACGTGCCGTCGAACACATGGACCGGGCAGCTCGCGCGCGTGCTCGACGCCGCGACCGGCATCGAGACGATCACCGTGCAAAGTCTGCTGCTGCCTGCAAACTACCCGCGCAGTTTCATCCGCGTGAAGGCAACGCAGCCGTGAAAATCGGATCCGGGTGCTACGGGAGGCGTCTCGCTTCCGGCACCACAGGTTCGCGCAGCGAGCCGTCGCGCACGCCCTCCTGCGACGGGGGCGTCGCAGATTCACCGCGCACCGCGTCACGCGGCATCCGTCATTTTCACCGCCTCACCGCCGGTGCAGGCCGCCGGTGAGTTTGAACACCGCGATCAGGATCCCGTAGATCACGGTGCCGATGACGGCGGCGATGAGCACCATTACGATTGGCGGGATGAGCGTGCTCACGATTTTCACCTGCTTGTCCAGCTCGCGCTCGTACACGTCGGCGATGAGGTTCATCGTGTCGGAAAATTTCCCCGTCTGTTCGCCCACGCTCATCATGTCCACGAACATCTCGGGGAAGATTTTCTGGTACGCGAGCGCGTTGGAGAGCGTCGCGCCGTCCACGACGGCCGCGCGGACTTCCGCCATGCGCAGGCGGATGAATTCATTTCCCGCGATGTCCTCGAGCAGCTCGAGCGCGCGCAGGAGCGTCACGCCATTTTGCGTGAGTGTGCCGAGCGTCCGGGCGAACTGCGCGTACAGCCGGTAGCGCGGGATGCGGCTGAGCACCGGCACCGTCCATTTGAACCGCCCCCACGTGACGCGCCCCGACGGCGTGGCGATGAACGCGCGGAACAGGAGGAACCCGCCGGCGAGTGCCGCGGCTGCGAGCCACCAGTACTGCATGAGCGTGTTGTTCAGCTCGATGATGACCCGCGTCGGCGTCGGCAGCGTTGCGCCCGTGTCTTTGAAAAACGAGATGAGCTGCGGCACCATCGTGTTCATGAAAATCGTGATCAGCGCGAAGCCGATCACGATGAGGACAACCGGGTAGAGCAGCGCCTGCTGCACGCTGTCGCGCAGCGCCTTCACCTCGCCGATGTGGATCGTGAGGCGGCGCAAAATCGTCGGCAGCGAGCCCGACGCCTCGCCGGACGAAACCATGTTCACGTAGAGCGGCGAAAAGATGCGCGGGAATTCGCGCATGGCCTGCGAGAGGCTGCCGCCGTCGAGCAGCGACTGGTGGAGCGACTTCGAGAGCGCCTGAAGCTTCGGGTGCTTGAGGCGCTTCACGAGCACGCTCAGCGATTCGTCGAGCGTCATCCCCGCACTGAGCAGGTGCGCGAGCTGTTCGCTGAAAAGATACTGCTGCGAGTAGCTCAGCTTCATCCCGCCGCTCGCGGGAGTGTTCGCCGAGGGTGCGCGCTTGCGGGCGACGAGGGCATTCGAGTCCCCATCGGCCGTCTTCGCCGCGAGTGCTTTGGAGGAAAAAGTTTCCCTCGCGGTCTTCGCCCCTGCCTCCGTGTTCGCCGGGCTTTTTTGCCGGGACGCGGGTTCCGAAATCGCAGGCGCCTGGTTCGCACTTGCCGCCTCGACGGGCTGGACGCGGATCGGCACGCAGCGCTTTTGCTCGACTTGGGCGATCGCGGCAGAACGATCATTTGCAGTCACAGTGCCATCGACAAGCTGCCCCTGGGCGTTTCGAGCGCTGTATCGGAATTCAGGCATGACTAGATTCCCTGTAGCCCGCGAAAAGCACAGAGGCAAGCCCCCGAGGCTTGCCTTTGTGTCTTCGAGTGGTAGGAAGTCGCCTACTTCCGCGTCCGTCGCCGCGACGCAACCGCAGCCAGTGCTGCGAGGGCTCCAAAAGTGAATGTCGAGGGCTCGGGAACAGCACTCACGGTGGCAAGCTGAACTGCATTATTTGAAGGACCAAAGCCTGCAGTGTTAAGACTGGTATTGTTAGCAGCAGCGATGTAAGTGCCCGCCAGCATCTGACGACTTGCACTCGAAAGGCTGGTGATATCAATACTGACAGACGACAAATCGTTCGCCGGAAAAGTCCAAGATGGCAGGGAAAAAATAGCCTGCTGAGTGACAGATGCCTCCGCAGTAGTCAACGAAGTGTTGTTCGTCGCATTCAATGCCCATACGTAAATCTGATGGCCAGGGGTGAACGTCGGATTTGCGCTATAAAGGAAGCTGTTGCTCGTCTGTTGCCAACCGCCCGGGCCTGCGGCACCGGACCCCGAGTTTGGAAGATTGGCTCCGGAGGGAGATATTTTCAGCGAGGCAAAAGTAAAAAAATCGGACGCAAGCGTGGCAGTGCTATTCGGACCAGAGAGCGTGCCTGCATCTGCTGATACTTGAGCGTTAGAAAGAGTTTGAAAGTAACCGATCTGGACCCAATTTCCCAACGCCAGAGCCGCGGCAGACGCCGAGGCGCCTGTATTAATGACGCCAGTATCAATGAAAGCGTTCCAATTGACAGTCGCGGAAAAGGCAACGGTAGATGTGAATATTCCGACAAGAGCGATTAAGGATTTTTTCATGATTAAGAAGAAATTTCGTCAATCCAGCTTAGTTGAATGTGGCTGGAAATTGGGGTGCAATCCACTGGAATGGCACCCCAAAGCGCTGTATGAACAACGCTGTTCCCACGGGAATTGGGGTAGTGCTAGCATCAACCGTTGCATTTCCATTTTGAACCCAAGTATTTTGAAGGCCGCGGCCGCTCGTCTGCCAGTAGTAGGAAACGAACCCCGTCCCGTTCCAAAACATGACCTGATCCGCGGAAATCGAACTGCCGCCGGCCATGCCCGTGGCGGGATCATTGGTGAACAAGTTCGAGGTGCCCAGCGTCATTCCGGCCGAATATACGTTACCAAGCAGAGAATAGCCTGTTTGGACGGGGATCGAAGTCTGACCAGTCTTCACTGCACCGCTTAACACAACATTCACGCCCGCTGTCTGATTCCGCGCGATTACAATCCCGTCGTCCGGATATATCACTGTTGCGCTTGCGTCAACAGTGGCGTTTCCATTTTGCACCCAAGCATTCTGGAGTCCCCGACCAGACGTCTGGTAGTAGTAACTCAAATAGCCGCCGCTGCGGAACAGTTGAACTTGATCTGCGGTGAGTGAAGTGCCACCCGTGAGTGCAAGAGACGCGCCAGTTCCAAACGCATTCGCAATCGTCCAGTGGGGACGGATCGCATAAGACATTCCGACCGTGACGCCAGCGGCGGAAAGGGAAGCAGTTGCGAGCGTCAGCGTTGGATTGGCCGGCGAGTTGGCGGCAGCGGTTGTCACGATATCGAACCGCGTCCCCGCGGCGGATCCGGAAAGAATTTCCATGAAATGAGTCGGGGGAGCACCGGCAGTGGTGCTGTTGTAGGCATTGTTCGCCCATGTCGCAGAACTGTCAGTGATCGTCGTCGTGCCTACGGACGTGATCGTCGATTGCCAAACAATGGGATTTACCACACCCAACGACGCGAAGGTGTAGGCAGGCTGACCCGACCCTCCGTTTCCGGCGATGCTCATCGTGACGAAACCCACCGGGGTCGTCGTCGCTGTGGTCTGCGCGAATGTCGGCTGGACGGCTACAGGGAGCAGCAGGGCCGCGAGGGCGGCGAGGTGGCGGAAGTTGAATGCGTTCGTTTTCATCGGTGTGGTGTCCTGTTTCTTGGCGATCAGATTTCGGGGGAACGGTTTTCTGGTGAATTCCGTCTTCCTTTTTTAGATGAACTTCAGAAGAGGGCAACAACTTTATCGTCAACTTCCCGTAAAATATCGTTCATCAATTTCTTCCTTTTTTCCCGCCAGCGCGGGAGCGCGAGCAGCATCCGCGCGACGAAACGCACTCTTGCCACCGCGGGGGCGTCTGCTTTTATCGGCTCGTGATTTTTCTGCTGACCAGCCGACTTACGCTGCTCTCCGGCAACTGCCTGGTGCCCCGGTGATCCGGCGGCATCCTGCCGGGGAGCTGTTTCGCGTCTTCGGCTGGCGCTTCTTCCGAGCGGCGGGAGCGGCCGGTGCCACGATTCTGTGGGCTGCTCATTTTTAAAATCACACTTCCATGCTTTCCGACCCTTCCTCGAAATACCGCGCGTATCCGCCCATTCACCTGCCGGGCCGCCAGTGGCCTTCGCGCTCGCTGATAAAACCCCCAATCTGGTGCTCCGTGGATCTCCGCGACGGCAACCAGGCGCTCGCGGTGCCGATGAATGTCGCGCAGAAGCTGGAGCTTTTCCACGCGCTGGTGAAGTGCGGCTTCAAGGAAATCGAG
>JBBRPQ010000072.1:0-3516 GCA_038227825.1 Chthoniobacterales bacterium
CTTCGGCCCGACCTCGGTGGAGCCGAGCTTCGTCTTCGTCTGCGACTCGAAGACGGGCTCCTGCACGCGCACGACGATGGCGGCATCAATGGACTGGCGGACGTCCGCGGCGTCGAATTCCTTTTTGAAATGATTGCGGATGGTCGCGACGAACGCCTCGCGAAAGGCGGCGAGATGCGTGCCGCCCATGGTCGTGTGCTGGCCGTTCACGAACGACCAATATTCTTCGCCGTAGTGGTTGCCGTGTGTGAGCGCGATCTCGATGTCTTCGCCCTCGAGATGGATGATGGGATAAAGCGGCTCGCCGCTGATTTCCTTGGTGAGCAGATCCTTCAGCCCGTGCTGCGAGCGGAAGGGTTTGCCATTGAGCGTGAGCGTGAGGCCGCGGTTGAGGAATGCATATTTCCACAGCATGTCCTCGATGAACTCGGTGCGGAATTTGAAGTCCTTGCCGAAGAGCGCTTCGTCCGGCGTGAACTCCACGAGCGTGCCATTGCGCTCGGCAGTCTTCGTGACTTTCGACTGCGACTTGAGCTTTCCTTTTTCAAACTCGACGACCTTCGACTCACCCTCGCGGATCGCCTGCGCGCGGTAGCTGAAAGAGAGCGCATTCACTGCCTTCTGCCCGACGCCATTCAGCCCGACGGCCTTTTGGAAAGTCTCGCTGTCGTACTTCGCACCCGTGTTGATGATCGAAACGCAGTCCACGAGTTTGCCGAGCGGGATGCCGCGACCGTAGTCGCGCACCTTCACGCTGCGGTCGGTGATCTCGACTTCGATCTTCCGCCCCTGGCCCATCATGAATTCGTCAATCGAGTTATCGATCGTCTCTTTCAGCAACACGTAGATGCCGTCCTCCGCGTGCGCGCCGTTCCCGAGCCGACCGATGTACATGCCGGGGCGGAGGCGGATGTGTTCCAGCGAGCTGAGGGTCTTGATGCTGGCTTCGGTGTAGTTGGCGGCCATGGATTTTGTGGGCGGAAAAAGAGGGAGACAGGGGCCGACTGACAAGCGCAATTCGAGCACGGCGAGCGGAGCAGGGGAGAAGATGTGTGCTGACGCTGCACGCGCGTGACAATTCGGCAAGTCCTCAGGCTCGCGAAGGCGCGCGGCATCCTTCGCGTGCTCAATGTAAATCTGAGCAGGCCGTACTACGATGCAGCGCTCATCCGCGAATCCATCGCTCAAGCGAGTGTATTGAAGCTGAGCGATGACGAACTGCGCGAAGTCGCCGCTAGCAAAAGCATCGTCGTGCCGGGCGCAGACATCCTGCCTGGAGCCTTTCTGAAACAAAGGGCGCGTATGGGATTCGAAAATGCCGTCGAATTGCTCGCAGCCGGTCTGCCGTAACACTGAGCCATCGAGATCCCCATGAGTGAAATCACCAGCCTGGTGATCACGGCCATTTTGCGGTAGCTGAGGCCATCCGGCGTGTCCTGCTCGGTGTGGTCATGCTGCCAGTGCCCACAGGAAAAAATAGATACGGCAGACCTGCTTCGCGAAATGCGCCGAGGTCGCTCGTATCGCAAATGTAGCGATTCAGCGCCTGGATGATTCTCAATCCGCCTAAGCGCGTGTGTTTCCGCTGCACTGTCTTCAGTTCCGGGTGACTGTCGGAGCCTAGCATGAATTCGACATTGCTGACGAACCGCAAATTGATGTCCTGTTTTGCAAGACGCGGGTCTTTTCTCCCCGCTGTTCGCAGGCCGGGGATTTGATTGAGGATCATCGACGCCCGAATGCAGATGTCGTGTCTCGCGAGATCCATTGCCAGCGCGGCATGCACTTCACCGGAGCGCCAGCCGGCCCAGTTCACTGCTCACCTCCGCAAATGAAGGTCTCGCTCCGACATCCCTCCCAATGCAGCGCGCCTGCAGCGACCACAAGCCTTCCACGACGAGCGGGTCTCCATCTCCGTTCACGATCCGTGCGAGCAATTCCTCGAGCAGGCAGCCGAAAGCGCGAACGTCAATCCGTTGAAATGCATGTGACGAGGAGGTGGCCCCGGCAGGGTAAAACGAAGCTGCGCCAAAATCCCCAAACAGGCAGCTCCCATTCGCATTCCAGAGGACATTGTGTGCGTAAAGATCACCATGCATGATGCTGCGGGAATGGAGTTGCTCCGCTGCGGAACTGACGCTGATCGCCAGCCGGAGCAGCGTGGTGAGATCGAATCGCCGGTCGTCCGGGTAGAGATCGCGCGTGCAGGAGTCGAAATCCGGCGCAGCGGCCAGGGGACTGAATTCTGAACCAACGAGCGACATCACCAGTCCGGCTGCCCCGTCCGGATGATTTTCGACCCGGCCCAGGAGACCGATCAGATTTGCGTGCGCTCCCGCCGCGGACCACGCCTCGAGCTCGCTCTCTGGCCACCCGTCACTCGTGACGGCACCTTTGAAGACTTTAACTGCCACAGGCATCACAGCATTGTCGGAGGCGGATCGCCAACGAGCCCGGTAGATCATTCCCGAAGCGCCCTCCCCGAGCGAATCCTCCAAGTCGATATCGGCCCAATCAATCGCAGCTATCCGAGCGCCTTCACGAGGCGCGCTGGAGCAGGGATTGCCCGACACTGCAAGCCATGACAGACGCGGCAGCGACAGCAGCCATCCTGGGAGCGATTGAAAACGGTTCGCGGCGAGCCGGACGAGTTCGAGGTTCGTGCAGGCCGCCATCTCCTCAGGAAGATTTTCCAATTGATTCCCTGAAAGCATCAGCTTCTGCAGGGCACTGCACCGGCCGATGCTCGCCGGAAGCCGCCGGATGTGATTATCAGTAAGAATCAGCCATCGCAGCAAAGTGGGAAAAGCTGATTCGGGCACGGTTTCAATCCGGTTCGACTTGAATCCGATCATGCGCAGATTTTCGCACTCCCCGAGCACCGCCGGCAGTTCCGTAAAATCGTTGCAGGAGCAAAAAAGGATTCGCAGCCGCCGCAGTCTCCCTAAATCCAGAGGTAGATCCGACAGCCTGTTATTGCTCAAGTTTAGCACCTCCAGCGTGTCCGCCAGATCAAAAATCTCGCGTGGAAACTCCGTCAGCCCACAGGCTAAATCGAGCCGCGTCGTGTCGGCCAATCTGCCGGAGCGCAATTTGGAAAGAGTGTCCATCAACGAACGATGTTCGTCTTTTCCACACGTCAGCTTCAAGCGCGCATCAGGACCAAAGGAGGATGGCCTATGCCAAGTTGAGCACGTTCAAGGCAGGTGAATGTGCGGACACTGCTCTCCGTCCAGCGAAAAAAGAACCGCCGTGACAATCAATTCGGTTGTTTGGATTCACCTTTCCCGAGATCGCGATAATCTGATCGAGTGCTCCCGCAGCGATTCAAACTGGCACACGATGGCCGCGCCTGCGAGCCACGCGTCCTCGATGCGGGAAGACGTCAGAGCGTCGCCTGTGAAATGCAATCCCGGCGGCAACTTCACGGGCTGCATGGCCCGCGCCACACGGGCGTAGCGCCAGCGATGTCCCAGCGCGGTCGCGAAAGTTTCGGCAGGCAATCCCCAGCGCTCC
>JBBRPQ010000073.1:0-3321 GCA_038227825.1 Chthoniobacterales bacterium
CTGCTTATCCGGTTGCGTGACAAAGGCATCTCAGGAAGGCAGGAAAGCAGGAAAAGTGAGCGGCCAGCCCGGTGAATTCCTGCCTTCCTGCCTTCCTCAGAGCCTCCTTCCGCTGTTGTGTCATGCAACCGGATAAGCAGGAAAGGTTCCTTCGGCATCATCTGCGAGTCGCTGGAGAAGGACAGCGTGGCGTATTTCAAATGGATCATCGCGTTCCTGAAATCGAAGAACGTGGTCTTCATGACGCCTTCGGAATATCTCGCGAGTCTCGGTGGGCAGGCGAGGTGATGGGATCTTTCGCTCGATCGCGAGCTTCGCGAGTCTCAGGAAAAATTCCGTTCGCCGCGTGAGAGGATTTCGCGGATAGACTGGGCGACATGAAGCTGGCGCAAAACCAAGTGTGGAAGCAGGGCGATGAATTCCTCCGGATCGTCGCGCTGGAGCGGCTGGAGGTGCAGTACAAGTCCATGGCAAATCTCACCACTGGCGAAGGGAAGCATCACCGCGTGACGAAGAAGGAATTCTGCCGGCTCATCAAAGGCGCGACGCTGCTCACGCCGTCCGAAGAGACCGACATCCGGACGCATTCCGAGTCGTGACCTCAGCTCGCGCGCGGCTTCCTCGCATCGAGGATCGCGACGATCACGAAAAGTCCGGCGGCGACGCAGATGCAGGAGTCGGCGACATTGAACGCCGGCCACGGGTCTGCAAAACGGATGTGCAGATCAAAGAGGAGAAAATCCACGACGTAGCCGTGGACGAAGCGGTCGGTGACGTTCCCGAGAATCCCGCCGAGCAGCAGCGGCACTGCGAGGCGCGACGGGGCATCGGTGAAGACGTTTCTTTTCCACGCGATGAGCAGGCCGATGAATGCGCCGATGGAAAGCAGGATGAACACCCACGGGTGGTCGCTCAGGAAGCTGAACGCCGCGCCGGTGTTGCCCCAGTGGACGATCGAAAACCAGCCGGGGATCACTTCGTGCGCGAGCGGCAGATGCGAGGTCTTCGCGACGGCCTCGGGGAAGAGCGCGAGGTTCCGCTCATCCGGCCTGAGTGCGAAGTGGGTGAAGACCCACCACTTCGTGAGCTGGTCGAGCGCGTAGATGGGCAGCGCGATGGCGGCGAGGAATTTCATCACGCGGGCAGCGCCTCGTCGCAGCGCGCGCAGACGCCCTTCGCGGTGAGCGGCTGGTGGCGCCAGCAACGCGGGCATTGCGGCTGGCCGCTGCGGAAGACTTTCGCGGCGGGCTCGGCGCCGGGCGCGAGGGTGAGTTCGCTGACGATGAGGAATTCCTCCAGCTCGGCCTTGTCGGCATTCAGCGCGGCGTGCTGCGTGTCGGCGATTTCGAGCGTGATCGCGGCTTCGAGGGACTTCGCGATCGTCTTCGCCTGACGCGCAGGCTCGATGGCTTGCTGGTAAATGGCGGCGCGGAGTTTCAGCCACTCGTCCACTTTCGCTTCGGCAGCCTCGTCGCGCAGCGCGGCGTTTGCCTCGGGGAATTTCTCGATGTGGATGCTCGTCTTGTGACCCGCAAATTCCCACGCCTCGTCGGCGGTGTAGGCGAGGATGGGCGCGAGCAGTTTCGTCAGCGCGTCGAAGCACGCGTGCATGACGGCCTGTGTGGCGCGGCGGCGCGGCGAGTTTGCGGCGTCGCAGTAGAGGCGGTCCTTCGTGATGTCCACGTAGAGCGCGCTGAGGTCCACGGTGCAGAATTGGTTCAGCGTCTCGAACACGCGGCGGAAGTCGTAGGCCTCATACGCCGCGCGGCACGTGGCGATGACGCCCTGCAATTTCGAGAGCACCCACTTGTCCACGGTCGTCGCGCCCTTCGCGTCTTCGCTGCTTTGCGGCTCAAAGCCGGAGATGTTCGCCAGCAGGATGCGCAGCACATTGCGGAAGCTGCGATACGCCTCACTCGTGCGCGCGAAGCCGTCCTCGGAAAACGGCACGTCGTTCGTGAACTCCACGCTCGCGGCCCACAGGCGCACGATGTCCGCGCCGTATTTGCCCACGAAATACTCGGCCTCCATCGGCTTCTTGTAGGTGCCCTGGTCGCTCTTGCTGACTTTCTTCTTCGTGTCCTTGTCCACGACGAAGCCGTGCGTGATGACCGTCTTATACGGCGCGTGGCCGGTGATGGCGACGCTCGTCATGAGCGACGACTGGAACCATCCGCGATGCTGGTCGGTCGCCTCGAGGTAAACATCGGCGACACCGCCGCACGCCTTCAGCTCCGGATGCCGCGAAGTCACGGCCTGATGCGACACGCCGGAATCAATCCACACATCGAGCGTGTCGTTGCGGCGCGTTAGCGCCGAAAAAACCTTGTTCCACTCTTCTTCAACAACAGATCGATCTTTTCCGCCCAGAATTTCACGCTCCATTTCTTTCACAATGTCCGGGCGAGACAGAGCGCTTCTGTCCAGCTGCTCATCTGGCAAAGTGTCCATTATGGTGGTGAGCTTCGGATCAAAAGGATCGGTGGGATCCCCGGTGCCGTAAACGTCGTCAGACGTAATTCCGGCACGTCGCATAAGTTCGAGAGTTGATAGTTCGAACCAAATGTTCGTTCCTTCTCGTTCCACCAAGTCAGCTACCTTATTGATGACGGCCACCTTGATGATAGGCGTCCCATTGTCGTCGTAGAAAACGGGCAGCGGCACGCCCCACGTGCGCTGGCGCGAGATGCACCAGTCGGGCCGCGCCTCGACGGTGCCGTAGATGCGGTTGCGCGCCGACTGCGGGAGCCAGTTCACGCTATCAATCGCCGCGAGCGCCTCCGTGCGGAATGCATCAATGCGCATGAAAAACTGCTCCACCGCGCGGAAGACGATCGGCGTCTTGCTGCGCCAGCAATGGGGGTAATCGTGCGTGTATTTTTGCTCACCGAGCAGCGCACCGCTCTCGCGGAGAAAGGCGACGATTTCCGCGTTGGCATCGAAAACGTATTTGCCGACCCACGCGGGCACGCCGACATCCTCGGTGAATTTGCCAAAGTCATCCACGGGCGAGAGCACGGGCAGGCCATTGGCTTGGCCCGCGATGTAGTCGTCCTTGCCGTGGCCGGGCGCGATGTGGACTGCGCCCGTGCCGGTTTCCATCGTCACGAAATCGGCAGTGATGATCCTCGATGTGCGGTCGAGAAACGGATGGTGCGCCTCGGAGCCTGCGAGTGCCGCGCCGGGTAGCGCGGGCGTCCCGCCTGCCGTGCCGCGCGTCTCGCGCGGCACATCGGAATCACTGGAGGCGCTGCTCGCGAAGGAACCGTCACCCTCGTCCGATGATTCCGGCGAAACGCCGGAATCGGCAGGCGGGACGCC
>JBBRPQ010000074.1:0-3270 GCA_038227825.1 Chthoniobacterales bacterium
CTTTAGTCCTCGGCTGCTCATGGCTTAGCTTCCTTGTGGGTCTCGAAAAGGAAGACCGTCAATGTTGCGGCAGCACCAACTGCCAATTTCGCATGCCGTGTGCTGAGACCGGTTGTGCTTCCATGCTTGCCGTGACCCGTGCCGTAAAGTCCACGTAGCTCGGCGAGGCCGTTGCCGATGGTTCCGAGGTTGCTCAAGAGTCGCTTGATGATATCCGCGCCGCGCGCGGCTTCGTGGATTCCTTCAGGGACGAGCTTCAATTCCTTGAGCGTCTCCTTTGTCAGCATCGAGACATCGGGCGTTCCGGAGACGGGTTTGCCGCGCTCGGCGAGGATCGTTTTGCAGCAGGTCTCGATGAGTTCCTTGGCGGTTCCGATGGCGAGGCTTGGATCGGACTCCACCGACGACTCCATGCGACGAATCTGGTCGTGCATGTGCTTTGAATCAAAAACCGCGGCCGTTTCCTTGATGGCGGACAGAAACGGCATGCCAACGCCCGAAACGATTCGCCCGTCATTCCACTGGAAACCGTCTTTGCGGAGGCACCACAGCAACTTATCGACCTCGGCTTTCCGTTGCTTTTGGCAATGCTCATCAGGCTGTTCGGCGAGTTGTTCAGCTCGGTGCAACACTGTCTCGAAAACTGCGAGCACCCTTTTGACATGGTTCCAGTCAGTCCAATCCACCGTGTGGTAATACTGCTCGACCAACGTGCGACGTTGACCAGAAACGGGAGGCTGGAAAGCGAGGTCACAGTCTATTCTGGCAGCGTCGAACTCATCGGAAATCTCACGCAATACCCAGCCCACCATGTTTTCGCGGAATACCTGCCGGGTCTTGATACTGATGAGTCCTTGGCTCATCGGGCAGCCTCCGCTTCAGTTTCGAATGTCGCCACGCTCAACTCCCCGCTTAGCAGCTTCGGCAGCAGCGTGTCGCGCAGGGCGAAGTGCTGCACCCGTGCGAAGTTGGCGTTACCCTTGGCGGAGGTGTCTTTCGAAGACGAAGCATTCTCTTTGGCAGGGCGTGGCATCGTCCGCATCGTATCGGCCCAGCCTCCCGTGTCACCTGTGGAAGTTTGGGCGGCGCATGGTTTCTCGACCGGGCGATTTGCGTTCCGCGGCTGCGCCGGTGTCACGGTAATCCAGCCAGCCCAATGCCACAGTCATCGGCTTTTCCGGCGGGGATGATTGGAAACGACAGTTTTACCAGCGGCAGGAAAGAGCGTTGAATGGACTTCGCACCAATGCCGCATTCCATGAAAGCACTCATTTCCAAAGCCGAAGACCTCACCCCGCAGACGACCTGGCAGGAAACGAAATGGGCGTGGACGAGCGAGGAGGAACTCGTGAATCACACGACGAAGGGGCGGCTGTGCGCGGCGGCGTTGCTGCCGTTTCGCGATCGTCAGCCGGACTGGGAGGGATTCGTGGCGAGCATTCGCTGGATGCAGGCGGCGGCGGATCATTACGGCGTGGAACTCGTCACCGTCCTGAACGCGGACACGGGCTACATCTTCGACCTCGATGATGCGCTTTACGCAGAGGTGTTGCGGCGGTTCCGCGCGGAGTTTCCGAAGGCGAAGTTCATCGCAGGCATCACGGCGCGCGGGGCGGAGCAGGACACGGCTTTCAAGGCGGAGCGCTACCGCACGCTGCTCGACATCGTGCAGCAGCACGAGAACTGCGAGGTGATGATCATGACTTCGCGCTGGCTGAATGCGCTCGATCCCGAGCGGCGGCGCGATGGCTACTACCAGATCGCCGAGTGGCTCGTGCGGCCCGGCATCGTGCATGCGCTGGAGCCGAGCTTCGTGCCGTGGGCGACGCCGTATGAGCCGTGGCTGCTGTGGCAGCTCGCGCAGCATCCGAAGTTTGTCGGCGGGAAAATCAGCACGCTGGACGAGCCACACTTCTTGTGGTGGGCGGCGATGTGCCGCGATTTGAAACAAAGCAGCGGGCTCGATTTTTCCCCGCACAGCGGCGACGATTTCGGCATCGCCACGGCGATCAAGCTCGGGCTGCCGCTGCTCATCGGAGCCGCGGTGAGCGCCGCGCCGCTCATCTGCGCAGCGAAGGACATGTGGCTGAATGACGGTGCGCCGGCGAAAAAATTTTCCACGGGCACCGGGCGCTTCGACACGCGGGTTCACAAGCTCTTCGAGGCGTTTCAATCGCTGGAGGATCAGGTCTTCCGGCTCGACGCAAAGATGAGCGCCTCCGCCTACAAACACAGCACGGCGCACGTCCTGCATGGACTCGGCATCATCGCCTCGCCCGAGGCGCATCCGGCGTGCAAGGATCTGCGCGGTTCCGACGAGGCGGCGCGCATGGCGGAGGCGATGCGCCGCCCGTTGCGGGTTGCGGCCCGGATGGGGATTCCTTTCAAATTCTAGCGTCACCTCGATGAATCACTGCTTTCGCTTCGCACTCCTGCTCCTGCTCTCATTGGCAGGGATCGGCCCTGTCTCTTTCGCGCAGGACGCTTCCACGCTGAATCCCAAGTATCACTATCTCGCCGACGCCGCGGCGCTGACTGCTGGTGAAACCGTCACCGGGCCGTCGCGCGTGCTCGATCTCAAGGGACGCAAGGGGTCAACCCACAGAGCATCCACACCGTCATCAAGCTTGGGGCGCACAATCTCAATGATCCGAAGGGCACGGTGGTGCTTTGGTTCTTCGCGCTGGAGGATCTTGCGGCGAGCTTTCTCGCGGATCACATGGCGATCGATAACAAGCACTTCGCGACCTATGCGTTCCTGAGTGACTTCGAGACGCCGCGCGATGTGGCGGAGGCGAATTTCAGTTTCGAGTGGAACCGCTTCAATGAGTTCCGAGCGAAGTTTTTCAAGGGCACGGTGTATCCGCGACTCGGCTTCGATGCACCGCAGAAGGCGTGGGTGCAGGCGGTGCCGTTCAACTATTTCCAGAAGCACCGCTGGGATCAACTCGCGGTGACGTGGGACGATGCGGCGAAAGATGCGCGGCTCTATGTAAATGGCATTCTCATCGGCACGAGCGACCGGTTTAACAAAGACTTCTATCGCGACAAGGTGCGCGACGTTCTTTACGCGGGCTGTCCGGCGCTTTGTCACGGCGAGGTCGCGTTCTATGGGCAGGTGCTCGGGGCCGCTGAGTTGCATAAGATGTTTCGCGATGGAGCGCCGGATTTTGATCCGGCGATTGAAAAGGAACTTAGGCATCGTTTTGAAGGCACGGACTTGGAGGAGTTCACTTTCAAGCCGGATGAAAAATGGACGAAGCAGTTCGA
>JBBRPQ010000075.1:0-3037 GCA_038227825.1 Chthoniobacterales bacterium
TGCCGCTGAGCGAGATATTGCCGCTGATGCTGAGGAACGTGAAATTGCCGAGCGTGTTGATGGAGAGCAGCCCGTTGTTGATGATCGCTCCCAAACCGCCCGCGTCCGTGATGGTCAACACCTGGGTGTTGTTGATCCCGACGGTGTCGCCCAGATCAATGGTGAGCCGGCCCACGGTGAAGCTGCCATCCACCGACACGACGGAGTTGGTGCCGGGGGCGTTGTCAATGCGCACATCGGCCGTGCTGGTGTTCGGCACGGTGTTTGGCGTCCACATGGCACTGTTGCTCCAGTTGCCGATGCCACTGTTGAGGCCAGCGTTCCAGATCGTCTGCGCGCGAAGTGCGCCGACGCCGAGCCCCATGAATGCGCTCATCGCAAACAGGGAACGAACCAATGGGAAGCGTTTCATAAATTTATAATTTTAACCGTTTGTTTAGTTGCGCACGGCGTACCCGAGTGAACGTCGGATACAAGCCTTAAAGCGCGGCCTGTGGGATTGTCGGCCCGGATTCGTGCGAGTCCGTGGCCTTGGCGGAAAGAATCCGATTTGAAGCAGTCATTTACCCGGCAATTCGGATGTGCGAGAAGACCCCATGCGTACCTCCCCGAATGTCCTGAGTTGGTTCATTGTGTGCGGCTGCCTTTTCGTTTCGATGTTGTCGGCCCACGCAGTGGAGAACGCGAACCGTGTCAGCACTGTCCGCGTTCCCGGATCAGTCAAAGTGATCAAGGCGCAAGCCGGCGCGAACGGGATGATCCACCTCATCGGCGACACGGACAGCGGCCCGCAGTATTTGAAATCGCAGGATGGCGGCCTCACTTTCAGCGCGCCGATCGCCGTCGTGGATGCGGCGTCGCAGAAGCCGGGCCTGAAATTCTCCGCGTGGGATCTCGCCGTGGGCGGCGATGGCAGCGTGCATGTGGCGCTCGGAACGAATGCGTGGCAGTTGAAATTGCCGAAGGAGGAATGGGGATTTTTTTACGCGAAGCTCGCACCGGGCGCGACGGCGTTCGCGGCTGTGCGGAATATCAATCGGATGCCGAGCGAGGGATTCTCGCTGGCGGCGGGGAGGCGTGGCGAGGTGACGGCGGCATTTTTGTCGGGCAAACTTTTTGCGATGCATTCGCGCGACGGTGGCGGGACGTTCAGCGAAGCGGCGGAACTGGATCCCGCGTGGAAGCCCTGCACATGCTGCACGACGAGCGTGGCGTACGGGAGCGACGGCAGACTCGCCCTGCTCTACCGCGAGGAGACGGACAATGAACGCGACATGCACCTCGTGCTTTCGGATGTGAGTCGCGGCGCGAAGCCGGTGCGCACGCGCATCAGCAGCACGCCTTGGAAAATCGCGGCATGCCCGATGACCTATTTCACGATCGTTCCCACCGCGCAGGGATACGTCGCTGCGTGGCCGACGAAGGGGCAGGTATTTTTCGCGCGCCTCGACAAGGATGGCGCCGTGCTTCCTCCGGGCGAAATCAGGACGCCCGGCACGAATGGAATGCGAACGGGGGTGCTCGCGCTGAGCGCCGCCGACGGCGCGACGCTGATCGCGTGGAAGCACAGCGACACGCTGGGCTGGCAGCTTTACGACGCGAAAGGTCAGCCGCAGGGCGCTCCCGGCAGCGTGCCGAGCGCTGGCAGCGGGGCAGCGGGCGTGGCGCTTCCGGGCGGGAAGTTCATCCTGTTTCCGTGAGAGACTGTGTAAAAGTCGCCCTTCCAGAATGAGCCCGGCATCTGGTTCGCGGAAGCCGGACGGAGCACACTGGAAAACGGGAGCACACGCTTCCAGCGTGTCCTTTGCGGCATCCTGCCGGAAAGATTCAGCAGGCTGCGGGACTGCACTCAGTCTTGGCTGCGCAAAAATCGGGCGGACCCACCGCCTTCGCCCTGCGTCCGGCAGGGATGCCGGACGCGGCACGCTGGAAGCGTGCGCTCCCGTTTTCCTGGGTGCTTCTTCCCGCATGTCTCGCGCTGAAAGTGCCGTGAATATTTACACATTCTTTGAGGGCATGGGAATGGATCAATTGAATTGTTCCTGACTGAAGAACCTTCAGCAGACGCGATCGGACGAACTTTCCCTAACGACCGCGCCGCGCGGCGGGTATTGCTCTGCGCATGAAATCCTCCTTCGTCCTCTCCCTCCTTTTCGCGTTCTCGATTTTTGCAAACGCTGATGAATTGAAGCCGCTTCGCGCAGGCATCATCGGGCTCGACACTTCGCATGTGATGGCCTTCACGCAGTCGCTCAACAAGGGCCCGAAGAAACCGGAGGACGCGGAGAATCTCGCGGGAGTGAAAGTGGTCGCGGCGTTTCCGCAGGGCAGCAGGGACATCGAGAGCAGCACGAAGCGCGTGCCGGAATACACCGAGAAGGTGAAGGCGATGGGCGTGGAAATCGTGGACTCGATCGAGGAACTGCTGAAGCGCGTGGATGTCGTCTTCCTCGAATCGAACGACGGCCGCGTGCATCTCGAACAGCTCCGGCCGGTGCTCGCGGCGAAGAAGCCGGTCTTCATCGACAAGCCGATCGCGGCCGATCTCGCGGACACGATTCGCATTCTCGACCTGATCAAAAAATCCGGCGTGCCGGCGTTCTGCTCCTCGTCGCTGCGATTTTCAAAATCCACGCAGGCGGTGCGCCACGGATCGATCGGCAAGGTGACGCATGCGGAGACCTTCAGCCCGGCGCATCGCGAGGCGACGCATTCGGAGCTGTACTGGTACGCGGTGCATGGCTGTGAAGCGCTCTTCACGGTGATGGGCACGGGCTGTGAATCGGTGAGCAGTGTGCTGGTATCCGACGGCAAATTTGAAGTGACGGGGAAGTGGTCCGGCGGGCGCACGGGAGTGTTTATGGACGATCGGAACGGTTCAAAATATGGCGGCAAGGCGGTGGGGGAAAAGGGCGAGGCTCCGATCGGTGCTTACGACAACTATGACGTGCTGCTCGCGGAAATCGTGAAGATGTTCCGCACCGGCAAGGTGCCGGTGAGCCCGGAGGAAACGCTGGAGCTTTACGCTTTCATGGAA
>JBBRPQ010000076.1:0-3005 GCA_038227825.1 Chthoniobacterales bacterium
GCCAGCAAGCCCTACGTGGCGACGGGCAAATACATCCAACGCATGTCGAACTACTGCGCCGGCTGCCGCTTCGATCCCGCCGAAGCGACCGGCCCGAAGGCGTGCCCCTTCACCACGCTCTATTGGGATTTCCTGCTCCAGCACGAGCCGATGCTGCGGAAAAATCAGCGCATGACGATGCAGGTGCGCAACCTCGCACGGCTGGACGAAGCGCGGCGCGACGCCATTCAAAAACAGGCGGCGAAGATTCGAACTGCGAGCGCGGGCGAAACATGAATTTGAACATCGCAATCATCGGAGCCGGCGTGGCGGGCGTCTCCGCAGCCAATGCACTGAAGGCTCGCGGCTGCAGCGTGACCCTCTTTGAAAAATCCCGCGGATACGGTGGCCGCTGCGCCACCAAGCGATGGGAAGGCCACACGGTCGATCACGGCGCGCAGTATTTCACCATCCGCGACGAGCGCTTCCACGCCGCGGTGCAGGCGGCTTCCGGCGATGCGTTGATGAAGCTGCAAGCTCCCGTGCTGGACGAAGCGGGAGGCGAATTACCGGACTCCGGCCGTTGGTTCCATCGCGAAGGAAACAGCCGACTGGTCCGCGATCTCGCGCGCGGCCTCGACGTGAAGACGGAGACGACCATCGAACGCGCGGAGAATCTGCTGCGCCGTGCCGGTGGCGAATTCGATCATGTGGTCAGCACCGCTCCATTTCCGCAGACCGCGCGGCTGTTTGAAATGGACGCCGGTTTTGACTACGTGCCGTGCCTCACCGTGCTGCTCGCCTATCGTGGCGAGTGGCTGGGACGAACGCGGGAATGCTATGCAATCAGCGATCATCGCGGACCGCTGGCCTGGAGCGCGTGCGAGAATCACAAGCCGGGCCGCATCGCCGCGGGACACACCGTGATGGTGGCGCAGATGTCCGAAGCCTTTAGCCGTGAGCATCTGGAACGCCCGCCGGATAAGTTTGCGGCCATGACGCGCCCGCTCGTCGAGGAGCGCTGGGGATTGCCTGCCGGAAGTTTCGCCGCTGCGGTGGGACATCGCTGGCGCTACGCCCGGGTGACGGACGCGATGCAGCGCATCGAGATGCCGCCGCGATTGCATTTCACCGGCGATGCTCTCACGTCCTCCCGGATCGAGGACGCGTGGCTCGCTGGCGCGACGATCGGGGAACGTGGCAGCTTGAAGCCGTGAGCCTTGGCGCGATCAGGCCGGAAGTTGCTTAACAACTGCCGGTCTCCCTCCGAGGCGCACGTCGGAACGAATGCCGTCATCCCCGTGGTCGATGGCGTCTTGCCCCCGAAATAATCCCGCTCTTCCGGAAAGTTTGGCTAAAGAGCAAGCCCGGGGCGGCGCCCCGGGCTTTGTTGGTTGATGAACCCGCGCCCACGGGCGTTGCGTCCGCAACCCACACTGGATGCGTTCTTCCCTTGTCTCCGGATAGAATCTTCAACCACCCCACCTCCCATGAGCAAAGACACCTTTATCCTTTTGAGCAACTCCTGCGCTGTGCTTGGTTTTGTTTCCATCATCGGTTCCATCGCCATTTGGTATTTGAAAAAGGGCGTCGATGAAGCCGCCCTGGCTCACGCGGAACGCTTCGGCATCTTTGTTGGACTTTGGGCGCCGACCTTCTTCGCGTTTGCGGCTTTCCTGCGGACGCTGACCGCCGCCGAGTAATAATGAAAATGCGCACCGAGCGTATCCCAACCAATTCTTCAGGCGACAAACGCGGCGGGCTCGCTTGGGGTTCGTTCATCGGCGACGCCCTCGCCATGCCCGCGCATTGGTATTACGACCGCGCCGCGCTGCATCGCGACTATGGCGTCATCCGCGATTACGTTGCCGCGAAAAGCCCGCACGCCGACAGCATTCTTTGGCGGTCGGAATACACTCCGCTGAACGAGCGCGGCGACATCCTGCACGATCAGGCTCAATACTGGGGACAGCGCGGCATCCACTATCACCAGTTCCTCCGCGCTGGAGAAAACACGCTCAACCTCCAACTCGCGAAAGTGCTCGTCGAGGCGCTAGTCACGCGAGGTGGCTACGACGCGGATGATTACCTCCAGCGTTACATCCAGTTTATGCTCACGCCGGGGCACCACCGCGATACCTATGTCGAGGAGTATCACCGGAAGTTCTTCACCAACTACGCCCGCGGCGCAGCTCCGCGAAAGTGTGCCGGCAGCGACATCCACATCGGCGGGCTCGCCCACGTGGGCGTGCTGGCGGCGTTCTTCGCCTCGGATGTGAAAGCGGCTCGTGAGGCGGTCCGCGAACATATCAACCTGACCCATCGGAGCGAGGAAGTGAGCGCCGCCGGGGACGCCCTCACCCGCATCCTTTGCAACGTGGCTGCGGGTGCCGATCTCCGCGAAAGCATTTTCGAGCACAGCACGGATTGGTTCTCGAAACGCAAGGCTGAGCAGTGGTCGCGCGAGCCGGACGAAGTGGTGATCGGACGTCGAGTCAGCCCGGCCTGCTACATCGCGGATGCCTTTCCCGCCTCCCTTTATCTCGCTTGGAAATACGCCGACGATTTCGAAGCCGGCGTGATCGCGAACACGAACGTCGGCGGGGACAACTGCCATCGCGGCGCAGTCGTCGGCGCGCTGCTCGGCGCAGCGGCTGGGCTCGCTCGAATTCCTGCGAGATTTGTTGATCGTCTCGACGATGCCGCTCGCCTCGGTCTCAAGATAGATCAGTTGCTTGACCCTGGGTCGACGGTCGTGCCCGCGGACGCAGCAGTGATGGATTGATCGATTGCTCCGGGTCGATTGCACCGGTCGTTACACAATGGAGTGAGTGCCGAGGAGGGGACTTGAACCCCTACACCTTGCGGCACATGCTCCTGAAGCATGCGTGTCTGCCAATTTCACCACCTCGGCAAAAAGCGGTAAAAAGATTTTACGCCACAAAACGAGCAATGTCAAGAATCAGACACCGGTAAACGCACAGCGGATAGCAGTGAGGGATGTGGCAAGAGGCAAGAGGGGAATA
>JBBRPQ010000077.1:0-2826 GCA_038227825.1 Chthoniobacterales bacterium
CAACATCGCCAGCACCACTCCCGACGATCCGAAAATCCTCAAAGGCGACCACATCACCTTGCTCATCGAGACGGCCTCCAATAGTTACTACGAGATCGCCATCAATCCCGGCGGCACCGTGCTGGAGATCGACCACGGCAAGGACGGCAAAGGCGTGCCATGGACCTCTGGCGCGCAGATCGCCGTGCATCGCGGCGACCGGGAATGGAGCATCGAAATGCGCCTTCCCATCACTGGCGAAGGCTCCCGCATGATCGACCCGCTCAAAGGCATCGACGGAGCCATGCCGAAGGATTTGTTCCCCTGGCACTTCAACCTCTGCCGCCAACGCATCCGCGGAACCACCATCGAGCGCACCGCCTATTCCGCCACCGGCAAGGACGATTTCTACGTGCCGGAGAAGTT
Source organism: Chthoniobacterales bacterium (assembly GCA_038227825.1). GTDB lineage: Bacteria > Verrucomicrobiota > Verrucomicrobiia > Chthoniobacterales > Chthoniobacteraceae > SXWH01. The sequence goes on from JBBRPQ010000077.1 coordinate 406, forward strand.
CGCGAAGCTGTGGGGGAAAGGGAAGTGATGGCAGGCTTGGGAGGGCGCTGGAAACAACGGCATCGCGTCATCTCTGACCGAGTGAACTTCAATGAAGCTGCCATCCGGGAGATCAAGCCCAAGTCACATCGTCTGCATCCAAAAGGCGCCGAACCTGCGGGCGCTGTATGTGGATGTGGAACTGGTGAAGTAATTCCTTTTAGACAACTCCGAGCCACAATGAAACACACCCTAACCCTCCTTACCGCCTTGCTGCTAACACCGCTGGCCGCGCTGCACGCTCTCGACTACCCGCACGTCACTGCCGACCCGCAGAAGACTGGCTGGCCGCTCACGGCGGAGGAGCGGGCTTATGTGGTGGACAAGCCGGAGCATGACCGCCGTCCCGGTCGCGAATCGAACAAGCATCTGCCGCAGCTCTGGCCGCAGGTGCCGAGCGCGGGGCACTTCGGCGGCGATGCTTGGCTGAAACTCCACGAGGCGCATGTGAAGACGGTGCAGGCCCATCAAGGCCCGCTCGATGTCCTGCTCGTCGGCGACAGCATCACCATCCAATGGGGCGCGGAGTTTGGGAAACATTTCCCCGGTCTCAAAGCCGTGAACATCGGCATCGGCGGCGACAAGACGCAGAACGTGCTCTGGCGGCTCGACCACGGCGGCGTCGCGGGCCTCCAGCCCCGGGTCATCGTGCTCATGATCGGCAACAACAACCTGTTCTTCACCCCCGAGACCGGCATCGAAGCCGCCGCCAAGGGCATCGAGATGTGCGTGAAAAACCTGCGCGAGAAGTTCCCCGACGCGGCCCTCGTCGTCGCCAAAATCCTGCCCGCGCACACCCCCGGCCATCGCTTCTACGAGGACATCCAGAAGACCAACGCCGCCCTCGACCCGCTACAGCTCTACGGCGACGCGAAAGTGCGCGTGCTCGACCTCACCGCCGACTTCACGAACGCCGACGGCACGCAGAAGAAAGACCTCTTCACGCCGGACGACATCCATCTCTCACCCGCCGGTTACGCCGTGTATGCGGTGCGCTTGAAACCGCTGCTGGCATCCGCTCTCAGCGCGAAATGAGACCACACGAACAAGGAATCTCTGTCATGCAGGCTATCCTCAAGAGCACTGTCCTGATGGCGCGTATTTGACGTGCTGCTCAGGCGGCGAGGGGTGAAGCGCAAAAATTTTGTTGGTCAGGTTTCTGCGGGCTGTTCGTCTTTCAATGATGACCGAAGAACTCCTTGTCAAAACCCTGCTGGATGCGCGACCGCGATTGATCGCGGGGAGCATGGCCGTGCTGCGGGATGCACATTTGGCGGAGGATGTGTTTCAGGAGGTCTTGCTGCGGGCTTTGCGGCTGCGTGAGAGCTTTTCGGATGAGGGCGGTTTGCTGGCTTGGGCGCGGGTGACGGCGCGGAATCTCGGGATCGACCAGGTGCGGCGTGCGGGTCGGCTCGGCCAGATATTGAGCGAGTTGGCGCTCGATGCCCTCGACGCACGACTGGACGCTGGGGCGGATTCGCATCGCCAGCGCGCGGAGGCGATGCGCGTCTGCCTGGAAAAGGTCCCCGAGGAATCGAGGACGCTGCTGCGCCTGCGCTATGACGAAGGGCGCAAAGGCGGGGAGCTGGCGCGGCTGCTGAACCGCAGCGAAGTCGCAATCTACAAGGCGCTCTCGCGGCTGCATCAGGCGCTACGAGATTGCATCAACAAACAACTCGCCCTGCCAGAGGGAGACTGACCATGAACGACGAATCCCAACTCCACGAACAACTCGTCCGCTACGCGGGCGGAGACAGCAGCGCCGAAGAAATCCGCGATCTCTCCGCTCGGCTGGAGCGCGACCCCGCCGCCTGCGATGCGCTCGCAGAGATCCTCTTGCAGAGCGGTGCCATCCGCGAGTTTGCCCAGGCCGTCCCTGTTCTCGTGTCGGGCTCAGTCGCTCGCAGAGGATTTCCTTGGCTCCAATGGCGTCCGCTTGCGGCTGCGGCGGTGGTTTTGATTGGGGTGCTTAGCTGGCACTTTTTGAAAAGCGATGTTGAGACGCGGCTCATCGTGGCATCGGCGGATGCGGGCGTGAAGGTGGAGCGCGATGGCGCGATGGTGATGTTGGACTTAGGCGCGGCACTGCGGCGTGGGGATGTGATCGTGACGGGATCGGAGAGTGTGGTGATTTCGTATCCTGCTGAGGAAACGCGGCTGGAGCTTTCGCCAGCGACACGGCTGGAGGTGATGTCGCATCGCGAGGGGAAGCGGCTGCGTTTGCTCGCGGGTTCGCTCACGGCGGAGGTGGCGCCGCAGCCGGAGGCGCGGCCGATGCGGCTGTTCACCAGTGATGCGGAGGCGGTGGTGCTGGGCACGCGCTTTTCGCTGAATGCCGAGGCGGGCCATGCGGCGCTGGCGGTGCAGAAAGGCGCGGTGCGG
>JBBRPQ010000078.1:0-2441 GCA_038227825.1 Chthoniobacterales bacterium
AGACCGTGCTCACCGCCGCCGGTGAGACGCTGCGCCAGCACGCCGAAGCTCTCGTTGAGCGAGCCACCGCCGCGCGCCAGGCCGTGCAAGACCTCGTGGGTCTGCGCGGCGGACGGCTCAGCATCGGAGCCATCCCATCCGTCAGCGCCTGCGTGCTGCCCGTGGCCATCGCCGCATTTCGCAAGCAGCATCCGCTCGTCGAACTCGCTTTGTTTGAGGGCACCTCTGAAGCCGTCGCGCAGTGGGTCGAGAGCGGACGCGTCGAGTTCGGCATCGTCCAACTCCCGACTTCCGGCGGCCATTTCGACGAACACCTCCTCTTCACCGAGCCCTTCGTCATTCTCCTCGCCAGGAAACATCCTGCCGCGAAACAACGTCGCATCAGCCTCGCGAAGCTCGCGCACGACCCGTTCGTTTTCTACAAAGGTCGCGCCCGCGACACGGCTCTCGCCGCCTGCCGCGCGGCCGGCTTCGAGCCGCGCATCGCGTGCGAGAGCAGCGAACTCGAAACGATCCGCTCCCTCGTCGCGGCGGGCCTCGGCATCGCCATCCTCCCGCAACTCGCCACCCGCCACCGGACGACCAACTGCATCGCGATCGGCCTGCGCGGCGACACCATCCAACGCCAGGTGGCCATGATCAGTCGCGCCGGCCACGCGCCCTCCCCTGCTGCCGAGGTGTTCCGAAAGCTCCTGGTCGCCGGATCCAAGGCATAGAGCAACAAGCCGCGGCGGCGGATCACGTTAGAAATGCCGCCCGAGTCACACCGGGCCTTCGCAGAGGTGCAGGCTCGTTCCCATTTCGCGCGGACCAGCGTTTTCAGCGCTTCGAACCCGTCGAGCGGCATCCCGCAAAAGCATGCGTTTAATCCCAGTCGTGGATTTGCTTGAAAAAAATGCGGCACGGTGTCCTAGGGAAACGCTGATTTAATCGCGTCCCGGCCTAGATAGAGATTTTAGGCGAGCGAGGACTTTGTTAGCATGCAGAGCATGAAAAATCAGATGAGTTTCGCGCAATCCGAATATGCCGGGAAGAAAAAGGTGACCCGGCGGGAACGCTTCCTTGGAGAGATGGAAAAAGTGGTTCCGTGGGAGCGGATTTGCGGGGCCATCAAGCCGCATTATCCGCAGGGCAGGCGCGGACGTCCGCCGATCGGCATCGAGCGGATGCTACGCATCTATTTTCTCCAGCAATGGTATGCGCTGGCCGATGAGGCGCTCGAAGATGCGCTCTACGACAGTCAGGCGATGCGGACTTTTGCAGGCATCGATCTAAGCGTGGAGGCGGTGCCCGATGCCACGACCCTGCTGAAGTTCCGGCACTTGCTGGAAGCGCACGATCTAACTCGGGCAATCTTCTCGGAAGTCAATGCCATGCTCAGCGAGCGCAAGTTGCTGATGAAGGAAGGCACGATGGTTGATGCCACGATCATCGCGGCACCCTCCTCGACCAAGAATGCGAGCAAGGCGCGCGACCCGGAGATGCACCAGACCAAGAAGGGCAACCAGTGGCATTTTGGGATGAAGGCGCACATCGGTGCTGACGCGCAGTCCGGGCTGGTGCATAGCGTGACTGGCACGGCTGCGAATGTGGCCGACATCGCACAGACCCATGAGTTACTGCATGGAAAGGAAAAACATGTCTATGCAGATGCTGGTTACCTCGGAGTAGAGAAGCGCGAGGAAGTCATCGCCAAGGCCAAGGACGTGCAATGGTATGTGGCCGCCAAGCGCGGCAAGATAAAAGCCATGGCGGAAGGAAGACTTAAAGAACTTACCCAAGCCTACGAAAGGGCAAAGGCGCAGGTGCGCGCACGGGTCGAGCATCCTTTCCATATCATTAAGAACCTCTTCAAACACCGCAAGACGCGCTACCGCGGACTCGCGAAGAATACCGCCCACCTGATGAGTCTATTCGCGCTAGCTAACCTCTTCATCGTCCGAGGCTCACTGCTGAGCGCCGCGCGTGCCTGAATGCAGGAGAATGCGCCGAATGCCTGCTCTATTCCTTCAGATTAGTCGCTTTTCCACACCGGCAGATCACCTCTGCGCTCCTACTCTTCCAGCGCGCATTGGGAAATTTATGCTCAAACCATCTGCACAAGAAACTCCTGTGCATCGGAGCCTTTAATCAGCGGTTCCCTAAGAAATAGATCTCGGCGCGGGTCGGCGTTGACCAGCCGCCGGGGTGCCGGGACTCGGCGGGTGAGTTCGCCCAAAGATGGTGCGTCATGAGCCGCTGCGGTCTTGCTCGCCGATGCCGAGAGGCAGGCGTGACCGGCACCGCTTCCAGTCAGCGAGCAGCGCCGCAGAACTTATCACGCCCTGGCTTCCAGTCCGCGCAGCGGGCCGCTGCTGGTGGCGAATTTATCGCTATCTACGCCGAGGCGCTGGAGCAGGCTGAGGTAGAGATTGCAGAGCGGCGTGTTGTTCGTGGCGTCG
>JBBRPQ010000079.1:0-1526 GCA_038227825.1 Chthoniobacterales bacterium
AACGCCGACGGCACGGTCACTTATCACTGCCGGTTGAAGCCGGGAATTCTGTTTCACGACGACCCGTGCTAACACGGTGGCAAAGGCCGCGAGGTCGTCGCGGGTGACGTCCAGTTTGCGTTTCAACGCCTCTGCGATCCGGCGCTGCAAAGCCCGTTTTTTTCCAACCTCGCGGACTACGTGGCCGGGATGCAGGAGGCTTTCGATGCGGCGAAAAAAGCGGGCGGCAAGCTCGACTTCGACCAAACCAAGGTGAGCGGTATCGAGGTGCTCGACGCGCATCGCTTCGACCTCCATCTGCTCAAGCCCTATCCGCAAATCATCTTCTGGCTGGCGCTGCACGCCACCGCGCCGGTCGCACGCGAAGGGGTGGAATATTACGACGGCCTGGCGCACCCGGACGGTCCGCACGGCGAGCTGCACGCGCGCCCTCGCTTCGCCTTTCATCCGGTGGGCAACGGCGCCTTCATCCTCAAGGATTGGGTGCGTGGCCAGCGCTTCCGCATGATCCGCAATGAGCACTACAAGACAGCGGTCTTTCCGAGCGAAGGCTGGCCGTCGGAACTCGAAGCCGTGTGCCGCCCCCTGGTGGGACACGCGCTGCCGCTGGTCGATGAATTGCAGCTCACCGTCTTCCGCGAAATCCTGCCGCAGTTCCTGCTCGCGCGGCAGGGCTACCTCGATCGCTTCTCGGCGCAAAAGGATGCGGTCAATTCGCTCGTCACCTCCTCCCGCGAGCTGTCGCCAAAATGGATCGCGCGCGGGATGAAGCTCCGTGTGGCCATGGAAGTTTCCACCTTCTACCTGAGCGTGAACATGCAGGATCCGCTGCTCGGCGGGAACCGCAAGCTGCGCCAAGCGCTCTCGTGCGCTTACGATCCGCAGGGCTTCGTCGATCTGCTCTACGGCGGCGTCGCCCCGATCGCGCACCAGCTTCTTTCGCCGGGCATTCCGGGCTTCGATCCGCAGTTTCTCAATCCGTACCGATTCAATGTGGAGAAAGCCCAACGGTTGATCGCCGAGGCCGGCTACCCCGGCGGGCGCGACCCGAAGACGGGACAGCCGCTGGAGGTGACGCTCGACGGCGTGGCCGGCGGGTCGGAAGAACGGCAGCTCCTCGAATACACGCAGCGGCAGCTCGAACAATGCGGCGTGCGCGTGAAGGTGATCGAGAACACCTTCGCGCGCATGCTCGAAAAGGAAGACCAGGGCAATTTCCAAATCTGCAGCGGCACCGGCTGGATGGCGGACTACCCGGACCCGGAGAATTATTTCTTCATGTTTTATAGCAAAAATTTTCCACCCGAGGGCAAGAACATCAGCCGTTACAAAAATGCGGAGTTCGACGCGCTCTTCGAGAAAATGGCGACGATGGAAAACACGCCCGAGCGCCTCGCGATCAGCAAACAGATGAGCGACATGATGGTCGAGGACGTGCCGATCATCCCGGAGTTCAACAAGGCGGGTTACGTGATCGAGCAGCCTTGGGCGACGGCCACGCATCACAACATGCTGCTCGAAGGCGG